>NZ_JADBQB010000002.1:0-593910 GCF_014895705.1 Enterobacter cloacae complex sp. P27C
AGACAGGGACAGGCCGCAGTACAGCAGGGCCAGCCGCTGGTGATGAATTTGAGGAAAAAATTGTCGGCGGTGTGGTTGCCGTTATCGGTGCCGACGTTCTGGATTCGCCGCGAGATTCATAGGTTTGAACGGTTATCTGCGGGATGATTTTTGCATTACAGGGACAACTGCTGAAACTGTCCAGACTGCCTGCAACAAGGCGACCATCCGTTTTAATCCATCCAATGCCACCGACGATGCGGTAAGTATTGCCATCTTTACCACATGATACCCGGTCACCCATTCGGGCAACTGATATGCCGTTGGTTCTTCTGTTTGATGCTCCTTCCAGCACACGACCACCACAAGTGGTGGGGCCATACATATGCAAAATGTATCCTCTTGCCATAAGTCCTTCTACTTATTATAAAAATAATCCAACAGGCCATTTTACATGCAATAACCACACTATCAATAAGCACTATTTCTAAGTAAAACACCGTTTCAAAACAAGAAAAATCAGGTAATATCGAAAAGCCGCGCTAACCGCAATTCTTCAGTACAATTTTCCCGCCAACCTCTGTAGAATTCCTGCCCTGACCATTCCAAAAATCGAACAATTTTTAACCTATGAGCAATGTTACGCACCAGCCGAAAATCGGCTTCGTCTCCCTGGGCTGCCCGAAAAACCTGGTGGATTCAGAACGCATCCTGACCGAACTGCGCACCGAGGGCTATGACGTGGTGCCAAGCTACGACAACGCCGATATGGTGATCGTTAACACCTGCGGGTTTATCGACAGCGCGGTGCAGGAGTCACTGGAAGCGATCGGTGAAGCGCTGACCGAAAACGGCAAAGTGATCGTGACCGGCTGCCTGGGCGCGAAAGTGGACCAAATCCGCGAAGTGCACCCGAAGGTGCTGGAGATCACCGGCCCGCACAGCTACGAGCAGGTGCTGGAACATGTTCATCACTACGTGCCAAAACCAAAGCACAACCCGTTCCTGAGCCTGGTGCCGGAACAGGGCGTGAAGCTGACGCCGCGTCACTACGCCTACCTGAAAATTTCAGAAGGCTGCAACCATCGCTGCACCTTCTGCATCATCCCGTCGATGCGTGGCGATCTGGTGAGCCGTCCGATTGGCGAAGTGCTGGCGGAAGCCAAACGTCTGGCCGATGCGGGCGTGAAGGAGCTGCTGGTGATTTCCCAGGACACCTCGGCTTACGGCGTAGACGTTAAACACCGCTCCGGTTTCCACAACGGCGAGCCGGTGAAAACCAGCATGGTGGGCCTGTGCGAGCAGCTGTCCAAACTCGGTATCTGGACGCGTCTGCACTACGTCTACCCGTACCCGCACGTTGACGACGTGATCCCGCTGATGGCGGAAGGCAAAATTCTGCCGTACCTGGATATCCCGCTGCAGCACGCCAGCCCGCGTATCCTCAAGCTGATGAAACGCCCTGGCTCCGTTGACCGCCAGCTGGCGCGCATCAAGCAGTGGCGTGAAATGTGTCCGGATCTGACCTTGCGCTCCACCTTTATCGTCGGCTTCCCGGGTGAAACCGAAGAAGACTTCCAGATGCTGCTCGACTTCCTGAAAGAAGCGCGCCTGGACCGCGTCGGCTGCTTCAAATACAGCCCGGTGGAAGGCGCAACCGCCAACGAGCTGGCGGATCAGGTGCCGGAAGAGGTTAAGGAAGAGCGCTGGAACCGCTTCATGCAGCTGCAGCAGCAGATCTCTGCCGAGCGTCTGCAGGAAAAAGTGGGCCGCGAGATCATGGTTATCATCGACGAAGTGGACGAAGAAGGCGCGATTGGCCGCAGCATGGCGGACGCCCCTGAAATCGACGGCGCGGTGTACCTGAACGGCGAAACCAACGTTAAGCCGGGTGATATTATTCGCGTGAAGGTTGAAAACGCGGATGAGTATGACCTGTGGGGTAGCCGGGTTTAATCTCACTGCACATCTTTTACAGGCCGGGTAAGGCGTAGCCGCCACCCGGCACATTTCACTGCACTACCCCTTTATCCTCGGATCCAGCGCGTCGCGCAGTCCATCCCCCAGCAGGTTAAACGCCAGCACGGTCAGGAAAATCGCCAGGCTCGGGAAGATCGCCACGTGTGGCGCAATCACCATATCGGCCCTCGCCTCGTTCAGCATTGCGCCCCACTCCGGCGTCGGCGGCTGTGCCCCTAACCCCAGAAACGACAGGCTGGCCGCCGAGATAATCGACACGCCGATACGCATGGTAAAATAGACCACGATGGACGACACCGTTCCGGGCAGAATATGGCTGAACAGAATGGTGGTATCGCTGGCCCCCATGCTGCGGGCGGATTCAATAAACGTCTGCTGCTTCAGCACCAGCGTGTTGCCGCGCACCAGGCGGGCAAAGGCCGGAATCGAAAAGACCGCCACCGCGATAATAACGTTGGCCATGCCGCTGCCCATGATCGCCACCACGGCAATCGCCAGCAGAATGCCGGGGAAAGCAAACAGCACGTCGCAGATGCGCATGATGATGCGGTCCCACCAGCCTTCATAATACCCGGCGACGAGCCCCAGCACGGTACCGATAGCCGCGCCGATCAGCACCGCGACTACCCCGGCGGCGAGAGAAATTTGCGCCCCCACCAGCACGCGGCTGAAGATATCGCGGCCAAGCGAGTCCACGCCGAACCAGTGCAGCATTGAGGGGCCGTCGTTCAGGCGGTCGTAGTCAAAGTAGTTTTCCGCATCAAACGGCGCTACCCACGGCGCAACGATCGCCACGGCAATTAGCACCAGCACGAACAGCCCCGCCGCCATTGCGACCGGCTGACGGCGAAAACGTCGCCAGAATTCGGACCACGGGGTGCGGACATGCTCCGGTTTCAGCCCCGGCATCGCGTTCAAAACGGCCTGACGCCGCCAGTTCAACAATCGCATCTTACTTATACCTGATGGCCGGGTTAATGGCGGCGTAGAGCACGTCCACCACTAAGTTGATAAGAATAAACTCCAGCGAGAAAAGCAGGACTTCTGCCTGAATCACCGGGTAGTCGCGCATCTCGACGGAATCGACCAGCAGGCGCCCCAGCCCCGGCCAGTTGAAGACCTTTTCCACGACGATAGAGCCACCCAGCAGGAAACCAAACTGCAGCCCCATCATCGTCACCACCGGAATCATCGCATTGCGGAACCCGTGCTTGAGAATGACCCACTTCTCGCTGACTCCTTTCGCCCGCGCGGTGCGAATATAATCTTCGCTCAGCACGTCCACGAACGAGGCGCGGGTAAAGCGGGCCATCACCGCCGACACGGCAGCGCCCAGCGTCATGGAGGGCAGAATGTAATGCTTCCAGGTATCGGCCCCGACGGTCGGCAGCCAGCCCAGTTCAACGGAGAAGATCTGCATCAGCAGCATCCCCAGCGCGAACGCCGGGAAGGAGATGCCGGTCACCGCCAGGGCCATGCCGAGCTTGTCCGGCCAGCGGTTGCGCCAGACGGCCGCAATAATCCCCGCGCCCAGCCCAAACGCCACCGCCCAGCCCATGCTGGCAATCGTTAACCAGAACGTGGGCATAAAGCGGCTGGCAATCTCCTCCGACACCGGACGCCTCGACACCATCGAGATACCAAAATCGCCCTGCAGAACGTTGCACATATAGTGCAGAAACTGCATATACAGCGGCTGGTCGAGGCCCAGCTGTTTACGCACCAGCTCAATGACGGTGGCATCCGCTTCGGGCCCGGCTACCAGACGCGCCGGATCGCCCGGCAGCATATGGACAAACAAAAACACCAGCACCGCCACTATCAGCAGCGTCGGGATAAGCCCCAGCAGACGTTTACAAACATAATTCAGCATGAGGTTTATTTTAAATCCGCATCGTCAAAGCTAAAGCCGGTGTCCGGCATGATGTAGAACCCGGTCAGCGCTTTGTTATGGGCTGAGACCAGTTTCTCCACCACCAGCGGTACCCACGGCGACTCTTTCCAGATAATGTCCTGCGCGTCCTTGTAGAGGCGGGCTTTCTCTTCCGGTTTGGTGGTTTTCAGGGCATCGGCCAGGTCTTTGTCCACCTGCGGATTGCTGTAAAACGCGGTGTTGAACAGGGTTGGCGGCCAGTTCTGCGAGGCGAACAGCGGCGACAGCGCCCAGTCGGCTTCACCGGTCGAGGCCGTCCAGCCGGTGTAGAACATCCGCACGCCGCTCTCTTTCTGCCCTTTCCCCTCCACTTCTGCCGCACGCTGCCCGGCATCCATCGCGGTGACCTGCGCCTTAATCCCCACCTGCGCCAGCTGCTGCTGGGTGAACTGCAGCACCTTCTGCGCGGTGCTGTGATTGTGCGACGACCACAGCGTGGTGCTGAAGCCGTTCGGGAAACCCGCCTCTTTCAGCAGCTCGCGCGCTTTAGCCGGATCGTACGGCCACGGCTGATAGCTTTGCGCATACGCGATAGACGGCGGCAGCACGCCGGTGGCCGGGGTGGCATAGCCCGCAAAAGCGACCTTCACCAGCGCCTGACGGTTAATGGCATAGTTGATGGCTTCACGCACCTTCGGGTTATCGAACGGCTTCTGCGTGACGTTCATGCTGATGTAGCGCTGCATGATAGACGGGCTGGCAACCAGCTCCAGCTTGCTGTTTTTCTGCAGAATGGCGGCCTGCTCATACGGGATGGGGAAGGCAAACTGCGCCTCGCCGGTTTGGAGCATTGCCGCGCGGGTGTTGTTATCCACCACCGGGCGCCAGGTGATGGTGTCCAGCTTCGGCAGCCCCTGCTGCCAGTATCCCGCGAATTTTTTCACCTTCACGAAATCGGTCTGGTTCCAGGTGAGCAGCTCGTACGGCCCGGTTCCCACCGGGTGGAAGCCGATCTCTTTACCGTACTTTTTCAGCGCGGCGGGCGAGATCATCGCCGTCGCCGGATGCGCCAGAATATTGATAAACGCGGAGAATGGCTCTTTCAGGGTGATTTTTACCGTTGCCGGGTCGACTACCTCGGTGCTGGCGATATTTTTATACAGGTTATAGCGCTTGAGGCTGTTTTGAGGATTGCTGGCACGGTCGAGGTTGACCTTTACCGCCTCCGCATTGAAATCAGTCCCGTCCTGGAATTTCACGCCGGAACGGAGCTTGATGGTATAGACCAGCCCGTCGTCGGATACGGTGTACCCCTCCGCCAGCACATTTTTCAGCTTCATCTCTCTGTCGAGACCAAACAGCCCCTGATAGAACGATTTCGCCACCGCCTGGGAGAGCGTGTCGTTGGCGTCGTACGGATCGAGCGTGGTGAAGTTGGAGCCGACGGCAACCACCACGTCTTTGGCGGCGAACGCGGGGGCAGCGGCCAGGGCTGCCGTCACGCTCGCGGCTAACAACCATTTACGCGCTACAAATGTAACCATTATGTTCTCCTGCCTGTTGTAAGTTATAACCGTGAGAAGGCATTGTCCTGGCGCGGCGGAGCCACGAAGTGGCCCGGACCAACCTCACGCAGCGTGACGCGCTCCACGGCTTCGCCGCGTTTACGAATGTTGCTCGGCATCTCATCCTGCAGCAGCACGCGCTGGCCGTGGCGGTGCGCGGGATCGGCAACCGGCACCGCCGCAATAAGCTTGCGGGTGTACGGGTGCTGCGGGTTCTCAAACACCGCCCTTCGCGGGCCAATCTCCACGATTTGCCCCATAAACATCACCGCCACGCGGTGGCTGATACGCTCTACCACCGCCATATCGTGCGAGATAAACAGGAAGGCAATGCCCATATCCCGCTGTAAATCCAGCAGTAAGTTGATAATTTGCGCCCGGATCGAGACATCCAGCGCCGAGACGGACTCATCCGCAATCACCACCTTCGGGTTCAGCGCCAGCGCGCGGGCGATGCAGATACGCTGCCGCTGCCCGCCGGAAAACTCGTGCGGATAACGCCAGGCGTGTTCCGGCTTCAGGCCAACGCGCTCCAGCAGCCAGGCCACGCGACGCTGCGCCGCCTCGCCGTCGAGCAGGTTATGCACCCGCAGCGGCTCCATAATTGAGTACCCTACCGTATGGCGCGGGTCGAGAGAGGCATACGGATCCTGGAAGATAAACTGAATATCTCGCCGTATCGCCTGTAATTTATTATCTGGCAGGGTGTCGATACGTTCACCGTTAAAGGTTATCGTCCCCTCCTGGGTCTCCACGAGCCTGAGCAGCGCCCGCCCGGTGGTGGATTTCCCGCAGCCGGACTCTCCTACCAGCGCCAGCGTTTCACCCGGCCAGAGATCAAAACTGACGTTTTCCACCGCATGCACTTCGCGCTTCAGGCGGTTGAAAATTCCGCTGCGCAGCGGAAAGCGGGTCACCAGATTGCGCACTTCGAGTATCGGTTTACCCGACACCACGGTGTCCTGCTCGCCTTCATCCTCCTGCGGCTCTGTCGCCTCCAGGGAAATCAGCGGAAAACGGCGCGGCAAATCGCTGCCGTTCATTGCCCCAAGCCGCGGCACCGCCGCCAGCAGCGCTTTGGTGTAAGGATGCTCGGGGGCATGAAAAATCTGCTCGACCGCACCGGTTTCCACAGCATTGCCCTTGTGCATCACCAGCACCCGATCGGCGATGTCAGCCACCACGCCCATATCGTGGGTGATGAAAATCACCCCCATCTCCATCTCCTGCTGCAGCACTTTGATGAGCTGCAGGATCTGCGCCTGAATCGTCACGTCCAGCGCCGTCGTCGGCTCATCGGCGATCAGCACCGCCGGACGGCAGGAGAGCGCCATGGCAATCATCACCCGCTGGCGCATGCCGCCGGAAAGCTGATGCGGGTAGCGCCCCAGAATGGCCTGCGCCTCCGGAATGCGCACCAGCTCCAGCATGCGTCTCGCTTCCCTGAGCGCCTCATCGCCGCTCAGCCCCTGATGCAGCCGGATGGACTCGGCAATTTGCTCCCCGACCGGGAACACCGGGTTCAGGGAGGTCATCGGCTCCTGGAAGATCATCGCGATATCCGCCCCGCGCACGCCCTGCATCTGCGCGCCGCTCAGCTCGTTTAAATCGATGACCTGACGGTTACGGCGGCGCAGGAGCATTTTCTCGCTGCTGATTTGCCCGCCCGTCTGTTCCAGCAGGCGCATCAGCGCCAGCGCGGTGACCGATTTACCGGAGCCGGATTCGCCAACAATCGCCAGCGTCTCGCCGCGCCTGAGCGAGAACGATAAATTCTGTACTGCGGGGATGAACTGCCGCTCTTCCTGAAACGCAATATTCAGCTGATGGACAGCCAGCACCTCGCGGTTGTCCAGTTCTTCAGTGTGCGGCACGCGCTGCCCCCTTATTCACGATAGATGCCCGTGCTCGGCTCATCACCGGCATAACCCCAGGCGCGGTACATGCCTTCGCTGTTGAACGGCAGGGCCACGTTGCCCTCACGATCGACCGCAATCAGCCCGCCGACGCCGCCCAGGGCAGGTAATTTTTCCATCACCACGCGCTCGCAGGCCTCGCTCAGGCTTAAACCGCCGTAATCCATCAGCGCGGTGATGTCGTAGGCCGCGAGGGCGCGAATAAACACTTCCCCGGTGCCGGTACACGACACCGCCGCCGTGGCGTTATTGGCATAGCAGCCCGCGCCGGGCAGCGGGCTGTCGCCGACGCGTCCCGGCAGCTTGTTGGTCATGCCGCCCGTTGACGTCGCCGCCGCGAGGTTACCGGCTTTATCGAGCGCCACCGCGCCGACCGTGCCCATTTTGGTGGTTTCATCCAGCGGCGCAGTATGGTCAAGCTGCGTTATGCCCGCCGTACGGGCTTCCAGCAGCTGCTGATAGCGTTCTTCCGTGGAAAACAGATCCGGCGATACCAGTTCCATTCCGTGCTCAAAGGCAAATTTTTCCGCCCCGGCGCCCGCCAGCAGAACGTGCGGGCTCTCCTCCATCACCAGACGCGCCGCCAGCACCGGATTTCGCAGATGGCTCACGCCCGCCACGGCGCCCGCCTTCAGGGTGACGCCGTCCATCACGCAGGCGTCCAGCTCGTGGGTTTCATCCCGGGTAAAAACCGAACCTATTCCGGCATTAAAGAGCGGACACTCTTCCAGCAGGCGCACCGCCTCGGTGACCACATCCAGCGCGCTCTCGCCCGCTTCCAGCATTTTCTGGCCCGTTTCCACAATGGCGTACAGCGCGTCAATGTAGCGCTTTTCCTGCTCGGGACTGAGCTGTGCACGGGTGATTGCCCCTGCGCCGCCATGAATTGCGATTACCGCATTAACCATTCGCATCACCCGTTAGCCTGATTCGCGGCTTTTTCTATAAATATCATTATCGTCGATGAAACTTCAGATGATTTTTGAATATAGAAAGACGCAACAGTGATGTAAAGCGTACACCCATCGGGTCATACAGTTAGCCGCACTTTTCTGCCATAATGGGCGCTTTCGTTGTTACTCCGCAGGAGCCCACCATGGATTTTACCGCCGGACTGATGCCGCTTGAAACGGCACTCTCGCAGATGCTTGACCGTATTTCTCCGCTGCATGACGTTGAGACGCTGCCGCTTGTGCGCTGTTTTGGTCGTATTGCCGCGCGCGATATCGTCTCGCCGATGAACGTGCCGGGGTTCGATAACTCCGCGATGGACGGTTACGCGGTGCGCCTGGCGGATCTCCAGACGGGTAACGCCCTGCCGGTGGCGGGTAAAGCCTTTGCGGGCCAGCCGTTTGGCGGCGAATGGCCTGCGGGCACCTGCGTGCGCATTATGACTGGCGCGCCGGTTCCGCAGGGCTGCGATGCCGTGGTGATGCAGGAAGAGACCGAGCAGACCGACGGCGGGGTGCGTTTTACCGCGAACGTTAAAGCGGGCCAGAACATCCGCCGCACGGGCGAAGACATCACCCTCGGCGCGACCGTTTTTGCCGCCGGGCAGAAATTGACGGTAGGTGAACTGCCGGTGCTGGCGTCGCTCGGCATCGCCGAAGTTGACGTTGTCCGCAAGGTGCGCGTGGCGGTCTTCTCCACCGGCGACGAGCTGCAGCTTCCGGGCCAGCCGCTGCAGGACGGCCAGATTTATGACACCAACCGCCTGGCGGTACACCTGATGCTGGAACAGCTGGGCTGCGAGGTGATTAACCTCGGCATCATTCCAGACGACCCGGAAAAACTGCGCGCGGCGTTTATCGAGGCGGACAAATCCGCCGACGTGGTCATCAGCTCCGGCGGCGTCTCCGTGGGCGAAGCGGATTACACCAAAACCCTGCTTGAAGAGCTGGGCGAAATCGCCTTCTGGAAGCTGGCGATTAAGCCGGGCAAACCGTTCGCGTTTGGCAAGCTTCCGCACAGCTGGTTCTGCGGCCTGCCGGGTAACCCGGTCTCTGCGGCACTCACCTTCTACCAGCTGGCGATCCCGCTGCTGGCGAAGCTTTCCGGCAACAAGGCCAGCCCGCTGCCGGAACGCCTGCGCGTGCGTGCCGCTACGCGCCTGAAAAAATCACCGGGTCGTCTCGATTTCCAGCGCGGCATTCTGGCGCGCAACGCCGACGGCGAAATGGAAGTGAGCACCACCGGGCACCAGGGCTCTCACATTTTCAGCTCCTTCAGCCAGGGCAACTGCTTTATCGTGCTGGAGCGCGAGCGCGGCAACGTGGAAGCCGGCGAATGGGTTGAGGTTGAGCGCTTTAACCACCTGTTCGGAGGCTGACATGACGGTGGAGCTGAGCGACCAGGAGATGATGCGCTACAACCGCCAGATCGTGCTGCGCGGGTTTGACTTTGAGGGCCAGGAAGCGCTTAAGGCAGCCAAAGTGCTGGTCGTCGGTCTCGGCGGGCTGGGCTGCGCCGCCGCGCAGTATCTTGCGGCGGCGGGCGTGGGCAGGATGACGCTGTTGGATTTCGATACCGTCTCGGTGTCCAACCTGCAGCGCCAGACGCTGCACAGCGACGCGACGGTTGGCCAGCCGAAAGTAGACTCTGCCCGCACGGCGCTGGCGCGCATCAACCCCAACGTTCAGTTCACACTGATTGACGCGATGCTGGATGACGACGCGCTGTTCGCGCAGATTGCGCAGCACGATCTGGTGCTCGACTGCACCGATAACGTCGCCGTCCGTAACCAGCTGAACGCGGGCTGTTTTGCCCACAAAACCCCACTGGTCTCCGGCGCGGCAATCCGCATGGAGGGGCAAATCAGCGTCTTCACGTACGCGGATGGTGAACCCTGCTACCGCTGCCTGAGCCGTCTGTTTGGCGAGAATGCGCTGACCTGCGTCGAGGCGGGCGTGATGGCACCACTCGTCGGCGTGATTGGCTCATTGCAGGCAATGGAAGCGATTAAAGTGCTGGCGCACTACGGCACGCCTGCCGCGGGGAAAATCGTGATGTATGACGCGATGACCTGTCAGTTCCGCGAGATGAAGCTGATGCGTAATCCGGGGTGTGAGGTGTGCGGAGGTTAAAGCAAACGGCAACCTTCAGGTTGCCGTTTTAGTGTTTGCTCCCTCTCCCTGTGGGAGAGGGTTGGGGTGAGGGCATCAGGCCGCACCCGTCAGATAGACGTCCGTCCAAACGCCCCCTGCCAGTCCTGCTCAAACTTCACGATCGCCGCATCCACCGCAGGGGAAGTAATAAACTGCTGCGCCACGTCCAGCGGCAGCGTGATGGACTCGCACCCTGCCAGCAGGCAGTCCAGCGCCTGACGCGGGGTTTTAAAGCTCGCGGCCAGCACTTTGGACTGCGGGGCATGCAGCGTCAGCAGTTGCTGTAATTCCACAACGGTCTGGATCCCGTCCCCGCCCTGCGCGTCCACGCGGTTAACGTAAGGGGCCACATACTCAGCTCCGGCCAGGGCGGACAGCATCCCCTGCGCGGCGCCATACACCGCCGTGCCCAGCGTCGGGATCCCTTCCGCTTTCAGCATCTTAATGGCCGCCAGCCCTTCCGCGGTCACCGGCACCTTCACCACCAGGTCGTTAATGATAGCGCGCAGCTTGCGCGCGTCTTCCACCATCCCTTCGGCGGTGGTTGCCATTACCTGCACAAACAGACGGCCCTTACCGTCCAGCGCGTCGTGCAGCGCGGGCAGCAGCTCGTCAAGCGGCGTTTTTCCTGCCGCCACAATGCTTGGGTTGGTGGTCACGCCCGCCAGCGGGAAGATACGCGCCAGCTTTTTGACTGCCGCAACGTCAGATGTGTCGAGATAAAGTTCCATGATGTCACCCTCAAAATTAGCCTGCACTTACCCTATCACGATAAAACCTGCTCAAGAGTTGACCTGAATCAAGATAACTTTCATTCGAAAGTCATTTAATCTTCATATGCAACTTGAGGGCAAAAATATGATCTTCAATATTCAGCGTTATTCCACCCACGACGGCCCCGGTATTCGAACCGTGGTGTTCCTGAAAGGCTGCTCGCTGGGCTGTCGCTGGTGTCAGAACCCGGAAAGCCGCTCGCGCAGCCGGGACGTGCTGTTTGACGCGCGCCTCTGTCTGGAAGGCTGCGACCTGTGCCAGCTGGTGGCACCGGGCTGTATCGAACGCGCGCTCAATGGCCTGGTCATCCACCGCGAAAAGCTGAGTGAAGAGACGCTCAACGCCCTCACCGACTGCTGCCCGACGCAGGCGCTTACCGTCTGCGGTGAAGAGAAGCAGGTCGAGGAGATCATGGCCACCGTACTGCGTGACAAACCCTTTTATGACCGCAGCGGCGGCGGGATCACCCTCTCCGGCGGCGAGCCGTTTATGAACCCGGAGCTGGCGCACGCCCTGTTCAAGGCCAGCCACGAACAGGGTATCCACACCGCCGTCGAAACCTGCCTTCACGTGCCGTGGCACTATATCGAGCCGTCATTACCGTACGTCGATCTGTTCCTCGCCGACCTTAAGCACGTCGACGGAGCGGTGTTCAAACAGTGGACCGACGGTTCGGCCAAACGGATCCTGGACAACCTGAAGCGCCTGGCCGCGGCCGGGAAAAAGATGACCATCCGCGTGCCGCTGATCCAGGGCTTCAACGCGGATGAAGCCTCCATCACCGCCATTACCAACTTCGCTGCCGACGAACTCGGCGTCGATGATATTCATTTTTTGCCGTATCACACGCTGGGCATGAACAAATACACCCTGCTCGGCCAACCCTACTCTGCCCCTGACAAACCGCTGGATAACCCTGCCCTGCTGGATTTCGCGCAGCAGTATGCCTGCCAGAAAGGGTTAACCGCGACCTTACGAGGATAAACCTATGACCACCCTGAATCTCAACACCCTCAGCGAACGTATTAAAGCGCATAAAATGGCGCTGGTGCATATCGTCAAGCCGCCGGTCTGTACCGAGCGCGCGCAGCATTACACCGAAATGTACCAGCAGCACATGGACAAGCCGATCCCGGTGCGTCGCGCCCTGGCGCTGGCACATCACCTGGCGGAACGCACCATCTGGATCAAGCACGACGAGCTGATTATCGGCAACCAGGCAAGCGAAGTGCGCGCCGCGCCGATCTTCCCGGAATATACCGTCTCCTGGATTGAGAAAGAGATTGACGATCTGGCGGACCGTCCGGGTGCGGGCTTCGCGGTGAGCGAAGAGAACAAGCGTGTGCTGCATGAAATCTGCCCGTGGTGGCGCGGCCAGACGGTGCAGGACCGCTGCTACGGCATGTTCACCGACGAGCAGAAAGGCCTGCTGGAAACCGGCATCATCAAAGCCGAAGGCAACATGACCTCCGGCGACGCCCACCTGGCGGTAAACTTCCCGCTGGTGCTGGAGAAAGGTCTCGACGGCCTGCGCGCCAAAGTGGACGAGCGCCGCTCGCGCATCAACCTGACGGTGCTGGAAGACCTGCACGGCGATCAGTTCCTGAAGGCAATTGATATCGTGCTGGAAGCCGTCAGCCTGCACATCAAACGCTTCGCCGACCTGGCGCGTGAGATGGCGTCTACGGAAACCCGCGAAAGCCGCCGCGACGAGCTGCTGGCGATGGCGGAAAACTGCGACGTGATTGCCCACGAGCCGCCAAAAACCTTCTGGCAGGCGCTGCAGCTGTGCTACTTCATTCAGCTGATCCTGCAGATTGAGTCCAACGGCCACTCCGTCTCCTTCGCGCGTATGGACCAGTATCTCTATCCGTACTACCGCCGCGACGTGGAGCTGGACCAGAGCCTGGATCGCGAGCACGCCATCGAGCTGCTGCACAGCTGCTGGCTGAAGCTGTTGGAAGTGAACAAAATCCGCTCCGGCTCGCACTCCAAGGCCTCCGCCGGTAGCCCGCTGTACCAGAACGTCACCATTGGTGGTCAGAAGCTGGTCAACGGCGAGCCGATGGACGCGGTGAACCCCCTCTCCTACGCGATTCTGGAGTCCTGCGGTCGCCTGCGCTCCACCCAGCCAAACCTGAGCGTGCGCTACCACGCGGGCATGAGCAACGACTTCCTCGACGCCTGCGTGCAGGTGATCCGCTGCGGCTTCGGGATGCCGGCATTTAACAACGATGAAATCGTGATCCCGGAATTTATCAAGCTTGGCGTGGAGCGCGACGATGCGTATGACTACGCGGCCATCGGCTGTATCGAAACCGCGGTGGGCGGCAAGTGGGGTTACCGCTGCACCGGCATGAGCTTTATCAACTTTGCCCGCGTGATGCTCGCCGCGCTGGAAGGCGGCCGCGACGCCACCAGCGGCAAGGTGTTCCTGCCGCAGGAAAAAGCGCTCTCTGCCGGCAACTTCGATAACTTCGAGGAGGTGATGGCGGCGTGGGATACCCAGATCCGCTACTACACCCGCAAATCCATCGAGATCGAGTACGTGGTGGATACCATGCTGGAAGAGAACGTCCACGACATTCTCTGCTCGGCGCTGGTGGACGACTGCATCGAACGCGCGAAAAGCATCAAGCAGGGCGGCGCGAAGTATGACTGGGTCTCCGGCCTGCAGGTGGGTATCGCCAACCTCGGCAACAGCCTGGCAGCGGTGAAAAAGCTGGTCTTTGAGCAGGGCGTCATCGGCCAGCAGCAGCTGGCGGCGGCGCTGGCGGATGACTTCGACGGGCTGACCCACGAGCAGCTGCGCCAGCGCCTGATCAACGGTGCGCCGAAATACGGCAACGATGACGATAGCGTGGACATGCTGCTGACCCGTGCTTACGAAACCTACATTGAGGAGCTGAAGCAGTACCACAACCCCCGCTACGGCCGCGGCCCGATTGGCGGTAACTACTACGCGGGCACGTCGTCTATCTCCGCTAACGTACCGTTCGGCGCGGCAACGATGGCGACGCCGGACGGACGTAAGGCCCACACCCCGCTGGCGGAAGGGGCAAGCCCGGCTTCCGGTACCGACCACCTCGGCCCGACCGCGGTGATCGGCTCGGTCGGTAAACTGCCTACCGAGGCGATCCTGGGCGGCGTGCTGCTTAACCAGAAGCTGAACCCGTCGACGCTGGAAAACGACAGCGATCGCCAGAAGCTGATGGTGCTGCTGCGCACCTTCTTCGAGGTGCACAAGGGCTGGCATATTCAGTACAACATTGTCTCGCGCGAAACGCTGCTGGAGGCGAAGAAACACCCTGACCAGTATCGAGACCTGGTGGTACGCGTTGCGGGTTACTCGGCGTTCTTCACCGCCCTGTCGCCGGATGCGCAGGACGATATTATCGCCCGTACTGAGCATACGCTGTAAGAAAACGCCCGGTGGCGCTGCGCTTACCGGGCATTCTGACTTTCATTCGAAATTAAATTTGTGCTCCCCGTCACCTTGTTATTAGAATGTTTCAAAACGCAGTGACCCAGGAGCACAGTATGACCGTTAAAGTTATCGTCACCGATATGGACGGAACTTTCCTTGATGATGCCAAGCAGTACGATCGTGACCGCTTCCAGGCACAGTTTGAACAGCTTAAAGCCCGCGATATTGAATTCGTTGTCGCCAGCGGCAACCAGTATTACCAGCTCATCTCCTTCTTCCCCGAGCTGAAAGAGCAGATCTCCTTCGTGGCGGAGAACGGCGCGCTGGTGTTCGATCACGGCGAGCAGGTTTTCCACGGCGAGCTGACCCACCATGAGTCGCAGATCGTTATTGGCGAACTGCTGAAAGACAAAGGGCTGAACTTTGTAGCCTGCGGGCTGGAGAGCGCCTACGTCAGCGACAAAGCCCCGGACGCCTTCGTGGCGCTGATGTCAAAGCACTATCACCGCTTAAAACGCATCAGCGATTACCGCGAAATCGATGACGTGCTGTTTAAGTTCTCCCTGAACCTGCCGGACAGCGATATCCCGAACCTGGTCGATAAACTGCACGTCTCCCTGGACGGCATCATGAAGCCGGTCACCAGCGGTTTCGGTTTTGTCGATTTGATTATCCCCGGCCTGCACAAAGCCAACGGCATTAGCCGCCTGCTGAAACGCTGGAAAATCTCCCCGCAGGAGTGCGTCGGCATTGGCGACAGCGGCAACGACGCGGAAATGCTGAAGCTGGTGAAATACTCTTTTGCGATGGGCAACGCGGCGCAGAGCATTAAAGACATTAGCCGCTACAGCACCGACGATAACAACCATCAGGGCGCGCTGAACGTGATTCAGGCCGTGCTCGACAACCACTCTCCTTTCGACGTCTGATCCTTTCCTCGCCGGAGCCCCGCTCCGGCCTCTCACTCTTTTTCCGTCCTGTGGCTTGCGTCAAGTTTTTAAACTTGCATTAACTTATTTTTAACTTAAAGTATCACTTGTAGATATTTTTACTTTCGAATGAAAGATGCGAGGCAGTTATGACCTTTACCAGTGAAACCTTGCCAGCGGACCACAAAGCGGCAATCCGTCAGTTAAAACGTGAGTTACGCGCGCAGATCGGCGACGTGCAGGCGGTGTTCGACAAGCTCAGCGATAAAATCGCCACCCGCGTGGCGGAGATCAACGCCCTGAAAAATAAAGGCGAATCCGTCTGGCCGGTGATTCCGTTTGCAGATGTGAAAAACGGCACGATTACCGACGCTCAGCGCGAGGCCGTTAAGCGCCGCGGCTGCGCGGTGATTAAAGGTCACTTCCCCCGCGAGCAGGCGCTGGCGTGGGATCGGTCGATGCTCGACTACCTCGATCTGAACAAGTTTGACGAGGTGTACAAAGGGCCGGGCGACAACTTCTTCGGCACCTTAACCGCCTCCCGCCCGGAGATTTACCCGATCTACTGGTCCCAGGCACAAATGCAGGCGCGCCAGAGTGAAGCGATGGCGCAGGTGCAGTCGTTCCTGAACCGTTTATGGACATTCGAGAGCAACGGCAAGCAGTGGTTCGACCCTGACGTGAGCGTGATTTACCCGGACCGCATTCGCCGCCGTCCGCCGGGAACCACCTCCAAAGGGCTGGGGGCGCATACCGATTCCGGCGCGCTGGAGCGCTGGCTGCTGCCGGCTTACCAGCAGGTGTTTGCCCGCGTGTTTGACGGCAACGTCGAGAAATACGATCCGTGGAACGCCGCGCACCGTACTGAAGTGGAAGAATACACCGTGGATAACACCACCAAATGCTCGGTGTTCCGCACCTTCCAGGGCTGGACGGCGCTGTCGGACATGATCCCCGGCCAGGGGCTGCTGCACGTGGTGCCGATCCCGGAAGCAATGGCCTACATTCTGCTGCGTCCGCTGCTGGACGACGTGCCGGAAGACGAACTCTGCGGCGTGGCGCCGGGGCGCGTGCTGCCGATTTCCGAGAAGTGGCACCCGCTGCTTGTCGAAGCATTAACCAGTATTCCGGCGCTGGAAGCCGGCGATTCCGTGTGGTGGCACTGCGACGTGATCCACTCTGTCGCGCCGGTGGAAAATCAGCAGGGCTGGGGCAACGTGATGTACATCCCCGCCGCGCCAATGTGCGAGAAGAACCTCGCCTATGCGAAAAAGGTCAAGGAAGCGCTGGAAACCGGCGCGTCGCCGGGAGACTTCCCGCGCGAGGATTATGAAAAAAGCTGGCAGGACCGTTTTACCGTGAACGATCTCAATATCCACGGCAAGCGTGCGCTGGGCATGGCTTAACTGTCGTACAGCCCTTCCCGCTCCACGGCGGTGCGTCGTTTCCCCTGACGTATCCGCCGTACCGATTCCCGCACGGCCAGCGTGCCGTTCAGCAGCAATGTTCCTACCGGCGCGTCCGGGCGCATCAGCCGCTGCTGGAGCATATGCACCGCTTCCGTTCCCAGCTCGTCGCGGGGAACATGCACCGCCGTTAAGGGCACATCCTGAATCGCCGCCAGATTAAAGCCGTCAATGCTCATCACCGAGACGTCCTGCGGCACGCGCAGACCGTGATTTTGCAGCGCGCTGATGGTGCCTGCCGCCATAAAGTCCCCGCCTACCAGGAACGCCGTCGGCAGGTCTTTTCCCTTCTGTTGGTTAAGCCACTCGCTCACCAGTTGCTCCGTCTCTCTGGCGCTGAAGCTTGGCACCACCAGCAGATCGCGCCTGTCGTTAAACCTGAGATTATGAGCGTGCCACGCGTCGCGGATCCCCGCCAGGCGCAGCTCCATGGTGTAGCGACGCAGGCACAGCACGTTCATCACCTCGCGGTGCCCCATCTCGAACAGGTACTCCGCCGCCCGCTCGCCGATGGCGCGATGATCCGGGGCAACGGCAGGCAGGCGCATGCGGCGGTCCCGGCAGTTAATCAGCATGCAGGGTTTCCCCACATCCACCGCCAGATCGTGGATATGCGGATCGTCGATACCGAGCAGAATGGCCGCCTGGGTATCCGGCTCGTTCATGCGTGCCAGAAAAATCTGGGCGTCGCTGTCGTTCTCCTCCAGCGCGCAGTAGCGCAGCCGAACCTCGTGCGAGGCAAGCCCTTTGCTCACGCTCTGGATCACGCGGTAGTAAAAGATGTCGGACCGCTCGTCGAAGGCACGCTGAGGGGCAAAAACCACCAGGCTGTTAAGCAGCAGACGCCCCGCCGCCATGCCGTCCATCACCCCCAGCTCCCGCGCGCACGCCAGCACCTTAGCCCGCGCCTTTTCGCTGGTATTCGCTTTGCCTGCCAGCACACGGGAAACCGTACTGATGGAGAGCTGGGTACGGGCGGCGATTTCGGTGATTTTTAGCCTTTTGTCCATTTTGTGATCTGGCTCCATTTGCGAAATGAAAAAATTTTCATAGCGTGTTCATCAGGCAATAACTGACATAAAGACCATCATGCCAGAGGGTTTACGTCAGTTATGAGAAATTTTGCACAAAATCCACTTTTGCCCTCTCATTTTCTTCCCTAAGGTGAACTTGTCACACAGCTTCCATACTAGTTGTATAGCAACTTAAGCATTCTAAGCGGATAGAAATCAAAGGCATAACAATCTGTGTGACACCTGAACCTCCGTCCCCTTACCGTCCGTCTTGTGGAGAGTAAAATGAGTCAGGACATCAATAACACCGTTGCGACAAGCAAAACCCGTCGCGTCATTAAGAATTTGCGCTGGTACGTGCTGGTGCTGTTTTTACTTGGCGTCACCGTTAACTACATCACCCGTAACTCGCTGGGGATCCTCGCCCCGGAACTGAAAGAGAGCCTCGGGATCACCACCGAGCAGTACTCCTGGATAGTCGGCGCGTTTCAGATCGCCTACACCATTTTCCAGCCCCTGTGCGGCTGGCTGATTGACGTCATCGGCCTGAAGATTGGCTTTATGGTCTGCGCCGGGATCTGGGCGCTGATGTGTATCTTCCACGCGGGCGCCGGAAGCTGGCTGCACCTGGCCATTCTGCGCTTCTTTATGGGTGCTTCCGAAGCTGCCGCCACGCCAGCGAATGCCAAAACCATCGGCGAATGGTTCCCTAAATCGGAACGTCCCGTTGCCGCCGGCTGGGCGGGCGTGGGCTTCTCCATCGGCGCGATGCTGGCCCCGCCTATCATCTACTTTGCTCACGCCTCGTTCGGCTGGCAGGGCGCGTTTATGTTTACCGGCGTGCTGGCGCTGCTGTGGGTGATCCTCTGGTGGGCTTTCTACCACAACCCGGAACAGCACCCGAACCTGAGCCGCGACGAGCTGGCGTTTATCAAACAGGATAACGAACCCGCACCGGTCAAGCTGCCCTTCCTGACCGCGCTGAAAACCGTCTCGAAAAACAAACGCTTCTACGGTATCGCCATCCCGGCCTTTATGGCAGAACCCGCCTGGGCGGTGCTGAGCTTCTGGGTGCCGCTGTACCTCGCTAAAGAGCACGGCATGGATTTGAAACAGATCGCGATGTTCGCCTGGCTGCCGTTCCTGGCCGCCGACCTCGGCAGCGTGGCGAGCGGCTACCTCACCCGGCTCTACACCCGCTGGTTCGGCTGCTCCCGCGTGAACTCGGTGGTGGCAAGCTCCGTCACCGGCGCGTTTCTGATGATTTCGCTGGCCATCGTCGCCGTGACTCGCGACCCGTATATCACCATCGTACTGATCTCCATCGGCGGCTTCGGGCACCAGATTATCTCCTGCATGCTGAGCGCGCTGGTGGTGGAGTCCTTCGATAAGGGCCAGATGGCGACCGTCAACGGCATGCGCGGCTCGGCGGCGTGGATCGCCAGCTTCCTGTTCTCCCTGTTAATCGGGGTGACCGCCGACAAAATCGGCTTCAACCCGCTCTTTATTGCCATGGGCTTTTTTGACCTGATTGGCGCTCTCTTCCTGGTGGCATTTATTGCTGAACGTCGCGCCAAGCGCGCCTGATAGTGGATGTATTGCATATGAAAACCCTGAAAAACTGGACCGTTGATAAGCAGTCTGCGAATCATCTGGAGCTGCTGGTCGATAATCAGCACCGCCTGTGCCTGTACGTGCTGGAACAGAACCTGTTCCGCGTGCTGATTAAGCGCAAAGGCGAGCTGGCGCTGGACCGCACCTGGAGCATCGCGCCGGAACAAGACGTGCCGTGGGAAGGCCGCCGTCGTGACGACTTGAGCGGTTTCTCCTGCCCGGCCTGGACCCTGACGCAGCAGGATGACGTAGTGACGGTGGCAACCGAGCAGCTGCGCGTGACCGTCCACCAGCCCCTGTGGCTGGAGTGGCACTACCGTAATGATGCGGGCGAATGGCAGCCGCTGGTCCAGGATCGCCCGACCAGCGCCTACCTGCTGAACGCCCACGGCGATGGCGTGGCGCACTATCTCAGCCGTCGCAAGGATGAGCGTTTCTACGGCCTGGGTGAGAAAGCGGGCGATCTGCAGCGCAACGGCAAACGCTACGAGATGCGCAACCTGGACGCCATGGGCTATAACGCCGTCAGCACCGACCCGCTCTACAAGCACATTCCGTTCACCCTTACCCGCCGCGACGACGTGAGCTACGGTCTGTTTTACGACAACCTGAGCAGCTGCTGGCTGGATCTGGGCAACGAGATCGACAACTATCACACCGCCTATCGCCGCTGGCAGGCGGAAGCGGGTGATATTGATTACTACCTCTTTACCGGCAAGCACGCGCTGGACGTCACCAAAGCCTTCGTGCGCCTGACCGGGAAAACGCTGTTTGGGCCGAAGTGGAGCCTGGGCTACAGCGGCTCGACCATGCACTACACCGACGCACCGGACGCGCAGAATCAGCTGATGAACTTCATCCGCCTGTGCGAAGAGCACGCCATTCCGTGCGATTCGTTCCAGCTCTCGTCCGGCTATACCTCCATCAACGGCAAGCGCTACGTCTTCAACTGGAACTACGACAAAGTGCCGCAGCCGAAGGCGATGAGCCAGGCCTTCCACGACGCGGGACTGAAGCTTGCGGCCAATATCAAGCCGTGCCTGCTGCAGGATCATCCCCGCTATAACGAAGTGGCGGAACGCGGCCTGTTCATTCGCGATTCAGAAACCGACGCGCCTGAACGTTCCAGCTTCTGGGATGACGAAGGCTCGCACCTCGACTTCACCAACCCGCAGACGGTGCAGTGGTGGCAGAACGGCGTGACCACGCAGTTGCTGGAGATGGGCATCGACTCCACCTGGAACGACAACAACGAGTATGAAGTGTGGGACGGGGAAGCCCGCTGCTTTGGCTTCGGCAAGGAGATCGCCATCAAGCATATTCGCCCGGTGATGCCGCTGCTGATGATGCGCGCCTCGCTGGAAGCGCAGCAGCGCTTTGCGCCGGAAAAACGCCCGTATCTCATCTCCCGCTCCGGCTGCGCCGGGATGCAGCGCTACGTTCAGACCTGGAGCGGCGACAACCGCACCAACTGGGACACGCTGCGCTATAACATCCGCATGGGGCTGGGCATGAGCCTGTCCGGATTATTCAACGTCGGTCACGACGTGGGCGGTTTCTCCGGCGACAAGCCGGACGCCGAGCTGTTCGTGCGCTGGGTGCAGAACGGCGTAATGCACCCGCGCTTTACCATCCATTCCTGGAATGACGATCGCACCGTGAACGAGCCGTGGATGTACCCAGGCGTGACCCCTGCGATCCGCAGCGCCATTGAGCTGCGCTACCGCCTGCTGCCGTATCTCTACACCCTGCTCTGGCAGGCGCACGCCGACGACGAGCCGATGCTGCGCCCGACCTTCCTCGACCACGAGCACGACGCGCAGACCTTCGAAGAGTGCGATGACTTCCTGCTGGGCCGCGACCTGCTGGTCGCCAGCGTCGTCGAAGCCGGGCAGCGCGAGCGCCGCGTCTGGCTGCCGGATAACGAAACGGGCTGGTACGATTTTTACACCCACGCGTGGTATGCGGGCGGGCAATCCATCGTCCTTGATGCGCCGCTGGAAAAACTGCCGCTGCTGGTGCGCGCCGGGGCCGGTCTGCCGCTTAGCGAGCGCATCACGCATGTGAGTGCTGAAAAAGATACGACCCGCGAGCTGAAGCTGTTCCCGGTTAAAGGCGTCGGCACAACCACGGGGCTGCTGTTTGAGGACGACGGTGAAAGCTGGGGCTATCAAAAGGGCAATGCGCTGTGGGTGGAATGGGAAATGGAGTGTGATGGCGCAACCATCAACCTGAAGGTCAACGCGCGCGGGGATTATCGTCCGGCGTGGAAGGCGCTGAAGGTGTCGTTACCGGCGGGGGAAAAACGTACGCTGCGGGTGAACGGGGTTGAAGGGAGCGAGTGGGTGGTGTAGTGCGGCCAGATGCCCTCACCCTAACCCTCTCCCACGGGGAGAGGGGATAAAGGCACGACGCCTTTCCCTAAGTATTTCGCGCTGCAGGAAGGCGGCAAACCTGTGAATCCCCGGGAGCTTACATAAGTAAGTGACTGGGGTGAACAGGTGCAGCCAACGCATCTGCAGCGTGAAAGACGACGGGAAATTAGCCGTCGATACCTTTGCTGCGCAGGTAATCTTCGTAGTTACCGCTGAAGTCCACCACGCGCTCTGGCGTAATTTCGATCACGCGGGTCGCCAGGGAGCTGACGAACTCACGGTCGTGAGAGACGAAGATCAGGGTGCCCTGATACATCTCCAGCGCCATGTTCAGCGATTCGATCGATTCCATGTCCAGGTGGTTGGTCGGTTCGTCCATCACCAGAATGTTCGGTTTTTCCATCATCAGCTTGCCAAACAGCATGCGGCCTTTTTCACCACCGGAGAGCACTTTGGCCGGCTTTTTGATGTCGTCCTGGCTGAACAGCAGACGACCCAGAATGCTGCGCACCGCCTGCTCGTCGTCACCTTCCTGCTTCCACTGGCTCATCCAGTCGAAGACGGTCAGGTCATTTTCGAACTCGTACTCATGATCCTGCGCGTAGTAGCCAATCTGCGCGTTCTCGGACCACTTCACGGTGCCGTTGTCCGGCTGCAGTTCACCCACCAGGGTTTTCAGCAGGGTAGATTTACCCACGCCGTTGGCGCCCAGAATGGCAATCTTCTCACCCACTTCCAGCAGCAGGTTGAAGTTTTTAAACAGCGGGCCTTCATCAAAGCCTTTGGTAAGCGCCTCAACTTCCAGCGCGTTACGGAACAGCTTCTTGTCCTGCTCAAAGCGAATGAACGGGTTCTGACGGCTGGAGGCTTTAACCTCTTCCAGCTTGATTTTGTCGATCTGACGGGCACGCGAGGTCGCCTGACGGGATTTAGAGGCGTTAGCGCTGAAGCGGCTCACGAAGGACTGCAGGTCCGCAATCTGCGCTTTCTTCTTGGCGTTGTCGGCAAGCAGACGTTCACGCGCCTGGGTGGCTGCCGTCATGTACTCGTCGTAGTTGCCCGGATAAACGCGCAGCTCGCCGTAGTCCAGATCCGCCATGTGCGTACAGACCATGTTCAGGAAGTGACGGTCGTGCGAGATGATGATCATGGTGCTGTCGCGGTCGTTCAGCGTCTGCTCCAGCCAGCGGATGGTATCGATGTCCAGGTTGTTCGTTGGTTCGTCGAGCAGCAGGATGTCCGGGTTAGAGAACAGCGCCTGCGCCAGCAGCACGCGCAGCTTCCAGCCTGGCGCGACTTCGCTCATCGGGCCGTAATGCTGTTCAACCGGAATACCCACGCCCAGCAGCAGCTCGCCCGCACGCGCTTCCGCAGAGTAGCCATCCATTTCGCCGTACTGGGTTTCCAGATCGGCCACTTTATAGCCGTCTTCTTCGCTCATTTCGGCGAGACCGTAGATACGATCGCGCTCCTGCTTCACTTCCCACAGCTCCGCGTGCCCCATGATCACGGTGTCGAGCACGGTGAACTCTTCGAAGGCGAACTGATCCTGACGCAGCTTACCGATACGCTCGTTCGGATCGAGCGACACGTTGCCCAGCGTCGGCTCTAAATCGCCGCCGAGGATCTTCATAAAGGTGGATTTTCCGCTACCGTTGGCACCAATCAGGCCGTAACGGTTGCCGCCGCCAAATTTGACGGAAATGTTTTCGAACAGCGGCTTACTGCCAAACTGCATAGTGACGTTGCTGGTAACTAACACGGAGAGATTCCTGCGAAAAGTGTGATAAACACGGCATTATGCCACAATTCCGAATTGAGATCCCGTGTTGCGGCAATCCACTAAACTTTAACAAAATCGAAAAAAATGTGATTTCGTACACATCTGAATTCCCTGTTAGCGGGAATGCACATATAATGCGCTCCCATCACAGATTCAGACTTATCAACTCATCGCCTGAATGGCTTAGATACCTCGCACAACATGAACATGAAATTAACAACGCTTTTTGCGGCGGCGTTAGCCGTAGTAGGTTTTTGTAAGACCGCGTCTGCGGTGACGTATCCCCTGCCGACAGACGGAAGCCGTCTGGTGGGTCAAAACCAGGTGGTGACGGTGCCTGAGGGTAACTCTCAGCCGCTGGAGTATTTCGCCGCGCAGTACCAGCTGGGCCTGTCCAACATGCTGGAAGCGAACCCGGGCGTTGACCCGTATCTGCCAAAAGCAGGTACCGTGCTGAATATTCCTCAGCAGCTGATCCTGCCGGATACCGTTCATGAAGGCATCGTGATTAACAGCGCCGAAATGCGTCTGTATTACTACCCGAAAGGCACCAACACCGTTATCGTGCTGCCAATCGGTATCGGCCAGTTGGGTAAAGACACCCCGCTGAACTGGACCACCAAAGTAGAGCGTAAGAAAGCAGGCCCAACCTGGACGCCGACGGCAAAAATGCACGCGGAATACATCGCTGCGGGCGAGCCGCTGCCCGCCGTTGTGCCAGCCGGCCCGGATAACCCGATGGGCCTGTACGCGCTGTACATTGGTCGTCTGTACGCCATCCACGGCACCAACGCCAACTTCGGTATCGGCCTGCGCGTGAGCCACGGCTGCGTGCGCCTGCGTAACGACGACATCAAGTTCCTGTTCGAAAACGTGCCGGTCGGTACGCGCGTGCAGTTCATCAACGAACCGGTGAAAGCGACGTCTGAGCCAGACGGCAGCCGCTACATCGAAGTGCACAACCCGCTCTCCACCAGCGAAGACCAGATCAACAACAACGAGATCGTGCCGATTACGCTGAACAGCGCGGTGCAGTCAGTGACCTCTCAGCCAGACGTGGAAACCACCATCGTCGACCAGGCGATTCAGAACCGTTCCGGTATGCCGGTGCGTCTGAACTAATTACGCGCATCAAAAAAGCGGGCCTCGAGGCCCGCTTTTTTTTATCCGTTATTCACTATCACAATCCCGCCGTGGTCGTAGCGATAGTGGCAGTGGGCATACTCCAGCGGCGTGCCATCTTCCAGATAAATGACCTGCTCCACCTCCAGCACCGGATCGGTTTCCTCACAGACCAGATGCTCTCTGTCCAGCGCGCTGGGCTTTAGCGCCCGCACGACCCGGTATGACCCCATAATTTTCAGCCCCAGGGTTTCCTGAACGTACTGAAACACTGACCCTTCAAGGTGGTTTTTCGTCAGGCCCGGCACCAGATTCATCGGCATCACCGTGGAATCCAGCGACATCGGTTCGCCGTTCAGTAAACGCAGGCGAATGAAGTCGTAGATCGGCGCATCGGCGTTAATCATCAGCGACGCCTGCTCTTTTTCGTTCGGGAAGCGCAGTTCGAAATGCACCACCTGGCTCGTCACCGTACCCAGATGCGCCCAGGTTTTGGTCGCGCCAAAGTAGTCGCTGCCGGAGAGATCCCACTGCGAGAGCTGGAGGAAGTTTTTGCGGATGAACGTCCCCTGCCCCTGGCGGGTGTAGACCAGCCCTTCGACGATCAGCTGGCGCATCGCCTGCTGAATAGTCATCCGGCTGGTACTGAACTCCGCCGCCAGTGCAAACTGATCCGGCAGGGGTTCGTTGGCGGCGTACTGCTGGCTGATAATGCGTTTCTTAATTTCCCGCGCTATGGTGATGTACTTCGCCGCCATCGTCCTTCCTTTCTGTTAGTTTTCTATCCCGCTGTTTTTCAAGGCCACTCGCTCGGCAATTTTGAGGAAAGGCAGGTAGAAGAATACACCAAATACGATGATTGCCAACTGGACCACCACGGCGCGCCAGTCCCCCGCCGTCGCCAGCCAGGCGCTGAGGATCGGCGGCGTGGTCCAGGGGATCATCACCACGCAGCGGGACATTAACCCCAGCGTGGTGCAGAGCCAGGCGAAGTAAATGCCGATGGCGGGCAGCAGCACAAACGGGATCATCAGCGGCAGGTTAAAGACGATCGGCAGGCCGAAAATCACCGGCTCGTTGATATTAAACAGGCCCGGTGCCAGCGACAGACGCGCCACCTGCTTCGCCGATTGTTGCCGCGAGAAGATAAAGATGGCGATCAGCAGCGAGATCGTGCTGCCCGTACCGCCCACCATGCCAAACGTCGGCACAAAGATGTTGTTGATGATGTGCGGGATGGGCTGTCCGTTGGCGAAGGCCAGCATGTTCTCGTTGGTGTTAATCAGTAGAAACGGCTCCAGCACCACGCTGTTGACCACCGACTGATGAATGCCGAGCGTGAACAGGAAGTTGCCGAAGCTGTAGATGAAAATCGTCCCCGGCAGGCTGGTGTTGATCAGCCGCAGCGGCTGCTGGATAAAGGTCGTGATGAGATGGATCAGATCCGTATGCAGCACGTTTGCCAGCAGCGCCGCCAGCACGGCGAACACCGACAAGGTAAGAATGGTTGGGATCAGCGCGGTAAAGGATTTGCTCACCGCCGGGGGTACGTTTTCCCCCAGCGAAATGTGCAGCGCCTTCAGCCGCGAAATGGCGATGAACAGCTCGGTGGAGAGCAGGCCAATCAGCACCCCGGCGAAAATCCCGGTGGAGCCGATATTGGCGAACGTCAGCACCTGCGTCACGCTGACCGCAGCGTCGCTGCCAACGGGCGTAACCTGTAAGCGCATCGGCATCATGATGATAAAGCTGCTGACGGCGATAACCACTGCCGAGACCGGATTGTCGAAATCTTTGTTGCGCGCCAGCGACCAGGCAATCATCGGCGCCAGCAGCAGCGCGGCGATGTTCAGCGTGCCGTTAATAATCGCCTCGCCCCACACCTTAAACTGTGTGAGCGTGTCGCCCTCAAAAATCCACGGGAACACCACGTTGTTCACCAGCACCGCCAGACCGGCGAGGATGAAAATCGGCATCACCGTGGCGAAGGCGTCGCGCAGGGATCGCAGGTGCACCTGGTTTGCCAGGCGCGCCGAGAACTCAACAAATTTATCGACAAAGGACTGCATGTGCGGTGTGATTTTTGTTTCAGACATAGCGGAGTGTTCCCATCAATCAGTCACAAAAACGGCCCGGCAGCGTACGGCTTACATCTCGCGTCCGTTGGTATGGATAACCTGTTTTAACCACGCGTAGCTCTTCTTCGGCACGCGCTTAAGGTCTTTCAGGTCATGATTCTCGCGGTTGACGTAGACCACGCCGTAGCGCTTACGCATGTCACCCTGAGAGCTGAGAATGTCAATTAACCCCCAGCCGAGATAGCCAATGACCTCTGCGCCATCCTCGAACATGGCTTCCTTCATGGCCTCGATATGCGCCCGGTGGTAGTCGATGCGGTAGGTGTCCTCAATCGGGTTAACCCCGTCCCAGGACTCAATCACCCCAATACCGTTTTCAATTGGGAAGACCGGCATGCGCCAGTCGTTGGCATAACGCGTGATGATGGTGCGAAAACCGAGCGGGTCAATCTGCCAGTTCCACTCGGTGGCTTTCAGGTAGGGGTTATTTTTCTCACCGTGCAGCAGGTAATAGTTGACCGGCGTGCCTTCCGGGATCGCATCGCTGTCCAGCGTTTTGCTGGCATAGTAGCTGAAGGCCATAAAGTCGTTTTTCGTGCGGGCAAACAGAGCGAGATCGTCGGCGCGATAGATATCACCGAAGCCCTCCTGCTCTACCACCGCCATCACCGCCGGGCTGTAGCCCTGGCCTGCAAAGACGCGCAGCAGGTTCTGGTTGAGGAATTCGTCATACTGCTGGGCGCAGAAGATATCGCGCGGCTTGCAGGTGGCCGGATAGATCAGCTGGTGCGCCAGCATGCCGCCCATTAGCTGGCCTGGCTTAGTCTGGTGCAGGTATTCGGTCAGCGACATGTGCGCCATCATCGCATGGTGCTGAAGCTCATACAGCTCGCGCAGGGTTTTCTCGCCTTTCATATAGCCGGAAATGCGGAACGCTTCCGGCATATGGAAGATGTTCTGCTCGTTAAAGGTCAGCCAGTACTTTACCCGGTCGCCGAAGCAGTCGATCATCTTTTTGCCGTAGCGGATAAAAGCCTCCACCACGCGGCGATCGTTGAAGCCGTTGTACTCCTGCGCCAGCGCCAGCGGCATGTCGAAGTGGTAGAGGCAGACCATCGGCTCGATGCCGCGGGCGATGAGATCGTCAATAAAGCGGTCGTAAAAGGCGATGCCCTCGTCGTTGAACGCGCCGTCGCCCTGCGGGCAGACGCGGCTCCAGGATATCTGGAAGCGGTAGCAGTTCATGCCCAGATCCTGCATCAGGTCGAAATCTTCCCGGTAGCGGTGGTAGGAGTCGGTGGCCACTTTCCAGTCGGAGATGTTTTCTCCAGCTTCGCGAATGTCGTACACCGACATCCCCTTTCCGCCCTCATTCCAGGCCCCTTCCGTCTGCATGCTCGACACCGAGTTGCCCCATAAGAAGTTGGCTGGCAGTGATTGATTCATGGTTGCCTCCTATATGACTAGTCATTTAAATGATATGACTAGTCATATAGTCGGAGATGAAATTTCGATCAAAGGGGAGGAACGATTTTTGTGAGATGGGTTTGAATAATGACGAGGGATGTCTTGCGAACTGCGCCCTGGCAGCAAGTCCTATTGCTGCCAGACGTAAATGAGTCTGCGCAATTCAGGGAAAAGATACCGAACCGCCGAACTCCATATAGATTTTTGCCAGATTATTTAACTGGTTAAAGCGATTTTCATACAGTGCCAGTTCAGCCTGACGGCGTTTCTCCTGAGCATCAAGCCAGAAAGAAATTCGCACCGCGCCCTGGCGATAGCGAACTTCGTTTAGCCTCTCTGATTTTTTCGCCAGTTCCAGGCCTTCACGTAGAAGCGTCTCCTGTTCCAGGAGTTGATGACGCAAAGCAAGCGCATCTTCTATGCTACTCATCGCCTTGTAAAGTTCCTGTTTAAACTCCAGAACCCGTTGCTCGTAGTCGTTGCGGGCAATCTTCACGTCCATGCCCCTTTCTCTCCATTCCAGGAACGGCAGGGTCAGGTTTGCTCCAACAGAGCCTACAGGATTTTCCAGGAAGGCCATAAGGCTGCTGCTGCTGGTGCCAAGCGAGCCGGTCAGACTAAACGCTGGATAAAATGCAGTACGCTGGACATCAACGGTGGCCAATGCTTCCCGTACCCGCCACTCTTTAGCGCTGATATCGGGTCGATGCCGCAGCACGTTGACCGGGATCTTTCCACTGACCTGCGGCAGTGGTCCCATTGGTAACGCTTTCGGTTCGACTATCGCGCTGCCCGGCGCGGTTCCAAGCAAAACGGCTTGCTGATTGAGCGCCTGTAAACGTTCATTCTTCAACGCCGCCAGCCTGTTTTCCTGCGAAAGCACGCCCTGCTGAGCATCCACAACATCCAGAGAGGAGGCACCGCCCGCGGCATAACGCGCGTTAGCCAGGCGCAGCGTCTCTTTTGCATAGTTGATGCTTTGTTGCAGGACAGACAGCTGCTGGTTAATAAAGCCTAAGCGCCAGTAATTATTACTGGCATTTGAAAGCAGCGTCAGGCGTGCAGAACGCAGATCCTCTTCCGAGGCAAAACGTGCCCACGCCTTCGCATCGCGCTGCCGCGCTATTTTGCCCCACAGATCCAGCTCATAGCTGGTATTAATACTGGCAACGCTGCCCCTGCTCCAGTTGGCTGAGCTGTTCAGCTGTTTTTTACCGTCAAGCGCGAGCGAACCTTTTAGTCCCGGATCGTTTGTGATGCCAATCCGCTCTTCTTCCAGGCGGGCGCGATAAACACGCAATACTGCTCCAGCGACATCGTTATTGCGCACCATCACCTGCCGCAGCCAGCCGTCGAGGTCTGGATCGTTAAAGGCCTGCCAGTCGAACGGCATCCTCTCCTCCGCAGCATCCGCCTGATACCAGTTGGCAGGGTATTTCACCTCAGGAGGCTGATAGTCGCTTTTCAGAGAGTCGGCGCAGCCAGCACTAAGCAGGACAGCAAGGCATACCGTTAAAGGGGATAATATTTTCATGGGTTACTCGCTGGCCAGTGAAACGACCGGATCCATCCTTGCTGCCTTGCGGGCAGGGAGATAACCAAAGATCATGCCGATTAAAGTTGAGCAGAAGAATGCGGCAGCAGCGGCCTGCCACGAATAAATGGCGGTGAAAATGCCCCCTGCCAGCGCGGTGAACAGCCCTCCGGCGGCATACGACAGTGCAATACCTAACACTCCGCCTATTAGACATACCAGCACAGCCTCAATCATAAACTGCTGCATGATATCGCCCTGACGCGCACCGACCGCCATTCGTACGCCAATCTCATGGGTCCGTTCCGTGACCGACACCAGCATGATATTCATCACCCCAATGCTGCCGATCATCAGCGAGATGCAGGCCACCATCAGAATCAGGATGCTAAAGGTCATTGAGGTCCGTTCGATTGATTGTCGAATCTGCTCGAAATTATAAAGCTGGAAGTCTTTCACGCCGTGGCGTTGAGTGAGAAGCTGAGAAATAGCGCTGACCGCTGCCTCGTTGGCAACATCATCCTTAAGCCTTACGCTGATGCTGGTCAACACCGGTTTTCCTGTCATTCGATACATCACCGTGCTGTAAGGCATCCAGACGTTAATGCGATTAGGCGCATAGCTTCGGCTGTTCCCTTTGGCGATGCCGACAACCCGTGCAGGCACGGAACCCAGAAAAACGATTTGCCCAAGTGCCTTGAGTCCCGCATCGTCAAATAACGCCTTGCGGGCGTTTTCATCAATGATGACTTCCTGCGAGGCATTTCGATCGTCCTGGAAAGTTGATCCCTGCAACAGTTCAATACCGTTTACGCGAAAATGATCGCGCCCAACGCCATTGATCGTGGCGGTAGCGGATTTACCCAGAAAGCGAATGTTGTCGGAAGCGTTAACTTCGGGGCTGACGCTGTCAACAAACCCCTGCTTTGCTAATGCTTCGGCGTCTGCCGGGACCAGTGTACGAATGGCTTCAGTGCTGTCGTCAAAGAAATCCCTTCCCGGGTAGATGCTCACCACGTTGGTTCCAAGCTCCTTGATATTATCAAGGGTTCGCTGTTTCGCGCCTTCTCCCAGTGCCACCACCGTAACAACCGCGGCGATACCAAAAATAATGCCCGTCATGGTTAACGTCGTGCGCAGGCGATGCGCATTCATCGCTTTTAACGCCATGTGCAGGGATTCACGGGTACGGTCAACAATACTTTGCCACCAGCTTTGCTGAACGCTGTCAGGTCGTTTAAGGGCAACCCCGGAGGTAACACGACTGCCGGTATCAGAAATAATTTCACCGTCACGCAGCTCAATAATACGGTTAGCATGCTGCGCTACCTTCATATCATGTGTCACCATAACCACGGTATGGCCACGCTGATTCAGTTCACTGAGTATTGACAGTACCTCCTGACCGGACTGCGTATCCAGCGCGCCGGTGGGTTCATCCGCCAGAATGATTTCACCGCCGTTAATCAGCGAGCGGGCAATACTCACACGCTGCTGCTGGCCGCCTGAAAGCTCTCCCGGCTTATGATGTTCACGACCTTCCAGCCCGAGTCTTCCAAGCAATGTCGCCGCGCGCAGACGGCGCTTTTCGCGCTCACTGTTGGCATAAATCGCCGGAATTTCAACGTTACTTAACGCGCTCAGGTCGGGCATTAAATGATAACGCTGGAAGATAAAACCGATGTGCTCACGGCGGATCCTTGCCAGATCGTCAGGTGAAAGCTGGGCGGCATTTTGACCGCTGATAAAGTAATCGCCACAATCAGGGACATCGAGACAGCCCATAATATTCATCAGGGTTGACTTACCGGAACCGGAGGCGCCGATGATCGCGACCATCTCCCCAGCAGCGATAGTCAAATCAATCCCTTTAAGCACGGTGAGATCCTGTCCACCGTTCCTGTAAGTGCGGCTGATGCCCTTGAGTTCTATGATATTACTCAAGATACAAACCCTTCCCCGGGCGCTTTTTCACCCGGCTGCGATAACACAACATGTTCCCCGACTTTTACACCGTCCAGGATCTGGATATCCACACTGTTAGTAATGCCGGTTTTGACCTCACGGGTTTCCAGCCGGTTATCACTGGTCAATATCTGCACCTGCTGTTTGTTGCCACTCACCTTGTGCACAGCCTGAATCGGCACCAGTAACGTATTTTTAGCTTCTCCAGCCAGCAAGGTCACCTGTGCTGTCATGGCAATTCGCAGCCGATTTTCTGGATTAGGGACATCCAGCAGCGCGTTGTAGTACACCGAAGCATTTGACGTGCCTGACCCTGAGGCTGAGCTACTGCTGGCAAGGCTATCATCTTTCATAACCGACTCAGGTGCCAGTTCAACGGTACGTAACGTGGCGTCATAATGCTTATCCGGCTCAGAGAAAATGGTGAATCTGGCTTTCTGTCCCGGTGAAATTCGCGTGATATCCGCCTCAGAGATCTGGGCTTTAATTGTCATCACGTCCAGACGTGCGAGTTTGATAATGGTCGGCGCACTTTGGCTGGAGTTAACCGTTTGGCCCTGTTGGGTGACAACGGCAATAACAATGCCGTCCATGGGAGCAACAACTTTTGTATAACCCAAATCGACCTTTTTCTTGTCGACATCAATTTGCGCCTGGACGAGTTTGGCGTTCAGTGCCGATAGCTCAGCGCGGGTACTGGCCAGCGTGGTTTCAGCCGTTTCGAAATCTTCTCTCGAGCTGGCATCCTCATTTAACATCTGGCGCTGGCGCTTAAAACGCAATGAGGCTTGCTTCAACTGCGCCTGCTTAGCCTGAAGGTCCGCTTTTACCACGTTGAGAGCAGCTTCTGCGTTGCGTAAATCATTCCGCTGCGGCACGTCATCAATTTCAGCGATGAGCTGCCCTTTAGTGACACGATCGCCTAACTTCACCTTCAGCGACTTAACCTGGCCAGAAACCTGTGCCCCAACGTTGACCCGCTCAATCGCATCAATTCGACCGGTAGCAAGTACGGCGTTTTCAATATCGCCGATGCGTACTGGAGCGGTAACATACTCAGGAACCTCGGGGCTTCTCAGGAAGAAGAACAAGGCGATGCTAAAAATAATTAGCAGAGCCGCAGCACAGGTCATTACGCGTCGGGGAGGGAATTTTGTTAACATTACGCAGGTTTTCCATAACGATAAACAGCAGTGAATCAGGCATCATAGTAACATCGCCAGTATTTACGGGAGGTAAACCCGCGCAATTTGGTGAAGTAGCGTCATCGTAGACCCCCGCCATCAATTACACAGAATCACCAGGTCCGCCTGTAAACCGCCGCAAGCGTGGGATTTTGTGCCTAAATCCACAGAGTCCCCTTTTGCTGAGCCCCACCTGCGATTTTTCCCATAATCGATTCATTGTGCATTAAGTGCTTAATTATAGTTGCAACTCACATATGATAATAGTAATTATTATCATTAGCATTTGCACTGATGGTTTATCTGGCAAGGTATACAGAGGTCTCAGGAAACAAGCCTCTCCAGGTTTGTTGAACGGTCTCACACTCAACAAATGCATCTGAACACCGCGGCGTGGCAGCACGACGCCGCCTGGGCTGTTCAAAAGGACAACGGCGCGTAAGCGTTAATGGAAGCCGGGACAAGGAATTCCCGATTCACCAGCCTACGTCACGGAATAGTCAGCGACAGGACCGTTCGTAAGGCTGATGAAACTCAAAAAGGACGCAGCGTCTGTCAAAGCAGGCTTAACGAAAATTAACGTCATGCTGCTGGCATATGACTGCGTCGACTTCCTGATTTAGTTCGTCAAGCGGAGAGGGATTTTCTCATGCGTATTTTGTTTGTAGGCCCGCCTCTCTATGGGCTGCTGTATCCTGTGCTGTCTCTGGCACAGGCGTTTCGCGTTAACGGCCATGAAGTGCTGATCGCCAGCGGAGGAAAATTCGCCCAAAAAGCGGCAGAAGCAGGGCTGGTGGTATTTGACGCCGCACCCGGTTTTGATTCTGAAGCTGACTATCGCCGCCGCGAGGCACAGCGAAAAGAAAGCAACATCGGCACAAAAATGGGCAACTTCTCATTCTTCAGCGAAGAGATGGCCGACCACCTGGTGGAGTTTGCCGGACACTGGCGGCCCGATCTCATCATCTACCCGCCGCTCGGGGTCATCGGGCCTCTGATTGCCGCCAAATACGATATACCGGTCGTAATGCAAACCGTCGGCTTCGGCCATACGCCCTGGCATATCAAAGGCGTAACGCGTTCGCTCGCGGACGCCTATCATCGCCACGGCGTTGGGGCCGCACCGCGCGATATGGCCTGGATCGACGTAACACCACCGAGCATGAGCATTCTTGAAAACGACGGAGAACCCATTATTCCCATGCAGTACGTCCCGTACAACGGCGGCGCGGTGTGGGAACCGTGGTGGGAGAGGACGCCCGACCGTAAACGTCTGCTGGTGAGTCTCGGTACCGTCAAACCGATGGTCGACGGCCTTGACCTGATCGCCTGGGTGATGGATTCCGCCAGTGAAGTCGATGCCGAGATCATCCTGCATCTTTCGGCCAATGCGCGGTCGGATCTGCGCTCACTGCCCTCAAATGTTCGCCTGGTCGACTGGATACCCATGGGAGCCTTCCTGAACGGCGCAGATGGCTTCATTCATCATGGTGGCGCGGGCAATACCCTGACGGCGCTGCACGCCGGTATTCCACAGATCGTCTTCGGCCAGGGTGCCGATCGCCCGGTAAATGCCCGCGCTGTTGTCGAACGCGGCTGCGGGATCATCCCCGGCGACGACGGCCTGTCGAGCAGCATGATCAATGCTTTCCTCGACAATCGCGCGCTTCGCGACGCCTCTGAAGAGGTAGCGGCGGAAATGGCAGCGCAACCCTGTCCGAGCGAGGTGGCGAAAAGCCTGATCGCGAGGGTACAGAAAGGGTAGCCACTACGCCGTCATGACGATCATACGCCAGCACACATCCAGGAGATACGCCCGTAACAATGCGGGACCGGATCGGGCTGGCGCTTTTTTTTGCACAGCGATCCGACTTGGATCCTATTTTTTACAGACGGAGGAGGCTTAATGCCTGCGACTCACTCTCCCACTCCTGCGCGGTCCTGGATAGTTCGCCTGGCACGCGTGTGCTGGGAACGTAAGAAACTTAGCATCATCGTAGTGGTAGCGTCGGTCTCGACCATTCTGCTGGCCGCGCTGACGCCGTTGCTGACAAGGCAAGCGGTGAACGACGCGCTGGCGGGCAATCCGACTCGTCTGCCGTGGCTGGCCTGCGGGCTATTGCTGATTGCCTTTTTTGATTTCATCGGTAACTACGTGCGCCGCGGTTATGCCGGGGAGCTCTCGCTCTGGGTGCAGCACACCCTGCGAGGACGGGCATTCGACAGTATTCAAAAACTTGACGGCGCAGGCCAGGACGCACTGCGCACCGGGCAGGTGATTTCACGGACCAACAGCGATCTGCAGCAGGTGCATACCCTGCTACAGATGTGCCCGGTGCCGCTGGCGGTGTTCACTTATTACATTGCCGGCATTGCCGTGATGCTGTGGATGTCACCCGCCATGACGCTCATCGTCGTGTGCGTACTGGCATGCCTGGCTATCACTGCGCTGCGCGCGCGTCGCCGGGTCTTCGCGCAAACCGGGCTGGCCTCGGACCGACTGGCAAATCTCACCGAACATATGCGCGAGGTGCTGGCGCAGATCTCAGTGGTAAAATCCTGCGTGGCGGAGCTGCGTGAAACGCGCTGGCTGGATCGCCAGTCGCGGCAGATGGTGCGGGTACGCATCGGCGCGGCCATCTCGCAGGCGATGCCAGGTGCCACCATGCTGGCGCTACCGGTGCTCGGGCAAATCGTCCTGCTGTGCTACGGCGGCTGGTCGGTTATGCACGGTCGCATCGATCTCGGCACCTTCGTGGCGTTTGCCAGCTTCCTCGCGATGCTGACCGGGCCAACCCGTGTACTGGCATCGTTTCTGGTTATCGCCCAGCGCACCCAGGCGTCCGTGGAGCGCGTGTTTGCTCTGATCGACACCCGTTCGCAGATGGAAGACGGGACGGAGGCGGTTAACGGTCAGGTTATCGGGCTGCAACTGGAGAATATGAGCTTCGAGTACCGTGGCGGCAGACGCATCCTCAGCGATGTCTCCTTTTCCCTGCACGCCGGTGAAACGGTGGCGGTAGTGGGCGCATCGGGTTCCGGGAAATCCACGCTGCTGATGCTGCTGGCGCGTTTTTACGATCCCAGCGCCGGAGAGATATGGCTCAACACCAGCGCAGGCCGACAGAACCTCCGCGATCTCAGGCTGGAGGCGCTTCGTCGTCGGGTAGGCGTTGTGTTTGAGGATGCTTTTCTGTTTGCCGGTTCGGTGGCGGAAAATATCGCCTACGGGCACCCTCAGGCAACGGCGGACGACATTCGCCTCGCGGCGAGGGCAGCAGGAGCCAGCGATTTTATCAACGCCCTGCCGAAAGGTTTCGATACCCAATTAACCGAACGCGGTACGAATCTTTCCGGCGGACAGAGGCAGCGAATCGCGCTGGCACGGGCGCTCATTACCGCGCCGGAAGTGTTGATCCTCGATGACACCACCTCGGCGGTCGATGCCGGTACTGAAGCGGAGATCAACACCGCGCTGAGTCGCTATGCTGACGAAAAGCATATGCTGCTGGTGATTGCCCGACGCCGTTCGACGCTTCAGTTAGCCAGCCGGATTGTGGTGCTGGATAAGGGCCGGGTGGTGGACACCGGAACCCAGGCAGAACTTGAAGCGCGCTGTCCGGCGTTCCGCGCGCTGATGACCGGCGACGGCGATTTCCTCACGCCTTCCCACAGTGGGCCTAACGGATTGTGGCCGACCGTACCAGCGGCACAAGACGATGCGGCGCAGACGGGGGATAAAGGCTTTGTCGCCCGTATGACGCGCGTGCCGGAAAATGCAGTACAGCAGGCGCTGGCCGGTAAAGGCCGCAAAGTCACGTCGCTGCTGAAGCCCGTGGCGTGGATGTTCGTCATCGCCGCCCTGCTGATCGCCCTCGATTCGGCGGCAGGCGTCGGGGTACTTATACTGCTGCAGCGCGGCATTGACTCCGGCGTTGCCACAGGCGATATCTCGACTATCGGCCTCTGTGCCCTATTCGCCCTGTGCCTGGTGGCCGTGAGCTGGTGCTGTTATTCACTACAGACAGTCTTCGCCGCCAGAGCGGCAGAGTCAGTCCAGCATACGGTGCGCTTGCGCAGCTTCGGCCATATGCTGCGTCTTGGTCTCCCCTGGCATGAAAAGCATGTCGATTCGCGTCTGACCCGCATGACCGTAGATGTGGACTCTCTCGCCCGCTTTCTGCAAAACGGCCTTGCCGGTGCAGCCACCAGCCTGGTGACAATGTTCGCCATCGCCGCCGCCATGTTCTGGCTCGACCCGCTCCTGGCGCTGACGGCATTAAGCGCGGTGCCAGTGGTCGCACTGGCAACCTGGATTTATCGCCGCCTCAGCTCCCCTGCTTATGCGCAGGCGCGGCTGGAAATAGGCAAAGTCAACAGCACCCTGCAGGAGAAAGTCTCCGGCTTGCGCGTTGTGCAATCGCATGGCCAGCAGGAACAGGAAGCCGCCCGGCTGCGCGCGTTATCGGATCGGTTCCGTGCGACCCGCGTACGTGCGCAAAAATACCTTGCCGTCTATTTCCCGTTCCTGACCTTCTGCACCGAGGCCTCCTATGCCGCCGTTCTTCTGGTGGGTGCATCGCGGGTCGCCGAAGGCGAAATGACCGCCGGGGTGCTGGCGGCTTTCTTCCTGCTGCTGGGGCAATTCTATGGGCCAGTGCAGCAGTTATCAGGAATTGTCGACGCCTGGCAGCAGGCGACGGCCAGCGGCAAACATATCAATGAACTGCTGGCGACCGAAGGCACAGAGAACATCGAGCCCTCTTCCGCACCGCCCGCCACCGGCGCGCTGCATCTTGATGAGGTCACGTTCAGTTATCCCGACAGCCCTGAACCCGCGCTGAACAAACTTACCCTGACAATCCCTGAGGGAAGGGTCGTCGCGGTCGTTGGTCGCAGCGGTGCGGGTAAGTCAACGCTGATTAAGCTGATCGCCGGATTGTATTCCCCCACCCACGGCAGGATCAGCATTGGCGATCGGATAATTGATGATGCCTCGCTTTCCGATTACCGTCGCCAGATTGGGCTGGTCGATCAGGATGTGGCGTTGTTTAGTGGTGATATCGCGGAAAACATTCGTTATTCACGGCCATCCAGTACCAATGACGACGTTGAGATTGCCTCTCAACAGGCAGGGCTGTATGAGACGGTGCGCAATCTGCCGCAGGGATTCCGGACACCGGTGAATAACGGCGGTGCCGATCTGTCCGCAGGTCAGCGCCAGCTGATTGCGCTGGCCCGCGCACAACTGGCGAATGCTCACATCCTGCTGCTCGATGAAGCCACGTCACGCCTGGATCGCACATCCGAAGAGCGATTGATGTCATCGTTAACAGACGTCGCGCACACCGGGAAGCACCTGGCGCTGATTGTGGCGCACCGTCTGACCACCGCGCAGCGCTGCGATCTGATTGCCGTTATCGATAAGGGGCAGCTTGCGGAATACGGCACCCACGAACAGCTGTTAGCGGCCGGCGGCCTCTACACCCGCTTGTGGCATGACAGCGTCGGCAGCTCTGTTCCCCATCGCCAGCACGACATCACGGGGGAAATCGTGGAAGAGTAATTGCGCACGTAAGACATTACAAAACACGCGCTAAAGCGGCTGTTCCCGGAATAGCCGCTTTAGCTATTTATACTGACACCCTTCATATTCAAAGAGAGTGAATGCTGAACATGCAACAACATCCCTCTGCTATCGCCAGGCTGCGCAGCCAGCTGGCAGCAGGCCACATTGCTAACCTTTCTGACTTCTGGCGAGACGCTGAGTCGCTAAATGTACCGCTGGTGACGCCAGTCGACGGAGCGAAAGACGAGCGTGATGTGACATTTCTATGGCGCGCCAGGCACCCTCTACAGGGCGTTTATCTGCGTCTGAATCGGGTGACGGATAAAGAGCACGTGGCGAAAGGGATGATGACCGCCCTTCCCGCGACGGATATCTGGACTCTGACACTGCGTTTACCCGCAAGCTACTGCGGCTCCTATTCGCTGGTGGAAATCCCCCCCGGCACCCCGGCCGAGACGATTGCACAGTCCGGAGGCCGCTTTGCTACCCTCGTCGGGCACGCCGATCCGCTAAACAAAACGCCGGGGATCAACGTTCGGGGAAGCACACAGGAGTCGGTGCTGGCGCTTGATAAAGCCCCCGCCCAGTCCGAATGGCGCGGCGGGTCACCCAGCGGGCAATTGCTTACCTCGGCGCGCACTCTCGCCGGGGAATCGCGCCGGGTTCGGCTCTATCTGCCGGACGTTGATGTTTCGCAGCCCCTCGGCCTGGTGGTACTGCCCGATGGTGAAACCTGGTTCGATCACCTTGGCGTATGCGCGGCAATTGACGCCGCCATAAACAACGGACGCATCGTGCCTGTGGCTGTACTTGGCATCGACAATATCGATGAACACGAGCGAACTGCGATACTCGGCGGGCGCAGCGAGCTGATAAAGGATATCGCCGGCCAGTTGTTGCCGACGATCCGCGCCGAACACCCACAGCGGCGGTGGGCAGACCGTTCGCGCACCGTGCTGGCCGGACAGAGCCTCGGCGGGGTCAGCGCGCTCATGGCCGCTCGTTACGCACCGGAAACGTTCGGGCTGGCGCTCAGCCACTCCCCTTCGATGTGGTGGACGCCAGAGGGTGCCAGCCGGCCAAACGTGTTCAGCGAAACCGATTCGTCATGGGTGAGCGAACATCTGCTTTCTGCCCCGCCGCAGGGCGTGCGCATCCGCCTGTGCGTGGGATCGCTGGAAGGTTCGACGGTACCCCACGTTCAGCGGCTGCATCAGCAGTTGCTTACCGCTGGCGTCGACAGCCATTGCGCAATGTATACCGGAGGTCACGATTACGCATGGTGGCGCGGCGCACTGATTGACGGGCTTGGTTTACTCCAGGGTTGACTTGACCCGCGAACACTTTCAGGCAACTGTACAGGCTTCCTGAATAAAGAAAATGTCACCTGCGGAAAAGGAATAAACATCAGATGTATGCCCGCAAGTATCGCCCAACACGCTCACGCAAGGCGCTTGTCACTCTTCTTTCTGGTCTCACCCTTATCTGGAATGCGCACGCTTTCGCAAAGCCGGATATGCAGCCACTGGGGCCGAATATCGCCGATAAAGGCTCTGCGTTTTACCATTTCAGCGTCAACTCGTTCGACTCCGCCGATGGCAGCCGCCATTATCGGGTATGGACGGCCGTGCCAAATAAAGCCGCACCGGCGTCGGGCTACCCGATTTTATATATGCTCGACGGCAACGCAGTTATGGACCGCCTGAACGACGACCTGCTCAAACAGCTGGCAGAAAAATCACCGCCGGTGATTGTGGCTGTCGGGTATCAGACCAACCTCCCCTTCGATCTCAACGGCAGGGCCTACGACTATACGCCAGCAGAAGAAAGCGGCAAAACGGATACCCGCAACGGGCGTTTTAACCGTAAGAGTGGGGGTAGCAACGACTTCCGCCAGTTACTGGAAACGCGTATAGCGCCAAAGGTGGAACAGGGATTGAATATCGATCGGCAGCGTCGCGGCCTGTGGGGGCACTCCTACGGCGGCCTGTTCGTGCTGGATGCATGGCTGTCTTCCCCTTATTTCCGGACGTATTACAGCGCCAGCCCGTCGTTGGGCAGAGGCCATGATGCGCTACTGAGCCGCATCACGGCGGTTGAGCCGTCGCAACACTGCGCCAGGCGCCTGATGATAATGGAAGGTTCGGCGACACCGGGCGATAACCGGGAAACGCATGCTGCCGGAGTGCTGACGAAAATTCATGCCACCCTCGCCACGCTGGAAGATAAAGGCGTCAATGCCGCCTTTTGGGATTTCCCAAACCAGGGACACGGGCCGATGTTCAACGCCTCCTTCCGCGGAGCGCTGTTAGATATCAGTGGTGAAAACGCAGGTAACACAGCAGGCTGTCATTCATTAAGCCGCTAAACACTGCCCGCCTTGATGCGGGCAGTATACCTGTAACACTACGATCAAAATGACGCGGTAACACCGGCATAATAAGCCCGGCCAGGCTCGTTATAGGTATTCGCCCCTTCGGAAGATCGGTAGATCTGTTTATCTAAGATATTGCTGACACCAATGTTAAGACGCAGATTTTTATTAATATCGTAATTGAAGTTCGTCCCCACCAGCGAATAAGCGCCCAGCTCTTTACCTGACAGACCGCCAGTATCTTCACTACGAGTTTCCGAATGAGTACGCGGTTTTTGTCTGCCGTATAACGTCCAGTTGACGCTGGCAGAGAACGCCTGGGTGATGGTCCAGTCAAGCGAGTTATTAATGGTGTATTTCGGGATGATCGACAGCGGGTTACCGGTGTCTTTTTGCTCCGAGGTGATCATCCAGGTGGCATTGGTATTCCAGTTCAGACGATCTTTCACCAGCGGGAACGCCATGCTGGCTTCGATACCGTCCACCAGTGCTTTCCCGCCGTTCTGCCACTGGAGAATATATGCGCCGGAAGCGGTTTGCCCGATAACATTATCGCCGGCCACGATCTTATTCTGGTAGTCATTGCGGAAGTAGGTCACGCTGGCATGGTAATCTTCCCAGGCGAACTCCAGCCCAATTTCTTTATTGATGCTGATTTCCGGATCGAGATCTTTATTACCGATCAGGTAGCAGCCGCCCGATGTAATATCTTTTGGACAACCGTTGCCTTTCGAGTAGAGCAGATAACCTTCGCTGGATTGGTACAGGTTTGGTGCTTTAAAGGTTCTGGCAATCCCCGCTTTGACTTTGAAGTAATCGCCCAATTCCTGCGAGAGGTTCAGGCTGGGGCTGAAGTTACCGCCGGACTCGTTGAGATAATCAAAGCGCAGGCCGGGAATGATATTCGTGCCGGGAACCGGCTCAATATTATCTTCAATATACAGCGCACTGATTTGGGAATGGTTTTTACTGCTGCGATCCGCAGCCGAGCCAGAAATGCCGCCGATATCACTGTCATCCACGGTCAGGCTGGTAGAGGAAGGATCGTCGAGCTCATCTCGGCTCCACTCCGCACCCACGGTCAGCGTTTGATCGACCAGCGCATTCAGCGGAATATTAAGCTCGCCGCTGGTTCGCCAGGAGCTCAGGCGATTGGTCGTGAACTTTTCATCCGCCGAAATACGCCCTTCACCGCCGCCGGATAATCCTTCATTCATGCGGGTGTTATTGGTTTTCTCGTAATAGACACCAAAACGGCTTTGACCCCAGTCCCAGATACCATTATGTGTAATGCCATAATTCTGCCGGTACAGGCGGTTCGTCTCTTCGCCGGATTTCGCCAGGCTTTCAGTGACGGCACTGGAAGAACTGTTTTGCGTATCGCCTGCATAGATATTCCCCTGGCGGCTATATCCGGCTTCGAAATCGATAATTTGCTGCGGATTTAATTTCCACGAGACAACGCCGTTAATATCTTTGTTGCGCACCCCTTCATGCCCGGCCGCGTTTTTCGTACCGGCCGAGGAGTTAATATCCCAGCTGTCGGCATCGGTTTTATTCAGGTTTCCGTACAGGCGCATGGCCAGCGCATCGCCAGCCAGCGGCCCGCTAAGGCTGAAGTTGGCGCGACGCGTAGCGCCTTCGTCGCTGCTTTCCGGCTGGTTGGTGTATAACGACAGCGAACCGTGCCAGTCGTTGGTAGGGCGTTTGGTAATGATGTTCACCACCCCGCCCGCTGCGCCCGAACCGTAGCGTGCCGCCGCAGGGCCGCGGATCACTTCAATACGCTCAACCTGTTCCGGTGGCACCCAGTTGGTGTCGCCGCGGGTATCACGCTCTCCACGCCAGCTATAACGCACGGCGTTGCGCGACGTCACCGGTATACCATCAATTAAAATTAAGGTGTTCTCCGGCCCCATGCCGCGAATGTCGATCTGGCGGTTATTACCACGTGTACCCGAGGCGCTGTTGCCGGTCAGATTGACACCGGGCATTTTGCGAATAATATCGGAGAGATCGTTGACCGGAGGGTTCTTTTTAATATCTTCGCTGGTAATAATCGACACGCCCGGCTGCTGTTTGAGTACCTGCTCAGCGGTGGCTTCCACCACCAGGGTCTCGTCGTTATCATCGGAGGATTTTGCCAGTGATACCTGACTGTTCAACCCTGCCAGGAGCGCAGTGAGCGGCCAGAAGATCTTGATAATTCTCATACCCATTCCCTAATACATGCCTAACGTAAAAGTGATCGATCGTTAAGCTCACATCCTTGCCAGATATTTTAAACTGCCATTATTTTTATAATAAGAATGATAATTAATATCATTTGGAGAGGATTAAGGCAATCCTTAATACACGGATGCGCGCATTAATGAAACGCACGCATTGGCCCGGAGTGATTCTTCCCGGGTACCGCCCTGTGCGTTCGTAAAGCTGGCATACTGAAACAGCGGAAGAAGAGAACAGCCCATTGGTATTTCGTGTAGTGACATAACGTTAATATGTCATTACAAGGGAACGCAGCCCCGGTAAGCGCAAGCGCCACCGGGGAAAGAAAGGTTATTGTTGCGCTAACTGATTGCGACGGTACTCGCCCTGGCGCTCCAGCATCCAGCCAGGATACTCGCGCGGCAGCGCGCTGACCGCATCCAGCTGTTTCAGCTCATCATCGCTCAGCTGAATGCCGGTTGCGGCAATGTTGTCATCCAACTGATCGACCCGTTTCGCCCCGATGATGACGCTGGTCACCGCTTTCTGGTGCAGCAGCCACGCCAGCGCGATTTGCGCCACGGAGGCGCCCTTACTTTCGGCAATCACGCGCATCACGTCCACGCAGTCAAAGGCGCGCTCTTTGTCCACCGGCGGGAAGTCGAACGCCAGACGGCGGCTACCGGCTTCGCTCTGCCCGTCGCGACCATATTTTCCACTCAGCAGGCCGCCCGCCAGCGGGCTCCAGACCATCAGCCCGACGCCTTCGCTCTGCATCATCGGCACCAGCTCGCGCTCAAGGTCACGCCCGGCGATGGTGTAGTACGCCTGCAATGACGCAAAACGCGCCAGCCCGAGTCGCTCGGAAATGCCCAGCGCTTTGGCTATCTGCCACGCCGCCCAGTTCGAGACGCCGATGTAGCGCACGTGGCCGTGCTGCACCAGGTTATCCAGCGCATACAGCGTCTCCTCAATCGGCGTGACCGGATCGAAACCGTGAAGCTGATAGAGATCGATATGATCGAGCTGCAGGCGGCGCAGGCTCTCCTTCACGCTGCTGATGATGTGATAGCGCGAGCTGCCGCGCGAGTTCACTCCCGCCGTCCCGGTTTCGCCAAATACTTTAGTCGCGACCACCACGTTCTCGCGCGGGACGTTGAGATTTTTCAGCGCCTGCCCGAGGATCACCTCCGAGCGCCCTTCCGAGTAAACGTCCGCGGTATCGATAAAGTTGATCCCGGCATCCAGCGCACGGCCCACCAGCTGTTCTGCTTCGCTCTGCTGGAGCTGACCAATCTTGCCCCACATGCCGCCTTCTCCGCCGAAGGTCATGGTGCCGAGGCACAGTTCAGAAACGAACAGACCGGTGTTGCCCAGTTTTTGATAACGCATAAGATAATCCTCGCATGTCGATTGGGTACCCGATAGTTATACCCGCCCCTCAGCCATCGCGAATGTGGCGTTCCTGTCCGTTTCTTGCCCAATCCTCTGAATATTTATCCGCGCGGGGCGTCGCCAAAGACGCTGTAGTCCGGCAGCTGCACCTGCTGATACGGCTCCCAGCCGCCGCCGAGCGCCTTGTAGAGCGCCACCAGATCGAGGGCGCTTTGTACCTGCGCCTGCGCGCGCTGCTGTTCGGCCTGCGCCAGCTGACGCTGGGCGTCCAGCACGTCAATAAAGCTGGCGATCCCCTGGCGATAGCTGTCGCTCGCCAGGTCAAAGGCGTTTTGCAGGGCATCAATGGTTTTCGCGAGACCCGCTTCACGCTGCTGGTCGGTGCGATAGCTCACCAGCGCGTTTTCGACATCGCCGAGCGCGGTCAGCACCGTCTGGCGATAGTCCAGTACCGCAGCACCCTGCTGCGCGCGCGCCACCTTAACGCTGGAGACCAGCCGACCACCCTGGAAAATCGGTATGGAAACCTGCGGGCCGAAGCTGTAGAAGTGGCTGCTCCAGTCGGTCAGCCAGCCGGATTCGCTGTTGCGCAGGCCAAACTGTCCGGAGAGGGTAAAACTCGGGAACAGCTCGGCCACCGAGACGCCAATCTGCGCCGTGGCGGCATGAAGGTTGGCCTCCGCTTCGCGCACGTCCGGACGGCGGCGCGCCAGCGTGGACGGTATACCAGTCTGCACGATATCCGGCAGCGCGGGCATTGGCTGCGCGGATTGCAGCTCGCTATCCAGCGCCCCCGGCGGCTTGCCGAGCAGAATAGCCAGTCCGTTCATCGCCTGGCGTTCCTGGGCCTGATACTGCGGCAGCTGGGCTTCAAGATTACCCAGCTGCGCCCGGGCGTTTTCCACGTCCATCTGCGGCGACAGCCCGCCGCGCTGGCGGCTTTCGGTCAGATCCAGCGTCTGCTGCGCGCTTTTAATCTGGGTGTTCAGGGTAGCGATAATGCTCTGCGCCCCGCGCAGCTGGAGCCACGCCCGCGCCACTTCCGCTTCCAGCGACACCAGCGCATCGTTACGCTGTTCGATGGCGGCCTTCTGCTGCGCCTCAGCCGCTTCTACCTGACGGCGCACCTTGCCCCACAGGTCGATTTCCCACTGGGCGTCGAAGCTGCCCTGATAAAGGTTAATCGGCTGCGTCAGCGGTCCCAGCGCGCCTCTGAGTTCAGGGTCGACATTATCCAGCTGGTCGTACACGCCGTGAGATTTTAGCTCCCCTTCCAGCCCGAGCTGCTGGCGCGTCGCCTGCAGATTGCCGTTCACCGACGGGAAAAATGCCCCGCCCGCCTGGTTAATCTGTTCACGCGCCTCGGCAATGCGCAGCACCGTTTGCTGCAGCGTCAGGTTACCGGCGATGGCGCGTTCAACCAGACTGTCGAGCTGCGGCGAGCCGAAGGTTTTCCACCAGCGCGGATTGGTCGCGGCGGAGGTGGTTTGCGATTTTACCGCGCTGTCGCCCTTATCGTTCCAGTGCGTAACGGCGGGTGGCGCAGGCTGCTGGTAGTCCGGCCCGACGGCGCAGCCCACCAGCAGCATCATTATCATCAGGGGGTGTAAACGTCTGTGTATCATCAGTGTGCTCCTGCACTCCCCTCGCTCTTAACCGGCGAGAGCAACAAACAAAACGGAATCAATAGCAAGGCCACGGCGCTCAGAATGGTGAAGACGTCGATGTAGGCCAGGAAGCGGGACTGCTCGATCATCGTCTGGTACATCCGCCCGGTGGCAATCCCGGTCGGATCGCCCACCTGGGTGGTGAAGTTCTGGATCGCCTGGGCGCTTTCGCGAATCGCCAGCTGGAACTGCTCGTTAAACGGCGAGGCGTGGTAGGCAAGGTGCGCGCTGTGCGCCTGCGCGCGCTCGGTGATGGCCGCCGTCGAGAGAGAAATCCCGATGGACCCCGCCACGTTGCGGAACATGGTAAACAGCGCCGCCGCATCGGCGTTGAGCCGTCTCGGTATCGAGATGAAGGCGATGGTGGTGAGCGGCACAAACAGGAACCCCAGACCAATCGACTGGGCGCTGCGGAACAGCACCAGGGTTTCGAAGTCAATATCCGGCGTCAGCGTGCGCGACCAGAAGAACGACACCGCCAGGCAGGTAAAGCCAAAGGCGATGATCCAGCGCGTCTGCACCACCGGCATCAGCTTCAGCACCAGCGGGATGGTCAGCACGATCAGCACCGCGCCGGGCGAGAGCACCAGCCCGGACCAGGTGGCGGTATAGCCCAGATCCTGCTGCGCCAGCTGCGGGATCACCACCGAGCTGCCGTAGAGGATCATCGCCATCCCCGCCATCAGCAGGCTGGAGATCGCGAAGTTGCGGTCCTTCATGCAGTGCAGATCCACCACCGGCTTTTTGGCATACATCAGCCAGTAGATTGCGCCGATAATGCCGACCAGCGTCAGCACCGCGAAGGTGCGGATAAAGTTCGAGTAGAACCAGTCGTCATCCTCGCCCCGGTCGAGCATCACCTGCAAACAACCGAGACCGAGGGCGATCAGGCCGATCCCCGTCCAGTCGATGGTCAGCTTCTCTTTTGATTTGCTCTCCCACGGCGGATCTTCCAGCAGCTGGTAGATCGCCAGCACCGTCACAATCCCCACCGGGATGTTGATAAAGAACACCCAGCGCCAGGAGTAGTTGTCGGTGATCCAGCCCCCCAGCGTCGGGCCGAGCACCGGCGCGACGATAATCGCAATGGAGGAAAGCCCAAACGCTTTGCCCCTGTCCTCCGGCTTGAAGTAGTCGAGCAGCACCGACTGCTGGGTGGGCTGTAGCCCGCCGCCAAAGAAGCCCTGCATCACGCGGAACAGGATGATTTGCCACAGCTCGGTGGCGATGCCGCACAGAAACGAGCAGATGGTGAACATCACGATGCAAATGAGGAAGAACTGCTTGCGGCCAAACAGCCGGCTCAGGAACGCCGAGATGGGCAGCACGATGCCGTTCGCCACCAGGTAGCTTGTCAGTACCCAGGTGGATTCGTCGTAGCTGGCCGAGAGCGACCCCGCCACGTGCGGCAGCGCGACGTTGACGATGGTGGTGTCCAGAATTTCCATGAACACCGCCAGGGTGACGACAATCGCCACCGCCCACGGGTTACTGGCGGGCTTCCAGTTATCGTGGCTATGATCCGTCATTCCACGGTGACCTTCGGTTCAACCGACAGCCCCAGCGGCAGCGGCTTGTTCGGATCCAGACCTTTATCAATGACGATTTTTACCGGTACGCGCTGAACAATCTTCACGAAGTTACCGGTGGCGTTTTCCGACGGGAAGGCGGAGAAGCGCGAGCCGCTGCCCTGCTGGATGCTGTCGATATGGCCTTCAAGCTCCATATCCGGCCAGGCATCCACGGAGACGCTGACCTTATCGCCGGGCTTCATGCGCTCAAGCTGGGACTCTTTAAAGTTCGCCACCACCCACACGTTCGGGGAGACCAGCGAGAACAGCGCGGTGCCCGCCTGAACCAGCGTGCCGGGCTGCACGTTGCGTTTGGTGACAAAGCCGTCGAACGGGGCGCGGACTTCGGTGTAAGAGAGGTTCAGATTCGCGGTTTCCAGCTGCGCTTTGGCCTGTTCGACCTGACGCTCGCGGGCTTCGACGTTGGTCTCCTGTTGGCGGATTTGCAGCTGTACCTGCTCCGCCACTTCCAGCTGCGCCTGTGCGCTGGCAAGGCCAGCCTGGGCACTGCGCAGCTGAGCGTTCGCAGAATCAATACTTTGCTGGGTGGTCGCGCGCGGGTCGACGCCGCGCTGGCGCCGGTACTCTGCCTGCGCGTTCGCCAGATCGGCCTGCGCTTTCAGCACCTGCGCTTTGGCTTCGTCACGCTGGGCGGGATACTGCACTTTTGAGAGCGCCAGCTGCGCCTGGGCCTGATGCAGCTGCGCGATAGCCAGCCCAAGCTGAGCCTGAGCCTGATCGCGCTGGGCGGTGGTATCACGCGGATCGATCACCACCAGCACGTCCCCTTTCTTCACGCGCTGGTTATCCCGTACGCGAAGCTCGGTAACGTAGCCCGCCGTTTTAGGGGCAATCGTCACCACGTCGCCGTCGGTAAAGGCGTCGTCGGTCGTCTCTTCGTTGCGGGTTAAAAACCACCAGACCAGCGCCACGATCACCATCACGATGACCACGATGCCAAGGATAATTAACGGTTTTTTGCCCGGGCGTTTACGCTCGTTATTGTTTTTATCCTGCTCGTCAGCAGGTGGATTTTGTTCTTCTGCCATAATTCAGCAACGGTCCTGTCAGTGAGCGGCATCACACTATGCCGTTCACTAAAGCTAGGACGTTGCTATACATTTGCCAGGAAAAACTGACAAATTGCGCACTATATGAGAAGGAATAGTCCGAAACCGATCGCCGCAGCCCAGAGCAGCATCGGGATCGACCAGAGGTGGAAGCGCCACCAGATGCGACGGTCGTTGGCCATGCGCAGGGCGATCAGGTTTGCCAGCGAGCCGGGCAGCAGCCCAAACCCACCGATGTTCACCGCCCAGGCCAGCAGCGTATCCGGCGGAACGTAGTTGAGCAGCAGAATGGTGGCAGGCACGTTGCTGATAAACTGCGACAGGCCAATCGCCGTCAGCCACAGCCCCGGCTGCGACAGCGTGCTGACGCTGTGCAGAACGTTTTGCAGCACCGGAAGCTGAATAAGCAGATGCACGTCGATGAACATCGCCATAAAGACCAGCAGCAGCGTCCAGTCCACGCTCACCAGCACGCGCCGCGCCAGCACGACAAAGCCCGCGGCGACGAGCAGGACGCCAGCCAGCTCATACCTCAGCTCCAGGGCGAACAGAAAGACGATATACAGCCCGAGGCAGCTCCAGACCAGCCGCGGCTGCCACTGCGGGCCCGTGGTCCCGCTATGGTATTGCAGCTTTTTATCCGGAAACGCGAACCAGCAGACCGCCAGCAGCGACAGCATCATCACCAGCGCCAGAGGCGCCATCTGCCAGGTAAAGGCGGCGAATGACAGACCGGAACGTCCCCAGAGAAGAATATTTTGCGGGTTGCCGATGGGCGTCAACAGAGAACCGGCGTTAACGGCGAGCGCTTCAAAGATGATCAGTCTGCTGACCGGGATCTCGCAAAGCTTACGCAGGGTGAGCGTGAGGGGCACGATGATAAACAGCGCCACATCATTGGTCAGAAACGTCGACAGCACCGCGGCGGAGAAGACCATAAACAGGGCCAGCCTGCGCTCGGTGGCAAAACGGCGCACCATTTTACGCCCCAGGACGTCAAAATAGCCGCTCAGCTCGACCCCTTTGGTCAGCATCATTAACCCGCTCAGGGTGATGATGGTGCGCCAGTCAATCGCCGCAGACCAGGCCTGTGGCGCAAACGGCACAAACAGGCTTAACCCGGCGCCAATGATTAATAAGAGATGGAAGAAACGATCGCGTGAGAGGGCCTGCAGTCCAGGGATTTTCATTCAGCGGAGGGACCATATTTAAGGGTAAATTCGCGAAACTTTACCAGCGTCTCTTCGCTAACGTGGTGCTCCATTCCTTCCGCATCCCGACGGGCAATTTCCGGGCTGACGCCCAGCACCAGCAAAAAGTTCTCGACAAGCTGATGGCGCTCGCGGCTCTCCTGCGCAAGCTTCTCCCCTTCCGGCGTCAGAAACACGCCGCGCCAGGGGATCATTTCGATCAGGCCTACCGAGGCCAGACGTTTTAACATTTTAGCGACCGTCGGCTGCGAAACCCCGAGCCTGGCGGCCATATCGACCTGACGCGCTTCCCCAACCTCGCGGATCAGATCGGAAATCAGTTCAACATAATCATCAATCAGTTCACGCCGGTGCGCTTCACGGACCTGGCGAAAACCTTCGACATGTTCTTCAACATTCACCAGTTGCGTCGTTTTTTTAATGGCTGGCTTACCTGCGCGACGGTTCATTGTACTTCCTCATTGGGGTGACGCTTCCAGCGCCCGGTATCGAGAGCGCACATTGTAAACCATCCCTCCACAAGCACAAAAAATTAACGAAATAGCCATAGCTATACAATATAGCCTGTGCTATATCTGTATGTAATGCAGTCACCCTTCACGGATCGAAGGGATCAAACATCAGGAGGTCTCATGAACGAATTCAAGAGGTGCATGACCGTGTTTACCCACTCTCCTTTTAAAGTGCGCTTAATGCTGTTGAACATGCTGTGCGATATGTTTAACAACAAACCGCATCAGGACGACAAACCTTCCCACTAAGCGGCGTTGCGGTACGCCGCTTCATTTTTCTGTCACACTTCCGCTGTAAACTGACCAATTCCCGATAATTTTTGCGGATTTGTAGCCCCCTTCGCAAAACATCTGTTTAGCAACTGTTGACCTTAATTCACGCTCGCACTATCTTCTTGCAGCCCTGCACAATTTGCGGCTCGCTGAAGCGGACCTCTCATTCCCTTTCCACGCACTGTCCGGCAGGCTTTGACCCTTGGCGCCAGGGTGAGCACATGGCGTTTTTGTGATAGTGACCTATGAATGTAACCCTGATAGATACCATCGTTACCCGCAGCCGGGCCTTAAGCCCGTGGACGGGATTTTACTTTTTGCAGTCGCTGCTGATTAACTTTGCGCTCGGCTATCCCTTCAGCCTGCTTTATGCAGTGGCTTTCACCTGCATCCTGCATGTGCTGTGGCGAGCAGCCCCGCGCGCGCAAAAAGCGTTGGTAGGGGTCTGTTCGCTGATAGCTGCGATGTATTTCCCGTTTGGCCAGGCCTACGGCGCGCCAAACTTCAACACCCTGCTGGCGCTGCACTCCACCAATATGGAAGAGTCGACGGAGATCCTGACGATCTTCCCCTGGTACAGCTACGTCGTCGGCCTCTTTATCTTTGCGCTTGGCGTCATCGCGGTTCGTCGCAAAGCAGACGCGAAGAGATCATGGGGAAAAATGGAGTCTCTGTGCCTGGCGTTTAGCGTGGGGACGTTTTTCGTTGCGCCGGTGCAAAACCTGGCCTGGGGCGGCGTGTTCAAGCTAAAAGATACGGGCTATCCGGTGTTCCGTTTCGTTAAAGACGTCGTCGTGAACAATAAAGAGGTTCTCGACGAGCAGGCGCGCATGGCTGAACTTTCCAATATGAAAGACACCTGGAACGTGCTGGCGGTTAAGCCGAAATACCATACCTATGTGGTGGTGATTGGCGAGAGCGCACGTCGCGACGCGCTGGGCGCATTCGGCGGGCACTGGAATAACACACCGTTTGCCAGCTCTGTCAACGGCACCCTGTTTACCGATTATGTGGCGGCCAGCGGCTCGACGCAGAAATCGCTCGGCCTGACGCTGAACCGCGTAGTGGATGGCAAACCTCAGTTTCAGGATAATTTTGTCACGCTGGCCAACCGCGCCGGTTTTCAGACCTGGTGGTTCTCCAATCAGGGGCAAATTGGCGAATACGACACCGCCATCGCCAGTATTGCTAAGCGTGCTGACGAAGTGCAGTTCCTGAAGAGCGGCGATTTTGAAGCCGACAAAAACACCAAAGACGAGGCGCTGCTGAAGATGACGGCGCAGGTCTTTGCTACCCCGCGCACCCAGCCGCAGCTGATTGTTCTGCACCTGATGGGATCGCACCCGCAGGCCTGCGATCGCACTGGCGGTAAATACGCGGAGTTTGTGCAGTCGAAAGAGACCTCTTGCTATCTCTATACCATGACGCAAACCGACGAGCTGCTCAGCAAGCTTTACGATCAGCTGCGCAATACGGGCGAAAGCTTCTCTGTGGTCTATTTCTCAGATCACGGGCTGGCGTTTAAAGAGCGCGGCAAAGAAGTGCAGTATCTGGCGCACGACGACCAGTTCCAGCAGAATTTCCAGGTGCCGTTTATGGTGCTGTCGAGTGATGATAAAACGCATCGCATTATCAAAGCGCGGCGCTCGGCGAATGATTTCCTGCAGTTCTTCTCGCAGTGGACGGGGATTAAGGCCAAAGAGATAAAAAATGGTTACCCGTTTATCTCCAACAAGAAAGCGCCCCCAGTGTACGTTACCAACTTCAAGTTACAGAAAGTTGACTATAACCATCTGGGTACCGATATTTTTGATATTAAGAGTAAGTAAGCTGTGCGATCTCGTGCGGTCTGATACCCTCACCCTGACCCTCTCCCACAAGGAGAGGGAAAAAGCTAAAAAAAATCCGCCACATTGGGCGGATTTTTTATTAGCTCACCGAAGTGATTAGAAGCGGTAACCTACGCCCGCGATCCAGGTGCCAACGTCAACGTTGCGGATACGGCTCTGCTCATAGGAGAAGTCCAGCGCCACGTCCTGGATTGGGTTGAACTGCAGGCCTGCGCCATAGGAGAAGCCGTAGTCGCTGTTGCTTGCAGTGCGGTTCAGACCCTGGTTTTCGGTCTGCTGGAATTTACCGTAGCCAACACCTACAACACCGTAGATGCTCGCCCAGTCGTTCAGACGGTAAGCTGGACCAGCAGTGATACCGTAGTACTGGCCTTTGTTGTATGCGCCGTTTTCAGTACGATCTTTCTCGGTGTAGGTGAAAGAACCGATCACGCCCAGCGGGTTGTTATCCTGCTCGTAACGATACTTCAGGTTGAAACCGTTGGTTTTGTTCATCACGCCCTGCATATCGCTCTGAGCGTAACCACCAGTTACAGTAGAAGTAGCAGCTACAGCGGTACCTGCGGAAACAGCCAGTACAGCGGCCAGTGCTGAAAGACATGCAATTTTTTTCATAACCACCTCAAATGTGCTTCAAGTAAGTCCGTAAGTTTTAAATATATCAAAAAATTTTGCGAAACTCTTTGTGATTCGCGATGTCTAACGAGGCCTTTCCTGTAACAGAACGTTTCCAACCTCAGCTAACTCTTTCAAATCACATGCGATTTTTCCTACTAAACGCCCATATTGCGCGTCTGCGCCGTTACATTCATCCAGATTATTCCTAATCTTTCAGGTGATAAATCCACCAGCGCTTAACCATTTTACGGATTTTACGGCTCTTTTTTTTCAACGTAGTCTCAACCGTAGCTGTATATTTCCTTTACACTGCAACCTTTACTCCACTTGACATTAGCTGACAGGAGAAAGGATGCCTGGGTTATCCCGCACGTCGTCGGTCTGGTTGCCGGTAGCCGTCATACTTATTGCCATGTTGTCCATCCAAAGCGGTGCTTCGCTGGCAAAATCGCTTTTTCCATTGGTGGGTGCGCCCGGGGTAACAGCCCTGCGTATCGTGCTGGGAACGGCGATACTGGTCGTCATCTTCAAACCCTGGCGTCTGCGCTTCAAAAAAGAGCAACGTCTCCCCCTGCTTTTTTATGGTCTGTCCCTCGGGGCAATGAACTATATGTTCTACCTCTCCATCCAGACTATCCCGCTGGGGATTGCCGTCGCGCTGGAGTTTACCGGCCCGCTGGCGGTCGCGCTTTTCTCGTCACGTCGTCCGGTGGATTTTATCTGGGTCGTGCTGGCCGTTCTGGGCTTATGGTTCCTGCTGCCGCTCGGCCAGAATGTCTCTGAGATTGATCTCACGGGCGCAGCGCTGGCGCTGGGAGCAGGAGCCTGCTGGGCTGTCTATATACTCACCGGGCAGCGAGCGGGTGAAGAGCATGGCCCGGCAACGGTCGCCCTGGGTTCCGTGATTGCGGCTATCGTTTTTGTCCCGATCGGTATGGCGCAGGCCACGGAGTCTATCTGGCAATGGTCAGTCATGCCCATCGGGCTGGCGGTCGCTATTCTTTCAACGGCACTCCCCTATTCTCTGGAGATGATTGCCCTGACGCGTCTGCCGACGCGTATATTTGGCACTCTGATGAGCATGGAGCCCGCCCTTGCGGCGATCTCCGGGATGGTGTTCCTGGGCGAAACGCTGACGTTTACCCAGACGCTGGCGCTCTGCTCAATTATCGCGGCGTCAATGGGGTCAACGCTCACCATGCGCCCTGAACCTAAAGTTGAGAAAATCGACATCGGCTAACGCCATATATTCTGCATGGCTTCACGGCCATGCAGAATAAAGGCCAGAACATCATCCGTTATAATTTCTTACATAGTTTGTCATATTACCGAAATATCCTCCCGCACCCATTATCCTCTATGCGAATTAAGATTGATCCGCATCAATTTTAAAATTATCTACTAATTTCAACAAATTAGATTATCAACCTCCTTCTTGCTATTAAACCGATAGGCACAGCCAGACCGCAGAGAAAAAATCCGGTGCTATACTTAGTTCCGTAATTACCTGGGACATAAACATCAAGAGGATATGAGATTATGAGTACCGCTAAACTGGTGAAAACGAAAGCGTCTAATCTGCTTTATACCCGTAACGATGTATCGGATAGCGACAAAAAAGCGACCATTGAGTTGCTGAATCGCCAGGTGATCCAGTTCATCGATCTTTCGCTGATCACCAAACAGGCCCACTGGAATATGCGCGGTGCAAACTTTATTGCCGTCCATGAAATGCTGGATGGCTTCCGCACAGCACTGGTGACACACCTCGATACGATGGCTGAACGTGCCGTTCAACTGGGTGGTGTCGCGCTTGGGACCACGCAGGTGATCAACAGCAAAACGCCGCTGAAAAGCTACCCGCTGGATATCCACACCGTTCAGGATCACCTGAAAGAGCTGGCGGACCGCTACGCGATTGTGGCCAATGACGTGCGCAAAGCGATTAGCGAAGCCAAAGATGAAGATACCGCAGACATCTTCACCGCCGCGTCCCGCGACCTGGATCAGTTCCTGTGGTTTATCGAATCTAACATCGAGTAATCCATAAGACTTTCCTGTCAAACCCTCGCCTCTGGTGAGGGTTTTGCACATTTATGGTGCACAGTTTTTGCCTGAGACGGTGCAAAAGTGAATAAATTGTAATAATCACCTCACACAACCGTTAATGGAAGATTGTTTTTTCGTCAGAATTTACGCTTAATATCTCCCCGTCAGTTGACCCAAACGAAGCGCACCAAAATGGTGCTCCATACTGGTGCAACACGACATCATTGCCACGCTTTTTGTGCAATGTATGATTTCATCCCCTTTGTAAAACAACAGCTTGTAAAGTTGGCACGATTTTTTCATTGTGCCAGTCGTTCTCGCAGGGGATCGCCCCGTGGATATAAAAGGAAATGCTATGAAGTCTGTATTAAAAGTTTCACTGGCTGCACTTACCCTGGCTTTTGCGGTGTCCTCTCAGGCTGCCGACAAACTGGTTGTGGCGACCGACACGGCGTTCGTTCCGTTTGAATTCAAACAGGGTGACAAATACGTTGGTTTTGATGTTGATCTGTGGGCCGCTATCGCCAAAGAACTCAAACTGGACTACACCCTGAAGCCGATGGACTTCAGCGGCATCATCCCGGCGCTGCAAACCAAAAACGTCGATCTGGCGCTGGCGGGCATCACCATTACCGAAGAACGTAAAAAAGCGATCGACTTCTCTGACGGCTACTACAAAAGCGGCCTGCTGGTGATGGTCAAAGCGGATAATAACGACGTAAAAAGCGTGAAAGACCTCGACGGTAAAGTGGTGGCAGTGAAGAGCGGCACCGGTTCCGTGGATTACGCGAAAGCGAACATCAAAACCAAAGACCTGCGCCAGTTCCCGAACATTGACAACGCGTATATGGAACTCGGCACTAACCGTGCTGACGCTGTTCTGCACGACACGCCGAACATCCTGTACTTCATTAAAACGGCTGGTAACGGCAAGTTCAAAGCCGTGGGCGACTCTCTGGAAGCTCAGCAGTACGGTATCGCGTTCCCGAAAGGCAGCGACGATCTGCGCACGAAAGTTAACGGCGCGCTGAAAACGCTGAAAGAGAACGGCACTTACAACGAAATCTATAAAAAATGGTTCGGTACTGAGCCTAAATAATTTTACCTGAATTCAGGTTTATAGCGCCCGGCGGCGCTCACGCTGGCCGGGCCTACATTTTTCGTTTTTCACCACGGTATACAGGAATACATCATGCAGTTTGACTGGAGCGCCATCTGGCCTGCCATTCCACTCTTGCTTGAAGGCGCTAAAATGACCCTGTGGATTTCGGTCCTGGGTCTGGTAGGTGGGTTGATTATCGGTCTTGTCGCCGGTTTCGCCCGCACCTACGGTGGCTGGATTGCAAACCACATCGCACTGGTTTTCATCGAAGTGATCCGCGGCACGCCGATTGTCGTGCAGGTCATGTTTATCTACTTCGCCCTGCCAATGGCCTTTACCGACCTGCGCATCGATCCGTTCAGCGCGGCCGTCGTGACCATTATGATCAACTCGGGCGCCTACATCGCGGAAATCACCCGCGGGGCGGTGCTGTCGATTCATAAAGGTTTCAGCGAAGCCGGTCTGGCATTAGGTCTTTCTCGTCGCGAAACGATCCGTCACGTTATTCTCCCGCTGGCGCTGCGCCGCATGCTGCCGCCGCTGGGTAACCAGTGGATCATCAGCATTAAAGATACATCGCTGTTCATCGTTATCGGCGTGGCCGAACTGACCCGTCAGGGCCAGGAAATTATTGCGGGCAACTTCCGCGCGCTGGAAATCTGGAGTGCGGTCGCCGTTGTTTATCTGATCATTACGCTGGTACTGAGCTTCGTTCTGCGCCGTCTTGAAAGAAGGATGAAAATCCTGTGATTGAATTTAAAAACGTCTCCAAGCACTTTGGCCCAACCCAGGTGCTGCACAATATCGCTCTGAATATCAAGCAGGGTGAAGTGGTGGTGATTATCGGGCCTTCCGGTTCCGGTAAATCGACCCTGCTGCGCTGCATCAACAAGCTGGAAGAGATCACCAGCGGCGATCTGATCGTTGACGGTCTGAAGGTAAACGACCCGAAAGTGGACGAGCGTCTGATTCGTCAGGAAGCGGGCATGGTGTTCCAGCAGTTCTACCTGTTCCCGCACCTGACGGCGCTGGAAAACGTGATGTTTGGCCCACTGCGCGTGCGCGGTGCCAACAAAGCGGCAGCGGAAGCGCTGGCAAAAGATCTGCTGGCGAAGGTTGGCCTGGCGGAGCGTGCGCACCACTACCCTTCCGAGCTCTCCGGTGGCCAGCAGCAGCGCGTGGCGATTGCCCGAGCGCTGGCGGTAAAACCGAAGATGATGCTGTTTGATGAGCCGACGTCCGCACTCGACCCGGAGCTGCGCCACGAGGTGCTGAAAGTCATGCAGGATCTGGCGGAAGAAGGGATGACGATGGTGATCGTGACCCACGAAATCGGCTTTGCTGAGAAAGTGGCTTCCCGCCTGATCTTTATTGATAAAGGCCGCATCGCCGAAGACGGTAACCCGCAGGAATTGATCGCGAATCCGCCTAGCCAGCGTCTGCAGGAGTTCCTGCAGCACGTCTCCTGATCCCTCGCTACATACCGAGCCGGGCTTGCCCGGCTTTTTTACGCCAGATTGTTCCCAAAAACTCCCCTCCGCCTCTCGCCCTCTATACTTATCATTTTGCACGATATTTTTGTCGGAGGACGCCGTGCCGTGGATCCTGCTGCTGTTGATAAGCCTGTTTAGTGCGCCATCGCTCGCCGTGGCAATCCCCGGCATCACCACCGGAGCAACTGCTACTCAGCAAAATACGCCGCCTCCGGAGCCGGATGCAGAACAAAAAAAAGCGGCCTATAGCGCACTTGCCGACGTCCTTGAGAATGACACCTCCCGGCAGGAGCTGATCGATCAGTTGAGGAAGGTGGCCGCCACGCCGCCTCAGGATCCGGTTCCGACCATTACGCCACCGCAGGTCGAAGAGGAAAAGACGGTACTGGAAAACGTCACCGACATCAGCCGCCGCTACGGGGAAGCCCTGTCGTCGCGTTTTGCCCAGCTCTATCGAAATCTTGTTGGCACCTCGCATAAACCTTTTAATCCCCACACCTTCACCGCAGCCGCCACGCAGTTTGCGATTCTGGCGGGTGCCGTATTCATTTTTTACTGGCTGCTGCGCCTGTGCGCCTGGCCGCTGTACCGGAAGATGGGCCACTGGGGACGGAAAAAAAATCAGCATAAAAGCAGCTGGCTGCACCTCCCGGCCATGATTACCGGAGCGTTTATCATCGATTTACTGCTGCTGGCCCTGACGCTGTTTGTCGGTCAGGTGCTGGCGGACCGCCTCAATACGGGCAACAAAACCATTGCCTTCCAGCAGGCGCTCTTCCTGAATGCGTTTGCGCTCATCGAATTTTTTAAAGCGGTGCTGCGCGTCATCTTTTGCCCGCGCGTGCCTGAACTTCGCCCTTTCAATATCAACGACGATAGCGCGAAATACTGGGCCGTGCGGCTAAGCGTGCTCAGCGGGCTGATAGGATACGGCCTGCTGGTAGCCGTGCCGATTATCTCCAACCAGGTTAACGTGCAGTTTGGCGCGCTGGCGAACGTGCTGATTATGCTCTGTATAACCGTCTGGTCTCTGTACCTTATCTTTCACAATAAAAGGGCGATCACCGAGAGTCTGCTGCATCTGGCCGACCGTTCCCTCTCTTTCTTTAGCCTGTTTATCCGCGCCTTCGCACTGGTGTGGCACTGGCTGGCAAGCGCGTATTTTATTGTGCTGTGCTTCTTCTCGCTGTTCGACCCGGGAAACAGCCTGAAATTTATGATGGGGGCGACGTTTAAAAGCCTGGCGATTATCGGCATCGCGGCGTTTGTGTCCGGGCTGCTGTCCCGCTGGATCTCGAAAACCATCACCCTGTCGCCGCAGGTGCAGCGTAATTACCCGGAACTGCAAAAACGGGTGAACGGCTGGATGTCGGTATCGCTTAAGGTGGCGCGCATTCTGACCGTCTGCGTGGCCATCATGCTGCTGCTGAACGCGTGGAGCCTGTTTGATTTCTGGAACTGGCTGCATAACGGCGCAGGCGAGAAGACCGTCGATATTTTAATTCGTATCGCGCTGATTCTGTTCTTCTCCGCCGTCGGCTGGACGCTGCTGGCGAGCCTTATCGAGAACCGTCTGGTATCGGATATTCACGGCAGACCGCTCCCCAGCGCCCGCGCGCGCACGCTGTTGACCCTGTTCCGCAATGCGCTGGCGGTGATCATCAGCACCATCACCATCATGATTGTGCTATCAGAAATCGGCGTGAATATCGCCCCGCTGCTGGCGGGTGCAGGCGCGCTGGGGCTGGCGATCTCCTTCGGCTCGCAAACGCTGGTGAAGGATATTATTACCGGCATCTTTATCCAGTTTGAGAACGGGATGAACACAGGGGATCTGGTGACCATCGGGCCGCTGACCGGTACCGTGGAGCGGATGTCGATTCGCTCGGTAGGCGTGCGTCAGGATACCGGGGCATATCACATCATTCCCTGGTCATCGATCACTACCTTCGCCAACTTTGTGCGCGGCATTGGCTCCGTTGTGGCCAACTACGATGTGGATCGTCATGAAGATGCCGACAAAGCGAAGCAGGCGCTGCGGGATGCGGTCAGTGAACTGATGGAAATGGAGGATATTCGCGGGCTGGTGATTGGCGAGCCGTCGTTTGCCGGCATCGTTGGGCTGACCAACACGGCGTTCACCCTGCGCGTGTCGTTCACCACCCAGCCGCTGAAGCAGTGGACGGTGCGCTTTGCCCTCGACAGCATGGTAAAAAAGCACTTCGATCTGGCGAACGTGCGAACGCCGGTGCAGACGTATCAGGTATTGTCGCCGCCCGCCTCGCCGCTCCCTCCGCAGGAGCCGACGCTGTAACCGAGCCGGGTGGCGGCTTTGCCCTACCCGGCCTACGGCGGGATACTATTTGCGACGTTTGTTATCGTCCATAAACGACCAGGCGATAAAGCGGCTCTGCTTCTGGCCCTGCGCCATCTCTTTTTTCACCACTTTTACGGCACCCGCTTCGCTCAGCGCGCGGTAGAGCGGCGGCAGGTTATCCCCACGGGAAACCAGCGTCGTGAACCACTTCACCTGACGGCCAAACTGTTGGCTTTCCGCAATCATGCGCAGGATGAAGGCAACTTCACCGCCCTCGCACCACAGCTCCTGCTGCTGCCCGCCGAAGTTCAGCGCGGCGTCTTCCGCCTGACCGAGGTTGCGGCGTTTACGCTCGCTGCCCGCGCGAGCCGCTGCCGCCGAATCATGAAACGGCGGGTTGCACATCGTAGCGTCATAGCTTTCGTTTTTATGAATTATGCCGTTGAAGATGGAAGCCGCCTCTTTCTGACGACGCAGACGAATGGAACGGCTCAGGCCAGGGTTCGCGCTGATAATCGCCTGCGCGCTGGCAAAGGCCTCGGCGCCGATTTCGCTCCCGGTAAAGCGCCAGTGATATTCATGTACGCCAATCAGCGGGTAAATCAGGTTTGCCCCGGTGCCTATATCCAGGATGGAAGCCTGCTGCGGTACAGCGCCGTCACGATCTTCGGCAAGCAGATCGGCAAGGTGATGAACGTAATCAGCACGGCCCGGCACAGGGGGGCAGAGAAAGCCTTCCGGAATATCCCAGTGAGCCACACCGTAAAAATGCGCCAGCAGGGCTTTGTTCAGCGTTTTCACCGCCTGCGGATCGGCAAAGTTGACGGTCGGCTCACCCGCTGGGGTTTGGACAATATAGTCCTGCAGCGCAGGGCAGCTCTGGCACAGGGCGTTCATGTCGTAGCGGCTGCGGTGGCGATTTCGTGGGTGCAATCCCGGCTTTTGGGAAGTCATGGCGTTCTCCTTTAAACAGCGGGGTAAGATACCCTGTGCTGGCCCAGCGGTAAATCTTTCTCTGCGGCGCTTAAAAAAACACCGTAAATCAAACACCTCTACGTCTATGATCTGTCAGCGAATTGTCAGTTTTTATCGTTCAAAAAATAAGCAGATCATCATCAAATATTTGCGCTAAGTCACACTCGTCAGGCTTCTAAACTTAAAGGGAATCACCTGTTGTTTCCTCATGAGGATGTGATTATGAAAAAGTACCTGACCCTTGCTGTTATCGCCGGCGCCCTGGCAACGGCTTCATTTTCTGCGATGGCCGTTCAGTCACTGAATGAAAGTACCGATACTAGCCAACTACGTCCGGCGGGCACCGTCTCGGTAAGTCGCGCAAGTAACCTGGACGATCTGCAGAATAAACTGGCCGAAAAAGCCCGCCAGGAAGGTGCGAAAGGCTTTGTCGTGAACTCCGCTGGCGGAGATAACCATATGTACGGCACAGCAACCATCTATAAATAATTTTTTTCCTCCACAACAAGACTGCATCTGCCCGCCGGATGCAGTTCATTTCCGCTTTATCTTGATTGTTCATTTTTTAACCCCATATTAAAAGCAGGGTATAAACCGATTTCAGGAGGATGCCATGGCTTCCGGTTGGGCGAATGACGACGCCGTTAACGAACAGATCAACAGTACCATTGAAGATGCGGTTGCGCGCGCTCGCGGTGAGATTCCGCGCGGCGAAAGTTTGAAGGAGTGCGAAGAATGCGGAGAGCCGATCCCGGAGGCGCGGCGTAAAGCCATTCCAGGCGTAAGGTTATGCATTACCTGCCAGCAGGATAAAGATTCAAAAAATGCCTCACATTCAGGTTATAATCGCAGAGGATCGAAAGATAGCCAGTTACGCTGACTCTCCTTTACCTAAGTTAACCCTGCCTGCACTTACCTTTACGCTCACGGTTTTTAGCGAACCGCGTAGCAAAATGTGCCCTTCATCTTTCTTCTGTAAAGCGCATCCACAAGAAGTGTAAAGCGCTGGTTTGAATTTATTAATATTCAATAAGTTATTTGTCATTCAATTTTTTTGACTGACCACGTCAATTCTCTTCGATTTTATCCCTCAGGAAAAAACGTGATACTTATCACATCGACGGAACATCGTCCCCTTAACAGAAAACACCTGCGAGAGATTAATTATGAAAACCATCAAATATGCTGTAGCTGCTGTTGCCCTGTCCGCTCTGTCTTTCGGCGCATTCGCCGTAGAGCCTGTTTCATCCACTCAGGCCCAGAGCATGAATAAAATCGGTGTGGTAAGTGCAGAAGGCGCGACCACGCTGGACGGCCTGGAAGCCAAGCTGGCTGAGAAAGCCGCTGCTGCCGGTGCAAGCGGATACACCATCACCTCCGCTAACACCAATAACAAGCTGAGCGGTACTGCGGTTATCTACAAATAATCGCCTGAAATGAATGCTGTACCCTCGCCAAACCCTCTGGTGAGCTGCTCCAACCCTCATTGACCCTGTTGTTTGTTACCCTTGCTTGCCCGTCCGCCACTGGACGGGCTTTTTTTTGCTTAAAACGACTGTGCCACCCGCTGTAACCCCGCTTCCACCGTCTCTACCTCCCCTGTCGCCAGCAAGCAGCAGGCCATTTGCAATTTGATCGACTGTGGGACCGGCACATTTCCGGCCAGGCACTGCGTAATCCAGTGCGCGGTAACCTGCGGATCTTTTGACTCCGGCAGAATCACATCGCTGTTTTCTTCCCCGCGTTCAAGCACAACGCGCGTACCGGCAGAATCGATCAGCATCAGCTGTGGGCAACGCTGCGGATTGGCGTACACCTCCCCTTCTGTTCCGTGCATCAGCAGTGCGCGTCCACCGATTTCGGCAAAGAACTGACCGACGCGCGTCACGTACTCCGGATGAGAAACACTGGAAAGGCGCAGCGCGGCATCCTCAGCAAACGGCGTTGCCAGCTTCGCCAGGGTGTGCGCACTGTTACGCACGCCCATGCGCCAGCGCATGTCCAGCTGCTTTTCCAAAGGCGGGCAGAGCGCACGAACGGGAATATAGACCGGCTGGTTCCCCTCCAGCTTTGCCTGCGCCTGGCCGGCATGGAGAGTCGGTTCAATGCCCAGCAGTTCAAAGATGGTTTCTGTCAGTACGCGCGTGGGATCTTCGCTGACCCCATGAACCACCACCGGGAACCCCAGCTTATGTAACAATATCGCCAGCAGCGGCGTCAGGTTTGCCTGCTTGCGCGCCCCGTTATAGCTCGGGATCACAATCGGCATCGGTTTTGCCACCGGCGGTGTTAAGCGCAGCGTTTGCGCCTGCATCGCCTCGTAGAAACCACGCATCTCCGCTTCGCCTTCGCCTTTGATACGTAGCGCAATCAGGATGCCGCCCATTTCCAGGTCCGGTACCTCGCCGTTGAGCATACGGGTGTAAAGCGCGCGAGCGGTTTCATGGTCCAGGTCGCGGGCGTGGTTTTTCCCACGTCCTACCTCTTTGATAATTTTGCGATAATCCACGACATTCCTCCTGATAGCCTATCTTGTTAACACTATAGCCCTGATGAATGGCTATCCGTTAGTTTTTTATCCCTTAAGACAACCTTCTGTTTTAATAGAAAAAAATAAACACAAGCTTTTTTTCAATTATTTGTGATTTCTATAGCAGATTCGTATTCATACATTTTTTGATTAAATAACAAGCGGAAAGTCATTAAGGGTCAACGGTGAAAACGTCCAGGCAACGCTCTCACCCGAAACATATCAGGATTTGCTATGAACAAGGTTGCTTTAGGTTTAATCATCGCCGCAGCGGTGGGATGTTCTGCATCCACGTTTGCGGCAACGAACGGTGAAGGGCAAATAAACTTCACCGGCGAAATTATCGATTCTGCTTGTCAGGTCGTAAATGGATTAAGTAATCCATTAAATGTACAGCTGGGGAAAGTGTCTAAAACGGTATTTACCGGTGCAGGCTCTACCAGCACCTTAACGAAGTTTGATATTCAGTTAACGAATTGTCCTGACACGGTCACCTCCGCCGCCATTAACTTTGGCGGAACACCGGATGCGAATAACAATTCAACGCTTGCCTTAACGCCAGATACCGATGCGGCGACAGGGGTGGCGATTCAGCTGGTGGATGCCTCGCAGCAGCCTGTCAGCCTGTATACGCCGTCTCAGCAGTATCAGTTAACCTCCGGCACGGCAGTTAACGATCTGGAGTTCGGCGCACGCTATATCCAAACCGGCCCGGCAATTACCGCAGGCCCTGCTAACTCCGTTTCAACCTTCACCGTTATTTATAACTGATCTTATCAATCCGGGGATATTAATGCTTTCGCGAGCATTAATATCTTCTCTATTCATTGAGAAATCTTTATGCGCCACGGTTATTTACTGAGCACACTTTTACTGGTAGCAACTGCTTCACATGCTGGGGTCATTATTAACGGCACCCGACTGGTCTATCAGGGAGATAAAAAGGAATCTTCTCTTGGTCTTTCAAATCCAGATGCGACGGATTATCTGGTGCAGTCCTGGGTTGATTCCGGCGGTAAAAACCTGGCCAAAGCCCCGTTCCTGATCACCCCGCCGCTTTTCCGTCTGGATGCGCACGAAGATAACGTTCTGCGCGTGGTGCGTACGGGCGGAAATTTACCGGAAGACAGGGAATCCCTGTACTGGTTGAACATTAAAGCAATCCCTTCCTCAAAACACGTTGAGGGGGTAAATACGCTGCAAATCGCCATTAATACTCGAATCAAATTACTGTATCGCCCGTCTACGGTAAAAGGCAGACCAGAAGATGTGGCGGATAAACTTGAATGGCGCCGTGAAGGGAACGATCTGGTGGTGAATAACCCCACGCCGTTCTATATGAATTTCCAGACCGTTACGCTGAATGGTCATAAAGTCGCGAAAGCCACCTGGGCTGTTCCGAAAACGGAAACGCATTTTGCCTTACCGGGTAATGTCGGGGGTGCGGACGTGACGTATTCCATTATTACCGACTACGGCAGCATCAGCCATACCTGGTCGAAATCCGTTCATTAATTTTTTTCCCGGTAATAAAATAATTATGTACAGCCATAAAAAGCCGTTCACCTGCCGATTGTCTTCATTGCTGGTCATTCTCTGTGGCCTGGCAATGGCGATCTTTGCGCAGCAGGTTATGGCTGATGATTATTTTAACCCTGCCCTGCTGGATATTGATAATCCCCAGCAGGGTAAAACCGATTTGTCCATCTATGAAAAAGGACCAGGTCAGGCGCCGGGGAAATATGAGGTCGCGGTATTTATCAATAATAATAAAATTGATACCCGCAACGTGACCTTTACGCTTCAGAAAGATTCGCAGGGCAACAGCACGCTGCAGCCTTGCTTTAGCCTTGAGGAATTAAAAAGCCTCGGCATCAAAACCAAAAAATTTCCGCAGCTGATGGCCAAAGGCCAGTGTGCTGATTTACATGTCATTCCTTCGGCATCCGCCACCTTTCGCGTTCGCAACCAGCAGCTGCTGATGAGCATCCCTCAAACGGCGCTGGGCCAGGTGCCTCGCGGTTACATTGACCCGAAAGAGTTTGACGAAGGGATCACTGCGGGCCTGCTTAATTACAGCGCCAATGCCAGCCACAGCCGCGCACGACAGCACGGTGAAGAGGACAACAGCAGCCAGTACGTAAACCTGCGCCCAGGCCTGAACGTTGGCGCATGGCGCATTCGCAACTATTCCACCTGGAATCGCAGCACCACGGGCCATGAGGAGGAGCAGAAATTCACCTCCGTTTATACCTATGCGCAACGCGATATTGTGGCAATGAAAAGCGACATCACCGTCGGCCAGAGTTCGTCCCCTGCCGACGTGTTTGACAGCGTTCCCTACACCGGGGTGGAGCTGAAATCCGACAGCGACATGCTGCCGGACAGCGAGAAAGGCTACGCGCCGATTATCCGCGGCACGGCCCACAGCAACGCGCTGGTGGTGGTTCGCCAGAACGGCTACGTCATTTATCAGAACACGGTCGCGCCGGGCGCGTTCGAAATTAACGATCTCTACCCCACCGGCAGCAGCGGCGACCTGCAGGTTACCGTGAAAGAGACCGACGGCAGCGAAAGCCATTTTGTCGTGCCGTTTGCCTCCGTGCCGGTCTTGCAGCGTGAAAAAAACCTGCGCTACAGCGTGACCGCCGGGCGTTATCGTTCCTATGACAACGATGTCGAAAAGACTCCGTTTGCCCAGGGCAGCGCCATCTACGGTTTACCCTACGGTATCACCGCCTACGGCGGCGTTCAGCAGAGCAGCCATTATCAGTCTCAGGCGGTGGGCGTCGGGAAAAACATGGGCGATTTAGGCGCCTTCTCCATTGACGTCACTCGCGCCAAAGCCCTGCTGAAAAAACAGCAGGCCAGCAAAGGCCAGTCGTGGCGCGTGCGCTACAGCAAAGATATCGCCCAGTCAGGCACCAACTTCTCACTGGCCGGCTACCGCTATAACAGCAAAGGGTTTTACACCCTGGAAGACACCATGGAGTCGTATACCCGCTCTGACGACTGGTCTGAACCGCAGCAGCGCCGCGCCCGTACCGAAGCCACCGTCGACCAGACGCTGCCGGAAGGCTGGGGTTCCGTAACCCTGAGCCTGGTGAAAGAGACCTACTGGACCCAGAGCCAGGACATGACATCGGTGAGCGTCAGCTACAACAACAGCTGGCACGGCATGAGCTACAGCCTCAGCTATAGCATGAACAAAAACACCCGCGACAGCGACGAAGACGGCAATGAGGTGACGAACGACAACCAGTTCGCGCTGAGCGTCTCGGTGCCGCTGGACCACTGGATGCATAACACCTGGGCCACCTACAACCTGAACAACACCAAAGATGGCACCACGCAGAATATCGGTCTGAACGGCACGGCGCTGAAAGAAGATAACCTCAACTGGAATATTCAGGAGGGGGTGAGCAGTACCGGCAGCGGCAACTCCACCAGCCTCAACGCCGATTACAAAGCAACGTACGGCGAACTGAGCGGCGGCGTCAGCCAGGACAAATATCAGCAGACCGTGAACGTTGGCCTGCAGGGCGGCGTGGTTGCCCATGCGAACGGCATCACCCTGAGCCAGCCGCTCGGTGAGACCATCGCGCTGGTGAAGGCGCCGGGCACGCACGGAACGCACATCACTAACCAGACCGGCGTTGAAACCGACTTCCGCGGCTACACCGTCGTCCCGTTTGTGACCGCGTATCGCCACAACACCATTGCGCTGGATACCGAAACGCTGCCGGACAATGCCGACGTCACCCACGCCGCTCAGGTCGTCACCCCAACTCGCGGGGCCGTGGTGCGCGCCAGCTTTAACACCCGCGTGGGCAACCGCGTGCTGATGACGCTGACGCACAACGGCAAACCGCTGCCGTTCGGCGCGACGGTTACCACCGAGGATAAGGACAGCGAGTTTATTGTGGGTAATGACGGCCAGACCTATCTTTCGGGTCTGCCGCAGCAGGGGCATCTCGCCGTTTCCTGGGGACAGGACGCGAGCGAGCACTGCATCGCTGACTATGCGCTAACGGATGAGAAAGAGAAAACCAGCATCATTAACGCTGCCGCGCAGTGTCACTGATTCACCGTACAGGCTAACGACTATGCAAATGATAAAACAGTGCTTTTTCTTAATGATTCTGGGCACCGCGGCATTATTTATGCCGCATGCGAAGGCTGACTGCACTACGCCCGATATGCCGAAAATGATCAACGTTGCCACCATTTCGGTCCCGACGACGCTGGCAGTAGGCGCTACCATTCCCGGTACGGAGCAGACTGTACACGTCGCGGGTAAGTGCAACCATTCTTACGAGAGCGGGATGGAAATCATCTCCTGCTATTACGGAAGTGGTTCGGAGATACCCGGGTTGACCGGCGTTTATGACACAGGCGTGCCTGGAGTCGGCATTGCCTTAAGGAACGACCAGGGCCAGCGCATTTCAGGCGGGGGAAAGGTCGCCTGCGATTCCCGCAGTACGCCCATCGGCTATGTATCGACCGATGGATCTCAGTCCTTTGATTTTAACGTCACGCTTGAACTGGTTAAAACCAGTGATGCGGTACAGTCCGGCACGCTGCTTCAGGCGCAAACAGAGTTCGGTATTGGCGTATATGGCAACGACGGCATTGGTTCACCCAATGTTATCGCCTACGCAGGAAACGTTAACTTCCAGAACGTCACCTGCTCCGTCTCCCCAAAAAACCTGACCATCAATCTGGGCGACTTTCCGGTCAGCGATTTTGTCAGCGTGGGGATGCTATCCAGCCCGGCGCAAAACTTTGACGTGACGGTGAACTGCAACAGCAACGTGCAGCCTGAGGTGAAGGTCACCAGTTCGAACGGCTACGAAACCGCGTTCGAAGGGGTGATCAAACTCACCCAGCAGCCCGGCATGGCTACCGGCGTCGGGGTCAGAATGCTGTTTGACGACCATCTCGCCACCTTTGATACCTACGTGAACACCCAAAGACAGGCAATCGCCAACCAGACGCTGGCGATCCCGTTTGAGGTTCGCTACGAACAAACCAGCAACGTCGTGACGCCAGGCCCGGCCAACACCGTCGCCACCGTTACCCTCGCTTATAAGTGACGCTCATGAAAAAGACAGCTCTGATGCTGGCGCTGGGCCTGATAGCCCAGGCCCACGCCGATGATATTCAGATCCAGATGACGGGGAATATTTACGCCAACACCTGCGTCATTGACAGCGCCAGCCGCAACCTGACGGTAGATTTAGGCCAGGCAGTATCAGGTAATTTTAAAGATGTAGGGGATACCGGCGAATGGAAAGATTTTTCGCTCTCGGTATCGCACTGTCCCGCCACGCTGGCGCTTGCCACGGCCTATTTCTACGGCCAGGCAGACAGCGTGCACCCGACCAAATTCGCCAACACCGGCAGCGCGAAGGGGCTGGCGCTGGAGCTGGCCGACCGACAGGACAAGATCCTGATCGCCCCGCAGGCGGCGTTTAACGTGCCGATTAACCCGGCTGACCACACGGCCACGTTTCCGCTCTCCGCCCGCTATTACGCCACGTCTATGCCCGTCTCTGCAGGCACGTTCAGCAGCGTGATTCAGGTGACCTTTACTTACCAGTAGGACCACGCCCCTTAGCACGGATGCTTTTCCTGCGCCCGGCGGCCAGTTTTGCCGGGCGTTTTTTTACTTCAGGCACCTCCGGCTGCTCAATCGGAAAGATCGGCAGTGCGTTCAGCAGCCGCTGACCGTAGTTTTTGGTGAGCAAACGCTTGTCGTAAATCACTACCTCACCCCAGCAGCCGTGGCTACGAATAAGACGCCCCACCTGCTGAATCAGGTTAAACGACGCCGCAGGCAGGCTCTGCACCTCAAACGGATAGCGGTTGAGGCTTTTCAGCCACTCGCCCTCGGTGATCACCACCGGGCTGTCGATAGGCGGAAAGGCGATCTTATGGATATGCACCTGCGTCAGGTAATCCCCCTTCAAATCCAGCCCTTCGGCAAAGGACTGTAGCCCCACCAGCACGCTGCGCTCGCCGTTATCAATACGTTTGCGGTGCGTTTCCACCAGCCGGTAACGGGGCTGGTCGCCCTGCACCAGCAGGAGTAAACGCAGGTCGGTGACGTGCTCCAGGAAGCGCTGCATCGCCCGCCCGCTGGCAAACAGCACCAGCATGCCGGGATATTTTTTACTTTCGACCTGCTCGCGGAAGTAGGCCGCCATCTCCGCAATGTGCAGCTCTTCGTTGTCGATAAGCGGCTCGTATTTCATGCGTGGAATGACCAGCTTGCCCTGCTCGCAGTGGTTGAACGGCGAGTCCAGCGCCACAAAACGATCGCCCGCTTTCTCCTTCAGGCCACTCATCTCCTGCAACCGTGAAAAGCTGTTCAGAGAGCGCAGCGTCGCAGAGGTAACGACCACGTGCGGCACGCTGCGCCAGATCAGCTTTTCCAGCTGATCGGCCACGCGGATGCCCACGCAGTGGAAAAAGAGATGCACCTGCCCGTCGCGCACTTCGCGGGTGGCCCATTTGGTGACCGGCGCGCCCGACGCCTGCGCCATCGAGGCCAGCCGCCAGAGCTTGCTCTGCGCCTCAAACATCCCCAGCGCGCGGTTCATCTGCAGCAGGATGCGGTGCAGCCGCACCACGTCGTGCGAGCCAGTTTTCTCGCTGAGGTCGTTCAGGAACATCTCCGCCAGCCCGCGCAGCTTTTCCAGATGCTTCGCCAGCTGCTGGCAGATCTCCATCACCTCGTCCGGCAACTCGCCCATCGCGAAGCGGTGTTCTGCCTCCTGGGCTGCCGGAAGATAAAGATTGAGGATGTTGTTCAGAGACGAGATAAGGCTGTAAACCTCTTCGCAGTGGTCGCTCAGACGCTCGGGGACCGCCAGCGGCGGCGTGGTTTTCGGGCGAAACTGCTCCATGCAGGTCGCCACCAGTTTGCAGAACAGATCCAGCTGAAGTCGGAACCACGGAGCGGTGATTTCCGCGCTCATCTCCAGCGCGTCCCGCGCCACGTCAGGCAGGTGGTGGCCTTCGTCGAGCACCAGCAACAGGTTTTTCGGCTCCGGCAGCACCGCTTCGCTCTCCAGCGCCGCCATCACCAGCGCGTGGTTGGCGACAACCACCTCCGCCTCCTGGATCTCGCGCCGGGCGACGAAGAACGGGCATTCCCGGTAGTAGTGACAGTTGCGGTTCAGGCAGCTTGCTTTATCGGTACTGAGCCTGCGCCACAGGTCGTCGCTAATCGCCAGGCTGGTGTGATCCCGCAGGCCGTCCCACTTATAGCCGTCGAGCTCGGCTTTCAGCTTTGCGCACTGCTCCTGCTCGGCTTTGTTGTTTGGCGTCAGCTCGTCATCCAGAAAGGCGAGCAGATCCTGCTGCGAGGGCTCGCTGCTGGCCAGCGCCGCCAGGTTACGCGGACAGACGTAGCGCCCGCGCCCAAAGGCGGCGGTGAAGCGGAGATCGGGGATGATTTTGCGCAGCAGCGGCAAATCTTTGCTGAAGATCTGATCCTGCAAGGCCACGTTCGCAGTGCTGACCACCAGCGTTTTGTCCTCTTCCCGCGCAATAGCGATGCCGGGAATGAGATACGACAGGGTTTTCCCGACGCCGGTCGGGGCTTCAATCGCCAGATGTCGCCCGTCGTCCCCGGCGAGCGTTTTTGCCACGTCGGCAATCATCTGCCGCTGCGGCGCTCGGGGGATAAAATCGGGGATCTGCTGCTGAAGCGCCTTATACCAGGCGCCTATTTGCGCTTTCAGCGCCGCGGTTAAAGCCATTGGAAAACCTGAAATACTGTATAAACAGCCACTATTGTGGCACTTTCTCTTCGCCGTCGCAAAAAGAAAAGCCCGGCTTTACGACCGGGCTTCCAGATTACTGCGGGTTAGCAGGCTTGCGCGGGCGGCGTCGGCGCTGCCCCTCGCCTGCCGGTTTCCCTTCGCCGCTGCGCCACGGGCTTTCACCGGCCGGCTTGCCGTCGTTATTACGACGCGGCGGTTTGCCGGATGACTTCGGCGCGCCACCTTCAGCACGACGCGGCTGCTGGCCGCGACCACCGCCACCCTGACCGCGACCACCACCCTGACGACCGTTCTGAATCGGCTCGGCTTTGATGGACGGGTCCACTTCATAGCCCGGGGTTTCGATGCGCGGGATCTCTTTCTTCAGCAGGCGTTCGATATCGCGCAGCAGCTTGTGCTCGTCCACGCAGACCAGAGAGAGCGCCTCACCTGTTGCTGCCGCACGGCCGGTACGACCGATACGGTGAACGTAATCTTCCGGCACGTTTGGCAGCTCGTAGTTCACCACGTGCGGCAGCTCTTCAATATCGAGGCCACGGGCAGCGATGTCGGTCGCCACCAGCACGCGGATGTCGCCGGACTTGAAGTCCGCCAGCGCGCGGGTACGCGCGCCCTGGCTCTTGTTACCGTGGATCGCCGCGCTGCGGATGCCGTCTTTATTCAGCTGTTCCGCCAGGTGGTTGGCACCGTGCTTGGTGCGGGTAAAGACCAGCACCTGCTGCCAGTTGCCCTGACCGATCATCTGGGAGAGCAGCTCCCGCTTGCGCTTTTTATCCACAAAGTGAACGTGCTGCGTCACCTGCTCGGAAGCGGTGTTGCGGCGCGCCACTTCCACTTCCAGCGGGTTATGCAGCAGCTTTTCGGCCAGCGCCTTGATCTCATCGGAGAAGGTCGCGGAGAAGAGCAGGTTCTGGCGACGCGGCGGCAGCTTCGCCAGCACGCGACGAATATCATGAATGAAGCCCATATCGAGCATGCGGTCGGCTTCGTCCAGCACCAGAATTTCAATGCTGTCGAGCTTCACCGCGTTCTGGTGTTCCAGATCCAGCAGACGGCCCGGCGTTGCCACCAGCACGTCCACGCCGCCGCGCAGCTTCATCATCTGCGGGTTAATGCTCACGCCACCGAACACCACCAGCGAGCGAATGTTGAGATAGCGGCTGTACTCACGCACGTTCTCGCCAATCTGGGCTGCCAGCTCGCGGGTTGGGGTGAGGATCAGCGCGCGCACCGGACGACGGCCTTTGGCGTGCGGCTGGTTTTTTACCAGCAGCTCTAACAGCGGCAGGGTAAAGCCCGCGGTTTTACCGGTGCCGGTCTGGGCGCTGGCCATCAGGTCACGGCCCTGAAGCACGGCCGGAATAGCCTGCTGCTGGATAGGGGTTGGCTCAACGTAGCCCTGCTCTGCGATCGCGCGCAGAATTTCCGGGTTCAGGCCAAGGGAATCAAAAGACATAAAAACTCCGAACCGCCCCGACCATCACAGGTGTAGTTTTCAGGGAGATATCACGAATAGAAGGACAAAAACCACAATGTCGCGAAGGTGCGGAGTGTAGCAGCTTTTGTGACGTGGCGCATAAAATATCCCTGTCGTATCCCTCGACGATTTAGCGATTCAGGTATAATTTTAATCAATCGATTGATTAATTTTTAATGCCGACATGAATACGACACCGACGACAACCAAAGGTGAACAGGCCAAAAGCCAGCTTATCGCCGCCGCGCTGGCGCAGTTTGGCGAGTATGGCCTGCATGCCACCACGCGGGATATCGCCGCCCAGGCCGGACAAAACATCGCGGCCATTACCTACTATTTTGGCTCAAAAGAGGATTTATACCTCGCCTGCGCCCAGTGGATTGCCGATTTTATTGGCAACAATTTTCGCCCGCACGTTGAGGAGGCCACCGCGCTGCTGAGCCAGCCGACGCCGGATCGTACCGCTATCAGGCAACTTATCCTCAATGCCTGCCACAATATGATCCGCCTGCTGACGCACGACGATACGCTCAACCTGAGCAAATTTATCTCCCGCGAGCAACTCTCCCCCACTGCCGCTTATCAGCTGGTACACGATCAGGTGATTGCCCCGATGCACACCCATCTGACCCGGCTGATTGCCGCCTACACCGGGCGGGACGCCAGCGATACCGACACCATTTTGCATACCCACGCCCTGCTGGGCGAAATTCTCGCCTTCCGTCTGGGGCGTGAAACCATCCTGTTACGCACGGGCTGGGCACAATTCGATGAGGATAAAGCCGCGCAGATTAGCCAGGTCATCACCTGTCATCTCGATCTGATCCTGCAAGGCTTAACGCAAAGGAGCCTGAAGTGATGAAAAAACCTGTCGCCATCGTTCTGGTGGTTGTTGTTTTGCTTGCCGCGGGAATCGGTGGCTGGCTGTGGTATCAGAGCCAGCAGGGTCGGGGCCTGACGCTGTACGGTAACGTGGATATTCGCACGGTGAATATGAGCTTCCGCGTCGGCGGACGTCTCGCCTCGCTGAGCGTTGACGAAGGCGATGCCATCAAAGCCGGGCAGACGCTCGGCGTGCTGGATAAAGCCCCCTTTGAGAACGCGCTGATGCAGGCAAAAGCCGGCGTCTCCGTCGCCCAGGCGCAGTATGACCTGATGCTGGCAGGCTATCGCGATGAGGAGATTGCCCAGGCCGCTGCCGCCGTTAAGCAGGCCAAAGCCGCCTACGACTACGCGCAGAATTTCTATAACCGCCAGCAGGGACTGTGGAAAAGCCGCACCATTTCCGCCAACGATCTGGAAAACGCGCGGTCATCCCGCGACCAGGCGCAGGCGACGCTGAAATCCGCGCAGGATAAATTAAGCCAGTACCGCTCCGGTAACCGCGAGCAGGACATCGCCCAGGCGAAGGCTAGCCTCGAGCAGGCGCAGGCGCAGCTGGCTCAGGCGGAGCTGGATCTGCACGACACTATCTTAACCGCCCCGTCTGACGGCACGCTGATGACCCGCGCGGTAGAGCCGGGCAGCATGCTCAGCGCGGGCAGCACCGTCTTGACGCTGTCCTTAACCCGTCCGGTATGGGTGCGGGCCTACATTGATGAGCCGAATCTCGGCCAGATGCAGCCGGGCCGCGAGCTGCTGCTCTATACCGACGGTCGCCCGGACAAGCCGTATCACGGCAAAGTGGGCTTTGTCTCCCCTACCGCCGAATTCACGCCGAAAACGGTAGAAACGCCGGATCTGCGTACCGACCTCGTGTACCGCCTGCGCATCATCGTCACCGACGCGGACGACGCGCTGCGTCAGGGCATGCCTGTTACCGTGACCTTAAACGACGGGGAACGACATGAATGATGCGGTTATCCAGCTCAATAATCTGGTCAAACGCTTCCCCGGAATGGATAAACCGGCGGTCGCGCCGCTGAACTGCACCATTCAGAAAGGCTACGTGACCGGACTGGTGGGCCCGGACGGCGCGGGCAAAACCACGCTGATGCGGATGCTGGCGGGGCTGCTGAAGCCGGATGAAGGCTCGGCCAGCGTGCTTGGCCTTGACCCGATAAAGGACGACGGCGCGCTCCACGCCATGCTCGGCTATATGCCGCAGAAGTTTGGCCTGTACGAAGATCTGACGGTGATGGAGAACCTCAATCTGTACGCTGACCTGCGCAGCGTCACCGGTGAAACCCGGCAGAAAACCTTCGCCCGACTGCTCGAATTTACCTCCCTCGGCCCGTTCACCGACCGGCTGGCGGGCAAGCTTTCCGGCGGGATGAAGCAGAAACTGGGGCTGGCCTGTACGCTGGTGGGCGAACCAAATGTGCTGTTGCTCGATGAACCCGGCGTCGGTGTAGACCCGATTTCCCGCCGCGAGCTGTGGCAGATGGTGCACGAGCTGGCGGGCGACGGAATGCTGATCCTCTGGAGCACCTCCTACCTCGACGAGGCCGAGCAGTGCCGGGACGTGCTGCTGATGAACGAAGGCGAACTGCTCTATCAGGGCGAACCGACCGAGCTGACGCACACCATGGCCGGGCGCAGTTTTCTGCTGCACAGCCCGCAGGAGTCCAACCGCAGGCTGCTGCAGCGGGTGCTGAAGCTGCCGCAGGTGAGTGACGGGATGATTCAGGGCCGCTCGGTACGCGTGATCCTCAAAAAAGAGGCCACCGTCGACGATATTCGCCGTGCGCCGGGCATGCCTGAGATTGAAATGGACGAGACCGCCCCGCGCTTTGAAGATGCGTTTATCGATCTTCTGGGCGGTGCAGGCACATCGGAATCGCCCCTTGGCGCAATCCTGCACACGGTGGAAGGCACGCCGGGCGAAACGGTTATTGAAGCGAAATCGCTCACCAAAAAATTCGGCGATTTCGCCGCCACCGACAACGTCAACTTTGCGGTGAAGCGCGGCGAGATATTTGGCCTGCTCGGGCCGAACGGCGCGGGAAAATCGACCACCTTTAAGATGATGTGCGGCCTGCTGGTCCCGACGTCCGGCAAGGCGCTGGTGCTGGACATGGATCTCAAGGTCAGTTCCGGCAAAGCGCGCCAGCATCTCGGCTATATGGCGCAGAAGTTCTCCCTGTACGGCAACCTGACGGTCGAGCAGAATCTGCGCTTTTTCTCCGGCGTGTACGGCCTGCGCGGGCGGGCGCAGAATGAAAAAATCCGCCGCATGAGCGACGCCTTCGGGTTAACGAATATTGCGTCCCACGCCACCGACGAGCTGCCGCTCGGCTTTAAGCAGCGGCTGGCGCTGGCCTGCTCGCTGATGCACGAGCCGGATATCCTGTTTCTTGATGAACCCACGTCAGGCGTGGATCCCCTCACCCGCCGCGAGTTCTGGCTGCATATCAACAGCATGGTGGAAAAAGGCGTGACCGTGATGGTCACCACCCACTTTATGGATGAGGCGGAATACTGTGACCGCATCGGGCTGGTCTATCGCGGCAAGCTGATTGCCCACGGCACGCCGGACGACCTGAAAGCGCAGGCCGCCGACGACGCACAGCCAGACCCGACCATGGAGCAGGCGTTTATCACCCTCATCCACGACTGGGATAAGGAGAATGCTCATGCGCAGTAACGTCCTTTCCTGGCGCCGGGTGCGCGCCCTGTGCATCAAAGAGACGCGGCAGATCGTGCGCGATCCCAGCAGTTGGCTGATTGCGGTGGTGATCCCCCTGCTGCTGCTGTTTATCTTTGGCTACGGCATTAACCTCGACTCCAGCAAGCTGCGGGTCGGGATTTTGCTGGAGCAGCAGAGCGAAGAGGCGCTGGACTTCACCCATGCCATGACCGGCTCACCCTACATTGACGCTACCGTCAGCGACAACCGGCAGGAACTGATCCAGAAAATGCAGGCCGGGAAAATTCGCGGCCTGATCGTCATCCCGGTGGATTTCGCTGCCAACATGGCGCGCCCGGGTGCCGATGCGCCGATTCAGGTGATTACCGACGGCAGCGAGCCGAACACCGCCAACTTCGTGCAGGGCTATGCGGAGGGGATCTGGCAGCTCTGGCAAATGCAGCGCGCCGAAGACCGGGGCGAAACGTTTGAACCGCTCATCGATGTGCAGACGCGCTACTGGTTTAACCCCGCCGCCATCAGCCAGCACTTTATTATTCCGGGGGCGGTGACCATCATTATGACGGTGATTGGCGCGATCCTCACCTCGCTGGTCATCGCCCGCGAGTGGGAGCGCGGCACTATGGAGGCGCTGCTCTCCACCGAGGTGACGCGGGTTGAGCTGCTGCTGTGCAAGCTCATCCCCTACTACTTCCTCGGCATGCTGGCGATGCTGCTCTGCATGCTGGTCGCGGTCTTTATTCTTGGCGTGCCGTATCGCGGCTCGCTGGTGGTGCTGTTCTTTATCACCAGCCTGTTTTTACTCAGCACGCTGGGGATGGGGCTGCTCATCTCCACCGTCACCCGCAACCAGTTTAACGCCGCGCAGGTGGCGCTCAACGCCGCCTTCCTGCCATCGATTATGCTCTCCGGTTTTATCTTCCAGATAGACAGCATGCCGGCGGTGATCCGCGCTGTGACCTACATCATTCCGGCGCGCTACTTCGTGAGCACGCTGCAGAGCCTGTTCCTGGCTGGGAATATTCCGGTGGTGCTGATTATCAATACCCTGTTTTTGCTGGCGTCGGCGGTGATGTTTATCGGGTTGACGTGGCTGAAAACCAAACGGCGACTGGATTAAGGAGCGCACATGTTTCACCGCTTATGGACATTGATCCGCAAAGAGCTGCAGTCCCTGCTGCGCGAGCCGCAAACCCGCGCCATTCTGGTGCTGCCGGTGCTGCTTCAGGTTTTATTGTTCCCGTTTGCCGCCACCCTTGAGGTAACTAACGCCACCATTGCCATTTATAATGAAGACAACGGCAAACACGCCGTCGAGCTGACGCAGCGTTTTGCCCGGGCGAAGGCCTTTACCCACATCCTGCTGCTGAAAAGCCCGCAGGAGATCCAGCCCACTATCGACACGCAAAAAGCGCTGCTGCTGGTGCGTTTCCCGGCGGATTTCTCTCGCAATCTGGATACCTTCCAGACCGCGCCGATGCAGCTGATCCTCGACGGTCGCAACTCCAACAGCGCCCAGATAGCGGCCAACTACCTGCAGCAGATAGTGAAGGAGTATCAGCAGGAGCTGATGGAGGGCAAACCGAAGCCCAATAACAGCGAACTGGTGGTGCGCAACTGGTACAACCCGAATCTGGACTACAAGTGGTTTGTGGTGCCGTCGCTGATCGCCATGATCACCACCATCGGGGTGATGATCGTGACCTCTCTGTCCGTGGCCCGCGAGCGCGAACAGGGCACGCTGGATCAGCTGCTGGTTTCCCCGCTCGCCACCTGGCAGATTTTCGTCGGCAAAGCGGTGCCGGCGCTGATCGTCGCCACCTTCCAGGCCACCATCGTGCTGGGAGTGGGAATTTGGGCCTACGAGATCCCGTTCGCCGGATCGCTGGCGCTGTTTTACTTCACGATGGTGATTTACGGGCTGTCGCTGGTGGGGTTTGGGCTGCTGATTTCAGCGCTCTGCTCCACGCAGCAGCAGGCGTTTATCGGGGTATTCGTCTTTATGATGCCGGCGATTCTGCTCTCCGGGTACGTGTCGCCCGTCGAGAACATGCCGGTGTGGCTGCAGGATTTAACATGGATAAACCCGATTCGACACTTTACGGATATCACCAAGCAGATCTATCTGAAGGATGCGAGTCTGGACATTGTGTGGGGAAGTTTGTGGCCGCTACTGGTCATAGCGGCCACGACGGGGTCAGTGGCCTATGCGATGTTTAGACGCAACATTGCGTAGCTTTTTCTCTTTAGTGAGCAGCGACACTACCGCTGGCCCTGCAAGGATTGCCAGACCCGCGAGGGCCAGCAGCAGGTTGTTTTGCAGCACGCGTGAAAGCAGCCACAGCACGATCATCGCGGCACCAAAGTACCAGGTGGTGGTGAGCTCTTCGAGCACATCACCCACCTCGCGCCAGCGCGCGTCATGGTGGCGCTGTAAGAACAGCATCGACAGCACGGTGACGCCATAGAGGACGCATAGCCCTAAGCCAACACGCACCAGCGTGCCGCTCATTAAGCCCATCACCAGTACGGCCACGACCAGTAAATGCAACATTATCTGCCAGCAACTTAAACCCGTTGCGACACGAACACGTTGTTGCCACTTCATGGCTTCTCTCCTGAAGGATTTTTCTCTGCTTAATCAGACTACCGCACTTTACGGAAAATTCCGTAACGCCGCATCTTTTTGTGACGCCGACTACACTTTATTTTCATCGGGATAGTCACCCAGGAAGGTGTTTATGAGCAAAAAAACGCAGCATTTCTCGCTTAAGGTGCTGACGATAAACATTCATAAGGGCTTCACAGCATTTAACCGCCGCTTCATTTTACCGGAGCTGCGCGACGCGGTACGCACCGTCAGCGCGGACATTGTCTGCCTGCAGGAGGTGATGGGCGCGCACGAGGTACACCCCATGCATTTCGAAAACTGGCCCGATACGCCGCACTATGAATTCCTGGCCGACACCATGTGGAGCGATTACGCTTACGGCCGCAACGCGGTCTATCCGGAAGGCCATCACGGTAATGCGGTGCTGTCGCGTTTTCCTATAGAACATTATGAGAACCGGGACGTTTCCGTCGGGGAGAGCGAAAAGCGCGGGCTGCTTTACTGCCGCATCACGCCGCCAGAACTTGACGTTCCGGTTCACGTGGGCTGCGTTCACCTCGGACTGCGTGAAGCCCACCGCCAGGCGCAGCTGCAGATGCTGGCGGACTGGACCAATGCGCTGCCGGAAGGCGAACCCGTGGTGGTCGCCGGGGATTTTAACGACTGGCGGCAGCGCGCCAACCATCCGCTGAAGGTCAAAGCGGGACTGGAGGAAATTTTCACCAGGGCACATGGTCGTCCCGCACGGACGTTTCCGGTGCGCTTCCCCCTGCTGCGCCTGGACCGCATCTACGTGAAAAATGCGCATGCCAGCAGCCCGACGGCGCTGGCGTTACTGAACTGGCGACATCTTTCCGACCATGCCCCGCTGAGCGCGGAGATCCACTTATGAAATGCACCTGGCAGGAAGGTAACCGTATTACGCTGCTGGAAAACGGCGATAACTTTTATCCGGCGGTCTTTGAGGCGATTAGCCACGCACAGCAGAAAGTCTACCTTGAAACGTTTATCTGGTTTGAAGACGACGTTGGCAGGCAGCTGCACAGCGTACTGCTGCATGCCGCCCGGCGCGGGATAAAAATCGAGGCCCTGCTCGATGGATATGGCTCGCCGGATCTTAGCGATGAATTTGTTAACGAGCTCACCGCCGCCGGCGTGGTGTTCCGCTATTACGATCCCGGTCCGCGTCTGTTCGGCATGCGCACCAACCTGTTCCGCCGCATGCACCGCAAAATCGTCGTAGTGGACGAAACGGTGGCGTTCGTGGGCGGCATTAACTACTCCGCCGAGCATATGTCGGATTACGGCCCGGAGGCCAAGCAGGACTACGCGATCCGCATTGAGGGTCCGGTGGTTCAGGACATCCAGCTGTTCGTGCTGGAAAACTTGCCCGGTAAAGAGGCCGCTCGCCGCTGGTGGCGACGCCGTCATCGCCCGGAAGAGAACCGCAAGCCCGGCGAAGCGCAGGCGCTGTTTGTCTGGCGGGACAATGAGGAGCATCGGGACGATATAGAACGTCATTACCTGAAGATGCTGGCCAATGCGAAGCGCGAAGTGATTATCGCCAACGCCTATTTCTTCCCCGGCTACCGTATTCTGCACGCCATGCGCAACGCGGCCCGACGCGGCGTGAGCGTTAAACTGATTGTGCAGGGCGAGCCGGATATGCCGATTGTGAAGGTGGGCGCGCGCCTGCTCTACCGCTACCTGGTGAAAAGCGGCGTGCAGATATATGAATACCGCCGCCGCCCGCTGCACGGCAAAGTGGCCGTCATGGATGACCACTGGGCAACCGTCGGCTCCAGTAACCTCGATCCGCTGAGCCTGTCGCTTAACCTGGAAGCGAACCTGATCATCCACGACCGTCAGTTTAACCAGACCCTGCGGGATAACCTTCAGGGACTTATCCATAAGGACTGTGTGCGGGTGGATGAGTCCATGGTGCCGAAACGGAGCTGGTGGAACGTTGGCATCGGCGTGGTGGTGTTCCACTTCCTGCGCCACTTCCCGGCGATGGTCGGCTGGCTGCCGGCGCATACGCCGAAGCTGGCGCAGGTTGATCCGCCGGTACAGCCTGAAATGGAAACCCAGGACCGCGTTGAAGCGGAAGATGGAGGCAAACCCTGATGTCAAAATCTCATCCTCGCTGGCGGCTGGCGAAAAAAATCCTCACCTGGGTATTTTTTATTGCGGTCGCGGTACTGCTGGTGGTCTACGCGCAGAAAGTGGACTGGGAAGAGGTGTGGAAGGTTATCCGCAACTATAACCGGCTGGTGCTGCTCGGTGCCGTAGGGCTGGTTATCGTCAGCTACCTGATGTACGGCTGCTACGACCTGCTCGGTCGCGCCTACTGCGGCCACAAGCTGGCTAAACGTCAGGTGATGCTGGTGTCGTTTATCTGCTACGCCTTCAACCTGACGCTGAGCACCTGGGTGGGCGGCATCGGCATGCGCTATCGCCTGTACTCGCGTCTCGGATTACCGGGCGGAACCATCACCCGCATTTTCTCGCTGAGTATTACCACCAACTGGCTGGGGTATATCCTGCTGGGTGGAGTGATTTTCACCATCGGCGTGGTGCAGCTGCCCGCGCACTGGTATATCGACGAGGCCACGCTGCGCATTCTCGGCATCGTGCTGCTGCTGATCATCGCCGTGTATCTGTGGGCCTGCGCCTTTGCCAAACGCCGCCATATGACCATTAAAGGGCAGAAACTGGTACTGCCGTCGTGGAAGTTCGCGGTGCTGCAGATGGCGGTATCCAGCGCCAACTGGATGGCGATGGGTGCAATCATCTGGCTGTTGATTGGCGAGGACGTGAACTACTTCTTCGTGCTGGGCGTGCTGCTGGTGAGCAGTATCGCCGGGGTTATCGTGCATATTCCGGCGGGAATTGGTGTGCTGGAGGCGGTGTTTATCGCGCTGCTGGCCGGAGAACATGTTTCACAGGGGACGATTATTGCCGCCCTGCTCGCCTACCGCATGCTCTATTACTTCCTGCCGCTGGCGCTGGCAACGGTCTGTTATCTGGTGCTGGAGAGCCGGGCGAAAAAGTTACGGGCGAAAAATGAGAAGGCAATGGCGAAATAAAAGCAAAACGGCAACTTTGTTGCCGTTTTTAGTGTTTGTTCCCTCTCCCGTGGGAGAGGGTCAAGGTGAGGGCACCAGACCGCACCGCCACCCGGTAAAGCAACCTCAGCGACGGTTGCCGAAAATCCGCAGCAGCATCAGGAACAGGTTGATAAAGTCCAGATAGAGCGTCAGCGCACCCAGAATCGAGTATTTGCGCAGGTTGGAACTGTCGCGCACGTCGATCTGCTCGCCGATGTTTTTCAGCTTCTGAGTGTCGTAGGCCGTCAAGCCAACGAAGACCACCACCCCGATATAGGTCACGGCCCACATCAGCGCGTCGCTCTTCAGCCACAGGTTCACCAGCGATGCCAGCACAATCCCGATCAGCCCCATAAACAGCATATTACCTAAGCCGCTCAGGTCACGTTTGGTGGTGTAACCGTACAGGCTCATCACGCCGAACATCCCGCCGGTCACCACGAAGGTGCTGGCGATGGAGGAGTAGGTGTAGACGATGAAAATGCTGGAGAGCGTCAAACCGGTCAGCGCCGAATAGAGCATAAACAGCGTGGTCGCCATTCCGGCACTGAGTTTCTGCACCAGGCCGGAAAGCACAAACACCAGCGCCAGCTGTGCGATAATCAGCCCAAAGAAGGTGATTTTGCTGGAGAAGATAAACATCATCAGCTCAGGCGTGTTCGCCGCATACCACGCGATAAACGCGGTAAGCAGCAGGCCGACCGTCATCCAGCCGTACACCTGCGCCATATACGTCTGCAGGCCGCTACGGGTCTGCTGTACTATTGAATCGGAACGCGGAAATCGGTCCATGATTCACTCCTGATTAAGGTTAAGAAGACACACACGTTAAGAGTAACACATTCACGTAAACCGACTACCAACGGCTGGCGGCCTGTTTATCGCTGTCACGAGATTCCACCCAGCGGTCGCCTTCCGGCGTGGCTTCGCGCTTCCAGAACGGCGCTTTGGTTTTGAGGTAATCCATAATGAACTCCCCTGCCGCAAAGGCGCTACCGCGGTGCGCGCTGGTCACGCCGACAAAGACAATCTCTTCGCCGGGCCACATCTCGCCGATGCGGTGGATCACCGTGACCCGCCCGAGCGGCCAGCGGCCTCGCGCTTCATCCACAATTGCCGCCAGCGATTTCTCCGTCATGCCCGGATAGTGCTCCAGCGTCAGCGCTTTTACGCTGTCGCCGAGATTGTGGTTACGCACTTTACCGGTGAACGTAACGACCGCGCCGTCTTCATCGCGCTCCGCCAGCCAGTCATATTCTGTACCGACGTTAAAGCGCTCGGGACCGACCAGAATTCGGGTTTCAGCCATCTTAGCCCCCTGTGACCGGCGGGAAGAAGGCCACTTCATCCCCTTCAGTCAGCGGGTGGGTGAACTCCACCAGCGTCTGGTTAACGGCCGCCAGCAGCTTGCCTTCGTCGAGCGCCAGCGCCCAGCGGTCGCTTTGTGCCGCCAGGTGCGCGCGCAGGGCGGCGACGTTTTCAAAAGAGGCGTCCAGCGTCAGTCTGTCGGTATTGACCAGCTCGCGCACCTGGGCGAAAAAGAGCACCTTAATCATGGCTGTCCACCTTAAAATCACCGGATTTGCCGCCGCTTTTTGCCAGCAGACGAACCGGGCCAATCACCATATCTTTCTGCACCGCTTTGCACATGTCGTAGATGGTCAGCGCGGCGACGGAGGCCGCCGTCAGGGCTTCCATCTCCACGCCGGTTTTGCCGGTTAAGCGGCAGAGGGACTCAATACGCACGCGGTTGTGCTCCGGCTGCGCCTGCAGGTTCACCTCCACCTTGCTCAGCATCAGCGGATGGCAGAGCGGGATGAGGTCCCAGGTCCGTTTTGCAGCCTGAATACCGGCGATGCGGGCGGTGGCAAATACGTCACCCTTATGGTGACTGCCGTCGATAATCATCGCCAGCGTCTCCGGCAGCATGGTGACGAATGCCTCAGCACGCGCCTCGCGCACCGTTTCGGCCTTGGCGGAGACATCCACCATATGCGCTTCGCCAGCGGCGTTAATGTGGGTCAGTTGTGACATAGTTTACTTCTTCAAATGGGGATGAAAATTACACGGACGGGTACGGGCATCCAGCTGCGGGGCAATAATATTTTCCCACGCGGTGCGGCAGGCTTTGGTCGAGCCCGGCATGGCGAAAATCAGCGTGTTGTTTGCCACGCCGGCCACCGCGCGCGACTGCAGCGTGGAGGTGCCAATCTCTTCAAAGGAGAGCATGCGGAACACTTCGCCGAAGCCTTCCACCTCGCGGTCAAACAGCGGGATTAGCGCCTCGGGGGCCTGATCGCCCGCGGTAAAGCCGGTGCCGCCGGTGATCAGCACCACCTGCACCTCAGCACTGGCGATCCACTGAGAGACCTGCGCGCGAATGGCGTAGCGGTTCTCTTTCACAATCGCTTTATCGACGATGGTATGCCCCGCGTCATGGGCCGCCTCACGCAGCCAGTGGCCGGAGGTATCATCTTCTTCTCCACGGCGGTCGGAAACGGTAAGAATAGCAATGCGTGTCGGGATAAATTCTGCGCTGACCTGACTCATCTTCTGGTTCCTTCTAAAGACTGATTACCCGCCGATGTAGGACAGGTTCTGAGTAATGCCGGTATTGCCCTGATGCAGGAAGTGGGTCTGCTTTTTGTGCGTCAGCGCCTCGGAAATGCGTGCTTGAAGTGCGACCTGTTGGGCATCATCTTCCAGCAGATCGCGAAGATCCACGCCGCCGTAGCCAAACAGGCAGAGATGAAGCTTGCCCACCGACGATACGCGCAGGCGGTTACAGCTGGCGCAGAAGTCTTTTTCATAGGGCATGATAAGCCCAATCTCGCCTTCGTAATCGGGGTGACAAAAGACCTGTGCCGGGCCGTCGCTGCGCTGGCGGATCTGGTGGATCCAGCCGCGTTTCAGCAGCTCGTCGCGCAACACCATGCCGGAAATATGGTGGCGGCGGAACAGTTCGCTGCCCTCGCCCGTTTCCATCAGCTCGATAAAACGCAGTTGAATGGGACGGGATTTAATCCACGCCAGGAAGGTGTCCAGCTGATGGTGGTTTACGTCGCGCATCAGCACCGTGTTGACTTTGACCTTTTCGAACCCGGCGGTAAACGCCGCATCGATGCCGTCCATCACCTGGCGGAACTTGTCCTGACCGGTAATGGCGTGAAACTGCCGGGCATCAAGGCTGTCCACGCTGACGTTGATCGCGGTTAGGCCAGCGTCGCGCCAGGTGGCCACGTCACGCGCCATGCGGTAACCGTTGGTGGTCACCGCGATCTGGCGGATGCGTTCGTTTTCGCGTACGGCGGCAATGATGTCGGGGAAATCGCGGCGCAGGGAGGGTTCGCCACCCGTCAGACGGACTTTTTCGGTACCGAGCTCAGAGAACGCACGCGTGACGCGGCGCACTTCATCCACGGAGAGAAAGCCATTATTGGTGACGCTGCCCGGCTTGTAGCCATCGGGCAGGCAGTAGGTGCAACGGAAGTTGCACACATCGGTAATCGACAGACGTAAGTAGTAAAACTTACGCGCGAAAGCATCAGTAAGTTGTGAAGCCATGTACACCTTTCCAGATCGGGAGGCACAGTCATTTCTTTCTGTACCCTGGTGGCAAATCCGCCACGGCCAGGGCGCCATATCATTCGACACAGGCGCCAGGGCTAGAGTGTATGTTTTCAGTTTTGAAAACGTGGTTATGGCGATAGTAGCGTGGAAATCGACACTCCGCCATTGTCGCTTTTCGCTATATAATTATGTATATAGCGATTCAGTCCTGCATTTTCGCTACAGAATACCTAAAAACCGCATTTTCGCATTGATATACGTCATTTTGCATTGGGTGAGGCATCGTCTTTTGGGGGTAGTTAGGTTACTGTTACGCGATCGAACGTGATAAGGAATACGTATGCGCAATCGCACTTTTGCGGATCTTGACCGAGTGGTCGCTCTTGGCGGAGGCCACGGCCTGGGCCGCGTCATGTCTTCTTTGTCGTCACTGGGCTCACGGCTGACAGGGATAGTGACAACCACCGACAACGGCGGCTCAACCGGGCGGATCAGGCGGGCTGAAGGCGGCATTGCCTGGGGAGATATGCGCAACTGCCTGAACCAGTTAATTACCGAGCCGAGCGTCGCGTCGGCGATGTTTGAGTACCGTTTTGGCGGCAATGGCGAACTTTCCGGGCATAACCTCGGAAATCTGATGTTAAAGGCGCTGGATCACTTGAGCGTACGGCCTCTGGAAGCCATCAACTTAATCCGTAATCTGCTCAAGGTGGACGCATTCCTGATCCCCATGTCTGAACAACCGGTTGACTTAATGGCAATCGATGCCGAAGGGCATGAAGTTTACGGCGAGGTGAATATTGACCAGCTCCTCCTGCCCCCCACGGAGTTAATGACCTATCCGAGCGTGCCCGCCACGCGGGAAGCGGTGGAGGCCATTGGTGAAGCGGATCTTATCCTGATCGGTCCAGGCAGTTTTTATACCAGCCTGATGCCCATTCTGCTGGTAAAAGAGCTGGCGCAGGCGCTACGTCGCACCCCTGCCCCGATGGTCTATATCGGTAACCTGGGCCGTGAGCTGAGCCCGGCAGCGGCGAGCCTGTCGCTGGCGGACAAGCTGGACCTGATGGAGCAGTACGTCGGTAAGAAAATTATCGACGGTGTCGTGGTTGGGCCAAAAGTGGATGTGACAGGGATTGGCGATCGCGTGGTGGTGCAGGAGCCGCTGGAAGCCAGCGATATTAAATATCGTCACGACCGCCACCTGCTGCGCGAGGCGCTGGAGAAAGCGATTCAGGCGTTGGGTTAGGTTCGCTTTGTGCGGCCTGATGCCCTCACCCCAGCCCTCTCCCACGGGGAGAGGGGGAATACACGCCGCTTTATCTATGATGCCGCGATAAACAGATCCCGCAGCTGATGCAGCTGGTCGCGGATCTGTGCCGCCTCTTCGAACTCCAGGTTCTGGGCGTGCTGCATCATTTGCCCTTCCAGCTCGTGGATTTTCTGCTGCAGCGCCTTCGGTGTCAGTACGACGGTATCTTCTTCCACCACTGAACGTGCCTTGCCGCGGCCTTTCGCTTTGGTCTTCGCAATGTTCTGACCCAGCGCCAGAATATCCACCACCTTCTTGTTCAGCCCCTGCGGCGTAATGCCGTGCTCTTCGTTGTAGCGCTGCTGCTTCTCGCGTCGGCGTTCCGTTTCGCCAATCGCTTTCGCCATCGACGGGGTGATTTTGTCGCCGTACAGAATCGCTTTCCCGTTGACGTTACGCGCGGCGCGGCCAATGGTCTGGATCAGGGAGCGTTCAGAGCGCAGGAAGCCCTCTTTATCGGCGTCCAGAATCGCCACCAGCGAAACTTCCGGCATATCCAGACCTTCTCGCAACAGGTTGATCCCCACCAGCACGTCAAACTCGCCCAGACGCAGATCGCGGATAATCTCCATGCGCTCCACGGTGTCGATATCCGAGTGCAGATAGCGCACCTTCTCACCATGTTCTTCAAGATACTCGGTCAGGTCTTCCGCCATGCGCTTGGTGAGCGTCGTCACCAGCACGCGCTCGTTGATGGCGGAACGGGCGCGGATCTCAGAGAGCAGATCGTCCACCTGGGTCGCCACCGGGCGCACTTCGATAATCGGGTCCAGCAGCCCGGTCGGACGGACCACCTGGTCGATCACCTCATCGCCGGATTTTTCCAGCTCGTAGTTGCCCGGCGTGGCCGACACGTAGATGGTCTGCGGTGCCAGCGCCTCAAACTCTTCAAACTTCATCGGACGGTTATCCAGCGCTGACGGCAGGCGGAAGCCGTACTCCACCAGCGTCTCTTTACGCGCGCGGTCACCGCGGTACATCCCGCCGATCTGCGGGATCGTGACGTGGGATTCGTCGATCACCAGCAGACCGTCGGCCGGAAGGTAGTCAAACAGCGTCGGCGGTGGCTCGCCCGGCCCGCGCCCGGAGAGGAAGCGCGAGTAGTTTTCGATACCCGAGCAGTAGCCCAGCTCGTTCATCATCTCCAGATCGAACTGGGTGCGCTGGCTCAGGCGCTGCTCTTCCAGCAGCTTATTGTTAGCCAGAAGCACCTTACGGCGCTCTGCAAGCTCCTCTTTGATCTCTTCCATCGCCTGCACGATACGCTCTCGTGGCGTCACGTAGTGCGTTTTAGGGTAGATGGTAAAACGCTGTATCACCGACTCAACGTGGCCGGTCAGCGGGTCGAACAGTGACAAACGCTCGACCTCTTCGTCAAACAGCTCGACGCGCAGCGCCATATCGTCCGATTCCGCCGGGAAGATGTCGATCACCTCACCGCGCACGCGGAACGTCCCGCGCTGGAAGGCCTGGTCATTACGGGTGTACTGCAGCTCGGCCAGACGGCGCAAAATTGCGCGCTGATCGATGATCATCCCCTGCGTCAGGTGCAGCATCATCTTGAGATAGAGATCCGGATCGCCCAGGCCGTAAATCGCCGAAACAGACGCGACCACAACCACATCGCGACGCTCAAGCAGCGCCTTGGTCGCAGACAGTCGCATCTGTTCGATGTGTTCGTTCACCGAAGCATCTTTCTCGATGAAGGTATCAGAGCTCGGCACATAGGCTTCCGGCTGGTAGTAATCGTAGTAGGAGACAAAATACTCCACCGCGTTTTCCGGGAAGAACTCTTTCATCTCGCCGTAAAGCTGTGCCGCGAGGGTTTTATTGGGTGCAAGCACCATCGTGGGGCGCTGCAGGTCAGCGATCACGTTGGCGACAGTAAACGTTTTGCCCGAGCCGGTTACCCCCAGCAGCGTCTGGTGCGCCAGCCCGTCTTCCAGCCCCTCTTTAAGACGACGGATCGCCTCAGGCTGATCGCCAGAGGGGCGGAAAGCAGAATTCAGTTTGAACGGTTTACTCATGGGCGACGACCTGATGACGTTATAAGCGGCAGGTGAGTAATTTTACTCGTTGTTGCCAGGAATGCCAGTAAAAAACACTGGATGAAAAACCAGTAGCGTGTCAGGATATTTAGCGTAGCGGCGGAGTCATTAGCGCGTTAGCGGACAAAATTTAGGCTCTGACGAGATAAAAAACCAGCCAGGTTGGGTTATCCCCAGAACTTTTTCTTTTTTAACATTTGTCAAGCCAGGTAATGATAGTTTTATGGCAACGAGTGACACTTTCATTACGGTAATTGCTTTTATCTAAGCAATTAAATTTTAAACGATATTTTCTAAAGCCGCGTTTCGCGTCAATTTGGGCGAAAGCCGCGTCTTCTCTCGCTTATCGCGTGTTTTCTAACTCTAATGCACATGGTTATCCACAGGAATAGTGGATAACTGCTTCCAGCCCGTGTAGACCGCCGCTCAGCAAATTCCCGGATTTTCCCACGAGGCGGCAACAAAAAATTTTTATAGCTCTTTTTTGACGATAAACAGTTGAGTCATTCATAACCAACAGATGCGATCCTGCTCACATTTCAGCCATTTTTCGTCCTGCACCACAACTCACCATTCCCGGCACCGTCGATGTGCAAGCCACGCGTTTTTACCCTGCTCTCCTGTGGCTTATTCCTAAAAAAGTCGTTTTTTTAATCGATTTCAGGTTTCTGGCAAGCGTTTTGCAGCTTCACGTCAGGCCTATCCCTACGCATTTTAAGGAGAGAAAGATGTTGAGTCTGCGTGCAGTGAATCAGTTTTACGGAAGCCAACATACGCTATGGAACGTGGATTTGGATTTTCCGCAAGGGATGTGTACAGGCGTCATAGGCCTGCCGGGGATGGGCAAAACCACCCTGATGAACTGCATTACCGGAAACATCCCCGTCGAAAGCGGCACGATTATCTGGCATGAAGCGGGCGCACCGCCGCGTGATTTGCTCAGCCCGGCACCGGAACAACGTTCAGAGCCGGGAATAGGCTATGTGCCGCAGGACAGGCGTATTTTCTCTCAACTGACGATTGAGGAGAATCTGCATATTGCCATGCGGGCGATGGGGAAACCCGACCCGGCGGCGAAAAGCGACGTATACGATCTGTTCCCGGAACTCTACGCGCGACGTCAGACGCGGGGCAATGCCCTTTCGCCAGAGGATCAGTATCAGCTTGCCCTGGCGAATGCACTGGTCAACCGCCCGCGGATGCTGATTCTGGATGAGCCTACGCATGGGGCAGGACATGGATTTGCCCAGAAGCTGGCGCAGCTGCTGGTGCGCTTAAACCGGGAGTTAGGCATGACGGTGCTGCTGGCGGAGCAGCAGCTGTCGTTTATCCGCCGGGTGGCGGATCGGTTTTGCATGCTTTATCGCGGGCGTAACGTGGCTCAGGGCCACGTTAGCGAGCTGAACGATGAGCTTATCGCCCACTGGATGTCGCGGGAAGCAAGACGCTGAGGTCGAGATAACGCCCGGTTTCGGCCTGCTCAGCATCGCCAGCAATCCAGGGGATTTCCCCGAGGAACGGTGCCGGGAGCACGCGCTTGAGGGTCGCCAGATACTCCTGATGCCGCCTGCCCGGCGCAACCACGTCGTTGGCTATCCAGCCTGCCAGCGTCAGCCCTGCCTGCTGAACGGCCTGCGCCGTCAGCATGGCGTGATTGATGCAGCCCAGCTTCACGCCGACGACCAGAATGACCGGAAGCCGCTCGGCCTGCACCCAGTCAGCAAAGGTCTGCGTGTCCGAAAGCGGCGTAAACCAGCCTCCCGCGCCTTCCACCAGCACCCAGTCGGCCTGGCTTTCCAGCGTCCGTAACCCGGCAGACAGCACGGCGAAATCAATCGGACGGCCTTCGTCAGCGCTGATAATGTGTGGCGACGTCGGCTCGGCAAAGGTATAGGGATTCACCGCCGAATAGGCAAGCTCAAGGCTACTGTTACGCTGGAGCGCCAGCGCGTCGGTGTTGCGTAACCCTTCCGCCGTCATCTCGCTGCCGGAAGCCACGGGCTTATATCCGGCGGTGTTTTTTCCGAGCAGTCGTGCCGCCTGCAGCAGCGCAGCGCTGGCAACCGTTTTGCCCACTTCCGTATCCGTGCCGGTAACAAAATAACGTTCAGTCACGTTCGATAATCCCATGAAAAAGTTGATAAGAGAGCGGGAAAAGGCCCCGCTGCTGCGGCCAGGCCAGCTCCAGGCGTTGCAGCTGCCCCCGGGTCAGCGGTTTTTTCTCCCGCCCGGCGTGCAGGTGCGTGGCGCCGATGCCCTTCAGAGAGCGCATGGCGCTGAACGCGTCGCTAAAATTAAGCGTGATGGTTTGCACCGTGCTGCGACAGCGCCAGCCAGCCAGCGCCTGCGTCACCTGCTCATACGATAAAAAGCGGTTCGCGTGCGGCTGCTCATCCACCGCTTTCCACGCCTGATTCAGCTCCGGCAGCGAACTTTCCAGCAAAGTGGTAAAGGCCACCTTTCCGCCCGGGCGTGCGACGCGATAAAGCTCGCGTAACGCCTGCGGCAGGCTGCTGCACCACTGCACCGCCAGATGGCTCCAGACCAGATCGAACTGCGCGTCCGCCAGCGGGATCGCCTCGATATCCGCCACGACATAGTGGTGCGCCGCCTGCTGCTGGCGCGCCTCGTCCAGCATAGCGGGCGACAGGTCGATGGCCGTCACCTCGCTCCCCGCCTCGCGCCAGTAGCGGCTGTTGCTGCCGGGACCACAGCCGGCGTCCAGCACCTGCGGGAAGCGGTTCTCGCCAAGCGCGGCCAGAAGCCCCTGCGCGCTCTGGCGCTGGAGTTCATCGTGCTGTGAATAGCTCCGCGCGGCCCGGCCAAACGCCGCCGCAACGGCCTGCTTATTCACCGGCATCATGAAGCGCCTCCAGCAGCGTCTGGATATCCTGCGCCTCATGCGCCGCCGTCAGGGTTAAGCGCAGACGCGCGGTGCCCGGCGGAACTGTTGGCGGACGAATGGCCGTAACCCACATCCCCCGCTCGCGCAGCGCCTGGGCCAGCGCCAGCGCGCGGCCGTTTTCGCCGACAATCACGGGCTGGATGGCGCTCTGCGAATCGGGACTCTGGAAGGGAAGCGCCGCCAGTCCCTGACGGAAGCAGGAGATGTGCTCTGCCAGCTGCTGACGGCGTTCATCCCCTTCTGCGCTGCGGATCACCGCCAGCGACGCCGACAGCGCCACGGCCTGCGCCGGGGGCATGCTGGTGCTGTAGATGAGGTGACGGGCAAACTGCAGCAGATAGTCAGCGACGGATTCGCTGCACAGCACGGCGGCGCCGCTGACGCCAAAGCCTTTGCCAAAGGTGACCACCAGCAGTTCCGGCTTCACGTTTTGTTGATGGGCGCTGCCGCGTCCTTCATCGCCCATCACGCCGGTGCCGTGAGCATCATCGACCAGCAGCCAGGCATTTTGCCGCTTTGCGGCCTCGTGAAGCGCGGCAAGCGGCGCACTGTCGCCGTCCATGCTGAACACCCCTTCCGTGACCGCCAGCTGTTGCCCGTCGCAGGGTCTGTCCAGCAGCGAGGCGAGCTGTGACGCATCGTTATGGGCAAAACGCCGCAGCTGCGCCGGACTTAAGTTTGCCGCTTCCAGCAGCGAGGCGTGGCTTAAACGGTCGGCGACAATGCGGTCCTCTTTCCCCATCATGGCCGTGATGACCGCCTGATTGGCGGCAAAGCCGGAGATAAACAGCAGCGCGCGCGGATAGCCCAGCCAGTCGGCCAGCTCTTCCTCCAGCGCCTGATGCGCCGTGGTGTATCCGCTGACGTGCCCCGAGCCACCGCTGCCCACGCCAAACCGCTCCGCGCCCTGCTGCCAGGCGCGGACGATGGCCGGATGCTGGCTCAGTCCGAGATAGTCATTGCTGGAGAAATTACAAAACTGCCGTCCCTCGCGGGTCAGAAAACGGCCCGCGCCGTTTTCCACCACCCTGCGAACGCGAAACGCCTCTGCCGCCCGGCGTTCTTCCAGCGCGGCATTAATCCGTACCTGCCAGGTCATACGGCTGCCGCGTTGTAGAACTGGTCGGTATCGGCGTTGAGAATCTGCTGCTCCAGCTGCTGCTGTTGCTCGTTATCGCCCGTCAGCACCCCGGTCTGGTGCGGGTTCAGCCCCAGCTTGCGGAACAGCTGGACGTCTTTGTCCTCTTCCGGGTTCGGCGTGGTCAGCAGCTTGCAGCCGTAGAAGATGGAGTTGGCGCCGGCCATAAAGCACATCGCCTGGGTCTGCTCGCTCATCTGCTCGCGGCCCGCAGAGAGGCGAACGTAAGACGTTGGCATCATGATGCGCGCCACCGCGATGGTGCGAATAAAATCAAACGCATCCACGTCCTCGTTATCCGCCAGCGGCGTGCCCTTGACCTTCACCAGCATGTTGATCGGCACGCTTTCCGGCGGGGTCGGCAGGTTCGCCAGCTGCAGCAGCAGGCCCGCACGGTCTTTCACCGTTTCACCTAAGCCCACGATGCCGCCGGAGCAGACCCTGATCCCCGCGTCACGCACTTTATCCAGCGTATCCAGACGCTCCTGGTAGGTGCGCGTGGTGATGATGTTGCCGTAAAATTCCGGCGAGGTGTCGAGGTTGTGGTTGTAGTAGTCCAGCCCCGCGGCAGAGAGACGCTGCGCCTGCTCCTCGTTCAGCGTTCCGAGGGTCATGCAGGCCTCAAGCCCCATCTCCTTCACGCCTTTCACCATCTGCTCCAGATACGGCATATCGCGATCGTGCGGGTTCTTCCACGCCGCGCCCATGCAGAAGCGGGTTGAGCCGGCGTTTTTCGCCTTGCGCGCGGAGTCGAGCACCTGCTCCACTTCCATCAGACGCTCGGATTCGAGACCGGTTTTGTAGCGCGCGCTCTGCGGGCAATATTTGCAGTCTTCAGGACAGGCGCCGGTCTTGATCGACAGCAGCGTGCTGACCTGAACATGGCGAGGATCGAAGTGCTGACGATGCACCTGTTGCGCTTCAAACATCAGCTCAAGGAAAGGTTTGTTGAATAATTCAGTAACTTGCGACATCGTCCAGCGTGCGTGGTGAGCCATTGGGCTTCTCCAAAGGGTTTTGTTAATTTTCGGTTCGGTTTATACTCGTAAACCTAAAACTTTTCAAAATGGTTTACAAGTCGATTATGACCCAGGACGATCTCGCCTTCGACAAGCAGCATATCTGGCACCCTTACACCTCTACTACCCGCCCCCTTCCCGTCTATCCGGTGGCCTCTGCCCACGGCTGCGAGCTGCATCTCGCCAGCGGCGAGCGGCTGGTTGACGGAATGTCCTCCTGGTGGGCGGCGATTCACGGGTATAACCACCCGCGCCTGAACGCGGCGATGAAGGCTCAGATTGACCAGATGTCGCACGTGATGTTTGGCGGAATCACCCATCAGCCCGCGGTGGATTTATGCCGTCGCCTGGTGGCGATGACGCCTGACTCGCTGGAGTGCGTTTTCCTGGCCGATTCCGGCTCGGTGGCGGTGGAAGTGGCGATGAAGATGGCGCTGCAGTACTGGCATGCGAAGGGCGAAACGCGCCAGCGGTTCCTCACCTTCCGCAACGGCTATCACGGGGATACCTTCGGGGCGATGTCGGTCTGCGATCCGGACAACTCCATGCACAGCCTGTGGAAGGGGTATCTGCCAGAAAACCTGTTTGCCCCTGCGCCGCAAAGCCGATTCGACGGCGAGTGGAACGAGACGGACATGGTGGGCTTCGCGCGGCTGATGGCGGCCCATCGCCATGAAATCGCCGCCGTTATTCTCGAACCGATCGTGCAGGGCGCGGGCGGAATGCGGATGTACCATCCGGAATGGCTGAGGCGCATTCGCAAGATCTGCGACCGCGAGGGCATTCTGCTGATTGCCGATGAAATTGCCACCGGCTTTGGCCGCACCGGCAAGCTGTTTGCCTGCGAACATGCGGGTATCGCCCCGGATATTCTGTGTCTGGGTAAAGCGCTGACCGGCGGCACCATGACGCTCTCCGCCACCCTCACCACTCGTCAGGTTGCCGACACTATCAGCGACGGCGAGGCGGGCTGCTTTATGCACGGCCCGACGTTTATGGGCAACCCGCTGGCCTGCGCCGTGGCAAGCGAAAGCCTCGCCATTCTGGAGAGCGGCGAGTGGCAGACGCAGGTCGCGGCGATTGAGGCACAGCTGAAAGGAGAGCTGAGCGCCGCCTCGGGGGCGAATTTTGTGGCGGACGTGCGCGTGCTGGGTGCCATCGGGGTGATTGAAACCACCCGCCCGGTGAACATGGCGGCGCTGCAGCGCTTTTTCGTTGAGCAGGGCGTCTGGGTGCGGCCTTTCGCCAAGCTTATCTACCTGATGCCGCCGTACAGCATCACGCCGGAGCAGCTGCGTAAATTAACCGACGCGGTCGTAACAGCCGTTAACATTCCCGCGCATTTCGCGATTTAATCCCATGCGTTACACTTCCTGAACGAGTGAATAACGAGGGTAAACCGTATGAAAATCATCAGTAAAGATCTGCGCGACGGTGAAAAACTCCCCGAACGCCACGTTTTCATCGGCATGGGCTATCAGGGGGATAATATCTCCCCGCACCTGGCGTGGGACGACGTTCCTGCAGGAACCAAAAGCTTTGTCGTGACCTGCTACGACCCGGACGCGCCGACCGGCTCGGGCTGGTGGCACTGGGTTGTGGCGAACCTGCCCGCCGACACGCGCGTGCTGCCGCAGGGTTCCGGTTCAGACCTGGTTGCCCTGCCTGAAGGTGCCATTCAGACGCGCACTGACTTTGGTAAAGCGGGCTACGGCGGCGCGGCGCCACCAAAAGGGGAAACCCACCGCTATATCTTCACGGTGCACGCGCTGGATGTGGAGAAGATTGAGGTCGATGAAGGCGCGAGCGGCGCGATGGTCGGGTTTAACGTGCATTTCCATTCCCTGGGGAGCGCGTCGATTACGGCGATGTATTCCTGAAAAAAGCCGGGTAGCGGCTACGCCTTACCCGGCCTGGATTTCGCATTCGTAGGCCCGGTAAGCGCAGCGCCACCGGGCAAAACATCACAGCACCGAAGGTAGCAGTCCTACAAGGTGTCCCTCTTCCAGAAGCTGCATCGCCTTATCAATATCCGGCGCGAAGAAGCGGTCGTCATCGTAATGCGTGACGTGCTCGCGCAGCACATGGCGCGCCTGCTCCAGCAGCGGGCTGGATTTAAGCCCTTCGCGCAGATCGATACCCTGACACGCCGCCAGCCACTCCACCGCCAGCACGCCGCGGGTGTTGGAGGCCATTTCCCACAGACGACGCCCGGCAGCCGGGGCCATCGACACGTGATCTTCCTGATTCGCCGAGGTGGGCAGGCTGTCCACGCTGTGCGGGTGCGACAGGGCTTTGTTCTCGCTTGCCAGTGCTGCGGCCGTCACCTGAGCGATCATAAAGCCTGAGTTAACCCCACCGTTACGCACCAGGAACGGTGGCAGCTGGGACATGTGTTTATCCATCATCAGCGCGATACGGCGCTCGGATAACGCCCCGACTTCGGCAATCGCCAGCGCGATATTGTCCGCCGCCATCGCCACCGGCTCGGCGTGGAAGTTGCCCCCGGAGACCACCTCGTTTTCTTCGGCGAACACCAGTGGGTTGTCGGAGACCGCGTTGGCCTCCACCAGCAGCACCTCTGCCGCCTGGCGCAGCTGCGTCAGGCACGCGCCCATCACCTGCGGCTGACAGCGCAGGGAATACGGATCCTGCACCTTCTCGCAGTTATGGTGTGAATCCGCAATCTCACTCGTGTCGGTGAGCACGTGGCGGTACATGGCGGCGGCATCAATCTGCCCGCGCTGGCCGCGCACCGCGTGAATACGCGCGTCAAACGGACGACGCGAGCCGAGCACCGCCTCGGTGGTCAGCGCACCGCACACTACCGCCGAGGCAAAGAGATCTTCCGCTTCAAACAGGCCGCGCAGCGCGAAGGCCGTCGACGCCTGCGTGCCGTTGAGCAGCGCCAGCCCCTCTTTTGCCGCGAGAGTGATTGGCGTTAAGCCGGCTTTTGCCAGCGCCTCTTTCGCAGGGAGCCACTCGCCCTGCCAGCGCGCTTTGCCCTCACCCAGCAGCAGCAGCGACATGTGCGCCAGCGGGGCGAGATCGCCGGAGGCGCCGACGGAGCCTTTTGCCGGGATCCACGGATAGACTTCTGCATTCACCAGGGCCATCAGCGCCTGGATCACGCTCAGGCGAATGCCCGAGAAACCGCGCGCCAGGCTGTTGATTTTGAGCACCATCATCAGACGGACCATCTCATCGTCAAGCGGCTGGCCGACGCCCGCCGCGTGCGACAGCACCAGCGAACGCTGTAAGTTTTCCAGATCGTGCGTGGCGATGCGGGTCTGCGCCAGCAGGCCAAAGCCGGTGTTAATCCCGTAGGCAGTGCGCCCTTCGGCAACAATCGCTTCTACGCAGGCGACGCTGTCGTTTATCGCGGCGTGGGCGCTTTCATCAAGTGAAAGGGTGACCGGCTGGCGCCAGACGTTACGCAGCTGTTTGAGCGTCAGCGAGCCGGGAGTGAGTGTTAACGCGTTCATGCATGCTTTCCTTGTGTGGCAGGGATCATCGGCAGGTTCAGTCCCTGCTCTTTGGCACAGTCAATGGCAATCTCGTAACCCGCATCCGCGTGACGCATCACGCCGGTTGCCGGGTCGTTGTGCAGCACACGGGCGATGCGCGCGGCCGCTTCATCGGTTCCATCACAGACGATGACCATCCCTGAGTGCTGGGAGAAGCCCATCCCGACGCCGCCGCCGTGGTGCAGCGAGACCCAGGTGGCGCCGCTGGCGGTATTCAGCAGGGCATTAAGCAATGGCCAGTCGGAGACCGCGTCAGATCCGTCGCGCATGGCTTCGGTTTCACGGTTTGGGCTGGCGACGGAGCCGGAGTCCAGATGGTCGCGGCCAATGACGATAGGCGCGGAGACTTCACCGCTGCGCACCATTTCGTTGAAGGCCAGACCCAGCTTTTGCCGCCACTCCAGCCCTACCCAGCAGATGCGCGCCGGCAAGCCCTGGAAGCTGATGCGTTCGCGAGCCATATCCAGCCAGTGGTGCAGGTGTTCGTCGTCTGCGACGATCTCCTTCACTTTAGCGTCAGTTTTGTAGATATCCTGCGGATCGCCGGACAAGGCCACCCAGCGGAACGGGCCGATGCCGCGGCAGAACAGCGGACGGATATAGGCAGGCACGAAGCCGGGGAAGTCGAAGGCGTTATTCACGCCCATCTCTTTCGCCATCTGGCGGATGTTGTTGCCGTAGTCAAAGGTTGGAATGCCCAACTGGCTGAAGGCCAGCATCGCGGAGACGTGTTCCGCCATCGAACGCTTAGCCGCCAGTACCGTGCCTTCAGGGTCGGTTTCCGCTTTTTGCTGGTAGTCTTCCCACGTCCAGCCTTTTGGCAGGTAACCGTGCAGCGGGTCATGGGCGCTGGTCTGGTCGGTAACGAGATCCGGACGCACGCCGCGGGCAACCAGCTCCGGCAGAATATCCGCCGCGTTGCCGCACAGGGCAATCGACACCGCTTTGCCTTCGGACGTGTATTTTTTGATGCGCGCCAGCGCGTCATCAAGATTCTCGGCCTGTTCGTCGACGTAGCGGGTACGCAGACGGAAATCAATGCGGCTCTGCTGGCATTCAATGTTCAGCGAGCACGCGCCGGCCAGCGTGGCGGCCAGCGGCTGCGCGCCACCCATCCCGCCCAGACCGGCGGTAAGCACCCAGCGGCCCTTCAGCGAGCCGTTATAGTGCTGGCGCCCCGCTTCCACGAAGGTTTCGTAGGTGCCCTGCACAATCCCCTGGCTGCCGATGTAGATCCAGCTCCCGGCGGTCATCTGGCCATACATCGCCAGCCCTTTCGCGTCCAGCTCGTTGAAGTGTTCCCAGGTGGCCCAGTGCGGCACGAGGTTAGAGTTGGCGATCAGCACGCGCGGCGCGTTCTTATGGGTTTTAAATACGCCAACCGGCTTGCCGGACTGCACCAGCAGGGTTTCGTCGTGTTCGAGTTCGGTCAGGGATTTTACAATTGCGTCATAGCATTCCCAGTTGCGTGCGGCGCGGCCTATGCCGCCGTAGACCACCAGTTCGTGGGGGTTTTCCGCCACCTCAGGATCAAGGTTGTTCATCAACATGCGCAGCGGGGCTTCGGTGAGCCAGCTTTTGGCAGTAAGCGTGGTGCCGCGCGCGGCGCGGACGTCCTGCTGGCGGTATTTACCTGACGACATTGTGTGCTCCTCATAAGGGACAGATGATGCATTTAGATATACTTGTATAGACAAGCACACACAAGGTCGGATTTAACAAAAAAGATACAATTTTGTTATATTGCGTTAGCGATCACGCTTATAAAACTTATGACATAAAGTGGCCCTGCAGCCGGTAACGGTTCCCCGGGAAAAGCAGTCGGGCATGCGACACGATATGCGATGATGACCAGGTACGACGGCGGATCAGCAGGCACGGATCGTGTTCTTTAATGCGCAACAGCTCGCACTCCTGCGGCGTCGCGCGTACGGCCTCCACAATGTGCTCCCCTTCCGTGAGCGGTGCAACGAGCGAGAGATACGCGTGCGGCGTGGTGTGGGTGTAATCCTGGTTCAGGTATTCCGGTATCCGCTCTGCGTTGACGCAGCGATCTTCAATCTGCACCGGAATGTCGTTTTCAAAATGCACCATCACAGAGTGGAAGATGCGGCTACCCTCTTTGACATTTAGCTCAGCGGCCTGCTCGGCGCTGGCCTGGGTCTCTTCCAGCACCAACACTTCGCAGCGGTGCTGATGATTACGCGAGGTTATCTCATCGGCAATGCTGCGGATTTCAAACAGGGCAGATTGCCCTTTCGGTTCCGCCACAAACGTCCCCACGCCCTGCAGGCGCACCAGAAGTCCTTCGTCGGTGAGCTCGCGCAGCGCCCGGTTGACGGTCATCCGGCTAAAACCGAACTGCGCCACCAGCTCGGCCTCCGACGGAATGCGATCGTGCGGGCGCCAGACGCCGGTGGCGATTTTTTCGCTGATCGCCTGCTTCACCTTTTCATAGAAAGGCGCGGGCGGGCTCGGTTGCGGCAGGGACGAGCGTGAAAACATCATGACTCCTTTAATAGTGTTATGCCCACCAGTGAGCAATTTGCCAGGCCAGACGGGCGGCGAGCTTTGCGCCCTGTCCGTCCCGATCGTACTGCGGGTTAAACTCTACCAGATCGGCGGCCTGCAGCTTACCGCTGCGGCAGATTTGTTCGATGACCGGCAGCAGATCCAGTGCCGGTATGCCTAACGCGGCCGGAGCGGAAACGGCAGGCATTTCTCCCGCAGGCAGGACGTCCAGATCGATCGTCAGATAGACACGATCTGCCTGCGCCAGCACCTTTTCCAGCGCCGATAATGCCTCGCGTCTGAAATGAAGATCCTCCACCAGCGTGACGTTCAGGCGTTCGGCCTCATCCCACAGTGCCTGGGTGTTCGCCGCGCGGCTGACGCCAAAGCAGGCGTAGCGAAACTCGCGCCCGTATTCATCGCAGTATTGAGCCAGCTGACGAAACGGCGTACCGGACGTCGCCCGGTCGGCCTTGCGCAGGTCGAGATGCGCATCCAGGTTTATCACCGCCACGCGCTCGCCGGGGAACGCATCCAGAACACCCCGTCCATGCGCCCAGGCAGTTTCATGCCCGCCGCCAAACACCAGCGTGCGCATCCCGGACTGCTGGCAGGCCGTCACGGCATCGCTTAGCGCCCGCTGCGCGGGTTCAAGCTCATCGCCTTCAACGTACACCGAGCCCATATCCGTCAGCCGTTCGTGTCCCTGATGGCTTGCCATATTCGCCAGCGCTTTGCGCAGAATATCAGGGGCCTGCGCGGCGCCGGGCCTGCCCTGATTGCGTTTAACCCCTGCATCGCATTCAAAGCCTATCAGCGCGATGCCGGATGAAAGCGGCGTGAACTGCGCCTGCTGTTGTATCGTCTGGAAAATGCGCGTTGCATTGCTGGCTTCGGCGCTGTCGTCTCGCCCCTGCCAGACCGTTTCGGCGACGGGCCGCCATAACTTCATACTGCCTCCCCACGGAAAATACGTTGATACAGCGGATTGCGTCCCGGCTCGTAGACCATCTCTACAGGATGGTGAGCATCCCAGACGATAAAATCAGCGACAAACTCCGACTGCAACTGCCCGTGCGTTGCGCCGCGGCCCAGCGCCTGCGCCGCATGCCGCGTGACGCCAGCCCAGGCCTCTTCGGGCGTCAGGCCAAACTGGACGCAGGCCATATTCATCGCCAGGTGCAGGCTGGCAAACGGGCTGGTGCCGGGGTTATAGTCGGTGGCGACGGCCATCGGCACACCACGTTTTCTGAGCTGATCAACCGGCGGACGCTGGCGCTCCTGCAGAAAATAGAACGCGCCGGGGAGCAGTACCGCAACCGTACCGCTTTGCGCCATCGCCTGAACGCCCGCGTCGTCGAGATATTCGATATGATCGGCCGACAGTCCGTTATATTGGCTGACCAGCGCAGCTCCGCCCTGATTCGACAGCTGTTCAACATGCCCTTTCACCGGGATACCGAGCGCGGCAGCGGCCTGGAAGAGGCGCTCGGTTTGCGACGGGGTAAAGCCGACGTTTTCACAAAACACGTCTACTGCTTCAAACAACTCTTTTTGCCACAGCGTGGGCAGGATCTGCTCGCAAACCAGCGCGAGGTACGCATCCGGATCCTGTCGATATTCTGCCGGCACCGCATGGGCCGCCAGCAGCGTTGGGCTGATATCGATCGGATTATCGAGGCTCAGCTGGCGGGCAACCTGCAGCATCTTCTCTTCGGCCTCGGCGTTGAGTCCGTATCCCGATTTGATTTCAACGGTCGTTACACCTTCATTCATCAGACGCTGGAGCCGCTGCTGCGCAAGTTTCAGCAGGGTTTCCAGGGAACTGCTGCGCGTTGCCGTCACGGTGGCGTTAATCCCGCCCCCCTGAGCGCTGATGGTCTGGTAAGAGACGCCGTTCAGACGCTGTTCCCACTCCGCCGCGCGGTCGCCGCCAAATACCAGATGGGTATGGCAGTCAATCAGGCCAGGCGTGACCAGACGTCCCTCAAGATCGATGACGTGACGGTGTCCGGAAGGAAGGTCAGATTCAGGAAGCACGCCAAGGATAGTTTGGCCGCGCACGACCAGCGCGTGCTGCTCTTTCAGGCCATAAGGCGCGGATGTATCGGGAACCATTGTTGCCAGGCGCGCATTTCGCCATATAACATCGTCAGGTTGAAGCTGCATGGGCATTCCACTTGTCATGGGTTGTATAGACATTTATTTGCATCCATCGTCTGCTGTCAACCGCCTTAAGGGAAAATGTTATTTATTTGTGATGACTTTCCCGTCACCTCCGGGCAAAAAATGCAACTTTTACCCTTTTTATCTTCCCGTTTCGCTCAACTTAGTATAAAAAAGCAGGCTATTTCGTCTATCCCGTAAAGACTTGCATACCCAGGAGCTTCACCTTGAACATTTCCAGGATTTCCCGTCTGGCGTTAGCGCTCGCCTTTGGCGTGACATTATCCGCATGCAGTTCTACACCACCGGATCAGCGTCCTTCTGAGCAGGTAGCGCCCGGTACCGCCTCCCGCCCGATTTTGTCCGCGGATGAAGCGAAGAATTTCGACCGCGCCCATTACTTCTCGGCGATGGATCCTAACGCCGCGCCGTGGACACCGTCTTCTATTAACCTGCCTAAACAGCCTGACTTCGTTGTTGGCCCGGCTGGCGCGCAGGGCGTAACGCATACCTCTATCCAGGCAGCGGTTGACGCGGCAATCACTAAACACAGCGCGTCTCGCCAGTACATCGCGATCCTGCCGGGTGAATACGAAGGCACCGTGTATGTTCCGGCGGCTCCTGGCAGCATTACGATTTACGGTCTGGGTGAAAAAGCCATCGACGTAAAAATTGGCCTGGCGATTGATTCCGAAATCGACAGCACCGCCTGGCGTCACCTGGTGAACCCGGCAGGCAAATATATGCCGGGCAAACCGGCGTGGTATATGTTTGATAACTGCCAGAGCAAGCGTTCCGCCACCGTTGGCGTGATGTGCTCAGCGGTATTTTGGTCTCAAAACAACGGTCTGCAGCTGCAGAACCTGACCATTCAGAATACCCTGGGTGACAGCGTGGATGCCGGTAACCATCAGGCCGTGGCGCTGCGTAGCGACGGCGATAAGGTGCAGATTAACAACGTCAATATTCTGGGCCGTCAGAACACCTTCTTCGTGACCAACAGCGGCGTACAGAACACGCTGCAGAACAACCGTCTGACCCGTACGCTGGTGACCAACAGCTACGTTGAAGGTGACGTGGATCTGGTGTCCGGTCGCGGCGCGGTGGTGTTTGATAACACCGATTTCCGCGTGGTGAATTCCCGTACCCAGCAGGAAGGCTATGTGTTTGCTCCGGCAACCCAGTCTAACCTGTTTTACGGCTTCCTGGCCGTGAACAGCCGCTTTAACGCGGCCGGTGACGGCGTGGCGCAGCTGGGCCGCTCCCTGGACGTGGACTCTGCGACCAACGGCCAGGTCGTTATTCGCGACAGCGTGATCAACGAAGGCTTTAACGTGGCGAAGCCGTGGGCTGATGCGGCTGTCTCCAAACGTCCGTTCTCCGGCAACACCGGTGCGGTGGACGATAAAGGAAACGTGCAGCGCAACCTGAACGACGCGAACTTCAACCGCATGTGGGAATACAACAACCGCGGTCTGGGCAGCAACGTGGTTGCTGAGCCGAAGCAGTAACGAGATGAGAGTAAAAGGGGGAGTTTAATCCCCCTTTTTACTGCGACTGAATGCGTCAGGCTCCAAACTTAAGATACGCATCCAATAGTTGCATAATCGCAACCATGAGTTGCAGGAACAGAATTGCCCATTCCACACCGCTCATACGCCACTCCTTTGGTATAGAGCACTTCTCCTCTGGTTTACCTTTCCGCTGCCTGTCACCAGAGGTGTGTTGGTTATGTTTTGATGTGCTCCGCAGTTTAGGTACCGTCTGCACCACCCGACAGCCAGGACTTAAAAAGGATCCTGAATTGCGGAACTGCAACACATCGAACCAACGCACAGAATGATATCAAATCACTACTGTACATAAAAACAGTTAAAACCAATTTAGGAATTTATAAAGCAAAAGCACTTAAGTGTCTGATTATTATTTATATACTATTCACTGATCATTCCGTGTTCTCCTTTGTTCGTTGACGATGAATTTACATCGCCTTGAGTCGACATTATGATGACCCTGTTGGTTACGTTTTGATGTGCTCACCCGGCTACCACCGGGCATAAAAAAACCTCGCATTCGCGAGGTTTTTTGTTTTAAGCCGCTTAGTGCGCGTTAACCACCACCCACATCGGCCCCTGACCTACCGCATAGCGTCCTTTCTCTTCCAGCAGGCCCTGCTCGCCTTTGATTTCATACAGCGCGATGTGGTGGGATTTCTGCCCCGCCGCAATCAGGTATTTACCGCTGTGATCGATATTAAAGCCGCGCGGCTGGGTTTCCGTTGGCTGGAAGCCCTCAATAGCCAGCACGCTGCCATCTTCGGAGACGCTGAAGACGGTAATCAGACTGGAGGTGCGGTCGCAGGCGTAGAGATGACGACCATCCGGCGTGATGTGAATATCTGCCGCCCAGCGAGTGTCAGAGAAGTCAGATGGCATCATATCCAGCGTCTGCACGCACTCAATCTGGCCGTTTGGATCTTTCAGCTCCCATACGTCCACCGAGCTGTTCAGTTCGTTAACGACGTAGGCATATTGCTGGTTCGGGTGGAAGACCATATGGCGAGGACCTGCGCCCTCAACGGTGGTGACTTCCGCAGGATTCTGCGCCACCAGGTGACCATCGTCGCTCAGGGTGAACAGGCAGATTCGATCCTGCTTCAGCGCAGGCACCCACAGCGTGCGGTTGTCCGGGGAGATATTCGCCGAATGGCAGCCTTCCAGCCCTTCCACCACGTCGACAGTTTCTACCGGAATACCATCGTCAAGACGGGTCACGCTGACGCAACCGGCATTGTAAGAACCGCTAAAAATGAAGCGTCCTTTACGATCGGTCGAGATGTGGGTTGGGCTGCCCGGCAGTGGCGCTTCAGCGGTGTAGGTCAGCGCGCCGTCGTCAGGAGAGATGCGGTAGGCCAGCACGCGAAACTCCGGGCGCACACCCACGTATAAGAAACGTTTATCCGGGCTGACGACCATCGGTTGCACCTGGCCCGGCACATCAACAACCTGAACCAGCGTGAGCGAACCTTCTGCATTCAAGCGCCAGACGTGGATCTGCTGACTTTCAGGACTGGCGGTATAAACGGTTTGTTTCATGAATACTCCTTTCCTCACTGCACGTGAAAGTGATTATTTTTAACGGTGAATGCTGAATTTTAGCCAGGAATTTTGCAGCGATTTACTCTCGGTGTAACATCCCCTGAGACCTAAAATTCAACATTAACCCGGAAGAACAAATGACCTCGCGTGTGATTGCACTGGATTTAGACGGAACATTACTTACCCCTCAGAAAACCCTGCTCCCCTCCTCCCTTGAAGCGCTTAAACGCGCGCAGGAAGTGGGATATCAACTCCTTATCGTAACGGGTCGACATCACGTTGCCATTCACCCTTTTTATCAGGCACTGGCGCTGGATACACCTGCAATTTGTTGTAATGGCACTTATTTGTATGATTATCAGGCAAAAAAGGTTTTAGCCTCCGACCCGCTGCCGGTTCCCCAGGCGCTGCAGCTGATCGATCTGCTGGATGAGCATAACGTTCACGGCCTGATGTATGTGGATAACGCGATGGTGTACGAGCGCCCAACCGGCCATGTGGTACGCACCAGCAACTGGGCATTGTCCCTGCCAGAAGCGCAGCGTCCGGTCTTTACCCTGGTTTCCTCTCTGCGTCAGGCGGCCCAGGACGTTGAGGCTATCTGGAAGTTTGCCCTGACGGATGAAGACACCACCAAACTGAATACCTTCGCGAAACACGTCGAGGACACGCTGGGGCTGGAGTGCGAATGGTCCTGGCGCGATCAGGTGGATATTGCCCGCAAAGGCAACAGCAAAGGCAAGCGCCTGACGCAGTACGTGGAATCGCAGGGCTGGTCAATGCAGGACGCGATCGCCTTCGGCGACAACTACAACGACATCAGCATGCTGGAAGCCGTCGGTACGGGCGTGGCGATGGGCAATGCCGACGACGCGGTAAAAGCGCGCGCTAACGTGGTGATTGGCGACAACACCACCGACAGCATCGCGCAGTACATCTATACCCACCTGCTGTAATCAGGCGGTGATCGAAACGCTCTTGATTTGCGCGTAAAGCCACAGGCCGGGCTTGATTGCCAACTCATCCCTGGCCCACGGGCTGATGCGCGCCCAGAGCGTCCTGCTGCCCACGTCGAGCTTCACCTCTACCTGCCCGTTATCATCAAAACATTCCGCCACTTTGGCGCGCAGAATATTTCGAATACTGGTTTGCAGCGGCGGCTGCAGCACCAGCGAGACGTCCGACGCCTGGATGCGGATCCGCAGCGCGGACTGCAACGGTTTGTCGATCTTATTGACCCAAAGATGCTGGTCGCCCAGCGCCAGGGCGGTCATCGCGTAGTGCGGATGATGCTCCAGAACGCTCACCTTCAGGATGCTGCTCTGCTGCTCCCTGGGTAACCAGGGGTGCATCACGCTACTGCCCCACACCTCTTCCAGGTTGCCGAAGGCCTTCACGCTGCCCTCTTCCAGCACCAGCACTTTGTCGGCCAGATGCAGGATCTCATCCAGCGAATGGCTGACGTAGAGCATCGGAATATTAATTTCGCGGGTCAGACGCTGCAGGTAAGGCAAAAGCTCGCGCTTACGCGGTATATCCAGCGAAGCCAGCGGCTCGTCGAGCAGCAGCAGTTCGGGGGCGGTCAGCAACGCGCGGCCTATAGCCACACGCTGTTTCTCCCCGCCGGAGAGCGAGGACGGCAGCCTGTCGAGCAGGGGTTCAATGCCTAAAAGCGTCACCAGCTTATCAAACTGCCCGGCCATGCTTTTCGCCATACCGTAGCGCAGGTTGCCGCGCACGCTGTAATGCGGGAATAAGCGCGCGTCCTGAAAAACATAACCGATGCGGCGCTTATCCGGCGAAAGGTAAATCTTGTTCTCCACGTCATTCAGGACGCGGTTGTTCAGGACAATGCGCCCTGACTGCGGGCGCGTCAGGCCGCTGATGGCGTTAATCAGAGACGTTTTACCCGCGCCCGACACGCCGAAGACGGCAGTGATGCCGCATGCAGGCAGCGTCTCGTTAAGCGTCAGAGTATGGTTTCCCAGCGTCTGGGTGAAATTCAGTTCCAGCATCGTTATTTCCCCATCCGTTCGCGACTTAGCCGTGCCAGCCATTCAGAAACCAGCAGCGAAACCAGGGCTAATACGATAGAGATGATGCACAGCCGCGCTGCGGCACTCTCTCCCCCTGGCGTCTGAATCAGGGTATACATGGCCGATGGGATGGTCCGCGTCTCGCCGGGAATGTTCGACACAAAGGTGATGGTCGCACCAAACTCGCCCAGCGAGCGGGCGAACGCCAGCACCGTCCCGACAATGATGCCCGGCAGCGTAAGCGGAAGCGTGATGGTAAAAAAGACGCGCCAGCGCCCGGCACCGAGCGTGCGGGCTGCCTGTTCGAGCTTCATATCCACGCCTTCCAGCGCGAGGCGGATCGCTCTGACCATCAGCGGGAATGACATCACCGCCGCCGCCAGTACCGCACCGCGCCAGCTAAAGGCAAAGGTGATTCCGAACCAGTCGTAGAGCTTTTCGCCGATAAAACCGCGTCGCCCCATCGAAATCAGCAGCAGATAACCGACCACCACCGGCGGTAAAACCAGGGGAAGATGAAGGACGCTGTCGAGCAGCGCTTTGCCGGGGAACCGACAGCGAACCAGTAGCCAGGCAAAAAAGATCCCAAAGGGCAAACTCAGCGCAACCGCCAGGGAAGAGACTTTAAGGCTCAGCAGAACAGCCTGCCATTCAGGATCGGTCAGTATCATCAGTGAGTCGTAAATCCATAACGTTTAAAGATTGCGGACGCCTCCGGCCCCTTCAGATAATCGCGGAAGGCCGTTACGGTCGCATTTTTATGTCCATCAACAATCGCCACAGGATATTCCACTTTCTTGTGGGAGTCTTCCGGGAAGGTGCCAACCACTTTTACACCCTTGCTGGCAACGGCATCGGAACCATACACAATGCCCAGCGGAGCTTCGTTACGCTCCACCAGCGCCAGCGCGCCGCGCACATCTTCCGCCGGGGCCAGTTTTGGTGACAGGGTCTCCCACGCGCCCAGCTTTTGCAGCGCTTCTTTGGCGTAAATCCCGGCCGGAACGTGTTCCGGGTCACCCACCGCCAGACGGCCACCGTTCAGCAGGCGGGTCCAGTTTGTCTCTTTGTTGATGGTGATTTCACCCTGCGCGCTGGCCTTCGGTGCAACCACAACCAGGCTATTGCCCAGCAGCGTTTCGCGGGTCGCCGCATCAATCGATTTCTTCTCCACCGCGTAGTCCATCCACTTCTGGTCAGCAGAGATAAACAGATCTGCCGGAGCGCCCGCTTCTATCTGCCGTGCCAGCGTAGAGGAAGAGGCAAAAGAGGAGACTACCTCGACGTTTTTCTCTTTTTTATACGCCGCCGCAATATCCTGCAGCGCGTTGGTCAACGACGCTGCCGCAAAGACCGTGATTTTACCTTCGTCCGCCAGCGCGTGTCCGGTAAGTGAAAGCGTCAACGTTGCCCCTGCGAAAAGGCGTACCCATGAACGTGCCATCTGTAACTCCTGTGAGTATCGTTATATACATATTAATATAACGGTATCGTCAGGGAGATCCCAGCGGTAATTCGTACCGCTCAAGGGGTAACACGGTGTGTTACGTTAAATAATATCGGCGAAAGTAAGAAAAGCTTGAGAGCAAAACGCCCGGGCAAGCCGGGCGTTTTGTGGGAAATTAATGCTGCTTTTTCGCACGGTCTCTGTGACCGATATTCGAAAAGATGTTGAACACTTCACCCAGGCCGTAGATGGCACCGAGGATGATGGCCATCACTACTGGTACCATGATCACGGCGAATACCAGACTTTTCAACAACTCTAACATGGTTTTCTCCAGATTTTGTGAATGGGCTATTCTACCCTGAAAAGTAAGAAAAACATCCCCTTTTGTGCGGTGCCCTTTGCGCCCTGCACCATTTGGGTCACAATATTCTTTTTGCCAGGACACTGTTATGCAGGCCGAAATTCTTCTTACTCTCCGACTTCAGCAAAAGCTTTTCGCCGATCCCCGACGTATTGCCCTGCTTAAACAGATAGAACAAACCGGCTCAATTAGCCAGGGCGCTAAGAACGCTGGGATTAGCTATAAAAGCGCCTGGGATGCCATCAATGACATGAACACCCTGAGCGAGCATCCGCTGGTGGACAGAGCCACAGGGGGCAAAGGCGGTGGAGGTGCTGTTGTCACACGCTACGGCCTGCGCCTGATTCAGCTCTACGATCTCCTGGGCCAGATTCAGCAAAAAGCGTTCGATGTATTGAGTGACGACGACAACGTTCCGCTGGACAGCTTGCTGGCAGCCATTTCCCGCTTCTCGTTGCAGACCAGCGCCCGCAACCAGTGGTTTGGTACGGTGACGGCGCGCGATAATCTCCAGGTACAGCAGCATGTTGAGATCCTGCTTGCCGATGGTGTCACCCGTCTGAAAGCGGCGATAACGGCCCAGAGCGCAGAGCGGCTTGACCTGGATGAAGGTAAAGAGGTGCTGGTGTTGCTGAAAGCACCTTGGGTCAATATCACACGCGACCCGGACAAGGCAAAGGCGGCTGATAACCAGCTGCGGGGCACCATCAGCTATATCGAACGCGGCAAGGAGCAGTGCGAAGTGCTGATGCCCCTGGCAGACGGACAAGCGCTTTGCGCCACGGTCCCGCTCAGCGAGGCGAACGATTTAGAAGAAGGTGCTGTCGTCACCGCATATTTCAACGCGGACCGGGTGATTATCGCCACATTGTGCTGAGCGCATTGACAATCGTGACGACAGTGCGTATCCCTGATATCTATTGCTGCAAAAAATGGGATATATCATGTCATCATTGCATATTTCGCAAGGTACGTTTCGTCTTAGCGATACCCGAACGCTGTCGATTGCCGATCTGACAATACGCGCGGGTGAAAGCTGGGCGTTTGTCGGCACTAACGGCAGCGGTAAATCCGCGCTGGCCCGCGCGCTGGCCGGAGAGCTTACCCTTCTCAAAGGCGAATGCCGGAGCGATTTCACGCGCCTGACGCGCCTGTCCTTTGAACAGCTGCAGAAGCTGGTCAGCGACGAGTGGCAGCGCAACAATACCGATTTACTCAGTCCTGGCGAAGAAGATACCGGCCGCACGGCGGCGGAAATTATTCAGGATGAGGTGAAAGATCCCGCCCGCTGTCAGCATCTGGCGGAACAGTTTGGCATTTCCGCGCTGCTGAACCGGCGCTTTAAGTACCTCTCTACCGGCGAGACGCGGAAAACGTTGCTGTGCCAGGCGCTCATGAGCCAGCCGGAGCTGCTGATTCTGGATGAGCCCTTTGACGGGCTGGATGTCCACTCCCGCGCCCAGCTGGCTGCCCTGCTGGGCTCTCTGAATCAGGAAGGCTATACGATCGTACTGGTGCTGAACCGCTTTGATGAAATTCCTGACTTCGTGCAGAACGCGGGCGTGCTGGCAGACTGTAACCTGATCGAAACCGGAGAAAAATCCGCGCTGCTCCGACAGGCGCTGATTGCCCAGCTTGCGCACAGCGAAAAGCTGGCGGGCATTGCGCTGCCTGATCCCGACGCGCCGGCAGCACGCCACGGTCTCGATCCCCGGCAGCCGCTTATCGTCCTGCGCGATGGCGTAGTCTCCTATGACGAACGACCGATCCTGAATCACCTCAGTTGGACGGTTAATCCTGGCGAACACTGGCAGATTGTCGGTCCCAACGGCGCGGGGAAATCCACGCTACTGAGCTTGATAACCGGCGATCACCCGCAGGGCTACAGTAACGATCTGACGCTGTTTGGCCGCCGTCGCGGCAGCGGCGAAACCATCTGGGATATCAAAAAGCACATTGGCTACGTTAGCAGCAGCCTGCATCTGGATTACCGGGTCAGTACCACGGTACGCAACGTGATCCTTTCCGGCTATTTTGATTCCATCGGCATTTATCAGGCGGTGTCAGATAAACAGCACAAGCTGGCCCAGCGGTGGCTGGATATTCTGGGGATGGATAACCGGGTGGCTGACGCGCCGTTTCATAGCCTTTCATGGGGGCAGCAGCGCCTGGCACTGATCGTTCGCGCGCTGGTAAAACACCCTACGCTCCTGATCCTCGACGAGCCGCTGCAGGGGCTGGATCCGCTTAACCGACAGCTGGTCCGCCGCTTTGTGGACGTGCTGATTAGCGAAGGTGAAACGCAGCTGCTGTTCGTTTCACACCATGCCGAAGATGCCCCCTCCTGCATCACCCACCGCCTCGAGTTTGTCGCGGACGGCGAGGGTTATCGCTACCTTCTCAGCAACGTAGATTAACCGCGGAGGGCACCGCCCTCCTCTTTTCAGATAACTTGCATCAATACATCGCTATCTCTTTGATCTAGAATGCTCTACGTCATCGAAAAAGTGAGTGTGAAAACGAGTGTAAACGATTCCACTATTTTATCCCATGTCACACTTTTCGCGTCTCTGTTATGCTATGGTTATTACATACCATAGGCCCAATGGAGCGAATTATGCGAGTTCTGGTAACAGGTGGTAGCGGTTACATCGGAAGTCATACCTGTGTGCAGCTGCTGCAAAATGGTCACGATGTGATCATCCTCGACAACCTGTGCAATAGTAAGCGCAGCGTGCTGCCGGTGATTGAACGTCTTGGCGGTAAACAGCCGACTTTCGTGGAAGGCGACATCCGCAACGAAGCGCTGATGACCGAGATCCTTCACGACCACGCCATCGAAGCGGTGATCCACTTCGCGGGTCTGAAAGCGGTCGGTGAATCCGTTGCGAAACCGCTTGAGTATTACGACAACAACGTCAACGGTACCCTGCGTCTGATCTCCGCCATGCGCGCGGCAAACGTCAAAAACTTTATCTTTAGCTCCTCCGCCACCGTCTATGGCGATCAGCCAAAAATTCCTTACGTTGAAAGCTTCCCGACCGGTACGCCGCAAAGCCCATACGGCAAAAGCAAGCTGATGGTAGAGCAGATCCTGACCGACCTGCAAAAAGCCCAGCCGGAGTGGAGCATCGCATTGCTGCGCTACTTCAACCCGGTCGGTGCCCATCCGTCTGGCGATATGGGTGAAGATCCGCAGGGCATTCCGAACAACCTGATGCCGTACATCGCCCAGGTGGCGGTAGGCCGTCGCGAGTCGCTGGCCATTTTTGGCAATGACTACCCGACCGAAGACGGCACCGGCGTGCGTGACTATATCCACGTGATGGATTTAGCAGACGGCCACGTTGCAGCCATGCAGCAGCTGGCTGACAAACCGGGCGTGCATATTTATAACCTCGGTGCCGGGGTCGGCAGCAGCGTGCTGGACGTGGTTAACGCCTTCAGCAAAGCCTGCGGTAAGCCGGTGAACTACCACTTCGCTCCGCGTCGTGATGGCGACCTGCCTGCTTACTGGGCCGATGCCACCAAGGCCGATAAAGAACTTAACTGGCGTGTCACCCGCACGCTTGATGAAATGGCACAGGATACCTGGCACTGGCAGTCACGCCACCCGCAGGGTTATCCGGACTAAGGATCCGTCATGACTTCGTTTAATCCCGTCGATCATCCGCATCGTCGTTTTAACCCGCTAAGCGGGCAATGGATTTTGGTCTCTCCGCATCGCGCCAAGCGTCCCTGGCAGGGGGCGCAGGAGACGCCTGCAAAACAGACCCTGCCGCAGCACGACCCGGATTGCTTCCTCTGTCCGGGCAACACGCGCGTGACCGGGGATAAAAACCCGGACTACAAAGGCACCTTCGTGTTTACCAACGATTTTGCCGCCCTGATGACCGACACCCCGGATGCCCCCGCGAGCCACGACCCGCTGATGCGCTGCGAAAGCGCGCGCGGTACCAGCCGCGTGATCTGCTTCTCGCCCGATCACAGCAAAACGCTGCCGGAGCTGAGCGTGGACGCGCTGAAAGAGGTGGTCAGCACCTGGCAGGCGCAAACCGCTGAGCTGGGGCAGAGCTATCCGTGGGTGCAGGTGTTCGAAAACAAAGGCGCGGCGATGGGCTGCTCTAACCCGCATCCGCACGGCCAGATCTGGGCGAACAGCTTCCTGCCCAACGAAGCCGAGCGTGAAGACCGTCTGCAGAAGGACTATTTCGCAGAAAACGGCTCACCCATGCTGGTGGACTACACCCAGCGCGAGCTGGCCGACGGCAGCCGTACCGTAGTGGAAACCGAACACTGGCTGGCGGTCGTGCCTTACTGGGCCGCCTGGCCGTTTGAGACGCTGCTGCTGCCGAAAGCGCACGTTCAGCGCATTACCGATCTCAGCGACGCGCAGCGCGACGACCTGGCGCTGGCGCTGAAAAAGCTGACCAGCCGTTACGACAACCTGTTCCAGTGCTCCTTCCCGTACTCCATGGGCTGGCACGGCGCGCCGTTTAACGGCGAAGATAATCAGCACTGGCAGCTGCACGCCCATTTCTATCCGCCGCTGCTGCGCTCTGCAACGGTGCGTAAATTTATGGTGGGCTATGAAATGCTGGCGGAAACCCAGCGTGACCTGACGGCGGAACAGGCGGCAGAGCGTCTGCGTGCCGTCAGCGACGTCCACTATCGCGAATCAGGAGTCTAAAAATGAGTCTGAAAGATAAAACACAATCCCTGTTTGCTGAGAAATTTGGCTACCCTGCCACCCACGTAATTCAGGCGCCTGGTCGCGTCAACCTGATCGGCGAGCACACCGACTACAACGACGGCTTCGTGCTGCCGTGCGCCATCGATTACCAGACGGTTATCAGCTGTGCGAAGCGCGACGACCGTAAAGTCCGCGTCATTGCGGCGGATTACGGTAATGAGACGGACGAGTTTTCCCTTGATGCCCCGATTGTGACGCACGACAGCCAGCAGTGGTCTAACTACATGCGCGGCGTAGTGAAGCATCTGCAGAAGCGCAACAAGAATTTCGGCGGTGCCGATTTAGTCATCAGCGGCAACGTGCCGCAGGGTGCGGGCTTAAGCTCGTCGGCCTCGCTCGAAGTGGCCGTGGGAACCGTCTTCCAGCAACTGTATCATCTGCCGCTGGACGGGGCGCAAATTGCCCTGAACGGTCAGGAAGCGGAAAACCAGTTCGTGGGCTGCAACTGCGGCATTATGGACCAGCTGATCTCCGCGCTGGGCAAAAAAGAGCATGCGCTGCTGATCGACTGCCGCTCGCTTGGTACCAAAGCCGTTCCCCTGCCAAAAGGCGCGGCCGTCGTGATTATCAACAGTAACTTTAAACGCACGCTGGTGGGCAGCGAGTACAACACCCGCCGCGAACAGTGCGAAACCGGCGCGCGCTTCTTCCAGCAGCCTGCCCTGCGCGACGTGACGCTCGATGAATTTAACAAAGTGGCGCACGAGCTGGATCCTGTCGTCGCCAGACGCGTGCGTCACGTGCTGACCGAAAACGCCCGTACCGTTGAAGCCGCCTCCGCGCTGGCGAAAGGCGACCTGAAGCGCATGGGTGAGCTGATGGCGGAATCTCACGCCTCCATGCGCGATGATTTTGAAATCACCGTACCGCAGATCGACACCCTGGTGGACATCGTCAAAGCGGTTATTGACGATAAAGGCGGCGTGCGCATGACGGGCGGCGGCTTTGGCGGCTGCATCGTCGCGCTGGTGCCGGAAGAGCTGGTCCCTGCCGTCCAGGACGCCGTGGCGAAGCAGTACGAAGCGCAAACGGGCATCAAAGAAACGTTCTATGTATGTAAAGCATCACAAGGAGCCGGACAGTGCTAAACGAAACACCTACCCTCGCACCGGATGGTCTGCCGTATCGCCTGTTAACCCTGCGCAACAGCGCGGGGATGGTGGTTACGCTGATGGACTGGGGTGCGACCCTGCTTTCTGCCCGCGTACCGATGCCGGACGGCAGCGTGCGCGAAACCCTGCTGGGCTGCGCCTCACCCGAGCAGTACGTTAATCAGTCTGCCTATCTGGGCGCGTCCGTCGGGCGCTATGCCAACCGCATCGCGAAAAGCCGTTTTGAGCTCGACGGCGTGCAGTACCCGCTGCTGCCAAGCCAGGGCGAGAACCAGCTTCACGGCGGTCCGGACGGGTTTGATAAACGCCGCTGGAAAATTGTTCGTCAAAACGACGGCGAAGTGCTGTTCTCGCTGGATTCGCTTGATGGCGATCAGGGCTTCCCGGGGAACCTTACCGCGTCCGCGCGCTTTACGCTGACGGACGACAACCGTATCGCTATTGAATACCGTGCGACGGTCGACAAGCCGTGTCCGGTTAACCTGACTAACCATGCCTACTTCAATCTCGACGGCAACCAGTGCGACGTGCGTAACCACAAGCTGCAGATCCTGGCGGACGCGTATCTGCCGGTTGACGAGATGGGCATTCCGTATCAGGGCCTGAAAGACGTGAGCGGGACCAGCTTTGACTTCCGCAGCGCGAAAGTTATCGCCCAGGATTTCCTGAGCGATGACGATCAGCGCAAGGTGAAAGGCTACGATCACGCGTTCCTGCTGCACGCCAAAGGTGATGTGAAGCAGCCTGCCGCACAGGTCTGGTCCAGCGATGAGAAACTGCAGATGACGGTGTATACCACCGCCCCAGCCCTGCAATTCTACTCGGGCAACTACCTCGGCGGCACGACGGCGCGCGAACACAATGAGTACAGCGACTGGCAAGGACTTGCGCTTGAGAGCGAGTTCCTGCCGGACAGCCCCAATCATCCTGAATGGCCGCAGCCGGACTGCGTGCTGCGCCCCGGTGAAGAGTACATTAGCGTGACGGAATACCATTTTATTCCGAAATGATTTCCAGCCCTCCCATCGGAGGGCTTTTTTCTGCGCGTCTTGCTGAAAATAGCGCCGATCGCTGACAAAATCCTAACCCTGGATTCACAAGCATCTTACACTCAGAGACTATTTTCGCTATGGTTAGGGTTAAGCGTTGCTGCTGGCACGGCCACAGCAATATAATGAGAATTGTTATCATTCTAAAAATGCTTGAGGAGTAAGAGATGGCTATTACTAAGCTGGTCCTGGTGCGTCACGGCGAAAGCCAGTGGAACAACGAAAACCGCTTTACCGGTTGGTACGACGTTGATCTGTCCGAGAAAGGCGTAAGCGAAGCAAAAGCAGCAGGTAAACTGCTGAAGGAAGAAGGCTTCAGCTTTGATTTTGCTTACACCTCTGTGCTGAAACGTGCCATCCACACCCTGTGGAACGTGCTGGACGAACTGGATCAGGCCTGGCTGCCGGTTGAGAAATCCTGGAAACTGAACGAGCGTCACTACGGTGCGCTGCAGGGTCTGAACAAAGCGGAAACCGCTGAGAAATACGGTGACGAGCAGGTTAAACAGTGGCGTCGCGGCTTCGCGGTCACCCCACCAGAGCTGACCAAAGATGACGAGCGCTATCCGGGCCACGACCCGCGCTACGCGAAACTGACCGACGCTGAGCTGCCAACCACCGAGAGCCTGGCGCTGACCATCGACCGCGTTGTGCCTTACTGGAACGAAACCATTCTGCCACGCCTGAAAAGCGGTGAGCGCGTGATCATCGCTGCTCACGGTAACTCCCTGCGCGCGCTGGTGAAATATCTGGACAACATGGGCGAAGACGAGATCCTCGAACTGAACATCCCAACTGGCGTACCGCTGGTATATGAGTTCGACGAAAACTTTAAGCCAATCAAACATTACTACCTGGGTAACGCGGACGAGATCGCAGCGAAAGCAGCGGCTGTCGCGAACCAGGGTAAAGCGAAGTAATTTTCGCCGGACATAAAAAAAAGCGCGGAGCCTTCCGCGCTTTTTTATTTGTGCGTGAGGACTCAGCCGCGGCGCGCTTTTACCGCATTCGCCAGCTGACGCAGGATGGCATCGGTATCGTCCCAGCCAATGCAGGCATCGGTGACGCTTTTGCCATACACCAGCGGCTCGCTGCCTTCCAGGTTCTGGTTACCTTCAACCAGATGGCTTTCGATCATCACCCCAATTACCGCCTTCTCACCGTTGGCGATCTGCTGACAGACGTCTGCCCCCACTTCCATCTGCTTTTTGAACTGCTTGCTGGAGTTGGCGTGGCTAAAGTCGATCATCACCTGCGGTGGCAGCCCGGCTTTTTCCAGCCCGGCCTTCACCTCTGCCACGTGTTTTGCACTGTAGTTTGGCTCTTTACCGCCACGCAGAATGATGTGGCAATCACCGTTACCGCTGGTGTTGACGATGGCGGAGTGACCCCATTTGGTCACGGACAGGAAGCAGTGCGGCGCACCCGCGGCGTTGATGGCATCGATAGCCACTTTGATGGTGCCATCAGTACCGTTTTTGAAGCCCACCGGACATGAGAGACCGGAAGCCAGCTCGCGGTGAACCTGAGATTCAGTGGTACGGGCACCAATGGCGCCCCAGCTCATCAGGTCTGCCAGGTATTGTGGCGTAATCATATCCAGGAACTCGCCGGCAGCAGGCAGGCCGCTGTCGTTGATCTCCAGCAGCAGCTTGCGCGCAATGCGCAGGCCGTCGTTGATCTGGAAACTGTTATCCATGTGCGGATCGTTAATCAGCCCTTTCCAGCCCACGGTCGTGCGCGGTTTTTCAAAATAGACGCGCATGACGATTTCCAGCTCATCCTTTAACTCTTCACGCAGGGTGAGCAGACGCGCCGCATACTCTTTCGCAGCGGCAGGATCGTGAATGGAGCACGGGCCAATCACCACCAGAAGACGATCGTCATTACCTTTCAGGATCTTGTGGATCGCTTTACGAGCATGAGAAACCGTATTTGCGGCATTTTCAGTGGCGGGGAATTTCTCAAGGAGTGCTACAGGAGGTAATAACTCATTGATCTCTTTGATGCGTAAATCGTCGTTCTGATAATTCATCTTCTTTCCAGCTCTGCCATATCTTTAGTAATGAAAGCAATCCTTTCAATCTATCTTGTCGACCAGGAAGTGTAAACACGGTTTTACACTTCACGCAGATAATTCCTGGAATTCGCCTAAAAATCGCCACAAAATAGCGAAAAATGAGATCTAACCTAAGCTTTTTAACTGTAACAACCATTTTTAAACGCTTAAACGCGATTCCCTACTGACGTAAGTCCGTAAGGCGGAATCTTTCGCCTCTAAAAAGATGCACTGTTGGAGAATGTTATCCAGCGTAACGACAAGAACAGGAGCACCATCATGAAAATGACAAAACTGACTACCCTCTTCCTGACTGCCACACTCACCCTTGCCAGCGGCAGCGTCCTGGCCGCAGAAACGGGGGCTTCAGACAGCAACGGTGATGCCAATGCGGCAGCAGCGGCAGGCCAGGTTGCGCCTGATGCGAAACAGAATATCGCCCCGAATAATGTCGATAACAGCCAGATCAATACCGGCAATACCAACACCGGCGGCACTATGCTGCATCCGAACGGTAGTGCTTCCGACACCATGAATCATGACAACATGAGCTCGGATGAGGTTCATAAGAACTCGATGTGCAAGGACGGCAAATGTCCCGATCCGAACGACAAAGTGGGTAACGACGCCAATACCAAAACTGATGGCACAACCCAGTAATTCTTGATGCTTCAAATGCGAAAGGAGAGCCCAGGCTCTCCTTTCTTTTTGGAGTAACGTGTTAAAAACGCTACACTAAAATAATAACGAATCAGGAAAGCAGACATGGCGCACACCCACTCACCCCCATCTTCTCCCGGCAACGACAATGCAAAACGACTTATGCTGGCCTTTGGCGTTACGGCCACGTTTATGGTTATCGAGGTCATTGGCGGCCTGGTTTCCGGCTCGCTGGCGCTGCTGGCTGATGCCGGACATATGCTGACCGATGCCGCAGCGCTGCTTTTCGCCCTGCTGGCGGTGCAGTTTGCTCGCCGCCCGCCCAACGCGCGTCATACCTTCGGCTGGCTGAGGCTGACCACCCTTGCCGCGTTTGTTAACGCCATCGCGCTGGTGGTTATTACTGTTCTAATCGTCTGGGAGGCCGTACAGCGTTTCAGGCACCCGCAGCCCATCGCCGGGACGACAATGATGGTGATTGCCGTGGCGGGGTTGCTGGCAAATATTCTGGCGTTCTGGATTTTGCATCGCGGCAGCGGGGAAAAGAACCTCAACGTTCGCGCTGCGGCTCTGCATGTGCTGGGGGATTTGCTCGGCTCAGTCGGGGCGATTGTCGCCGCGCTGGTGATCCTCTATACCGGCTGGACGCCTGTCGACCCCATTCTCTCCGTGCTGGTATCGTGTCTGGTCTTGCGCAGCGCCTGGCGGCTACTGAAGGAGAGCGTCAATGAACTGCTGGAAGGAGCGCCGGCATCAGTGGACATTGACGAGCTGAAACGAAACCTGCGCCGTACTGTCCCGGAAGTGCGTAACGTTCATCACGTGCACGTCTGGCTGGTAGGCGAGAAGCCTGTCATGACGCTGCACGTCCAGGTCATCCCGCCCCACGACCACGACGCGCTGCTTGAACGCATCCAGCACTTTCTTGAACATCACTATGAGATAGGTCACGCCACCATCCAGATGGAGTATCAGCCCTGTAGCGGGCCGGACTGCCACCTTAACGAGGCGCAGCCCGACCATTCACATCATCACCACTAGCTTGAAAGCGCGTGTGAGCCACGCTCACGCGCGCTCTTGATCCACATCCGGCTGCCGTTCAGGGCAATGAAGGTCAGCAGCAGATACTCCAGCGACATGGCATAGACGCCCTGAAGGGCAAAAATCACCACGCTGATGACGTTGATGATGACCCACAGCAGCCAGTTCTCAACGTATTTACGGGTCATCAGGACCATCGCCGCGATCGACAGCACCATCATGCAGGAATCCCAGAACGGGAAGGCATCCGGCTGAAGCTCCGGCATCGTCACGTTGAGGCCAATCGCGGACATGACCGAAACGGCAACGCGGGTCAGGAACGCAAACACCGGGTTGATGTAGACGGTCATCAAACCAATGGCGAAGATGCAGGCGACAAACCAGGCGATGGCTTTCGGTAAGGGCAGCCAGCGGATCTGCAGTTCAGCCTCCTGCTGGCTGTTCTGCCGGGACCAGGCGTACCAGCCGTAAATATTGGCGGCGAAGAAAAACAGCTGTAAAAGCAGGCTGGCGTACAGCTGGATCTGGAAGAAGATAATCGCAAACAGCGTGACGTTAATCAGCCCGAACGCGTAGTTGCTGATCTTCTCCAGGCTTGCCAGCCAGATACACAGCAACCCCGCCAGCGTGCCTACGGCTTCAATCCATGACAGGTCATAGCCACCTGCACCAATCGGTATATGAACCAGAATGTTTTGCGTGCTAAAAAAATCCATCTTTTCCCCAGGGCGTTTTTGAATTAAGTACGTAGTGTAGCCGCAAAATCCAGCATGCGGTTAAGCGGAATTAACGCACCTTCACGCAGAGCGGCGTCCACATGAATTTCATGCGCTGCACCGCCTGTCTCGAGCCCTTCGGCAATGGCCTTCAGGCCGTTCATCGCCATCCACGGGCAATGCGCGCAGCTGCGGCACGTCGCGCCCTCACCTGCCGTTGGGGCTTCCAGCAGCTCTTTCTCCGGTACGGCCTGCTGCATCTTATAGAAGATACCGCGATCGGTCGCGACGATGAGCTGCTTGTGCGGCAGCATCCTGGCCGCGTTGATAAGCTGGCTGGTTGAGCCAACCGCATCGGCCATATCAACAATCGACTGCGGTGATTCAGGGTGCACAAGAATGGCCGCGTCAGGATAAAGCGCCTTCATACGGGACAGCGCCTGGGTCTTGAATTCGTCGTGCACAATGCAGGCGCCCTGCCAGCAGAGAACGTCAGCGCCGGTCTGCTTCTGAACGTAATTGCCAAGATGGCGGTCCGGGGCCCAGATAATTTTCTCACCCAGGCTGTCCAGATGCTCAATCAGCTCAACGGCGATGCTCGACGTGACCACCCAGTCTGCGCGCGCTTTTACCGCCGCAGAGGTGTTGGCGTAAACAACCACGGTCCGGTCAGGATGGGCGTCGCAGAAGGCGGTGAATTCGTCAATCGGGCAGCCGAGATCGAGCGAACACTCCGCATTGAGCGTCGGCATCAGAATGGTTTTTTCCGGACTGAGGATCTTTGCCGTTTCGCCCATAAAGCGCACGCCTGCAACCAGCAGCGTGGAAGCGGGATGTTTTGCACCGAAGCGGGCCATCTCCAGTGAATCAGAAATACAGCCCCCGGTCTCTTCCGCCAGCTGCTGGATTTCCGGATCGGTGTAGTAATGGGCCACCATCACCGCATCGCGCTCTTTGAGAAGCCGTTTGATCTTCTCGCGGTAGAATTGTTTTTCATCCTGGCTTAATGGCACAGGCTTTGGCGGAAACGGATAGATTGCGGCTTCAGGATCGAACATCACGCTCATTATGGCTTCTCGTTTTACTGGCTTAACAATATTGCCTTTCTTTTGCCTGACAAAGCAAAACGCAGGGCAATTGTGTTTTATATACTAAACAAGATAGCGAATCTGGAGTGAAAAGTCACCGGGAATAGATGGGCGGAGCATTTGTTGTACGGCAGATAGCAAAAAGGCGCCTTTAGGGCGCCTTTCTACACTGGTGGGTCGTGCAGGATTCGAACCTGCGACCAATTGATTAAAAGTCAACTGCTCTACCAACTGAGCTAACGACCCGAGTGGTGGGTGATGACGGGCTCGAACCGCCGACCCCCTCCGTGTAAAGGAGATGCTCTACCAACTGAGCTAATCACCCACTCTGTACTGCCGGAACTGCGTTAAGTGGTGGGTCGTGCAGGATGACTCGGCTTCGCCTCGCCCTACGGGCCGTTGCTGACGCAACGTTATCCTTCACGTTTTACTACTAATTCCACCTGACTTAGTGGTGGGTCGTGCAGGATTCGAACCTGCGACCAATTGATTAAAAGTCAACTGCTCTACCAACTGAGCTAACGACCCACTTTTATGCTGCTTTCACGTTGTTTGATATCCCGTGGCAACGGCGGCATATATTACTGATTTAAGAATTCAGCGCAACAAAAATTTCGATGAAGATCACTTAACTGCTTAGTAATCATGCTGCACGACCAGAAATAACGCGATTTCTGGTCATGCGATAATCATCCCATCGAATTCAGGCGTTTTTGCGCCTGCTTAGCACCTTCGGTGCCCGGGAATTTTGCGACCACCTGCTGATAAACCGCTTTGGCTTTCGCCGTGTCGCCTTTGTCCTGCATGATCACGCCAACCTTAAACATCGCATCTGGCGCTTTCGGCGATTTCGGGTAATTTTTTACCACGGAGGCAAAATAAAACGCCGCATCGTCCTTTTTACCCTTGTTGTAATTCAACTGACCGAGCCAGTAATTCGCATTTGGCTGATAGGTTGAGTCAGGGTATTTCTTGATAAAGTTCTGAAACGCAGCGAGCGCGTCATCCTGACGAGATTTATCCTGCACCAGGGCAATGGCCGCATTGTAATCCGTATTCGCGTCACCGCTCTGTACAGGCGCTCCTGTTGAGGCTGAAGCATCAGCAGACGGCGCAGGCGCTGAGGTTGCCGCGCCGCTTTGATCGCCCGCTGCGGGTTGTGCTGCTGCACCGCCACTGCTGAGGCTATCTATCTGCAATAAAATTTGCTTCTGACGTTCCACAACCTGGTTAAGCTGATACTGACTTTCCTGAATCTGACCGCGGAGAGAGTCAATATCGTTTTGGTTATCGGAAAGTTGCTGCTGGAGTTGGGTTAAAAGCTGACTGTGAGCGTTAGAAATACGCTCGAGCTGAGTGACCCGGTCTTCTACCGAGCCTGAGCCGACACTACTGATTGGTGCCTGAGCAAAAGCGGCCCAGGGGGCCGCTATTCCAACCAGTAACGACAGACTCAACAGATGATGTCTGAAGTTACTGCTCATGCAATTCTCTTAGTAAACCAGTACGGCACGACGGTTTTTGGAGTAAGCCGCTTCGTCGTGACCCAGTACTGCAGGTTTTTCTTTACCGTAAGAAACGATGGAGATCTGGTCAGCAGAAACGCCTTTACCCTGCAGGTACATCTTAACGGCGTTAGCACGACGTTCACCCAGGGAGATGTTGTACTCTGGAGTACCACGTTCGTCCGCGTGACCTTCTACGGTGACTTTGTAAGATGGGTTGCTACGCAGGAAGTTAGCGTGAGCATCCAGCATCGCAGCGAAGTCAGAACGGATGTCGTATTTATCCAGATCGAAGTAAACGATGTTGTTCTGCTGCAGCTGCTGCATCTGAAGACGCGCTTGCTCTTCAGAAGACATGTTGCCATTGCCGTTCGCGTCCATACCGGTACCGGCACCCATCATGCCTTCGCCGCTCTGGTCATTGCTGGCGTTCTTGTTAGAAGAACACGCTGCGATTGCCATTACAGGCAGAGCGATCATCAGCCCCTTCAGCACTTTGTTCAGTTGCATTTCTATGATTCCTTTAGTAATCAATTAATTATTATTTACAGATACGGCGACCAGGCAGGTGATTTTACCTGTCCATCAGTGGCCGGAATACGCGCTTTGAAACGCCCATCTGTAGAAACCAGATTCAGCACAGATCCCATCCCCTGAGAAGAGCTGTAGATTACCATAGTGCCGTTAGGTGCCAGACTTGGCGTTTCATCCAGGAACGTTGACGACAGAACTTGAACGCCACCCGCTACCAGATCTTGTTTGGCAATGTGCTGCTGCCCACCGTTGGAGCTGACCATTACCATGAATTTACCGTCGCTGCTCACGTCTGCGTTCTGGTTCTGAGAGCCTTCCCAGGTGATACGCTGCGGAGCACCGCCGTTGATGTTCACTTTATAGATTTGTGGACGGCCAGCCTGGTCAGAGGTAAACGCCAGGTTTTGGCTGTCCGGGAACCATGATGGTTCAGTATTGTTGCTGCGACCGTCGGTCACCTGACGGATCTGGCCGGAGCCAATGTCCATCACGTACAGGTTCAGGCTACCGGTTTTAGACAGCGCAAACGCCAGTTTAGACCCATCTGGAGAGAAGGAAGGCGCACCGTTGTGACGTGGGAACGACGCTACCTGACGCACCGCACCGTTAGCCAGCGTCTGGATAACCAGCGCAGAACGACCACTTTCGAAGGTCACATAGGCCAGCTTAGAACCGTCCGGAGACCAGGCTGGAGACATTAGCGGCTGTGCAGAGCGTTTCACCAGGAACTGGTTGTAACCGTCGTAGTCAGAGACGCGCAGCTCGTACGGGAACTGACCGCCGTTGGTCTGTACCACATATGCGATACGGGTACGGAACGCACCTTTAATACCGGTCAGCTTTTCGAATACCGCGTCGCTGGCCGCGTGTGCCGCGTAGCGCAGGTACTGTTTAGTGACCTTGTAAGAGTTCTGTGCCAGAACGGTACCCGGTGCACCGCCGGTATCCACCAGCTGCCAGGCCACGTTGTAAGAACCGTCCGGGTTAGGCGTAACCTGCCCCACCACAACGGCATCAATACCCAGCGCAGACCATGCAGCAGGCTGGACTTCCTGCGCACTGCCCGGCTGCTGCGGCAGACGAGAACGATCTAACGGGTTGAATTTACCGCTGTTACGCAGGTCAGCCGCCACGATGCCACCGGCATCTTCAGGTGCAGCGCCAGGACCGGCCCACTGGAACGGAACAACACCGATTGGGCGTGCCGAGTCCACCCCCTGGGTGATCTCGATACGTACTTCTGCGTGCAGGACTGCTGCCCACAGCATTAAAAAACTAAATGCTACACGTAATGCCTGCTTCATCATATCTCCCTTATCCGGGTAACCTTACCCACGATAATTTAGCAGAATGTTAACAAACTCAAATAGACAAAACTACCAGAACCCTGTGACTAAACCTGGTCTATTTTTCCCCGTTTGCACGGGGAAAATGTAACTTAAGGTTTGAAGTCCAGCGGCGCATTTTTGAAGACTTCGTAGACTGCCTGAGAAGGCGGTTTAGGCATCTTCGCCTGACGCGCTGCAGCCAGAGCCGCAGTACATAAAGCCGGGTCGCCACCTTCAGACTTAATATCAAGCAGCATGCCGTCCGGAGCCAGTTTTATACGCAGCGTACACGTTTTACCGGCATAGGAAGACGCATCGTAGAACCGGCTTTCAATCGCCGATTTAATCTGCGCGGCATAGCCGTTGATTTCAGCCCCTGTCGCACCGTTACTCTTAGTGTTACCACTTCCGGTCGGCGCTGCGTTGTTTCCTTTCGCGCCACCGCCCGTTTTCGGTGCATTCTTACCGGAGCTTAAATCCCCCAGCAGATCGTCAACCCCTGCAGCGGCCGCGGCTTTCTCAGCGGCAGCAGCCTTTTTAGCAGCCGCTTTTTCAGCAGCTGCTTTCTTATCGGCAGCGGCCTTCTCAGCTGCAGCTTTTTTATCAGCAGCGGCTTTTTCAGCGGCGGCAGCTTTTTCGGCAGCAGCCTTCTCAGCCGCAGCGGCTTTCTTCGCAGCCTCGGCAGCCGCTTTCTTCTCTGCGTCCTGAGCGGCTTTCTTCGCGGCTTCGGCTTCAGCTTTCTTCTGTGCGTCAGCAGCGGCTTTCTTCGCGGCTTCCGCTTCGGCTTTCTTCTGGGCATCCGCAGCGGCTTTCTTCGCGGCTTCGGCCTCAGCTTTCTTCTGGGCATCGGCAGCCGCTTTCTTCGCCGCTTCTGCCGCTAATTTTGCCTGGGCATCAGCCTGCGCTTTGGCATCCGCTGCGGCTTTTGCTGCCGCCTCTTCCGCCTGCTTTTGCTGTTCCTGCGCTTTCTTCGCGGCCTCTTCGGCTTGCTTCTGCTGTTCCGCCTGCGCTTTCGCGGCTTCCTGCGCCTGCAAACGTTCTTTCTCAAGCTGCTTCAAACGCTCCTGCTCGGCGGCCTGCTTTTCACGCAGCTCTTCCGCCTGCTGTTGCGCCTGTTTTTCACGCTGCTCTTCAGCCCGTTTGGCACTCGCCTTCTGCTGTTGTTCGCGATTATAGTTTTGCACTACCGCACCGGGATCCACCATTACGGCGTCAATGGAAGACCCTCCACCGCCGCCTGCTGATGCATCAATATGCTCGTCGAACGAACTCCAGATCAGCGCTGCAAAAAGAATAACGTGCAGCACTGCGGAGACGATTATCGCTCGCTTAAGCTTGTCGTTCTGTTCGGTTGCCTTTGACACTATCGGTTCCCAAAAACTACGCGGATGATCAAATAGGTTGAGTCATTAAGCCAACTGACTTAACACCCGCACTATGTAGCAAGTTCAGCGCTTTAATAATTTCATCGTAGGGTACGTCTTTCGCGCCACCGATTAAGAAGACCGTTTTCGGATTTGACTCCAGGCGACGCTGCGCTTCGGCAATAACCTGCTCAGGTGGCAGCTGATCCATACGATCTTTTTCTACCACCACGCTGTACTGCCCTACGCCGGAAACCTCAATGATAACCGGAGGATCGTCATTGGTGCTCACCGCCTGTGATTCTGTCGCATCCGGTAGATCGACTTCCACACTCTGGGTAATGATGGGCGCTGTTGCCATGAAGATCAGCAGCAGTACCAGCAGAACGTCCAGCAGTGGCACGATATTGATTTCGGACTTGAGCTCGCGACGACCTCGTCCACGCGATCTGGCCATGGTTTACCCCTTGTTGCTCTCGGTGCTGGTAAACGCCTGACGGTGCAGAATCGCAGTGAACTCTTCCATAAAGTTGTCGTAGTTCAGTTCCAGTTTGTTCACGCGCTGGTTCAGACGGTTGTAAGCCATTACCGCCGGAATTGCCGCAAACAGACCGATAGCGGTCGCAATCAGTGCTTCAGCGATACCCGGTGCAACCATCTGCAACGTCGCCTGCTTCACCGCGCCAAGCGCGATAAAGGCGTGCATGATCCCCCACACGGTACCAAACAGACCGATATACGGGCTGATAGAACCCACGGTGCCGAGGAAAGGAATGTGCGTTTCAAGATTTTCCAGCTCGCGGTTCATGGAGATACGCATCGCACGCGATGCCCCTTCCACGACGGCTTCCGGCGCATGATTGTTTGCCCGATGCAGACGAGCGAACTCTTTGAATCCGCTATAGAAAATTTGTTCGGAGCCGGTCAGGTTTTCACGGCGTCCCTGACTCTCCTGATACAGGCGAGAAAGTTCAATACCCGACCAGAACTTATCTTCAAATGCTTCCGCTTCACGGCCAGCAGCATTGAGGATACGCGTTCTCTGGATAATGATGGCCCAGGATGCGATTGAAAAACCAATCAAAATCAACATGATAAGTTTAACCAGAAGGCTTGCCTTCAGGAACAAATCAAGGATATTCATGTCAGTCACTGCTTAAACTCCGCGACAATAGACTTAGGAAGCGCACGAGGCTTCATTATGGTTGGATCAACACAAACAATCAGTACTTCAGCTGAGTTCAGTACGGTGTTCTCTGCGTTGACTATCCGCTGCGTGAAAACCAGTGAGGTCCCGCGCATTGATGTAATTTCAGTTTGGACTTCGAGCATATCGTCGAGTCTGGCAGGCGCAAAATACTCAAGCGTCATCTTGCGTACCACGAAGGCAACTCGCTCAGCCAACAGCACCTGTTGACTAAAGTGATGATGGCGCAGCATCTCTGTGCGTGCCCGTTCATAAAAAGCAACGTAGCTGGCGTGGTAAACCACACCACCGGCATCGGTATCTTCGTAATAGACACGAACCGGCCATCGAAACAGCGTTGTATTCACTTTACATCCCAGTAATGCAACAAAAGTTAGAGCTTTTAAACTTCGCTACTATACGCGCGGGAAAGATGGTTTGGAATGGGGGAAAGTAAACGGAGAGTAAATTTTTATGGGCTCGGGTAAGCCCATAACGTTAACGGACATTTCTTATTCAGAAGAAGAAGAAAATCAAACCGGCGAGAAGCACCAGATCGGCAATCAGCGGGCAAAAAATTCCCTGCCAGTGAACGGCTTTCGGACGAAAGCCCACGCCGTGGATCACCCCGGCACACACTGCCCACATGATGAGGAAGCCGTGCCAGATCTCAAGCTCGCTGGTCTTTGCCGCAAAGCGCGACGGGTCCCAGAAGATACAGCCTGCCAGCAGTAATGCCATCACTAAAGAAAGCGCCCGTAACGGGCGCTTATCCATTACCGCGTAAAGCTTCGCGATAATATTCATCAGTGTTTTTCTTCACCCGCTTTGGTCGCTTCGACGTGCTCAAGCGCTAGGGCAGTGATGACACCAAAAGCACAGGCAAGAAGCGTCCCTAAAATCCATGCGAAATACCACATATTCAGCTCCTTACTTAGTACATAGAGTGGGTGTTGCTTTCGATATGTTCTTTGGTGATACGACCGAACATTTTCCAGTAACACCAGATGGTGTATGCCAGAACAATCGGAACGAACACGCAAGCAACGTAAGTCATTAAGTTCAGCGTCATATGGCTGGAGGTTGCATCCCACATGGTCAGGCTAGCATTCAGCATGGTGCTGGATGGCATGACGAATGGGAACATGGCAATACCCGCCGTCAGGATGATGCACGCCAGCGTCAGTGAAGAGAACACGAACGCCAGAGCACCTTTCTCCAGACGAGACGTCAGCACGGTCAGCAGCGGCAGCAGCACGCCCAGAGCCGGGATCGCCCACAGCGCAGGGGTATTGTTGAAGTTCACCAGCCATGCACCAGCCTGACGCGCCACTTCTTTGGTCAGCGGGTTAGACGGTGCCGAGTGGTTAATCGCAGACGTCACCACGTAGCCATCAATACCGTACACCACCCACACGCCTGCCAGAGCGAAGCAAACCAGGGTCACCAGTGCCGCCACCTGAGCAGTAGCACGGGAACGCAGGTGCAGTTCACCCACAGTACGCATCTGCAGGTAAGTTGCGCCCTGAGTGATGATCATCGCCACGCTCACCACACCGGCCAGCAGGCCAAACGGATTCAGCAGCTGGAAGAAGTTACCGGTGTAGTAAAGACGCATGTATTCATCGAGGTGGAACGGTACGCCCTGCAGCAGGTTACCGAATGCCACGCCAATCACCAGCGGTGGAACGAAGCTACCAATGAAGATGCCCCAGTCCCACATGTTGCGCCAGCGGGTATCTTCAATCTTGGAACGGTAGTCGAAACCGACCGGACGGAAGAATAAAGAGGCCAGCACCAGAATCATCGCCACATAGAAGCCGGAGAACGCAGCCGCGTAGACCATCGGCCAGGCAGCGAACAGCGCGCCGCCTGCGGTGATCAGCCACACCTGGTTACCGTCCCAGTGAGGGGCGATGGAGTTAATCATGATTCGACGCTCGGTGTCATTACGACCGAGGAAACGGGTGAGCATCCCCACCCCCATGTCGAAACCATCCGTGACGGCGAAACCGATCAGCAGAACGCCAACCAGCAGCCACCAGATAAAACGCAATACTTCATAATCGATCATTTGATGACTCCTGTCTTAGCGTGCCGGCTGAGTAGTCACAGTGGACTGCTCGTAGTGATAGCGACCGGTTTTCAGGCTGCTTGGGCCAAGGCGCGCGAACTTGAACATCAGGAACAGTTCAGCCACCAGGAACAGGGTGTACAGACCACAGATCAGCAGCATGGAGAAGATCAGGTCGCCTGCCGTCAGGGAAGAGTTCGCTACCGCCGTTGGCAGTACCTCACCAATCGCCCATGGCTGACGGCCATACTCCGCTACAAACCAGCCGGATTCAATCGCGATCCACGGCAGTGGAATACCGTACAGCGCGGTGCGCAGCAGCCATTTTTTCTCGCCGATGCGGTTACGAATCACGGACCAGAAGGACGCCGCAATGATCAGTAGCATGATGATGCCGCAGCCCACCATGATACGGAATGCGAAGTACAGTGGCGCAACGCGTGGAATCGAGTCTTTGGTCGCCATCTGAATCTGTGCTTCCGTCGCATCAGAAACGTTCGGGGTATAACGTTTCAGCAACAAACCGTAGCCCAGGTCTTTCTTCACGTCGTTAAATTGATCGCGAACGGCCTGATCGGTAGAGCCGGCACGCAGCTGTTCCAGCAGCGAGTAAGCCTTCATACCGTTACGGATACGCTCTTCGTGCTGAACCATCAGCTCCTTCAGACCCGTTACCTGCTTATCGACAGAACGGGTTGCGATGATACCCAGCGCGTAAGGAATTTGGATGGCGAAGCGGTTTTCCTGCGCGTCCTGATCGGGAATACCGAACAGCGTAAAGGCAGCAGGTGCCGGCTGGGTTTCCCATTCGGCTTCGATAGCGGCCAGTTTGGTTTTCTGCACGTCACCCATTTCGTAACCGGATTCATCACCCAGAACGATAACGGAGAGGATTGCAGCCATACCGAAGCTTGCAGCGATAGCAAAGGAGCGCTTGGCAAACGCGAAGTCACGACCGCGCAGCATATAGTAGGAGCTGATACCCAACACGAACATCGCGCCGCACACGTAGCCAGATGCCACGGTGTGAACAAATTTAACCTGAGCAACCGGGTTCAGGACCAGCTCGGCAAAGCTGACCATCTCCATACGCATGGTTTCGAAGTTGAAGTCAGACGCGATCGGGTTCTGCATCCAGCCGTTCGCCACCAGGATCCACAGCGCGGACAGGTTCGAACCTAATGCCACCAGCCAGGTTACGGCCATGTGCTGGACTTTACCCAGACGGTCCCAACCGAAGAAGAACAGACCTACAAAGGTGGATTCGAGGAAGAAGGCCATCAGGCCTTCAATGGCCAGCGGCGCACCGAAGATATCCCCTACATAGTGGGAATAGTAAGACCAGTTAGTCCCGAACTGGAACTCCATGGTCAAACCGGTTGCCACGCCCAGCGCGAAGTTGATACCGAACAACTTGCCCCAGAACTTGGTCATATCTTTATAAATCTGTTTGCCGGAGAGGACGTAAACCGTTTCCATAATTGCCAGCAGGAACGCCATACCGAGCGTCAGCGGCACAAACAGGAAGTGGTACATCGCGGTCAAGGCAAACTGTAAGCGCGACAGTTCGACTACGTCTAACATTATGACTCCTTGCTCATCGCATGAAGACTCCGAGAGTGAACCCCGTCAGAAAGAGATTCACACGCATGCCCCAATACAAATTATTCGCATCCTGGTCGTCGTTATTACCCTGGAGAAGGATAAAAACGATGACGACAGGTTACAAATAGGTTAATAAAAAACTCAAATTGATCCCGCAAATATAATACGCTGCAAAACCCTTACAATAAACAGGTTTTTATTGAATCACATTTACGTTTTTCGACGGCGATCAATTTATAGCAAAATTACCACTTTTCGGCCATTTTGATCGGGGACAATTTAGCGCTTTTCGGCATCTTTTTCCAAGCATTAAACTTTGATTTAAATCAAAAACCATTCTTGATGTTAATCATGTTTAGCTGCGGTGAGAATGGTAAAAACCATGTTAATGATATGTGCATGCAAAGATGCGATTGGTTATCGAAGACCAAAAAAAATATAAACAGAAGTGATTTTAATTAACGCGAGAGAAAAATGCCCTGTCGAAGCGGGACAAACAATAAGCGTAGCTGGGCCAGTTTATTTTTCCATTCTGTTTTTGCAACCCTTAGAAATTACATTTAATTTACTTTTATTATCCTGGAAGTTAACACCGAAGCGTGACTATTTAATGAAAAAAGGCCGCAAACTCTGCGGCCTTTTGATCGTGTCAGCGGTTTTCAGGCAAGAAGAATGCTGAAGGTTCGTGACTGTCCCGGTCTGAACGCCCCGACGATGCCCTCTTCTTCACGATTGTCTATTATCCGTTCATTCATGTCCGTTTCGCAGCACCGTTTCACGGTCGGACCCACGGATAACGTCGCGTCACATGCGCTGGACTCGGAAGGGTTGAACAGACGAAGAATGAGCTCGTCTCGATCTTCAGCCTTTTTGAGCGTACTGAGTACGCATCCCGTGGGCGAAAGCGCCAGCAGGCTGTAACTTTCCGGCGTGGTAAACGACGAGCGATTGAGCTTCATCGCGTCCCAGGGAATTTTGTTATAGCACTGCACCGGCGTTAACCACGATTTAGCCTGCTGCGCGACGCCCGCGTTTTCCGGCGTTCCACTGAAGCTGAAGAGGCTAAAGCGACAGCTTAACGAACCGCGCACCTGGGAGTCAGGAACAGGCATTTTGATTCCTGAAGGCCTACCGGGGCGCAACAGCAAATCTTCTTTGCCGAGTAACCCCACGCCGCGCAGCAGGGTCAGGGCAAAGGCTTTTTTATCCTCACCTACTACTTCAAACTCGCGTAGTCCTTCGGTGAACAGCGCAAGCCCGTTTCGTTTTTCCTGCAGGACGGCATAGTTGAGTAAATTCCAGACGGGAACGGGCGCTTCTTTCCACCCCTCCTCCTGCCAGTTTTCCATCGCCGCGTCCTGCACCGGACGAGTGAGGGTGCCAAACTGGGTATCCGCTAACACGTCCTCTGTCATAAACGGCGTAGGGATCAGCACGCGGACGCGGTGGTCGTCAGCCTGATTATCCAGACGCACCGCCACATCAATACGTCTGCTGTGGTGGCTAAGCGTGATTTCAACCTCAGCGCCGAGAGACCCGCTTCGCTGACGCGCCGCGCGTTCGGCCAGATTAGCCGGTACCGCGATCTGATGGCGAATCACCGCCCTGCTCTGCCAGCCTTCGTGTATAACCTCGACCTGATGCTCGCCCTGCGCTGAAGTGAGTCTCCACTCTTCCCGCGAAGGCGAGTAGTCGTACTCATCGCCATCATCCGAACTCTCTTCGATTTCCAGCACCCGGTCATAAATCAGCCCGGTTTCTTTGTCGCGCAGGCGCAGCGTACCGTCGTTATTTAAATCAATCTGCCAGAAGGCGTTTTCGAGCAAGGATTCGGTGTTTATCACCGGAGAGACCACCTTCCCGGCCACGTTTGGCTCGATAAACAGCGTACGGTAGCCCATCGACGGCAGTATCTGGCTGAGCTGAATATCAAACTCCATAAACGGCTCATAATTACCGTAATGGACAATCTGCCGGTCAATGAGACCAGGGTCCAGCTCGCGCGCGCTGCGAATGAAATACGGGATCTCGTTGCCTTTATCATCCAACAGACGGAACTGGCTGGCGCGCAGTCGAATCGTGGTGTTCATCACCTCTTCACGCGGCCAGGGCATCAGGTTGAACATCACCAGTTTGTCGGCGTCGCTTTGCGGCATGTTGTCGACAATCTTGCGCATATAGAAACGCACCAGGTTATCTGCCATGTCTTCAGCCAGTTCAGAACGAGAGACAATCTCACGATGCACCTTGTCGCTGCAGCAGCAGCCGATGCTGTCGTGAGCGTGGTTTTTAAGGATCTCTTTCCACATCTTCTCCAGCAGGCCGTGGTGATAATCGAAGCCCAGCGTCCATGCAAGCGTTGCCAGCGGTTCGAGGATGTTGACAAGTTTGTTCTCAATACGCGCATGGGCAATTTTGATATCCATGCGCGTGGAGCCGATTGTCCGGTGCACGCGCATGTATTTCCCGTCGATAAACTCCCCTTTCAGGGTCGCCAGTTCATCGCGGCGTGCCTCAATGTGGTCAAACACCTCTTCAAAGCGGCTCATTACAAATTGACGCTGCGGATAGATTTCACGCAGCTTATCCATCACGAAGAAAATGTTCTGCTGCAGCGGCATCTGATCGTGACCGTTGGGCAGCAAAATCTCTTTGGTGACGGAGGCCTTTTCCAGAACGTCGAAATAGCTGTCGAGCCGTTTTCGCAGCCCGGCTTCGTCCTCCGGTAAGTACTTACCAATCGCGTAGCCCAGCGGCAGCACCTGCGCCGTGACTTCACTGCCGTCCTGGCTCTGCCAGAGAAATTCGGTTTTATCGGTCCCGTGTCGTTCCGAGCAGCCGCGCCAGAACATCGTCCGGGTAATGCCAAATCCGTTATAGATATGCGGAAGCTGGCCGGACATACCAAACGAATCCGGCAGATAGCCGATCTTCATCGGCTCGCCGAACGCCATACAGTCCCGGATGCCGTACATCAGGTTGCGGACAATCGACTCGCCGCTGACAATCGTGGTATCGGTCTGGGTATACCAGGGGCCGATAATCAGTTTTCCGCGCTCCACAAGCGCCTTTACCCGCGCGCGGTTTTCGGGCACGACGGCAAAATAATCTTCCAGCACCGCCGTCTGGCCATCAAGGACGTAATATTTATACTCGTCGTCCTGCTCCAGGCGGGTCAGGATCTCTTCCATATTATTGACCAGAAGAATGCGCGACTCTTCAGTGGTGAAGTACCACTCACGGTCCCAGTGCATATGCGGCGTGATATGAACGCGAGATACAGCTTTCATCTTCGTTTCCTGTTTTGTGAGTTTTTACGGTATGGCGTCTTCTGTGAGGTACTTGCCCTTTTTTACTGCCTGACGTCGCCAGAGCAGCAGAACAAACGTGGAGACAGCGGTCCCCGCCAGCGCCGCGCCAAACCAGCCCGCCGCCGCAACCACACCGCCCAACCCGGCATCGTGAAGTAAAAAGAGAGAGAAAATCCCGGCCCCCGGGGTAGACAACCCGATCCCCATCGCACCGACAGCCGCGCCTGTTACCATGGAGCCGAGCACAAATGAGCCAATGACGCGAAGCGGATCTTCAATCGCCATCGGGATCGCCCCTTCGGTAATGCCCGCCAGGCCGAGCAGCCACGTTGATTTACCGGTTTCAATTTCAAACGGTTTAAACAGCTTCGGCGCCAGCATCGTCGACGCCGTGACGGTGAAAGCTGAGACCATTTTGACGGAGGCAAAGATTGCGTAAGGACCATAAACGCCGTTCGCCATCGCCCCCAGGCAAAACGCGTAAGAGGCTTTGTTGACCGGGCCACCCAAATCGAATGAGCACATAAACCCGAGGATTGCCCCCAGAAGCAGCGCATTCGCGCCAGAGAGACCGTTAAGCCAGACGGTGAGCGTGTTATTGAGCCAGGCCACCGGTTCGCCAATCACAAACAGCATCAGGCTGCCCGCGCCGAGCACGCCAATCACCGGATAGAGATAAAAGGTCAGAAAGCCGTTGTAGCGGCTACTGAGCCGGATGTGGTTTTTCACCCAGCGCATCAGATAGCCCGCGATCAGCCCACCGACGATAGCGCCCAGAAAACCGGAGCCGATCATATTGGCAGCCAGACCGGCCGCAAAGCCCGGCGTCAGCGCAGGTTTATCCGCCAGCGAATACGCGGTATAGGCCGCCAGAACAGGTACCATCAGAATGCCGAGCATGCCACCGCCAAGCTTGCGGTACATCCACAGCCACGAGTTTTCCTGGTCAAACAGGTGCTGCAGACCCAGGATTTGCGCCAGCAGTACCGACACGGCCAGCACCGTACCGCCAGCGACGATCAGCGGCACCGCAAAAGAGATACCGCTGAGAAGTGCCTGCTTGAGTTCAGTTTTAACGCTCTTTTTCGTTTCGGTATCGACATGCGCAGGACGCGCATCGGATGCAGGCTGCAGCGCCAGCGCGCGCTCAATCAGCGCTTCAGCATGGCGCAGAGGCTCCGCGACGGGCACGGAGATGGCGGGGATCCCCTGAAAACGCTCGCTCTCTTTGATCGCCACTTCTGCGGCAAAAATGCACGCTTTGGCCTCACGAAGCTGCTGCGCGGTGATGCGCCCCTCAATGCCGTTCGCCCCCTGCTTTTCGACCACCACGTTGACGCCAAGCTTGCGTCCCGCTTTTTCCAGGTACTCTGCGGCCATATAGGTATGCGCGATCCCGGCCGGACAGGCGGTCACGCAGACGATTGTCGGGGCATTCAGCGCGACGCCTGCCTCTTCCGTGTCAGGGACAGCTTCAAGCGCAGCAAGCACGTCTTCCGCCGTGGTAGCAGCCATCACGCGCGCCCTGAGATCGTCATCCGCCAGGCGAGACGTCAGCTCCGTCAGCACCTGAATATGGGTCGAACCCGCTTCTGCTGGCGGAATGGCGAGCAGAAAAACCAGCTCAACCTCTTCCGGCCCGTCCACGCCTTCCCATGCAAGCGGTTCTCGCAGAGTTGCCACGGCAAAAGCCGCCTCCTTCACGACGGTTGATTTACCGTGAGGAACGGCCAGTCCTTCACCCAGCGCGGTCGGCCCAAGCGATTCCCGATGAAACACCTCCTCCAGAAACGCATCGGCATCAGCGATTTTGCCCAGCGCCACCAGCCGCGCCGTAAGCTGACGGATTGCCTCATCCCGGCGGGTAAACTGCGCCTGAACGCAAACAGCACGCGGATCGGTCAGAGTCGTCAGGTTCATAAAGATCCTCACCTATACAGAGTTATTGTCTGGGGAGGATTCTGGCAGACCTGATAATACATTTATGTGATCACTTTCACTAAAAGCCAAATTTGTATTTTAATTGTATTATTTACAAATCATCAGTTGAATGCATAATTCCCTGAAAAGGTATTAAGCAGGCGCGATAAAATGGGCAACAAACCGATGTATCGGCAAATAGCCGATGCGTTCCGCGAGAAAATCAACGCCGGGGAATTAAAACCCGGAGACGCGCTGCCGACGGAGTCCAGTCTTCAGGAGGCGTTTCGCGTCAGCCGCGTCACCGTGCGGCAGGCCCTGAAACTGCTCGCCGACGAGCAGATCATCGAAAGTATTCAGGGCAGCGGCTCTTATGTAAAAAAAGAGGAGCGCGTCAATTACGATATTTATCAGCTCACCGGCTTTTACGAAAAGCTGGCGGATCGTCATGTCGATACGCACAGTGATGTCAAAATCTTTGAAGTGGTGAAAGCCGATGCGCGGCTGGCGGCAACATTAGCGGTTGGCGTGGAAGATAAGGTCTGGCACGTTAAGCGCGTGCGTTTCATCAAGCAGAAGCCGGTGAACCTGGAGGAGACATGGATGCCGCTGGCCATGTTTCCCGACCTCACCTGGGAAGTGATGGAGAATTCGAAATATCACTACGTTGAGCAGATCAAAAAGCTGGTTATCGATCGCAGCGAGCAGGAGCTGATGCCGATCATGCCGTCAGAGGAGGCGATCGCCGCGCTGTCGCTCGATCCGGCAAAGCCGATCCTGGAAAAAGTCTCCCGCGGGTTCCTGAAGGACGGACGGGTGTTTGAATACAGCCGCAACGTGTTCAATACCGACGACTACAAGTTCACTCTCGTCGCCAGACGCAGGCAATAAAAAAGGCCGCTTTACAGCGGCCAACCATGTCGAAACGGACATTTTTATACTTCATCGCTCCCCGTTCGGGGAGCAGAGAGGACTTACTTAATGATGGATTTCAGTGCTTCGCCGATATCCGCCAGGCTGCGAACGGTCTTCACGCCTGCGGCTTCCAGCGCAGCAAACTTCTCATCAGCCGTACCTTTACCACCGGCGATGATCGCGCCCGCGTGGCCCATACGCTTGCCTTTCGGCGCAGTCACACCCGCGATGTAGCCGACAACAGGCTTGGTTACGTGTTCTTTGATATAAGCAGCCGCTTCTTCTTCCGCGCTACCGCCGATCTCACCGATCATCACGATCGCTTCGGTCTGCGGATCTTCCTGGAACAGCTTCAGGATGTCGATGAAGTTAGATCCCGGGATTGGGTCACCGCCGATGCCCACGCAGGTGGACTGGCCGAAGCCGTAGTCGGTGGTCTGCTTAACCGCTTCATAGGTCAGAGTACCGGAACGGGAAACGATGCCCACTTTGCCCGGCTTGTGAATGTGGCCAGGCATGATGCCGATTTTGCATTCGCCCGGAGTGATCACGCCTGGGCAGTTCGGGCCGATCATGCGCACGCCTGCTTCGTCCAGCTTCACCTTCACGGTCAGCATATCCAGGGTCGGGATGCCTTCGGTGATGGTGATGATCAGCTTGATGCCTGCGTCGATCGCTTCCAGAATGGAGTCTTTGCAGAACGGTGCCGGAACGTAGATCACGGTCGCGGTTGCGCCCGTCGCTTCTACCGCTTCACGCACGGTGTTGAACACCGGCAGGCCCAGGTGCGTGGTGCCGCCTTTACCTGGCGTTACGCCGCCAACCATCTGCGTGCCGTAGGCAATCGCCTGTTCGGAGTGGAAAGTCCCCTGGCTACCGGTGAAGCCCTGGCAGATAACCTTGGTATCTTTATTAATTAAAACTGACATTATTTCCCCTCCACTGCGGCAACAACCTGCTGAGCTGCATCCGTCAGACTTTTCGCTGCAATAATATTCAGGCCGCTGTCAGCCAGTTTTTTCGCGCCGAGTTCAGCGTTGTTACCTTCCAGACGCACAACCACCGGAACGTTAACACCCACTTCTTCTACCGCACCGATGATGCCGTCTGCAATCAGGTCGCAACGGACGATGCCGCCGAAGATGTTAACCAGTACCGCTTTAACGTTGTCGTCAGAGAGGATGATTTTGAACGCTTCGGTTACGCGCTCTTTGGTTGCGCCACCGCCCACGTCGAGGAAGTTTGCCGGCTCACCGCCGTGCAGCTTAACGATGTCCATGGTGCCCATCGCCAGGCCCGCACCGTTAACCATGCAGCCGATGTTGCCATCCAGCGCCACGTAGTTCAGCTCCCACTGAGCAGCCTGTGCTTCACGCGGATCTTCCTGAGACTGGTCGCGCATTTCGCGCAGATCCGGCTGGCGGAACAGCGCGTTGCCGTCAGCGCCCAGCTTGCCGTCGAGGCAGATCAGGTCGCCCTGGGTGGTGATCACCAGCGGGTTGATCTCAATCAGCGCCAGATCGCGCTCAAGGAAGATAGTCGCCAGGCCCATGAAGATCTTGGTGAACTGCTGAACCAGCTTGCCTTCCAGACCCAGCTTGAACGCCAGCTCGCGACCCTGATAAGGCATTGGGCCCGCCAGCGGATCGATAGCCACTTTGTGGATCAGGTGCGGGGTCTCTTCCGCCACTTTTTCAATTTCCACGCCGCCTTCGGTAGACGCCATGAACACCACGCGACGGGAGCTACGGTCAACCACCGCGCCCAGGTACAGCTCTTTCGCGATGTCGGTCGCCGCTTCGACCAGGATCTGGTTAACCGGCTGGCCGTTCGCATCTGTCTGGTAGGTCACCAGACGCTTGCCGAGCCAATGTTCAGCAAACGCACGAATCTCTTCTTTGCTCTTAACAACCTTCACACCGCCCGCTTTACCACGGCCACCAGCGTGAACCTGACATTTAACTACCCACGGGCCGGAACCGATTTTAGATGCGGCTTCTTCTGCTTCACGCGGGGTAGTACAGGCATAACCCACCGGAGCCGGTAAGCCATACCGGGCAAACAGCTGTTTGGCCTGATATTCATGTAAGTTCATGTGTTCTATCCATCCTTCAGGGTAATCGTTATCTTCAAACCTGTAGACCGGCGCAGCGTGTGCCGGTCCACGGGGCAGGTGATGCTAAATCGTTACTAGACGTCCAGCAGCAGACGCGTTGGATCTTCCAGCAGCTCTTTAATAGCTACCAGGAAGCCCACGGACTCGCGGCCGTCGATCAGGCGGTGGTCGTAAGAGAGCGCCAGGTACATCATCGGCAGGATCTCAACTTTACCGTCTACCGCCATCGGGCGATCTTTAATGGCATGCATACCCAGGATCGCGCTCTGCGGCGGGTTAATGATCGGGGTAGACATCAGCGAGCCGAATACGCCGCCGTTGGTAATGGTGAAGTTACCGCCGGTCAGATCGTCTACGGTCAGCTTGCCGTCGCGGCCTTTCACGGCCAGCTCTTTAATGTTCTTCTCGATGTCAGCCATACCCAGGGTATCCACATCACGCAGAACCGGGGTCACCAGGCCGCGTGGGGTAGAAACCGCCATGCTGACGTCGAAGTAGTTGTGGTAAACCACGTCATCGCCATCGATAGACGCGTTCACTTCCGGGTAGCGTTTCAGCGCTTCAACCACCGCCTTCACGTAGAAGGACATGAAGCCCAGACGGATACCGTGACGTTTTTCAAACGCGTCACCGTACTGCTTACGCAGATCCATGATTGGCTTCATGTTCACTTCGTTGAAGGTGGTCAGCATCGCGGTGGAGTTTTTCGCTTCCAGCAGACGCTCGGCCACGCGCTTACGCAGGCGCGTCATCGGTACGCGTTTTTCGCTGCGGGCACCCAGAGCAGGCTGAGCTGCCGGCGCGGCCACAGGGGCTTTCGCTTCCGCCTGAGCAGGCGCTTTCGCCAGGTGCTTGTCGATGTCTTCGCGGGTCAGACGACCGCCCACACCGGTGCCTTTGATGGCTGCCGGGTCAAGGCTGTGTTCAGCCAGCAGGCGACGGATCGCCGGGCTGAGGGCGTCGTTAGACTGTTCTTCCAGAGAAGCCTGCTGGCGCTGAGCCGGCGTAGAAGCTTTCTCTTCAGACTTCGCGCTGGACTCTTTGCCCGCGCTGTTGCCTTCACGCAGGCGCCCCAGGATCTGACGAGAGGTGACGGTGGTGCCTTCATCTTCCAGCACCGCGTCCAGAACGCCATCCGCCGAAGCCGGTACTTCCAGTACCACTTTGTCAGTTTCGATTTCTACCAGCACTTCATCGCGCTTAACGGCATCGCCTGGTTTTTTGTGCCAGGTAGCGACGGTCGCATCTGCTACGGATTCAGGCAGGTCGGGAACAAGAATATCTACGCTACTCATTATGTATCCTTTAATTAATCGACGTTCAGCGCGTCATTGACCAGATCTTGTTGCTGCTTCTGGTGAACGGACATATACCCTACCGCCGGAGAGGCGGAGGCCGGGCGACCTGCATAGCGCAGGGCTGACCCAAATGGAATCACTTCACGGAAATGATGCTGGCTGCAGTACCATGCGCCCTGGTTGAGCGGCTCTTCCTGGCACCAGACAAAATCATGTACGTGAGCGTACTGTTTCAGCACTTCCTGCATCGCCTGATGCGGGAACGGATAAAGCTGTTCGATACGCACGATGGCGACATCTTTCTGATCGTTCTTACGGCGCTGTTCCAGCAGGTCGTAATAAACCTTACCAGAACACATTACGACACGCTTAACGGCCTGCGGATCCAGCTCGTCAATTTCACCGATGGCCGGCAGGAAGGTACCGTTCGCCAGCTCTTCCAGGCTGGAGACCGCCAGCGGGTGACGCAGCAGGGATTTCGGCGACATCACCACCAGCGGACGGCGCATACCGCGCAGCGCCTGACGACGCAGCATGTGGTACACCTGAGCCGGGGTGGACGGCACGCAGACCTGCATGTTCTGCTCGGCGCAGAGCTGCAGATAACGTTCCAGACGCGCGGAGGAGTGCTCCGGACCCTGGCCTTCATAACCGTGCGGCAGGAGCATCACCAGGCCACACATGCGGCCCCACTTCTGCTCGCCGGAGGAGATGAACTGGTCGATAACGACCTGCGCACCGTTGGCGAAGTCACCGAACTGCGCTTCCCAGATGGTCAGGGTGCGCGGTTCCGCAGTTGCGTAGCCGTATTCGAAGGCCAGTACCGCTTCTTCAGACAGCACGGAGTCCCAGACCTTGAACTGGCCCTGACCGTTATGCACGTGCTGCAGCGGAGTGTAGGTTGAACCGTTAGACTGGTTGTGAACCACTGCGTGACGGTGGAAGAAGGTCCCACGGCCCGCATCTTCACCGGACAGACGAACAGGAATGCCTTCGTCAACCAGCGTTGCGTAGGCCAGCGTTTCCGCCCCGCCCCAGTCGAACAGCTTCTCGCCTGCCGCCATGGACTGACGGTCGGCGTAAATTTTCGCCACGCGAGACTGCATCTCGATAGCGTCCGGCACGGTGCTGATGCGTTTAGCCAGCTCCTGCAGGCGCTTCATCTCAACCTTGTTCGGGTAGCTCTCATCCCACTCGTGGTTGAGGTACGGCGACCAGGTAAAGGAGTGCATGTTCATCGGACGCAGCTCTTTCACCACGCATTCACCCGCGTCCAGCGCGTCGCGGTAGAGGTTGACCATTTCGGTCGCATCTTCCAGCGTCGCCACCTTGTCGCTTTCCAGCTTGTCAGCATAGATTTTGCGCGGCGTCGGGTGTTTTTTGATTTTCTGGTACATCAGCGGCTGGGTTGCACTTGGCTCATCCGCTTCGTTGTGGCCGTGACGGCGGTAGCAGAAGAGGTCAATGAACACATCGCGCTTAAAGGTATTACGGAAGTCCAGCGCCAGACGAGTAACGAAAGCAACGGCTTCCGGGTCATCCGCATTAACGTGGAAGATTGGCGCCTGTACCATCTTACCGATGTCGGTGCAGTACGGGGTAGAACGGGCATCCAGCGGGTTAGAGGTGGTGAAGCCCACCTGGTTGTTGATCACGATGCGAACGGTACCGCCCACTTCATAACCACGCGCTTTCGACATGTTCAGGGTTTCCTGAACCACGCCCTGCCCTGTGACCGCCGCATCACCGTGGATGGTGATTGGCAGCACTTTATTGCTGCTCGGCTCGTCCAGACGATCCAGACGCGCGCGCACGGAACCGATAACCACCGGGCTGACGATTTCCAGGTGTGACGGGTTAAACGCCAGCGCCAGGTGAACCAGACCGCCTTCGGTTTCGATATCTGACGAGAAGCCCATGTGGTACTTCACGTCGCCGGTGCCGAGGTGTTCTTTATGTTTGCCCGCGAATTCGTCGAACAGGTCCTGCGGTTTTTTACCCAGCACGTTGACCAGCACGTTCAGACGACCACGGTGCGCCATGCCGAGCACCACTTCACGGGTGCCGCTCTTGCCTGCGTGGCGAATCAGCTCTTTCAGCATCGGCACCAGCGCGTCGCCGCCTTCCAGCGAGAAGCGTTTTGCGCCCGGGAACTTCGCGCCCAGATAGCGCTCAAGCCCTTCCGCTGCGGTCAGTTCGCTGAGGAAGCGTTTCTTCTCGTCGGCCGAGAAGGTCGCGTGGCCCGCTACGGATTCGATGCGCTGCTGGATCCAGCGTTTCTCTTCGGTAGAGGTAATGTGCATATATTCCGCGCCGATGGAGCCGCAGTAGGTTTGCTTGAGCGCGTCAATCAGATCGCCCAGCTTCATCGTGTCTTTGCCGATGGCAAAGGAACCTACGTTAAAGCTTTCCTGGAAATCGGCCTCGGTCAGATCGTGATACGCCGGATCGAGATCGGCCACACGTTCCTGCTGCCACAGTCCCAGCGGATCGAGATTCGCATGCTGGTGACCGCGGAAGCGATAAGCGTTGATAAGCTGCAGGACTTTAACCTGCTTCGCATTGGTGTCAGGGTCGGAAATCGCAGAAGAGTAACGTGAGGCATCCTTCGCCAGACGACGGAAATAATCACGTGTTTTGGAATGGAATTGATCCGGTTTGACCCCTGTACCAGGCAACTGCTGGAACATGGAACGCCAGTTTGCGTCCACTGAGTCAGGATCGGTTAAGAAGTCTTCATAGAGCTGTTCTATCCAGCTCTGGTTGGCACCAGAGAGGTAAGAAGAGTCCAGCCAGGCTTTCATTGCGCCGTTCTGCATCGTGATCCCTTAAGCATTTTTATGCTTACTTTCGCCGTAGAAACTACCACGCACACCGCGTGTACGTGCCGGGGTTCACCTGCGAGCTCTTTTCATTTGGCCCGCGAAGGAACCTTTAGAAACTGTCTAGACTTCAGGGCAGTTTTTAAAGGTTTCTGCAATTTATTCCCTCTCCCTTTGGGAGAGGGTTAGGGTGAGGGGAACAGCGCTCCCCTCTCACTACTTACGCACTGCGCTGCAGCAGCATCGACTTAATATGGCCGATGGCGCGCGTCGGGTTCAGCCCCTTCGGACACACACTGACGCAGTTCATGATGCTATGGCAGCGGAATACGCTGAAAGCGTCACTTAATCCTTCCAGACGGCTGTCGGTTTCGGTGTCGCGGCTGTCGATAAGGAAGCGATAGGCAGCCAGCAGACCCGCAGGGCCGATAAACTTGTCCGGGTTCCACCAGAACGACGGGCAGGACGTTGAACAGCATGCGCAGAGAATACACTCGTACAGACCATCGAGTTTTTCACGCTGCTCAGGAGACTGTAAGTGCTCGCGAGCGGGTGGATTTTGCCCATTATTCAATAAGTAAGGCTTAATCTTCTCATATTGTGCATAGAATTGCCCCATGTCTACCACCAAATCACGCACGACCGGCAGGCCTGGCAGAGGACGGATAACAATTTTCTGACCAGGACGCTGCAGCGCTGAAATTGGCGTGATGCAGGCCAGGCCGTTTTTGCCGTTCATGTTCACACCGTCAGAGCCACATACCCCTTCACGGCAGGAGCGGCGGAACGACAGCGTAGGATCTTTCTCTTTCAGCTGGATTAAGGCATCCAGCAGCATCATGTCACGACCTTCTTCCGCTTCGAGGGTGTAGTCCTGCATGCGCGGAGCGTCATCAACATCCGGGTTATAACGATAAACTGAGAATTCGAGTTTCATTATCCTGTCTCCGCATTAGTAAGTACGAATCTTCGGCGGGAACGCCGGACGCAGTTTCGGTTCCATGTTGACGTTACGACGCGTCATGGTTTCCGACTCTGGCAGATACAGGGAATGGCACAGCCAGTTTTCATCGTCACGATCCGGGAAGTCGAAGCGGCTATGGGCGCCACGGCTTTCGGTACGGAAGTTTGCCGACATCGCGGTTGCGAATGCGGTTTCCATCAGGTTATCCAGCTCCAGGCACTCAACGCGCTGGGTGTTGAACTCGCTGGAGGTGTCGTCCAGACGGGCATTTTTCAGACGCTCGCGGATCGCCTTCAGCTGCTCAAGGCCTTTGGCCATCGCATCGCCTTCGCGGAATACCGAGAAGTTGTGCTGCATGCACTCCTGCAGCGCTTTACGGATTTCCACCGGATCTTCGCCGTTACGGTTACCGTTCCAGCGGTTGAGGCGTTCAAGAGAGGCGTCGATTTCGTCGTCGGTTGCATCACGCAGCGCGCCCTGCTCGGCAATGGACTCCTGCAGATGCAGACCCACCGCACGACCAAATACCACCAGGTCCAGCAGCGAGTTACCGCCCAGACGGTTGGCACCGTGTACGGATACGCAGGCGATTTCGCCTACCGCGAACAGGCCAGGAATGACCACGTCTTCGCCCTGCTCGTTCACGGTCAGCGCCTGACCGGTCACTTTGGTCGGAATACCGCCCATCATATAGTGGCAGGTTGGGATAACCGGAATCGGCTCTTTCACCGGATCGACGTGCGCGAAGGTACGGGACAGTTCCAGGATGCCCGGCAGACGGGATTCCAGCACTTCTTTACCCAGATGGTCGAGCTTCAGCTTCGCGTGTGGACCCCATGGGCCATCGCAGCCGCGGCCTTCACGGATTTCGATCATGATGGAACGCGCCACCACGTCACGACCCGCCAGGTCTTTCGCATTCGGGGCATAACGCTCCATGAAGCGCTCGCCGTGTTTGTTCAGCAGGTAGCCACCTTCACCGCGGCAGCCTTCGGTGACCAGCACGCCCGCACCGGCGATACCGGTTGGGTGGAACTGCCACATCTCCATGTCCTGCACCGGTACGCCGGCGCGAATAGCCATACCGACGCCGTCACCGGTGTTGATGTGGGCGTTAGTGGTGGACTGATAAATACGGCCTGCGCCGCCGGTCGCCAGCACGGTCGCGCGGGCTTTGAAGTAAACCACTTCACCGGTTTCGATGCACAGCGCGGTACAGCCAACAATTGCGCCATCGGCGTTTTTCACCAGATCCAGCGCATACCACTCGGAGAAGATGGTGGTATGGTTTTTCAGGTTCTGCTGATACAGGGTGTGCAGCAGCGCGTGACCAGTACGGTCAGCCGCCGCCGCGGTGCGTGCCGCCTGCTCGCCGCCGAAGTTTTTCGACTGGCCGCCAAACGGACGCTGATAGATGGTGCCATTTTCCAGACGGGAGAACGGCAGACCCATGTGATCCAGCTCCAGAATCGCTTCCGGGCCGGTTTTACACATATATTCGATGGCATCCTGGTCGCCGATGTAATCGGAACCTTTTACCGTGTCGTACATGTGCCATTCCCAGTTATCTTCATGGGAGTTACCCAGCGCAACGGTAATACCGCCCTGCGCGGACACAGTGTGGGAACGGGTCGGGAACACTTTAGAGAGCAGCGCACAGGTCTGGCCGCTCTGGGAAATTTGCAGTGCGGCGCGCATACCTGCACCACCCGCACCAATCACAACAGCATCAAATTCTCTGACTGGCAGTTTCATTACACACCCCACACCACAACAAATCCATAAATGACGTAAACCAGCAGCGCAACAACAATAATCAGTTGCAGCGGAAGGCGAATCGCCAGCGGTTTAACGTAATCGGTCAACACCTGCCACATGCCGATCCAGGCATGGATAAGGATGGAGAACAGGGCCAGCAGGGTGAACACTTTGGTGAAGGCCGATCCGAAGAAACCACTCCAGATTTCCCACGTCAGCGTGCCGCTGGTCGCGAAGAAACCGATCATATAGATGATGTAAAGGGTGAGAACGATGGCGGTAGCACGGACCAGAATGAAGTCATGTACGCCGTTGCGTCCTAATGCGGAGGCGTTGCTTACCATACGAGAACTCCTGCGAGAAGTGAAAGCACGACAGTGATCACAAATGAAATGTTCGCGGTACGTTTCCCGGCCTCGAACGTCTCTTCCAGATAGCCAAAGTCCATCAGCATGTGGCGTACGCCGCCAACAACGTGATAGGCCAGCGCGGTGAGAATGCCCCACATGATAAATTTCACGAAGAAGCTATTCATGATGGCCGAGGCCTGGAGGAATCCTTCAGGGGAAGAGAGGCTGGTGCCCAGTAACCACAGCAAAATACCGACCGCCACAAACGTAATCACACCAGAAACACGGTGCAGAATGGACGCTATTGCTGTTACGGGGAACCGGATCGTTTTGAGATCCAGATTGACAGGTCTTTGTTTTTTCACATTTCTTATCATGAATAACGCCCACATGCTGTTCTTATTGTTTCCTTCCTCCGGACTGCGATGCGGGTCAAGCAGCGTTCCTTTTCTATAACTGCGCGTCATGCAAAACATTGCTTCCAAATGCTAAAACGACACGTTACAACGCTGGGTGGCTCGGGATTGCAGGGTGTTCCGGAGACCTGGCGGCAGTATAGGCCGTTCACAAAATCATTACAATTAACCTACATACAGTTTGTTGGGTTTTCTCTGGAACAGTGATCAGGGTCACGATAACAACATCTTTTTAATTTTTAATCATCTGATTTGACAAATGTTAAACAATATTGTTACAAACGTCATCAGAAAAGGCATATAATGCGCAAAAGTTATGAGGTCTCTCTTTCACCTGACAAATAGTTATGTAACAGTGTGATGGTATTGACCGAAGTTATCAGGACAGTTATTAGTGATATACAGGTTTGAATAATTCGGACTGCAAAAACGCTGATTTGCTGTTGTTTCACTGATATTTCATTCGTTTACCTGCAAGGCGCCATAGCTCTGTACCCTGGTTACTCCTCGTGAGCTGAGCGGTAAGCCAAATAACAATCTGGTAACGGTGATTAACAGCTGAAGGCAAATCCGGTAAAAGCAGTCTTAAGCATAAGGCGCTAAGGAGACCGTAAATGGCTGATACAAAGGCAAAACTCACCCTAAATGGTGATGATGCTATTGAACTGGATGTGCTAAAAGGCACGCTCGGTCAGGATGTTATTGATATCCGTACGCTGGGTTCCAAAGGAGTATTTACCTTTGACCCTGGATTTACCTCTACCGCATCTTGCGAATCCAAAATCACCTACATTGACGGTGACGAAGGTATCCTGCTCCATCGCGGCTTCCCCATCGATCAGTTAGCCACCGAATCCAACTACCTGGAAGTGTGCTACATCCTGCTGAACGGCGAAAAGCCGACGCAGGCGCAGTACGATGAATTCAAAACCACCGTGACCCGTCACACCATGATCCATGAGCAGATTACCCGTCTGTTCCATGCGTTCCGTCGTGACTCTCACCCGATGGCGGTCATGTGCGGTATCACCGGTGCGCTGGCGGCGTTCTACCACGATTCTCTGGACGTGAATAACCCGCGTCACCGTGATATCGCGGCGTTCCGCCTGCTGTCCAAAATGCCGACCATGGCGGCGATGTGCTACAAATACTCCATCGGCCAGCCGTTTGTGTACCCACGTAACGACCTCTCCTACGCCGGCAACTTCCTGCGCATGATGTTCTCCACGCCGTGCGAAGAGTATGAAGTGAATCCGGTGCTGGAACGCGCGATGGACCGTATTTTGATCCTGCACGCTGACCACGAGCAGAACGCCTCTACCTCTACTGTCCGTACCGCAGGCTCTTCAGGCGCGAACCCGTTCGCCTGTATCGCTGCGGGCATCGCCTCCCTGTGGGGACCGGCGCACGGCGGCGCGAACGAAGCGGCGCTGAAGATGCTGGAAGAGATCAGCACCGTTGAACACATTCCAGAGTTCGTGCGTCGTGCGAAAGACAAGAATGACTCCTTCCGCCTGATGGGCTTCGGTCACCGTGTTTACAAAAACTACGACCCGCGCGCAACCGTTATGCGTGAGACCTGCCATGAAGTGCTGAAAGAGCTGGGCACCAAAGACGATCTGCTGGAAGTGGCGATGGAGCTGGAACACATCGCGCTGAACGACCCGTACTTCATCGAGAAGAAACTCTACCCGAACGTCGATTTCTACTCTGGCATTATTCTGAAAGCGATGGGCATTCCGTCTTCCATGTTCACCGTGATCTTCGCCATGGCGCGTACCGTGGGCTGGATTGCGCACTGGAACGAAATGCACAGCGAAGGCATGAAAATCGCCCGTCCTCGTCAGCTGTACACCGGCTACGAGCAGCGTGATTTTAAGTCTGACCTGAAGCGCTAAAAAACGTTGGGTGCGGCCTGATGCCCTCACCCCGGCCCTCTCCCACATGGAGAGGGAGAAAACCTTAAAAACGGTAACCCTTGGGTTACCGTTTTACTTTTATTTCTGGCAGTGCGGGCACCAGTAAAAAGGTCTGGAAGAGAGCATAATCCTGTCGATAATCCCGCCGCACCGCTCGCACTTTTTTCCCGCCCGATGAAACACTTTGAACCGGAACAGCGCCCCGTGATGCTTGTTCTCATCCACCAGGCCGCGCGTGTTGTACGACAGCCGTGGAATGTCCAGCAGCGCGTGAGACAGCGCGTCCAGCTGTTCCTCGCTAAGCTGAGAGGCCTTGCGCTGAGGCGCCAGCCCCACTTGCCAAAGGATTTCCACCCGCAGATAGTTGCCTAATCCCGCAAGAAAAGCCTGATCGAGCAACAATCCGGAAAACTGGCGGTTGCGGAATTTGGGCGATAACAGTCGGGCCTTCACGTCGCTCGCCGTCAGGCGCATGTCCAGCACGTCCGGCCCGACGCGCTGTAAGAACGGATGCGTCAGCAGCTGCTCCGGCGTTAACATTTCGATATCAGAGGCGCTATAGAGCAGGATCGCCTTATCCGTCGTTTGTAACCGGACGCGCAGCACGCGCGTCGTTTGCGGCTGCTCGTCCGCATCGACGACGCGCCACACACCGTAGAGCTGGTTATGGCTATATAACGTCAGGTTATGGGAAAAATGCGTGAGCAACGCTTTGCCGCGCGTTTCAATATGGGTCACCGTCTGTCCCACCAGCTCTGTTTCAAACGGCTTAAGTTGAGGAAAGGCAAACCAGACATAGGTCAGCGGTTTGCCCTTTATCGCCTCCTCCAGGCTATCCGCCGCGCGGCGGATCTCCGGACCTTCAGGCATGTCATTGTCCTTTTATAATCAATCTGCGCTGACGAGAATGCCCTCTTCAGAGAACGCCGCCCGCAGGCGTCGCGCAAACTGGAGCGCATGCTCCCCGTCGCCGTGTAAACACACCGTATCGGCCTGAACATTTGCGGATGTTCCATCCACGGCGGTCACCCGCCCGGCGCGCACCATCTCCAGCGTCTGCGCCAGCGCTTTATTTTCGTCAGTAATCAGCGCATCGGCCTGCGTGCGCGGCACCAGGCTGCCGTCCGGCATGTATCCCCGATCGGCAAAGACTTCCTGCCGCGTCGTCAGCCCCAGCCGTTCTCCGGCACGAATAAGCTCGCTACCCGCCAGGCCAACCAGAATCAGCTGCGGATTGCAGTCCCGCACCGCGCGGGCAATCGCCTCCGCCAGCGCCGGATCTTTCGCTGCCTGGTTATAGAGCATGCCGTGCGGTTTGACGTGACGCAGCACGCCATGCTCAGCGCGCGCTATCGCCTCCAGCGCGCCGATTTGGTAGAGCACCTGAGCGTAGACCGTCTCAGGGGGCAGATCCATCGCCGTACGGCCAAAGTTCTCCCGGTCCGGGAAGCTCGGGTGAGCGCCAATCGCCACGCCGTTTTTAATGGCATTACGCACGCTCTCCAGCATGGTTTGCGCATCGCCCGCGTGAAAACCGCAGGCGATATTGACCGAGGAGACCAGGGTCATCAGTTCCGCATCGGCGCTGCTGCCTTCCCCCAAATCGGCGTTTAAATCAATCTTTACCATCAAGCCTCCACGCCAGCTGTTCGAGATAGCGCTGCCGATCCTGCCGGGCCTTTAGCGCCTCCTCCAGCGTACACTGCACAAAATGAATCGGCTGACCGAGAGGGATTTGAGCCAGATGGTAGCGATCCGCTTCAATAATGCAGGCAATACGCGGATAGCCGCCGGTAGTTTGCGCGTCGTTCATCAGTACGATGGGCTGCCCGTTGCCCGGCACCTGAATCACCCCTGGCAGCAGCCCGTGGGAAAGCAGCTCCCGGTCAGTCGTGCGGGTCAGCGGCTGCCCCTGAAGCCGGTAACCCATACGGTTACTCTGCGGGCTGATTTTCCACGGCGAACGCCAGAAAGACTCTTTTGAGGCTTCATCAAACTCCTGATATTCCGGTCCCGGCAAGGCGCGGATCACGTTCCCCCACAGCAGCTGCTTCACGCCCTGCGTGGTGGTGAAATGGCGCGCTGATGGCTTAATCGCAATACGATCGCCGTCGCGCAGCAGCCGTCCCTCATGGCCGCCCATTCCCGCTTTCTGGTCGGTGCTGGACGACCCCAACACCTCCGGCACGTCGATGCCCCCCGCCACGGCAAGATAGCTGCGCACGCCGTGCAGAGGACGCTTAAGCGTCAGACGCTGCCCGGCTTTCGCCCGCAATCGCCAGCCGGTCCACACCGCTTTGCCGTCCAGCGTCGCGTCACAGCCCGCGCCGGTTAAGGCGAACCAGGTCTCCTCACCAAATTCAATAACGCACTGACCCAGCGTAATTTCTAACGCCGCCGTGCTGCCCGCGTTGCCTACCAGCAGGTTGGCAATCTCCAGCGAAGGACGATCGAGCGCACCGCAGTAGCTCACGCCGGACTGGCGCATGCCAAAGCGTCCGGCATCCTGAACGGAGGTATAAAGCCCCGCGCGAATAAGCGTTAACATACCCCCTCCTTCTGCGGGATAAAGCGCAGAGTATCACCCGGACGCAGGAGGATCGGTGCCTCCTGCCCCGGTTTAAATAGTGGCATAGAGGTGTGCCCGATAAGCTGCCAGCCGCCCGGTGAAGTAAGCGGATAAACTCCGGTTTGTTCACCGCCAATTGCCACCGTTCCTGCGGGAACGCTCAGGCGCGGCTCAGCCCGACGCGGGGTATGCAGCCGGGGAGATAATCCGCCCAGATACGGAAAGCCCGGCTGAAAACCCAGAAACCAGACGACGTAATCCACCGAGCTGTGCAACTCCACAACCTGCTTTACTGTTAATCCACAGTGTTCGGCCACCACGCCAAGGTCAGGGCCACCTTTGCCGCCATAGACAACCGGGATCTCAATCGTCCGCGATTCTGGCTCCAGCGCCTCGCTCTCTTCCCACCAGCGCTGCAGACGCTCAATGGCATCCAGCGCCCCGGAGTGCGGATCGCGTAGCACCACGGTGATATTATTCATACCCGGAATAGCTTCAACCACGCCGGGTAGCTCGGGCAGTCGCTGAGCCAGGCGCCAGATACGCTTTTGCGTGGCAAGCGTCACGGGAGGCTCAAGCTCCAGAACTACCGCGGTTTCACCCAGAAGATAACAACGCGCTCGCTGCACTTAACTACCTCTCATCAGGCCGGATTAGGGATATCAATAAAGGTCACATCCAGATCGGTATTTTCCGTCAGCCACTCGCTGAGGGCGCGAATACCGCCGCGCTCGGTAGCGTGGTGGCCTGCCGCGTAAAAATGCAGCCCCTGCTCGCGGGCAGAGTGAACCGTCTGTTCGGAGACTTCGCCGGTAATAAACGCATCAACACCAAAGCGCGCGGCGCTGTCGATAAAGCCCTGGCCGCCGCCGGTACACCACGCCACGCGCTTCACGGTATCCGGCCCGGTATCTCCGCACCACAGCGGACGACGCCCCAGCCGCGCTTCGATCCACGATGCCAGCTCCAGCCCCGGTACCGGCATCGACAGTTCGCCCCACGGCACCAGCGGCTCGATTTCACCCATCACGGTAATCCCTAACAGCTGTGCCAGCTGGACGTTATTTCCCAGTTCAGGATGCGCATCCAGCGGCAGATGGTAACCGTACAGGTTGATATCATTCGACAGCAGCGTTTTGAGGCGGTTGCGCTTCATGCCGCGGATAATCGGCGATTCGTTTTTCCAGAAGTAACCGTGATGGACAATCACCGCGTCGGCTTCCTGACGCACCGCCTCATCCAGCAGCGCCTGGCTTGCCGTCACGCCGGTGATGATTTTCTGCACCGTTTCGCGCCCTTCGACCTGCAGGCCATTCGGGCCATAGTCGCTAAAGGAGGCGGTATTAAGTTTTTCGTTAATCAGGCGTTCCAGTTCACTGTTTTTCATCATCATTCTCTCAAACTTTTCGGGCGGCTTCGTACGCCGCCAGCGTGGCGACGCGCGCCTGTTTATGGTCGACAATCGGGCGGGGATAATCGAGCTTTACGCCCTGTTTATCCGCCCATGCCCACGGGTCATGGATCGCTTTTTCAGGAACGTTCCTGAGCGCGGGCAACCAGCGGCGAATAAAGTCGCCGTTGGCATCAAATTTTTGCCCCTGAGTGGTCGGATTAAAAATCCTGAAATAGGGAGCCGCATCGGTGCCGGTAGAGGCCGCCCACTGCCAGCCACCGTTATTCGCAGCCAGATCGCCATCGATCAGCTGAGAAATAAAATAGCGCTCTCCGATTCGCCAGTCGATAAGCAGATCTTTCACCAGGAAGCTCGCGGTAATCATTCGCAGACGATTGTGCATCCACCCGGTTTCATTTAGCTGGCGCATAGCGGCGTCCACTATCGGATAGCCCGTCTCCCCTTTTTGCCAGGCCTGTAAAAGTGCCTCATCGTGCTGCCATTTTACGCTGTCGGTCCACGGAATGAACGGACGATGCTTACAGAGATTGGGGTGGTACGTCATCAGATGGCGGTAGAATTCACGCCAGATAAGTTCGTTCAGCCACACCGAGCCCGCACCACCGTCCAGCGCCTGCGGCTGTTCGGCCAGAAGACGATGCAAACACTGGCGAGGAGAGAGCACGCCCAGGGCCAGGCAGGCCGATAACCGGCTTGTCCCTTCAATTGCCGGGAAATCCCTGCGCGCGTCGTATTCTCCCGCGCCCTGCTTGCAAAACTGGCGCAGCTTCGCAATAGCGGCCTTCTCACTGGCAGGGAACAGAAGTTCATCAAATGCCCGTTGGGGATAGTTGAACGTTAATTCGGGGAGATCGGTTATAGCCTCTCCTCTGGCGGCGGGCGCGGGTACGCACTCCGGCAGCGCCTCTTTCAGGCGCTTAACAAAAGCATTTTTAAACGGCGTAAACACTTTATACATTTCGTGACCGCCGGTCATAACGCTGCCCGGTGCCAGCATCACGCTGTCATCAAATCCCTCACATACCACCTCTCCCAGCATTTTCTCCAGCTGGCGGTCCCGCTGCTGTTCGTTCAGTTCGTACTGGTAGTTATAAAAAAGATGCGTGACGCCGTTCTGCTGGCATATCTCCTGCAGCATTTGAAGCTGCGCGGTAAAATCGCTGACCTCTTTGTAGATCAGCGGAATGCCTTTCTCGGCAAGCGCGTGCTGCAGTTCGTTCAGGTGTGATTTGAGGTAAGCCGCCTGCCGTGGAGCCATATCATGCTGCTGCCACTGCTCAGGCGTGGCGATAAATAGCGCCAGTACACTGGCGTCATCAGAGCGGCAGGCTGCCGCGAGAGCGATGTTGTCATGTACGCGCAAATCCGCGCGAAACCAAACCAGATGGGTGGGCATAAAACTCCAGGCTATTGTCCATTATGTCCATAAGGGCATGCCGTACAAGGAAAAAGCATGCATAGAACTACTTTGCCATGAAGTGTAGACGGGATGAAATAAAAAAGGCCGCCCGGGGCGGCCTTAAAGCTACTTGTCCTGCGCTATCGTGGTTAAAGCAACAAACGCATTAGGTTCATCACTCTTTACAACGAGTACGCTGGCGACAATGAACGCGATGCATATATAGCGTTTCACTATGCGGTCCCTGCTGCTAACCGCTCCACCGTTCACCACCGGTGATAAGTCGGTGGACACAAGCCCGGGTAGGCGGGCTGCTTTACGGCTGAAAATACACCTTTCCCAGGACCGATGCCCATTTGCGAGATGGCGGAAAGGGACGCAGCATCATAATTACTATCCGCTACAAAGGTAAGATACCCGAATAAATTAGGAATTTATAAAGACTTCGAGGGATTGCCATCTTCTTACAGAAGGGTATGATAAAAATCCCGGGTAGGGGCTGCAAGACCACCCAACGGACCGCGAATCCCGAGGGATAAAAAAACCGCCATATTGCTATTGGCGGTTTTTTTATGGCTACGCGTCAGCGTTGTATCAATAGAAATCGCAGGTCGCTTTCTCTGCCTGATCCATCCACACCGGCTTCTCGCTGGTTTTCGCCCAGACGCGGTGCAGATAGCTGTAAAAACGCGCGCGATCTTTCCAGAACAGCATCACCGGCAGGGCCAGCACGCCAGCCACTACGGCGAAAGTGCGACGCATGAACACGATATGAGCCGGATACTCTTTATAAAGATCCATATTTTTCTCCCCTGTAGTTGGCCGGAAACCTTCTCCGGAAAATGTGAAATCTGTGACCTGGATAAAATAATATCGCTTTGCGTGTAATTTTACTACTCATCCGACCACTTATTTTTATTCATTTAGCGAATATTTACATTCACGCCGTAATTAAGTTACAAAAAAGTTAAAGATTTACTTATCAATAGTTAAATTGTGGGCTTTGCCATTTTTATACTTTTTTTACACCCACCCTTCTGATTTTTGCGAAATCTTTGCGCCATAAATCCTACCGTTAGCACAACAACAAAAGTCACCCGGAGGTGGATTGTGAGTGCAGGTCTTATTGCCGGCATCGTGCTGGTGTTCCTGTTATTGGGTTATCTGGTCTATGCCCTGATTAACGCGGAGGCATTCTGATGGCTGCTCAGGCGTTTTTGCTTATTGCCAGCTTCTTAGTGGTATTGTTCGTTTTGGCAAGACCACTGGGCTCGGGACTGGCGCGATTGATCAACAACGTCCCCCTGCCCGGCACGGGAAGCGTTGAAAAAGGGATCTGGCGCGTACTGGGGATAGTCGATCGGGAGATGAACTGGCGTGAATATCTGATCGCCATTCTGCTGCTGAATATCGTTGGGCTCATTGCGCTTTTTGCCATGCTGATGCTGCAGGGCATCCTGCCGCTGAATCCGCAACGGTTACCGGGCCTGTCCTGGCATCTTGCGCTGAACACGGCGGTCAGTTTTGTTACCAACACCAACTGGCAGTCCTATGCCGGTGAAACCACGCTCAGCTATTTCAGCCAGATGGCTGGATTAACCGTGCAGAACTTCCTCTCTGCAGCCAGCGGTATCGCGGTAATTTTCGCGCTGACGCGCGCGTTTGCACGTCAGAAAATCGGTACCCTGGGTAACGCCTGGGTGGATCTGACGCGCATTACGCTGTGGATCCTGCTGCCGATTGCGCTGCTTATCGCGCTGTTCTTTATTCAGCAGGGCACCCTGCAAAACCTGCTGCCTTACGCCCCGTATACTTCGCTTGAAGGAGCAAAACAGATCCTGCCGATGGGACCAGTGGCGTCGCAGGAAGCTATCAAGATGCTCGGCACCAACGGCGGCGGATTCTTCAACGCCAACTCGTCGCATCCGTTTGAAAACCCTACCGCCCTGACCAATTTTGTACAGATGCTGGCGATCTTCCTGATCCCCGCCGCGCTCTGTTTCGCCTTTGGTGATGTGGTCAACGATCGCCGTCAGGGCCGCACACTGCTCTGGACCATGTCGCTGATCTTCGTGGTCTGCGTGGCGCTGGTGATGTGGGCTGAATGGAGCGGCAACCCCCATTTCATGCAGCTTGGGGCGAACAGCACTATTAATATGGAAGGCAAAGAAAGCCGCTTCGGCATTCTTGCCAGCAGCCTTTATGCTGTCGTCACCACAGCAGCCTCGTGCGGGGCGGTGAACGCCATGCATGACTCTTTCACCGCGCTGGGCGGCATGATCCCGATGTGGCTGATGCAGATCGGCGAGGTGGTGTTTGGCGGCGTGGGCTCCGGTCTTTACGGCATGCTCCTGTTCGTGCTGCTGGCGGTGTTTATTGCCGGTCTGATGATTGGCCGCACCCCGGAATATCTCGGTAAAAAAATCGACGTTAGCGAGATGAAACTAACCGCGCTGGCGATTCTGGTCACCCCGGCGCTTGTGCTGCTCGGCACCGCGCTGGCGCTGATGACCGAAGCAGGACGCAGCGGCATCTTTAACCCGGGCATTCACGGCTTTAGCGAAGTGCTGTATGCCGTCTCCTCGGCCGCCAACAACAACGGTAGCGCCTTTGCAGGCTTAAGCGCCAACTCTCCGTTCTGGAACTGTCTGCTGGCGTTCTGCATGTTCGTGGGCCGCTTCGGGATCATTGTGCCGGTAATGGCGATTGCCGGATCGCTGGTGAATAAAAAAATCCAACCGACCACCACCGGGACGTTACCGACCCACGGCGCGCTGTTTATCGGCCTGCTGACGGGCACCGTGTTGCTGGTCGGCGCCCTGACCTTTATCCCCGCCCTCGCGTTAGGCCCGGTCGCGGAAACTCTCTCTTTACGCTGATTTTGCGGAGTATTTGTCATGAGTCGTAAACAACTGGCCCTGCTCGAACCGACGTTAGTTCGTCAGGCGCTTATGGATGCGGTCAAAAAGCTGAGCCCGCGCGTGCAATGGCACAACCCGGTGATGTTTATCGTCTGGGCCGGCAGCGTCCTGACCACCGCACTGGCGATTGCCATGGGGACGGGTCACATGCCGGGAAACGCGATGTTCACTGGGGCCATCAGCCTGTGGCTGTGGTTTACCGTGCTATTCGCCAACTTTGCCGAAGCGCTGGCGGAAGGCCGGAGTAAAGCGCAGGCCAACAGCCTGAAAGGGGTGAAAAAAACGGCGTTTGCGCGGAAATTACGTGAACCGAAATACGGCGCGCAGATGGACCACGTTCCGGCGGATGAACTACGTAAAGGTGATGTGGTGCTGGTGGAAGCTGGCGACATCATCCCGTGCGACGGAGAAGTCATTGAAGGTGGCGCATCGGTAGATGAAAGCGCCATTACCGGGGAATCCGCACCTGTGATCCGTGAATCCGGCGGTGATTTTGCCTCCGTAACGGGTGGGACGCGCATTCTTTCCGACTGGCTGGTGATCCAGTGCAGCGTCAACCCGGGCGAAACCTTCCTCGACCGGATGATCGCCATGGTGGAAGGCGCTCAACGCCGTAAAACACCGAACGAAATTGCCCTGACCATCCTGCTGATAGCCTTGACCATCGTCTTCCTGCTGGCAACCGCGACGCTGTGGCCATTTTCCGCCTATGGCGGCACTCCGGTCACCATCACCGTACTGGTGGCGCTGCTGGTCTGCCTGATCCCTACCACCATCGGCGGCCTGCTGTCGGCCATCGGCGTGGCCGGCATGAGCCGTATGCTCGGTGCTAACGTCATCGCCACCAGCGGACGTGCGGTTGAAGCCGCCGGTGACGTGGATGTCTTGCTGCTGGATAAAACCGGGACCATTACCCTCGGTAACCGCCAGGCGTCCGAATTCTTACCCGCCCCGGGCGTGGATGAAAAAACGCTGGCGGATGCGGCACAACTCTCCTCGCTTGCCGATGAAACCCCGGAAGGCCGAAGCATTGTTGTTCTCGCCAAGCAGCGCTTTAACCTGCGCCAGCGCGACGTTCAGAGCCTGCATGCCACCTTCGTGCCGTTTACGGCGCAAACCCGAATGAGCGGGATTAACATTCAGGATCGCATGATCCGTAAAGGCTCTGTTGACGCCATCCGTCGCCACATTGAGGCCAACAATGGCCACTTCCCGCCTGAAGTGGACAACCTGGTCGAAAGCGTAGCCCGTCAGGGGGCCACGCCGCTGGTGGTGGCAGAAGGCGCGAACGTGCTGGGGGTAATTGCCCTGAAGGATATCGTCAAAGGCGGTATTAAAGAGCGCTTTGCCCAGCTGCGTAAAATGGGCATTAAAACGGTGATGATCACCGGGGATAACCGTCTTACCGCCGCGGCGATTGCCGCCGAAGCGGGCGTGGATGATTTCCTTTCCGAAGCCACGCCGGAAGCGAAACTGGCGTTGATTCGTCAGTATCAGGCGGAAGGTCGTCTGGTGGCGATGACGGGTGACGGTACCAACGATGCTCCTGCCCTCGCGCAGGCCGACGTGGCGGTGGCGATGAACTCCGGTACCCAGGCGGCAAAAGAGGCGGGCAACATGGTCGACCTCGACTCTAACCCGACCAAGCTGATTGAGGTGGTGCACATCGGCAAGCAGATGCTGATGACGCGCGGTTCGCTGACCACCTTCAGTATCGCCAACGACGTGGCGAAGTATTTTGCCATTATCCCGGCAGCCTTTGCGGCCACCTATCCGCAGCTCAATGCGCTGAACGTGATGCACCTGCACTCTCCGGCATCAGCCATTCTGAGCGCGGTGATTTTCAACGCCCTGATCATTGTCTTTCTTATTCCGCTGGCGCTAAAGGGCGTGAGCTATAAGCCGCTGACCGCCGCCGCCATGCTGCGCCGCAACCTGTGGATTTACGGCCTGGGCGGGCTGGTGGTGCCTTTCATCGGTATCAAGGCTATCGACCTGCTGTTGACCCTGTTCGGGCTGGTTTAAAAGGTGAATCAAATGACGATGTTACGCCCCGCTATACTTTTGTTTATTCTGCTGTCTCTCATTACCGGCGGGCTGTACCCGCTGGTAACCACCGCGCTGAGCCAGTGGTGGTTTAAGGATCAGGCCAACGGCTCGCTGATTATACAAAACGGCGAAAACCGCGGTTCACGGCTGATTGGTCAGAACTTTACGGATTCTCGCTACTTCCAGGGACGCCCTTCCGCCACTGCCGAAAGCCCGTATAATCCGATGGCATCCGGCGGCAGTAACCTGGCGGGCAGCAACCCGGAGCTGGACAAAGCCGTCGCTGAACGCGTGGCAACCCTGCGTGCCGCCAATCCTCAGGCCAGCCGCGAGGTGCCCGTAGAGCTGGTGACCGCCTCGGCCAGCGGGCTGGACTACAGCCTGACGCCGGCAGCGGTGGACTGGCAGATCCCGCGCGTCGCCGCCGCCCGTCAGTTGACCGTGGAACAGGTGAGCAAGCTGGTGGCAGAGCACACGCAAAAGCCGCTGGTCAGCTTCATCGGCATGCCCGTGGTAAATATTGTTGAGCTGAATCTGGCGCTGGACGCGCTAAGGAAAAACTAAATGACCGACGAGCCCATGCGCCCGGATCCGGACAGGCTGCTTGAACAGACGGCTGAAGCCCATCGCGGCAAACTGAAAATTTTCTTTGGTGCCTGCGCGGGCGTCGGGAAAACCTTCGCCATGCTAACGGAAGCCCAGCGGCTTCGGGCGCAGGGGCTCGATATTCTGATCGGCGTGGTTGAAACCCACGGACGCAAAGAGACGGCGTCGCTGCTGAAGGGGCTGGCTACCCAGCCGCCCCGCCGCATCAGCCACCGTGGTCGTTTAGTTACGGAGTTTGATATTGATGCCGCCCTCGCCCGCCGTCCCGCCCTTATCCTGATGGACGAACTGGCGCACAGCAATGCGCCAGGCTCACGCCATCCCAAACGCTGGCAGGATGTTGAAGAGCTGCTCGAGGCCGGCATTGATGTGTTCACAACGGTTAACGTTCAGCATCTTGAAAGCCTGAACGACGTGGTCAGCGGCGTGACCGGCATTCAGGTGCGCGAGACGGTGCCCGACCCGTTCTTTGATTCTGCCGATGAGGTGGTGCTGGTTGACCTGCCTCCTGACGATTTGCGCCAGCGCCTGCACGAAGGAAAGGTTTATATTGCCGGCCAGGCCGAGCGCGCCATCGAACATTTCTTCCGCAAAGGTAACCTGATTGCCCTGCGCGAGCTGGCCCTGCGGCGTACTGCCGATCGCGTTGACGATCAGATGCGCGCCTGGCGCGACCTGCAGGGACAGGAGCGCGTCTGGCACACGCGGGATGCTATTCTGCTGTGCGTGGGCCACGGCAGCGGCAATGAAAAGCTGGTCCGCACCGCCGCGCGCCTGGCGGCCAAATTTGGCAGCGTCTGGCATGCGGTGTATGTCGAAACGCCGCAGCTGCACGCTCTGCCCGAAAACCAGCGCCGCGCGATCCTGAGCTCGCTGCGCCTTGCGCAGGAGCTGGGTGCCGAAACCGCTACCCTTTCCGATCCGCAGGAAGATAAGGCCATTCTACGCTACGCGCGGGAGCATAACCTGGGGAAAATTGTCATTGGCCGCCGCCAGCATCGCCGCTGGTTTAGCCGCGAATCCTTTGCCGACAAGCTGGCCCGCCGCGCGCCGGATCTGGACCTGGTGATCGTGGCGCTGGATGATAAACCTGCTCCCCTCCCCAGCCGCGCGCCGGACAGCCGGGCCTTCAGCGATAAATGGCGCATTCAGCTCCGCGGCTGCCTTGTCGCCGTCGTGCTCTGCGCCCTGATCACTATAATCGCCAGCAAATGGCTGATTGCCTTCGACGCGGCCAACCTGGTGATGATCTACCTGCTGGGCGTGGTAGTGGTGGCGCTCTTTTACGGACGCTGGCCGTCGGTACTGGCGACGGTTATTAACGTCATCAGCTTCGATCTGTTCTTCATTGCCCCCCGCGGGACGCTCGCCGTCTCGGACGTACAGTACATCCTCACCTTCGCCGTGATGCTCACCGTCGGGCTGGTGATAGGTAACTTAACGGCAGGCGTGCGCTACCAGGCGCGTATCGCCCGCTATCGCGAACAGCGCACGCGGCATCTTTATGAGATGTCGAAATCGCTGGCGGTGGGCCGCACGCCGCTGGATATTGTGCAGACCAGCGAGCAGTTTATTCGCTCGACCTTTCATGCCAGCAACCTGATTTTACTCCCGGACGATCACGGCAAGCTGCGCCCGCTGACGTCGGCCTCGGGCATGACGCCCTGGGACGAAGCCATCACCCGCTGGAGCTTTGATAAAGGGCTACCGGCGGGTGCAGGGACCGACACCCTGCCCGGCGTGCCCTATCAAATTCTGCCCCTGCGCAGCGCCGATAAAAACCTGGGGCTGGTTATCGTGGAGCCCTCCAATCTGCGCCAGCTGATGATCCCCGAACAGCAGCGACTGCTGGAGACCTTTACGCTGCTGGTTGCCAGCGCGCTGGAACGGCTGGCCCTCACCGCCAGCGAAGAGCAGGCCCGGCTGGCAAGCGAGCGCGAAAGCATTCGTAACTCGCTGCTGGCGGCGCTGTCTCACGACCTGCGCACACCTCTTACCGTCCTGTTTGGCCAGTCGGAAATCCTGACGCTGGACCTGGCAGCGGAAGGTTCAAAACACGCCATGCAGGCCAGCGAAATCCGTCAGCACGTGCTCAATACCACGCGTCTGGTGAATAACCTGCTCGATATGGCGCGGATCCAGTCAGGCGGTTTTAACCTCAAAAAAGAGTGGCTCACGCTTGAAGAGGTGGTGGGCAGCGCGCTGAAAATGCTCGAACCCGGCCTCGGTGGGCGGCATATTGCGCTGAACATGCCCGAGCCCCTGACGTTAATTCACGTTGACGGTCCGCTGTTTGAACGAGTGTTGATTAACCTGCTGGAAAACGCCGGCAAATATGCGGGTGCCAGCGCCCGGATTGGGGTGGATGCGACGGTGGTCGATGGCACGCTTCGTCTTGACGTCTGGGATACCGGGCCGGGCATTCCTGCCGGACAGGAGATAGCTATTTTCGAAAAATTCGCACGCGGCAATAAGGAGTCTGCCATCCCGGGCGTGGGGCTGGGGCTGGCGATTTGTCAGGCAATAATTGATGTTCATGGCGGAACCATTTTCGCGGAGAATCGTCCGGAAGGCGGCGCGCGTTTTTGTGTTACACTTCCTCTGGAAACCCCGCCGGAACTGAATGAATTACCAGAGGATTTGTGATCAACGTTCTGATTGTTGAAGATGAGATCGCCATTAGCCGGTTTCTGCGCGCAGCGCTGGAAGGCGATGGTCTGCGCGTTCATGATGCGGGTACGCTTCAGCGGGGGCTAATTGAAGCCGCGACCCGCAAGCCGGACCTGGTAATCCTCGATCTTGGCCTGCCGGACGGTGACGGCATCGATTTTATCCGCGAGGTACGTCAGTGGAGCCAGATGCCGATTCTGGTGCTCTCCGCCCGTACTGAAGAGACGGATAAAATCGCCGCGCTGGATGCCGGGGCGGACGACTATCTGATAAAACCTTTTGGTATCGGCGAGCTACAGGCTCGCCTGCGCGTGGCCCTGCGTCGCCACAGCGCAACCACGCCTGCTGACCCAACCTATACGTTTGGGGATATCCGGGTTGATCTGGCCGCGCGGCGTATTGTGCGCGGTGAAGAAGAAATCCATCTCACGCCAATCGAGTTTCGCCTGCTCGCCGTGCTGCTTAATAATCAAGGTAAAGTACTCACCCAGCGCCAGCTGTTAAGTCAGGTGTGGGGACCCAACGCGGTGGAGCATAGTCACTATTTACGCATATATATGGGACATCTTCGCCAGAAACTTGAAGTTGACCCCGCGCGCCCCCGTCATTTATTAACTGAAACCGGTATCGGTTATCGGTTTATGCTTTGAATAACTATTCAATTTATTTTTAAATAAAAACGAAACCTCTCAGAAAATATTTCACAAATATCCCAACCGTTATTTTTTTGATTATCTACGCTCACATCAAACATTCACAACACAATCTATTAACGAGACACTAACAATTCAGAATTTTGATCTGCATTATTCATCAAAAACGACTAATTATTTCTGAAATGATCGGTTAATGGTGATCTGCTTCACGGTTAATCGTCTTTGCCTGGATAAAATGACCATGCTTTCAATTACTGAAAGGAAAATGAAACATGGAAAACAACAATCGCTTAATGCCCCATATAAGGCGGACAACGCATATTATGATGTTTGCCCACCGAAACTGCTTTGACTTTCATCTCTTTAATGCCCGGTAGTCCTTCGACTTCTGGCGCACTCGCTTACAGGTTATCCTGAAAAACCTTAACTTACAGGCAATTGCCTGTGAGCTCGTGCGCTCATTCATCTTGATTCAGACTCATCCGCACCGGGCGGACTGAATTTCAATCATCAAAAAAGCAATTCACTGATTTTAATCAGCGGCTACCCATTGCTTTTTTTCCGGAAAATTATCGATTTCTTTCTTGCAAGAAATCGAGGGACGCTTATTACCTAAAATAAAGAGAGAAAGATGAAAAATTTAAAAATCGCAGCCAGCCGTGCATGTCCGGACTGCTTTACTACCCAGCGTGAAGTGGTGGATGTCCGCGCTTCTGATTATATTGATGTTGCCGCCATTGTTCTGGCGGTCACGGATATTGCCAGCGGTATCCTGGAAGAAATAGAAGCTACCGGTTTTGGCATTCCCGTATTTGTGGCGACGCACAAAGAAGAGATCATCCCGGCAGATTATTTATCGCGCATTCACGGCGTATTTGAGCATTCAGACACCAGCAAAGACTTTTATGGATGCCAGCTGGAAGCGGCCGCGCAGAAGTATGAAACCCAGCTGCGCCCGCCGTTTTTCCGCGCCCTTGTCGACTACGTGAAGCAGGGCAACAGCGCGTTTGACTGCCCGGGGCATCAGGGCGGGCAGTTTTTCCGCCGTCATCCTGCCGGCAATCAGTTTGTCGATTTCTTTGGCGAGACGTTATTCCGCTCCGATCTGTGCAACGCCGACGTGGCGATGGGGGATCTGCTGATCCACGAAGGCGCACCGTGCATTGCCCAGCAGCATGCGGCAAAAGTCTTTAACGCCGATAAGACCTACTTCGTGCTGAATGGCACCTCGTCGTCCAACAAAGTGGTGCTTAACGCCCTGCTCACCCCAGGCGATCTGGTGCTGTTCGACCGTAACAATCACAAATCTAACCATCACGGCGCCCTCCTCCAGGCTGGCGCAACGCCGGTCTATCTGGAAACCGCGCGCAACCCGTACGGCTTTATCGGCGGCATTGACGCGCACTGCTTTGAGGAGAGCTACCTGCGTGAACAGGTGGCAGAGGTGGCGCCTGGCCGTGCACGCGATGCGCGTCCGTTCCGCCTGGCGGTGATCCAGCTGGGCACCTACGATGGCACCATCTACAACGCCCGTCAGGTGGTGGATAAGATTGGGCACCTGTGCGACTACATCCTGTTTGACTCGGCCTGGGTGGGTTACGAGCAGTTTATTCCGATGATGGCCGACTGCTCGCCGCTGCTGCTGGAGCTGAACGAAAACGATCCGGGGATTCTGGTCACCCAGTCCGTGCATAAACAGCAGGCTGGCTTCTCGCAGACCTCGCAAATTCACAAGAAGGACAGACACATCAAAGGCCAGCAGCGCTATGTCCCACATAAGCGGCTCAACAATGCCTTTATGATGCACGCCTCCACCAGCCCGTTTTATCCGCTGTTTGCCGCGCTGGACATTAACGCCCGCATGCATGAGGGGCAAAGCGGCCGCAACATGTGGATGGACTGCGTGGTGACGGGCATTGAGGCGCGCAAGCTGATCCTGGAGAACTGCCGATTTATTCGTCCATTTGTGCCCGAGACGGTGGATGGCCGCGCGTGGGAAAGCTGGGACACGGCAGAGATTGCAACCGATCTGCGCTTCTTCCATTTCGTACCGGGTGAACGCTGGCACGCCTTTGAAGGTTATGCTGAGCACCAGTATTTTATCGACCCGTGCAAGCTGCTGCTGACCACGCCGGGCATTAACGCCCGCACCGGGGAGTATGACGACTTCGGCGTGCCCGCCACCATTCTCGCCAACTTCCTGCGTGAAAACGGCATCGTGCCGGAAAAATGCGATCTCAACTCGATCCTGTTCCTGCTCACCCCTGCGGAGGACATGGGCAAGCTGCAGCAGCTGGTCGCCCAGCTGGTGCGCTTCGAAAAACTGCTTGAGAGCGATGTGCCGCTGAAAGACGTCCTGCCCTCCCTCTACAAACAGCATCCGGAACGTTACGCGGGTTACACCCTGCGCCAGATCTGCCAGGAAATGCACGATCTGTACGCCCGCCATAACGTGAAGCAGCTGCAAAAAGAGATGTTCCGCAAGTCTCACTTCCCGCGGGTGATGATGAACCCGCAGGACGCGAACTACGCCTACCTGCGCGGAGAAGTGGAGCTGGTCTCCCTGCGCGACGCGGAAGGCCGCATCGCCGCCGAAGGCGCTCTCCCTTACCCACCGGGGGTACTGTGCGTGGTTCCAGGGGAAGTCTGGGGCGGTTCCGTGCTGCGCTACTTTGCCGCGCTGGAAGAAGGCATCAACCTGCTGCCGGGCTTCGCACCGGAGCTGCAGGGCGTGTACGTCGAGGAGTGTGAAGGTCGCAAACAGGTTCGCTGCTACGTCATCAAACAATCCGCTGCTCAGCCATCGCTGCTGAAAGGAGAAAAATTATGAGCAAGTCCAATAAGATGGGCGTGGTGCAGCTGACTATCCTCACCATGGTTAACATGATGGGCTCCGGGATTATCATGCTGCCCACCAAGCTTGCCGAGGTGGGGACCATCTCTATCATCTCCTGGCTGGTGACGGCTGTCGGATCGATGGCGCTGGCGTGGGCGTTTGCCAAGTGCGGGATGTTCAGCCGCAAGTCAGGCGGCATGGGCGGCTATGCCGAGTACGCCTTCGGCAAGTCCGGAAACTTTATGGCGAACTATACCTATGGGGTGTCGCTGCTGATCGCCAACGTGGCGATTGCCATCTCCGCCGTGGGCTACGGTACGGAGCTGTTTGGCGCGACGCTCAGCCCGGTGCAAATTGGGCTGGCGACCATCGGCGTGCTGTGGATCTGTACCGTCGCCAACTTTGGCGGCGCGCGCATCACCGGACAGCTCAGCAGCATCACCGTCTGGGGCGTGATCATCCCGGTGGTCGGCCTGTGCATCATCGGCTGGTTCTGGTTTAGCCCGACGCTGTACGCCAACTCCTGGAACCCGCACCATGTGCCGTTCTTCACCGCCGTGGGCTCGTCTATCGCCATGACGCTCTGGGCTTTCCTGGGCCTGGAATCCGCCTGCGCAAATGCGGAAGTGGTGGAAAATCCGGAGAAGAACGTGCCGATTGCGGTTCTCGGCGGGACGCTGGGCGCGGCGGTGATCTATATCGTTTCAACCAACGTGATAGCGGGGATCGTGCCAAACATGGATCTGGCTAACTCCACGGCACCGTTCGGACTGGCCTTTGCGCAGATGTTCACCCCGGAGGTCGGGAAAGTGATCATGGGGTTGATGGTGATGTCCTGCTGCGGATCGCTGCTTGGCTGGCAGTTCACCATTGCACAGGTTTTTAAATCGTCGGCAGATGAAGGCTATTTCCCGAAAATCTTCTCCCGCGTGACCAAAGCCGATGCGCCGGTGCAGGGTATGCTGGCAATTGTCATCTTCCAGAGCGGATTATCCCTAATGACCATCAGCCCGTCGCTGAACAGCCAGTTCAACGTGCTGGTCAATCTGGCGGTGGTGACGAACATCATCCCGTATATTCTGTCGATGGCGGCGCTGGCGATCATTCAGAAGGTGGCGAAGGTGGATCCGCACAAAGCGCGAGTAGCGAATATCGTGGCACTGGTTGGGGCGATATACAGCTTCTATGCGCTCTACTCGTCCGGCCAGGAAGCGATGCTGTACGGGGCGATAGTGACCTTTATGGGCTGGACGCTGTACGGTCTGGTGTCGCCGAGATTTGAATTGAAGAACAAACACAGTTAGGTAAAAGCAAAACGGCAACCCTGAGGTTGCCGTTTTTAGTGTTTTCTCCCTCTCCCCGTGGGAGAGGGCCGGGGTGAGGGCATCAGCCCGCACCAGAACACGACTTATGCGTTTTTCAGCACTTCGCTGACAATCTCTACCGCTTCTTTCTCAATCTGCTGGCGATGCTCAGCGCCGAGGAAGCTTTCGCAATAGATCTTGTACGCATCTTCCGTACCGGACGGACGCGCGGCGAACCAGCCATTTTCGGTCATCACTTTCAGGCCGCCGATAGACGCACCGTTACCCGGTGCCGCCGTCAGACGCGCGGTGATCGGATCGCCTGCCAGAGTGCTTGCGCTCACCATCTCCGGAGAGAGTTTGGACAAAGCCGCTTTTTGCGCAGAGGTCGCGCCAGCCTGAATACGGTTATAGCTTGGTGCACCAAAGCGTGCAGCCAGCTCGTTGTAATGTTCCTGCGGGTTTTTACCGGTAACCGCGGTGATTTCCGCCGCCAGCAGGCACATGATGATGCCGTCTTTATCGGTTGACCACGGGGTGCCATCGAAACGCAGGAAGGACGCGCCTGCGCTCTCTTCGCCGCCGAAGCCAAAGCTGCCGTCGTGCAGACCGTCAACGAACCACTTGAAGCCTACCGGCACTTCCACCAGCTTGCGGCCCAGCGCGTCCACCACGCGGTCGATCATCGCAGAAGAGACCAGCGTTTTACCGACAGCCACCTCTTTGCCCCACTGCGGACGGTGCTGGAACAGGTAGTTGATCGCAACAGCCAGATAGTGGTTCGGGTTCATCAGCCCGGCAGGGGTGACGATGCCGTGACGGTCATAGTCCGGGTCGTTAGCAAACGCCAGGTCGAATTTATCGCGCAGCGCCAGCAGGCCCGCCATCGCGCATTCGGAGGAGCAGTCCATACGGATCGCGCCGTCTTTGTCCAGGTGCATAAAGCGGAAGGTCTGATCGACGTGATCGTTCACGATGGTCAGATCCAGCTTGTAGTGCTCGGCGATGCGCTTCCAGTACTCAATACCGGAGCCGCCCAGCGGATCCACGCCCAGCTTCAGGCCGGCTTTCTGAATCGCCGCCATATCGACGATATCCGCCAGCCCTTCCACAAACGGCTGAACCAGATCCTGCTCTTTCACGTGGCCGGAGGCCATCGCCTCATCAAGAGAAATACGTTTAACGCCTTTCAGACCGTCGGCCAGCAGCGCGTTTGCACGATCTTCCACCACTTTGGTGACGTTAGTGTCAGCCGGGCCGCCGTTAGGCGGGTTGTATTTGATACCACCGTCTTCCGGCGGGTTGTGGGATGGCGTGATGACGATACCGTCAGCCTGCGCGCCACCTTTTTTGTTGTGCACAAGGATCGCGTTTGATACCGCCGGTGTTGGAGTAAACCCATTATTCTCCTGAACAATCACGTCCACACCGTTCGCCGCAAGCACTTCCAGCACGGAAATAAACGCCGGTTCAGACAGCGCATGGGTATCTTTGCCCACGTAGCACGGACCGGTAACGCCGTTTTTAGCGCGCTCTTCCGCAATGGCCTGAGCAATGGCCAGAATGTGCGGTTCGTTAAAGCTGTGGCGCGCCGCGCTACCGCGGTGACCAGATGTACCAAACTTCACTGCGTGTTCTGCGTTGCCCACGACCGGTTTCAGCACGTAATACTGCGCGGTCAGCTGAGCGACGTTAATCAAATCGCTTTGTTGTGCAGGTTGGCCTGCACGGCTGTGATTTGCCATTACCGGGTCCTTATGATGCAAGGGTTAAATTGTACCGCAAACCTTTTCAATCAATTCCGCCGGGAACTGCATGGACTGCATGATGTGTTCAATCATGCTGCACTTGCGGCCCGTATTGGTATTGGTGATCACCCAGTACGGAGTGCCAGGGACATGTTTAGGTTTGGTTTGATTGCCATTTTGCAGCAGCGTCTGCTCGTCGCCCGCGAAATAGACGCGGGTACGGCCGTGCAGCGACTCGGTCGCTTCAGCAAACGCTTTGTTATCCAGGGAGTAAAGTGTAGACAGCACCAGCATAAAACGGTTAACCGCCTTTTTCTGCTCCGCATATTCGTCGGAGAGCAGCAGTTCGCGCATCGCGCGCACTTTATCTTTTACCGGCGTCACGGCAGGTTTTGCTTGTACAGCAACGCTCGGCTGAGACACGACATCTTTGGTAACTGGGGTGGCAGGCTGTGAAGCGGCGGAAATTTTAAGCATGCGCCGTAAAATGTCGGACGCGCTCTCCCCGATATGCCGCGTCTGGCTGGCAATATACTGATAGAGTTCGTCATCAACTTCGATTGTTTTCATCTTAATCCAGTGCGATATCTTATCTGAATACAAGTCATTGGGATTATAAGGTCAAATCCCAACAGCGGATAGCGTCAAACCAGGTTGGCGGCAAAAGTCAGATTAAACTGGAACCTTGCAGCCGGGCGGCAGAATGGTCAACATGATACCCTAACCTGACATACGTAAAAAAAGAACTTTGCCATGAAATTGAATACCCGAGCGCAAACTGCACAATCGCCGAACAATAATTCCCCCATCGTGCTGGTTCATGGACTTTTTGGCAGCCTGGATAACCTGGGCGTGCTGGCCCGCGATTTGGTTACCGATCACGATATTTTACAGGTCGATATGCGCAACCACGGGCTTTCCGGCCGCTCAGACGAGATGACCTATGCGGCAATGGCGCAGGATCTGCTGGATACGCTGGACGCGCACAACCTGCAGAAGGTGACCCTCATCGGGCATTCAATGGGCGGTAAAGCGGTTATGGCGCTCACCGCGCTGGCGCCAGAGCGAATTTCCGGGCTTGTGGTGATTGACGTTGCGCCTGTGGATTACGACGTTCGCCGTCACGATGAGATTTTCGCGGCGATCAATGCTGTAACCGAAGCTGGCGTTTCCACTCGTCAGCAGGCGGCAGCGGTTATGCGTGAGCATCTTGATGAAGAAGGCGTGGTGCAGTTCCTTTTGAAGTCGTTTGTTGACGGGCAGTGGCGTTTTAACGTGCCGGTGCTGTGGGACCAGTACAACAACATCGTGGGCTGGGAAACCGTTCCCTCCTGGCCGCACCCTGCCCTCTTTATTCGCGGCGGTAACTCTCCTTATATTACCGACGCGTACCGCGACACGCTGCTGGCACAATTCCCGCAGGCGCGCGCCCACGTCATTGCCGGTGCCGGACACTGGGTGCATGCGGAAAAACCGGATGCTGTACTGCGCGCCATTCGCCGCTATCTCGCTGATACTGCAAATTGATTAAAAAGAGAGCGACTGGAAGATGACGGGCTTCCAGTCGTTGGCGTGCCGTTTTTGGTGATGTATGATGGCGCGCTTATCGCCCGGGCTTTAGCAGGGCGGCGTGTTTCCCCCGAAGTCTCATAATCATGGCCAAAGAACAAACGGACCGTACGACACTAGATCTGTTCGCGAATGAGCGTCGACCGGGACGACCGAAAACGAATCCGCTTTCGCGCGATGAACAGCTGCGTATCAATAAACGCAATCAGCTTAAACGCGATAAAAATCGTGGGCTTAAGCGTGTCGAACTGAAGCTCAACGCCGACGCGGTCGATGCGCTTAACGAGCTGGCAGAGGCGCGTAATATCAGCCGCAGCGAGCTTATTGAAGAGATGCTCATCGCCCAACTTGAGACGCTGCGCAGCCAGGCATAAGTCTGAAAAACCCCTTTATCGCCCTTTTCATGTAGCACAGAGTGCAGTCCTGCGCGATAGCGGTTTCCGCAGGGTTGCCAGTTCTGCTATTATTGCCCTTATCCGTGGCCGAATTGCGCCACCATACCATTAAGTTTCAAGAGGTTATTTTACTCATGGCAATCATCGGCATTTTCTTCGGCAGTGATACCGGCAATACCGAAAATATCGCAAAAAACATTCAGAAACAGCTCGGTAAAGACGTTGCTGATGTGCATGACATCGCCAAGAGCAGCAAAGAAGATCTCGAGGGCTATGACATTCTGCTGCTGGGTATTCCAACCTGGTACTATGGTGAAGCCCAGTGCGACTGGGACGATTTCTTCCCGACGCTGGAAGAGGTGGACTTCAACGGCAAGCTGGTTGCCCTGTTCGGTTGTGGCGATCAGGAAGATTACGCCGAGTACTTCTGTGATGCGCTGGGGACGATTCGCGACATCATTGAGCCTAATGGGGCGGTTATTGTTGGCCACTGGCCGACTGCCGGTTACCACTTCGAAGCCTCTAAAGGCCTGGCCGATGACGATCATTTTGTCGGACTTGCCATTGACGAAGACCGTCAGCCAGAACTGACCGCAGAGCGTGTAGAGAAGTGGGTTAAGCAGATCCGCGAAGAACTGCATCTGGACGATATTCTCAACGCCTGATTTTTTACGGCGCAACGCGGGTTGCGCCCCTTTTCCAGGTAAAACCGATTAAATTAATTGCTACAAACTTTTAACTTTTTCGCCCAGACCTGTACAATGTCTCCCTGGCAAAATGTGGTTTCCATTGAGCAAGTTTGTAGGTGATACCACGTTTTTATAAGCATACTTTGCCTGAGACTTGCAGTTTTCATTTAGGCATGGCAGTTCTATAATGAGACGCATTATCCCAGGTGCATTTTCTGTCACTTCCCAGAGAAGTGAATCGTTTAGCAACAGGACAGATTCCGCATGACTGACAACAACACCGCATTAAAGAAGGCTGGCCTGAAAGTAACGCTTCCTCGGTTAAAAATCCTGGAAGTGCTTCAGGGTCCAGACAATCACCATGTCAGTGCGGAAGACCTTTATAAACGTCTTATCGACATGGGTGAAGAGATTGGGCTGGCCACCGTATATCGCGTGCTGAACCAGTTTGATGACGCGGGCATTGTTACCCGTCATAATTTCGAAGGCGGTAAATCTGTATTCGAACTGACCCAGCAGCATCACCACGATCACCTGATCTGCCTCGATTGCGGCAAGGTCATTGAATTTAGCGATGATTCCATCGAAGCGCGTCAGCGTGAAATCGCAGCTCGTCATGGCATTCGCCTGACCAACCACAGCCTGTACCTTTACGGTCACTGCGCTGAAGGGGATTGCCGCGAGAATGAACACGCTCACGACACAAAATAAGTTAGCGTTCATACTCTGAGCCAGCCGTAAGGTTGGCTTTTTTTTGCCTGAAAAAAGCCCGGTAAGCAAAGTGCACCGGGCGTAGAGCAACTTATTTGTTGTTATTGCGTATCTCGTTCCAGATTTTATCGCAACGCTTCGCCACTTCCTGATCGTTACCGGTTTTACGTGCCTGAATGCAGGCCTGATAATCCATCACGCGAACATTCTCCTGCGTCGCGAACGCCTCATGCGCTTTCTCTTTCTTTAACACATTTAGCACGCTCTGGCAGGCTTCAATTTTCTCAGGCGATCCTTCCGCGGTATTAATACAGGCGCTATACGCCTCCTTCAGACGGGCGTCCTCTTTCGGTGCCTGAGTCTGAACACACGCCACCAGCCCTGATGCCATCAGCGCGACGATTACGATTTTTTTCATCATATGCAGTCTCCAGACCGGCGGGACTCAGCCCGCCGGTGTGCTCATCAGAAGATGGTGAATGGGGCGATAACCATGAATTTGACGTCACGTTCATCCTGGAAGATGTTGCCGTAACCGCCCGCATAGCTTGGGATATCGGAGTGGTTGTCATACTGCGTAAAGTGCAGCTTGAACATCGTGCCTTTCGCGCGGCCATCCTGCAGGGTGTAGATAGCATCCAGGCTGTAGGAGGACTCTTTCAGGCGATAGTTTGGATCGTAGTACGCATCCGGCGTCGCCATGTCTGCTGGTTTTGCATCCCAGGCGTAAGCGTAAGAAGCGCCCACCGCCCAGCCCGGCAGGTTCCAGTTTTTCAGGTCATACATGGCGCCGAAGAAGACCGCTTTCTCGCCGTCGGCGTTGAAGTCTGAGCGGTTATCCCACCAGATATCCAGACGACCGTTGGATGAGGCATAGGTCGGCGTCATACGCTGCAGGAAGTAGCCCTGCTGCCCTTCCGCCTTCACCCATGTCCCTTCCAGGCGCAAATCAACCTGGCCAACCTTGTAGCCGAAGGTTAACGCCTGCAGCCACGCGGTACCGTTATAAATGTCATTTACGCTGCCATCGCTGACCTTATCGCGCGTACCGTAGAACTGGTAGCTGGTGCTCAGCGGACTACCGGCGATATCAAATTTGTAGCTGGCTTTAGCAAAATACTGATCGATATAGCCTTCCGCCTGACCAAATGCGGCTTCCAGAACCAGATCGTTTTTGAAATCGTACTTCGCGCCCAGCGAGTGGAGGTAATCGACTTTGGTTTTCTTATCGTTCTGGTAGAACTTGTCCATCTCAATGTGCCACGGCGCTTTGTACTCGTTGGTCCACATATAGGAGAAGCTCAACGCACCTGCATCACCATAGTCAAAGTTAGCCCCGGCTTCTGCCCCCTGATAGGTACCAGGCATAAAGCTCCAGTGCGGCGCTAACAGCGTCTGGCCGGTTGGCTGAATATAGCCCCCACGCGCCCATACCGGGCCGTATTTGAATTTCGCTGCGGCCTTATAAAGGCTGATACCGCTTTTATCCCCTGACCAGTCTTCGTCATAGGCTTTATTGCTGGAGGAGAAGGCAATTTCGTTCGGGTGGCCGCTGTCGCCATTTTCAGCCATTTCAATCGCCGTAAACGCGGCAATATCCAGACCGAACATATCGGCGGCGTAGCCTGACTGGAAGTCCAGGTTGGCGTTCCAGGTGGAGTGAGAGAGGTTGGTTTTGTATTTATCTTCTGTGACATCTTTACGGTCACGTTCACGCTGCCAGTAATAAATACCGCCAGTGAGGGTAGAATCTTCGATGAAACCTGCTGCTTTTGCCTCTGGTGTCACCACCAGGCCCGACATTGCTGTCACACCGGCAATAGCCAGCGCCAGCGCACTACGTTTGCCACTGAACGTACGCATAGATTATTCCTCTTTGACGAATTAAAACGCCTTAAACGGCGAAAATATAAAAGACCAAAAGGCCAGGGGTAGTTATAAATACCCTCGAATTAACTACCGTCTTTAGGTTATTTTTCGCGACGCGAATTATCAATGCTTTTCAGTGGGCAAAAGTCAGGATTATGACGAAGTGCACATAATTGGTAGTGCTTTGTAACATTTGGCCGGATGCGAGGTGTGGCGGGGGTAGAGCAGGTAATTTCGGCGTCTTAGATTGTAATAAAACCCGTATTTGTCTTTATTCTCCATTTTATGAAACAGACAAACTTTTTTTAGAAAAATAAGTAGCACCGCATTGACCAAAAATTTTATCTGGCCTAATTACGGGCCTACTTTAACGATATGATCATTAAATAAAAAAACGCCGCTAAAAGCGGCGTTTGTTTCTCATTGACCAGTGCAACGTTATTATTCGCCGATCTTGGTCCAGGTATCACGCAGACCTACGGTACGGTTAAATACCGGTTTTTCTGCCGTGCTGTAACGGCTGTCCAGGCAGAAGTAACCTTCACGTTCGAACTGGAACGCTTTGCCCGCTTCAGCGGCTTTCAGCGATGGCTCCGCATAACCTTGCTTGATCACCAAAGATTCCGGGTTGATGGTCGCCAGGAAGTCTTCAGCCGCACCCGGGTTAGGTACGCTAAACAGACGATCGTACAGACGAATTTCTACCGGCAGCGCGTGGGAAGCGCTCACCCAGTGGATCACGCCTTTCACCTTGCGGCCGTCTGCCGGATCTTTGCTCAGCGTCTCAGCATCGTACGAACAGAAGATGGTGGTAATGTTACCTTCAGCATCCTTCTCTACGCGCTCGGCTTTGATGACGTAGGCGTTACGCAGACGAACTTCTTTACCCAACACCAGACGCTTGTACTGCTTATTGGCTTCTTCACGGAAGTCAGCACGGTCGATCCAGATCTCACCGCTGAACGGCACGTCGCGGCTTCCCATTTCCGGTTTATTCGGATGGTTAGGCATAGAGACCAGCTCGCTTCCACCCTGCGGGTAATTTTCAATAACCAGTTTCACCGGATCGATAACAGCCATCGCGCGCGGGGCGTTTTCGTTAAGATCTTCACGAATGCAGGATTCCAGAGACGCCATTTCGATGGTGTTGTCCTGCTTGGTCACGCCGATACGTTTGCAGAACTCACGAATAGAAGCGGCAGTGTAACCACGACGACGCAGGCCGGAGATGGTCGGCATGCGCGGGTCGTCCCAGCCTTCAACGTGCTTGTCGGTCACCAGCAGGTTCAGCTTACGCTTGGACATCACGGTGTATTCCAGATTCAGACGAGAGAACTCGTACTGACGCGGATGCACAGGAATGGTGATGTTATCCAGCACCCAGTCGTACAGACGACGGTTATCCTGGAACTCCAGCGTACACAGCGAGTGGGTGATGCCTTCCAGCGCATCACTGATGCAGTGGGTGAAGTCGTACATCGGGTAGATGCACCACTTGTTGCCGGTCTGGTGGTGTTCTGCGAACTTAATGCGGTACAGCACCGGATCGCGCATCACGATAAACGGCGACGCCATATCGATTTTGGCACGCAGGCACGCTTTACCTTCTTCGAAGCCACCGGCACGCATTTTTTCAAACAGCGCCAGGTTCTCTTCCACGCTGCGATCGCGGAACGGGCTGTTTTTGCCTGGTGCAGTCAGCGTACCGCGATACTCGCGGATTTCGTCCGCAGACAGCTCGTCAACGTATGCCAGACCTTTGTTGATCAGCTCCACCGCGTAGGCATACAGCTGATCAAAATAGTCAGAGGAGTAGCAGATATCGCCAGACCAGTTGAAGCCCAGCCATTGCACGTCGTTTTTAATGGACTCAACGTATTCGATGTCTTCTTTTACTGGGTTGGTGTCATCGAAACGCAGGTTGCACTGCCCCTGGTAGTCTTGCGCAATGCCAAAGTTCAGGCAGATCGATTTCGCGTGACCAATGTGCAGGTAGCCGTTCGGCTCCGGCGGGAAACGCGTATGTACCGTGGTGTGCTTACCACTGGCCAGATCTTCATCGATGATCTGACGAATAAAGTTACTCGGGCGGGCTTCTGCCTCACTCATCGTGGATTCCTCAAAGCGTAAACAACGTATAACGGCGTATGATCTTATAAGCCGGACGTAGTGACAACCCTTAGTTACGGAAAATACGTATCAGATGAAAATAATGGGGGCGTTTGCTGCAAAAAAAAGCGGCGGAGGATATCCCCCGCCGCTTAAGGCATGACTCTACTCAGGAGCGATTACTTGCCTTTAATCTCATACAGCGGTGTCTGACCCGCAACCACCTGACCTTTCGCCTGGAGTACCAGACCGCTAAAGTCGTCGATGTTGCTGCACACGACCGGACTAATCATCGAGCGCGCGTTAGCGTTCAGGAAGTCCAGATCCATTTCCAGAATCGGCTGACCTGCCACCACTTCGGCCCCCTCTTCCACCAGGCGAGTAAAGCCCTGACCGTTCAGCGCTACGGTATCGATCCCCATATGGACAACGATCTCCGCGCCTTTTTCGGTTTCGAGGCAGAACGCGTGATTGGTGTTGAAGATTTTCACGATGGTGCCTGCCGCCGGAGACACAACGGTTTTGTCCGTTGGTTTCACCGCCACGCCGTCACCGACCGCTTTGCTGGCGAACGCTTCGTCAGGCACCTGCTCAAGGTCAACCACGTCACCCGTTACCGGAGAGACCAGCGCGGCCACCGTCACGGCGTTAGGCACGGCCTGCGGCTTCGCTACCGGGGCAGCCGTCGACGCAGGTGCGCTGTCGGCTGATGCCGCCGCGACCGGGCCACGGGCAACCACTTTCTTCATTTCGTCGCCAATGGATTCCGCTTTGGCGCCTACGATAACCTGGATAGTTTGTTTGTTCAGTTTAACCACGCCCGATGCACCAAGGCGTTTACACATTGCGTCGCTTACGCGCGCCGAGTCACCCACCGTCAGACGCAGACGGGTGATACAGGCATCAATCGCTTTCAGGTTGTCAGTCCCACCGACGGCAGCGATATAGCTGGTCGCCAGCTGAGTCAGACCCTCTTCGGTATTGCTGTTGGCTTCGTTGGTGACCACTTCGTCTTTGGTATCTTCGCGGCCTGGTGTTTTGAGGTTAAACATACGAATAACCGCAGTGAACAGCACGAAGTAGATGACGAAGAAGACCAGACCCATTACCACCAGCATCCAGACGTTCTTGCTTGCCGCCGGCAGGTTGTACATCAACACGTAGTCGATCGCGCCTGCAGAGAAGGAGAAGCCAGCATGGATGCCCAGCAGGGTCGCCACAAACAGGCTGATACCGGTCAGGACCGCATGCATGAGGTACAGCACCGGCGCCAGGAACATGAACAGGAATTCCAGCGGCTCGGTTACACCGGTCAGGAACGCGGTAATCGCAACGGACAGCAGCATGCCGCCAACCATTGGGCGACGCGCTTTTGGCGCAGCCAGGTACATTGCCAGTGCAGCGCCCGGCAGACCAAACATCATGATTGGGAAGAAGCCAGACATGAACATACCCGCGGTGCCGTCACCCGCATAGAAGCGGTTGATGTCGCCGTGGAATACGGTGCCCGCAGCATTGGTGAACTCACCAATCTGGAACCAGGCGATGGTGTTCAGCACCTGATGCAGACCGGTTGGGATCAGCAGACGGTTGATAAAACCAAAGATACCTGAGCCCACTGCACCCGCTGAAACAATCCACTCGCCGCCCGCATGGATAGCATGCTGCACCGGCGGCCAGACGTAGCCAAAGATAGCTGCCAGGATCAGACAGAAAAAGCCCGTCGCAATTGGCACAAAACGTTTACCGCCGAAGAAGCTCAGGAAGTCAGGCAGTTTGATACCCGCCCAGCGGTTGTACACGGCACCACCGACCAGACCGGTAATGATACCCGCCAGTACACCCATGTTGATTTCCGGGTTGATGGTTACCATCGCTTTCGTGAGGATGAAGTAACCTACCGCCCCTGCCAGTGCCGCAGCACCGGCGCTGTCTTTTGACCAGCTTGACGCCACGCCGATGGCGAAAATCAGCGCAAGGTTGTCAAAAATGGCGCCGCCTGCCTGGGCAATAAACGGCACGTTAAGAAGATCGGGTTGCCCGAATCGCAGCAGCAACGCTGCAACCGGTAGCACGGCGATAGGGAGCTGCAAAGCCCTACCGAGGCGCTGGAAAAAACCTAAAATATTCATCCTATTCCCCCTACGAGACCCATTATTAAGACTCGCGCATAAACTATGTTTTTATTGTGTCACGAACGATAGATACAGTTGATGATTCACTGGCAGTGTGAGTGTGTGAAAAATTAATTCGTATCGCAAATTAAACACCTATTTTTTGTGATTATTGTCACCAAATATCGTATTCCCTCCTCCCTTTCACTGGCTAACAGCCAAAACTTATTTTATCATTCAAAAAATCAAGACGGATTGATCCGGCCTGAAAGGTTCCAGGTTACGCTTAAGCATCAGGTTCCGATACCCATCCGCCCACTCTTCTACTTAAACTTTGAGGTGAACAATGAGACTGATTCCCCTGGCAACTGCTGAACAAGTCGGTAAATGGGCCGCTCGCCATATCGTTAACCGTATTAATGCCTTCAAGCCTACTGCCGATCGTCCCTTCGTTCTTGGCCTTCCAACGGGTGGTACCCCACTGACCGCGTACAAAGCGCTGGTTGAAATGCATAAAGCGGGCCAGGTTAGCTTTAAACACGTTGTGACCTTCAACATGGACGAATATGTCGGCCTGCCAAAGGAGCATCCTGAAAGCTACCATAGCTTCATGCACCGCAATTTCTTTGATCACGTTGATATCCCAGCTGAAAATATTAACCTGCTGAATGGAAATGCGCCTGATATTGACGCAGAATGCCGTCAGTACGAAGAAAAAATCCGTTCTTACGGTAAAATCCACCTGTTCATGGGTGGCGTGGGCAACGATGGTCATATCGCGTTCAACGAACCAGCCTCTTCTCTGGCTTCCCGTACCCGTATTAAAACGCTGACCCATGACACCCGCGTGGCAAACTCCCGCTTCTTTGACGGTGATGTGAACCAGGTTCCAAAATACGCCCTGACCGTTGGCGTAGGCACCCTGCTGGATGCCGAAGAGGTGATGATTCTGGTACTGGGCGGCGTGAAAGCGCAGGCGCTCCAGGCAGCCGTTGAAGGCAACGTTAACCACATGTGGACCATCAGCTGCCTGCAGCTGCATCCAAAATCAGTCATCGTCTGCGACGAACCGTCCACGATGGAGCTGAAGGTGAAAACGCTGAAATACTTCAACGAGTTAGAAGCTGAGAACATCAAAGGTCTGTAATTGAATAACCGCCTCTTCTGTCAGAGGCGGTCGCTTTTTTTAACCGGGGGTCGATATGTACGCTTTAACCCACGGTCGGATTTATACCGGCCATGAAATTCTGGATGACCATGCGATTGTTATCGCCAATGGCCTGATTGAACGTGTTTGCCCGCTGGCGGAACTGCCGCCGGAGATAGAACAGCGCTCACTCAATGGAGCAGTAATCTCCCCCGGTTTCATCGACGTACAGCTTAACGGCTGCGGCGGTGTGCAGTTCAATGACTCCGCCGAGGCGGTGACGGTTGAAACGCTGGAAATCATGCAGAAAGCTAACGAGAAATCAGGCTGCACCAGCTATCTGCCGACGCTCATCACCAGCAGTGATGACCTGATGAAACAGGGTATCCGCGTGATGCGCGAATACCTGGCCAAACACCCGAATCAGGCGCTGGGTCTGCATCTGGAAGGGCCATGGCTGAACATAGTGAAAAAAGGCACGCATAACCCGGATTACGTGCGCAAGCCGGATGCTGAACTGGTCGACTACATGTGTGCCAATGCTGATGTGATCGCTAAAGTGACGCTGGCGCCAGAAATGACCGGTACTGAGGTCATCAGCAAACTGGCTGCCGCCGGGATTGTGGTTTCAGCAGGTCACTCAAACGCCACACTGAAAGAAGCCAAAGCGGGCTTCCGTGCCGGCATTACCTTTGCGACCCACCTTTACAACGCCATGCCGTATATTACCGGCCGTGAACCGGGTCTAGTCGGGGCGATTCTCGACGAACCAGACGTCTACTGCGGCATTATCGCTGATGGCATGCACGTTGATTACACCAACATTCGCAACGCCAAACGGCTGAAAGGTGACAAGCTCTGCCTGGTCACCGATGCCACCGCGCCAGCAGGTGCAAATATTGAGCAGTTCATTTTTGCTGGTAAAACAATATACTACCGCAATGGACTGTGTGTGGATGAAAACGGTACGCTGAGTGGCTCCTCTTTGACCATGATTGAAGGGGTGCGTAATCTGGTGGAGCATTGTGGGATTGCGCTTGATGAAGTCCTGCGTATGGCCACCCTTTATCCAGCTCGCGCTATCGGCGTGGATAAACAGCTCGGCGGAATTGCACCAGGTATGGTTGCAAACCTGACGGCATTCACACACGATTATAAAATTATTAAGACCATCGTTAATGGTAACGAGGTCGTCACTGAGTAAGTAAAAGTATGACACCAGGCGGACAAGCTCAAATCGGTAATGTCGATCTCGTTAAACAACTTAACAGTGCGGCGGTTTATCGCCTGATTGACCAACATGGTCCAATCTCGCGGATCCAGATAGCCGAACAAAGCCAGCTTGCTCCCGCCAGCGTGACAAAAATTACCCGCCAGCTCATTGAGCGCGGTTTGATCAAAGAAGTCGATCAGCAGGCCTCCACCGGGGGCCGCCGCGCCATCTCCATCATTACCGAAACCCGCAACTTTCAGGCCATTGGCGTCCGGCTTGGTCGTCATGACACCACGCTCACGCTGTACGATTTGAGCAGCAAAGCCATTGCGGAAGAGCACTATCCGCTGCCCGAGCGCACTCAGGAGACGCTGGAACACGCGCTGCTGAATACTATCGCGCACTTTATTGAAAGCTGTCAGCGCAAGATCCGCGAACTGATCGCCATCTCCGTCATTCTGCCGGGCCTGGTCGACCCGGAAAGCGGTGTGATCCGATACATGCCGCATATTCAGGTTGAGAACTGGGCGCTGGTCGACGCGCTGGAAAAACGCTTTAAGGTGACCTGCTTTGTCGGCCATGATATTCGATCTTTAGCGCTGGCTGAGCACTACTTTGGTGCGAGTCAGGACTGTGAAGACTCTATTCTGGTGCGCGTACACCGCGGTACGGGCGCAGGCATTATCTCCAATGGCCGTATTTTTATTGGTCGTAACGGTAACGTTGGCGAGATCGGCCACATCCAGGTTGAACCGCTCGGCGAACGCTGCCACTGCGGCAACTTCGGCTGCCTTGAAACCATCGCCGCCAACACGGCCATCGAGCAGCGCGTTCGCCACCTGCTTGAGCAGGGCTATCAAAGCCGCGTCACGCTGGACGATTGCAAGATAGGCACCATCTGCAAAGCCGCCAATAAAGGCGACGCGCTGGCCTGTGAGGTGATCGAGCAGGTAGGTCGCCATCTGGGGAAAACCATCGCCATCGCCATTAACCTGTTTAACCCGCAGAAAGTGGTGATCGCCGGAGAGATTGTTGAAGCGGAAAAGGTGCTGCTGCCCGCCATCGAAGGCTGTATCAACACCCAGGCGCTGAAAGCATTCCGACAGAACCTCCCGGTGGTTCGTTCGAAGCTTGACCATCGCTCGGCGATTGGCGCGTTTGCGCTGGTCAAGCGCGCCATGCTCAACGGGATCCTGCTCCAGCATTTGCTGGAATCCTGATCGGACCTTATAGTAACGCCTTCTTTTTTTGATGTCGGAATGTCCATGACCATTAAGAATGTAATTTGTGATATCGACGGCGTGCTGATGCACGACAACGTTGCCGTGCCGGGTGCTGCGGAGTTTCTTCACCGCATCATCGACAAAGGAATGCCACTGGTTCTACTCACGAACTACCCTTCCCAAACCGGTCAGGATCTGGCGAACCGCTTTGCCACCGCAGGCGTCAACGTGCCGGACAGCGTGTTTTATACCTCCGCAATGGCAACGGCGGATTTCCTGAAGCGTCAGGAAGGAAAAAAAGCCTACGTGGTCGGTGAAGGCGCGCTGATCCACGAGCTGTATAAAGCAGGCTTTACCATTACCGATGTGAACCCGGACTTTGTGATCGTGGGAGAAACGCGTTCCTTTAACTGGGAGATGATGCATAAAGCAGCCTACTTTGTCGCCAACGGTGCGCGCTTTATTGCCACCAACCCGGATACGCACGGCCGTGGTTTCTATCCGGCCTGCGGCGCGCTGTGCGCCGGTATTGAAAAAATCTCCGGCCGTAAGCCTTTTGTTGTCGGCAAACCGAGCCCGTGGATCATCCGCGCCGCGCTGAATACGATGCAGGCACACTCAGAAGAAACCGTCATTGTTGGCGACAACCTGCGCACCGATATTCTGGCTGGCTTCCAGGCGGGGCTTGAAACCATCCTGGTACTTTCTGGCGTCTCGCAGCTTGATGACATCGATACGATGCCCTTCCGACCAAGCTGGATTTACCCCTCTGTCGACGAAATCGACGTTATTTGATTCTGAACCACGTGCCAGGGCGTGGTTTTTCATTTTCAGCTTATACAAACAAAACACCATCTAACAAAAAACCATTTTCATTGCATAATCATCAATAAAAGGATGTGTGACGTACTCTTTTTTCACTATTCCGCAATCACTATTGCACTATTTCCGTTTTGGCCCGTAAAACCCTTGCGCCCCTCCCCCCTTTTGCGGCATTTTCATAAGCAAGCAACATCACAATGCAACAGGGTTAACGGAGAAGGTTATGTGTTCAATTTTTGGCGTACTGGATATTAAAACTGACGCGGGCGAACTGCGTAAAAAAGCACTCGAATTGTCCCGCCTGATGCGCCATCGCGGCCCGGACTGGTCAGGCGTTTACGCCAGCGACAAAGCGATTCTGGCTCACGAACGTCTGTCTATTGTTGACGTCAACGCCGGTGCACAGCCGCTGTATAACGAGAAAAAAACGCACGCGCTGGCTGTCAACGGTGAGATCTACAACCATCAGGCGCTGCGCGCCGAGTACGGCGACCGCTACGCCTTCCAGACCGGCTCTGACTGTGAAGTGATCCTGGCGCTGTATCAGGAGAAAGGCCCGGAGTTCCTCGACGAGCTGCAAGGCATGTTTGCCTTCGCCCTGTACGACAGCGAAAAAGACGCTTACCTGATTGGCCGTGACCATATCGGTATTATCCCGCTGTACATGGGGCACGATGAACACGGCAACTTCTATGTCGCGTCCGAAATGAAAGCCCTGGTTCCGGTCTGCCGCACCATTAAAGAGTTCCCGGCGGGCAGCTATCTGTGGAGCAAAGACGGTGAAATTCGTCCGTACTACCAGCGCGACTGGTTTGACTATGACGCGGTGAAAGACAACGTGACGGATAAAGCCGAGCTGCGTCAGGCGCTGGAAGATTCCGTGAAAAGCCACCTGATGTCAGACGTGCCTTACGGCGTACTGCTCTCCGGCGGTCTGGACTCCTCCGTGATCTCCGCGATCACCAAGAAGTTCGCGGCTCGTCGCGTGGAAGATCAGGAGCGCTCCGAGGCCTGGTGGCCGCAGCTGCACTCCTTTGCCGTGGGCCTGGAAGGGGCACCGGATCTGAAAGCCGCGCAGGAAGTGGCAAACCACCTCGGCACCGTGCACCATGAAATTCACTTCACCGTGCAGGAAGGCCTGGATGCGATCCGCGATGTGATCTATCACATTGAAACCTATGACGTGACCACCATTCGCGCCTCCACGCCGATGTACCTGATGTCGCGTAAGATCAAGGCGATGGGCATCAAGATGGTGCTCTCCGGCGAAGGTTCTGACGAAGTGTTTGGCGGCTACCTGTACTTCCATAAAGCGCCAAACGCCAAAGAGCTGCATGAAGAGACCGTGCGTAAGCTGCAGGCGCTGCATATGTTCGACTGTGCCCGTGCCAACAAAGCGATGTCGGCCTGGGGCGTGGAAGCGCGCGTGCCGTTCCTGGATAAGAAATTCCTCGACGTGGCGATGCGCATCAACCCGCAGGATAAAATGTGCGGCAACGGCAAAATGGAAAAACATATCCTGCGTGAATGTTTTGAATCTTACCTGCCGGCGAGCGTGGCATGGCGTCAGAAAGAGCAGTTCTCTGATGGCGTTGGCTACAGCTGGATCGACACCCTGAAAGAGGTGGCAGCGAAGCAGGTTTCTGACCAACAGCTGGAAACCGCAAGCTTCCGCTTCCCGTACAACACGCCGGGCTCGAAAGAAGCGTACCTCTACCGTGAGATCTTTGAAGAGCTGTTCCCGGTGCCGAGCGCTGCCGAGTGTGTTCCTGGCGGTCCGTCAGTGGCCTGTTCATCCGCAAAAGCCATTGAATGGGATGAATCTTTCAAGGCGATGAACGATCCATCGGGGCGTGCGGTAGGCGTTCACCAGTCCGCCTACAAATAATCACAACGATTTCAAACAGGCCCCTCAGGGGCCTGTTTTTTTTGCCTCACATTTCACCACCAAAAACCGATTAATAACCAATAATTGCCGAATATTCGGCCACGCTGTTCGCAACCTAACCAAACAGTCACATTCCGGCTATTTTCGTTGAAAAAGGTGTTGACGCTGCAAGGGTCTATACGCATAATGCGCCCCGCAACGCCGATAAGGTAACGCGAAAAAAAGATGGCTACGTAGCTCAGTTGGTTAGAGCACATCACTCATAATGATGGGGTCACAGGTTCGAATCCCGTCGTAGCCACCATCTTTTTGCGGGAGTGGCGAAATTGGTAGACGCACCAGATTTAGGTTCTGGCGCCGCAAGGTGTGCGAGTTCAAGTCTCGCCTCCCGCACCATTCCCGGGTAAGCGTTGCACGGATGGGGTATCGCCAAGCGGTAAGGCACCGGTTTTTGATACCGGCATTCCCTGGTTCGAATCCAGGTACCCCAGCCATCGAAGACTGCAGTACTGGCTACGTAGCTCAGTTGGTTAGAGCACATCACTCATAATGATGGGGTCACAGGTTCGAATCCCGTCGTAGCCACCAAATTAAGATTATCGATTTGTTTCGGTAATAAAAAATTGTTGGGGTATCGCCAAGCGGTAAGGCACCGGATTCTGATTCCGGCATTCCGAGGTTCGAATCCTCGTACCCCAGCCAATTTAAAAGTCGTTAAGCAGTCTGTTTAACGCAATTGGGGTGTCGCCAAGCGGTAAGGCTCTGGTTTCTGATACCAGCATTCCGGGGTTCGAATCCCTGCACCCCAGCCACTTAAAACAAACAAGCCCGCTCTGCGGGCTTTTTTGTTTTTGTTGCTCAGAATAGTGCGGCCTGATGCCCTCACCCTACCCCTCTCCCACGGGGAGAGGGAATTAAGATTAGAGTCCGAGGGCGTATTTCAGCGCCTGACGCTTCAGCCCACCGGCACGCTCTGCCGCCATTAAGCCAATGTTACGCAGAATGCGCACCGGGGCCAGATCATTGCTGAAACCGGCATAGAACAGATCCATCCCTGACTGCATGATGAAGTTATCCGCCATACGGCGCGTCTGGTAGCGCTTCAGTACCTGATGGCTGGCCCAGGCTTCCGCGTGAGCGCGTGCGTTGCCCAGCACGTCCAGTAACGCATCGACGTCACGGTATCCAAGATTGACTCCCTGCCCCGCCAGCGGGTGGATGGTGTGTGCCGCATCGCCCACCAGCGCCAGCCCTTCTCGGGCATACTGTAAAGCATGACGGCGCGTGAGCGGGAATGCACCTGCGGTGACTGGCGTCACGTTGCCAAGGCGGCTCGGGAAGTGAAGCAGGATCTCGCGCTGCAGCTGCTCCATCGACAGCCCCTGCAGCTGGCGAATGCGCGCCGGTTTGTCGTACCACACCAGCGAAGCCCAGTTATCAAACAGCGGCAAGAATGCATGCGGGCCGTTCGGCGTAAAGTGCTGCCAGGTGCTTTCGCCCGGCGCATTCTCACACTGAACGGTGATTAACATGCAGGATTGCTGATATTGCCTGGCATGAACCCCAATACCCGCCATCTCCCTGACCTGCGAGTTAGCGCCATCGGCCCCGACGACCAGCTTCACGGCCAGTTCATCGCCGCTGTCGAGCGTCAGCAAATAGCCGCTTTCATGAGGATGCAGTGCCTTAAGTGACGCAGGCATACGCAGCGTCACCTTCGGATGTGCCTCCAGCGCCTGCCAGAGCGCCAGCTGGAGCACGTTGTTTTCCACCATATAGCCCAGGCGCGGCAGCTTCAGCTCGGCGGCGTCAAACGACACGTGGGCATTTTCCCACTCCCAGGTTTCAAGGCGGCTGTAAGGGTGTGCGCGCATCGCCTGCACCGCCTCCCAGACGCCCAGGCCGCGCAGCAGATCGACGGACGCTGCGCTGATGGCGGAAATGCGCACGTCCGGTTTGCTGGCGGGATCGAATGCCGGGGGAGCCGCCTGTTCAATAACGGTTACATCAAATCCCTGCTGCGCCAGCCCCAGCGCCAGCGCGCCGCCGACCATACCGCCGCCGACAACGGCAACTTCGGTGTGTTGGAGTGTCATGGTCAATTTTCCTTATTGGAGAATCCCTTAAGTTTACCGGATTTTTGCGGTCCTGAGACACACAACCTTCATACTGGTCACAACCCCACCAAAGCATTACAATACGCGGCTTGCAATCCTGAGCTGAGCAAGTCGATGACTAAAAAACTCCATATAAAAACCTGGGGCTGTCAGATGAACGAATACGATTCATCCAAGATGGCCGATCTGCTGGATACCACCCACGGATACCAGCTGACTGAAAATGCGAAAGAAGCCGATGTGCTGCTGCTGAACACCTGTTCAATTCGTGAAAAAGCGCAGGAAAAAGTCTTTCATGTGTTAGGCCGCTGGAAGCTTCTCAAACGGAAAAATCCGGACCTGATCATTGGCGTCGGTGGCTGCGTCGCCTCGCAGGAAGGTAAGCTGATCCGTCAGAGAGCCCCGTATGTGGATATCGTCTTTGGTCCTCAGACCCTGCACCGCCTGCCGGAGATGATCAATCAGGTTCGCGGTAACCGTAGCCCGGTCGTTGACGTCAGCTTCCCGGAGATCGAGAAATTTGACCGTCTGCCAGAGCCGCGCGCCGATGGCCCGACCGCCTTCGTCTCGATCATGGAAGGCTGCAACAAATACTGTACCTACTGCGTGGTGCCTTACACCCGCGGTGAAGAGGTCAGCCGCCCGGCGGACGACATTCTGTTTGAAATTGCCCAGCTTGCCGCGCAGGGCGTTCGCGAAGTGAACCTGCTGGGCCAGAACGTTAACGCCTGGCGCGGCGAGAACTACGACGGCACCACCGGCAGCTTTGCCGAACTGCTGCGCCTGGTGGCCGCGATTGACGGCATCGACCGTATTCGTTTTACCACCAGCCATCCGATGGAGTTTACCGACGACATTATTGACGTCTATCGCGATACGCCAGAGCTGGTGAGCTTCCTGCACCTGCCTATTCAGTGCGGATCTGACCGCGTGCTGAACCTGATGGGCCGCCCGCATACGGTGCTGGAGTACAAATCCACCATCCGCAAGCTGCGCGAAGCGCGCCCGGATATCCAGATTAGCTCTGACTTTATCGTCGGTTTCCCTGGCGAAACCGCTGATGACTTCGAGCGCACCATGAAGCTCATCGGTGAAGTGAACTTTGACGTCAGCTACAGCTTCATCTTCTCAGCGCGTCCTGGCACGCCTGCGGCCGACATGGTTGACGACGTGCCGGAAGAAGAGAAAAAGCAGCGTCTGTATATTCTTCAGGAACGCATCAACCAGCAGGCCAACGCCTGGAGCCGCCGCATGCTCGGCACCGTCCAGCGCATTCTGGTGGAAGGCACCTCCCGCAAGAGCATCATGGAGCTGTCCGGTCGTACCGAGAACAACCGCGTGGTGAACTTCGAAGGCACCCCGGACATGATTGGTAAATTTGTGGACGTCGAAATTGTCGAAGTGCTGACCAACTCGCTGCGCGCGAAGGTGGTACGCACCGAGGACGAAATGGGCCTGCGTATTGCCGAGTCACCGGAATCCGTTATTTCTCGTACCCGCAAAGAAAACGATTCTGGCGTTGGGATTTACCAGCCTTGATCCTTCAGGCCTGCCTCTTCGGCAGGCCTTGTATTTCCTCTCATCACCCCCAATATCTACCGCAACGCTTGCGCCTTTATTCTGTGGCGTGAATAATTTCGGTAATGACCGTTCTATTGCGCCGTGTGGCAGCGGGTCAGTTAACCAATTAAAGAGGAACAGTTTGAACATAGATACGCGTGAAATTAGCCTTGAGCCCGCAGACAACGCTCGCCTGCTGAGCCTGTGCGGGCCGTTTGATGACAACATCAAACAACTGGAGCGACGTCTGGGTATCGAAATCAATCGTCGCGATAACCATTTCAAACTCACCGGACGCCCTATCTGCGTCAACGCGGCAGCAGATATTCTGCGCAGCCTGTATGTCGATACCGCCCCGATGCGCGGCGAAATTCAGGATATCGAGCCGGAACAGATCCACCTCGCCATTAAAGAGGCGCGCGTGCTTGAGCAGAGCGCGGAAAGCGTGCCGGACTACGGCAAGGCGATCAATATCAAGACCAAGCGTGGCGTCATCAAGCCGCGTACGCCGAACCAGGCGCAGTACATCGCCAATATTCTTGACCATGACATCACCTTCGGCGTGGGTCCCGCGGGTACAGGTAAAACCTATCTGGCGGTTGCCGCTGCGGTGGATGCGCTGGAGCGTCAGGAGATCCGTCGTATCCTGCTGACCCGTCCTGCCGTTGAAGCGGGTGAAAAACTCGGCTTCCTGCCCGGCGATCTGAGCCAGAAGGTCGACCCTTACCTGCGCCCGCTGTACGACGCGCTGTTCGAGATGCTCGGCTTCGAGAAAGTGGAGAAGCTAATCGAACGTAACGTGATCGAAGTGGCCCCGCTCGCCTACATGCGCGGCCGCACGCTCAACGATGCGTTCATCATTCTCGATGAAAGCCAGAACACCACCATCGAACAGATGAAAATGTTCCTGACGCGTATCGGCTTCAACTCGAAAGCGGTGATCACCGGTGACGTCACCCAGATCGACCTGCCGCGCAGCACTAAATCAGGCCTGCGCCACGCCATTGAGGTGCTGTCAGAGGTAGACGAAATTAGCTTTAACTTCTTCCACAGTGAAGACGTCGTTCGCCACCCGGTGGTCGCGCGCATCGTTAACGCCTATGAAGCCTGGGAAGAGGCGGATCAAAAACGCAGGGCCGAACAGGCCGCGGAACGTAAGCGCGAAGCGCAGGAGCAAGAACAGAAATGAGTCAGGTGATCCTCGATTTACAGCTGGCATGTGAAGACAATTCCGGCATGCCAGAAGAGGCACAGTTTCAGAAATGGCTGGATGCGGTAATCCCCCAGTTTCAGGAAGAATCAGAAGTCACGATTCGCCTGGTGGATGAAGCGGAAAGCCATGAGCTTAACCTGACCTACCGCGGGAAAGATAAGCCAACCAACGTGCTCTCTTTCCCGTTCGAAGCGCCGCCGGGTATTGAGATGCCGCTGCTGGGCGATCTGATCATCTGCCGTCAGGTGGTTGAGCAGGAAGCCAAAGAGCAGCAGAAACCGCTGGAAGCCCACTGGGCGCATATGGTGGTACACGGCAGCCTGCACCTGCTGGGCTACGACCACATTGAAGATGACGAAGCGGAAGAGATGGAGTCCCTTGAGACAGAGATAATGCTTGCTCTGGGCTATGAGGATCCGTACATTGCCGAGAAAGAATAGTCAGTTACTGACTACCATGCCGCCGCGCAGGGACATAGCGCGGCGGTTAACATTGAACTAACAAGAGAACCCTTAACAAACGCCATGAGCGACGACAATTCACACAGTAGCGACACGACAACCAGTAAAAAGGGATTTTTCTCCCTCATTCTGAACCAGCTTTTCCACGGCGAGCCGAAAAACCGTGATGAACTGCTGGAGCTGATTCGTGATTCCGGGCAGAACGACCTTATCGACGAAGATACGCGCGAAATGCTCGAAGGGGTCATGGACATTGCCGACCAGCGCGTCCGCGACATCATGATCCCCCGCTCGCAGATGATCACCCTGAAACGTAACCAGACGCTGGACGAGTGCCTCGATGTGATCATCGAATCCGCCCACTCGCGTTTCCCGGTCATCAGCGAAGATAAAGATCACATCGAAGGGATTTTGATGGCCAAAGATCTGCTGCCGTTTATGCGCAGCGATGCCGAAGCCTTTAGCATGGAAAAAGTGTTACGCCAGGCCGTGGTCGTGCCGGAAAGTAAACGTGTGGATCGAATGCTGAAAGAGTTTCGCTCTCAGCGTTACCACATGGCGATTGTTATTGATGAATTCGGCGGTGTCTCAGGTCTTGTCACGATCGAAGATATTCTTGAGCTGATCGTGGGCGAAATCGAAGACGAGTACGACGAAGAAGAAGATATCGACTTCCGTCAGCTTAGCCGACACACCTGGACCGTGCGCGCGCTGGCCTCGATTGAAGATTTCAACGACGCCTTCGGTACCCACTTCAGCGATGAAGAGGTCGATACCATTGGCGGGCTGGTGATGCAGGCCTTTGGCCATCTTCCGGCGCGCGGTGAGACCGTTGACATCGACGGTTACCAGTTCAAAGTGGCAATGGCCGACAGCCGACGTATTATACAGGTTCACGTCAGAACGCCGGACGATTCACCGGTGCCAAAACTGGAAGATTAATGTAAATGGCATTTGCCCCATTGCTTGAACGCCAGCGCGTCCGTTTGCTGCTGGCGCTGTTACTCGGAGCCAGCGGTACGCTGGCTTTTTCTCCTTACGATATCTGGCCCGCGGCCATTCTCTCCCTGATGGGGCTTCAGGGGTTAACCCTGAATCGTCGTCCGGTACAGGCCGCTGCGATCGGCTACTTCTGGGGGCTGGGGCTATTTGGCTCCGGCATTAACTGGGTCTACGTCAGCATCGCACAGTTTGGCGGGATGCCGGGGCCGGTTAACGTCTTCCTGGTCGTCCTGCTCGCCGCCTATCTCTCGCTCTATACCGGTCTGTTCGCCGGGATTCTCTCTCGCCTGTGGCCTAAAACCACCTGGCTGCGTGTCGCCATTGCCGCGCCGGTGGTCTGGCAGATTACCGAGTTCCTCCGCGGCTGGGTGCTGACCGGCTTCCCGTGGCTGCAGTTCGGCTACAGCCAGATTGACGGCCCGTTGAAAGGTCTGGCACCGGTAATGGGCGTTGAAGCCATTAACTTCCTGCTGATGGTGGTGAGCGGCCTGCTGGTACTGGCGCTGGTCACGCGCGGCTGGAAGCCGCTGGCTGTGGCGCTGGTGCTGTTCGCTCTGCCCTTCCCGCTGCGCTACATCCAGTGGTTCACGCCCGAGCCCGAGCGCGCCATGCAGGTTTCCATGGTGCAGGGGAATATCCCGCAGTCCATGAAGTGGGACGAAAAAGAGCTGCTGAACACGCTGAAGATCTACGCCAACGCCACCGAAGAGGTGATGGGCAAATCGCAGCTGATTATCTGGCCAGAATCCGCTATTCCCGATCTGGAAATTAACCAGCAGCCGTTCCTCAACATGATGAACGATCTGCTGGTGGCGCGCGGCAGCACCCTGATTACCGGCATTGTTGATGCGCGACTGAATCAGCAGAACCGCTACGACACCTACAACACCATTATTACGCTCGGCAAAGACAGCGAATATAGCTACCACTCCACCGACCGGTACAACAAGAACCACCTCGTGCCGTTCGGTGAATTTGTGCCGCTGGAGTCTATTTTGCGTCCACTGGCACCGTTCTTTGACCTGCCGATGTCCTCCTTCAGCCGCGGTCCGTACGTTCAGCCCCAGCTTCACGCGCACGGTCTGGCCCTGACGGCCGCCATCTGCTACGAAATCATCCTCGGCGAGCAGGTGCGCGATAACTTCCGCCCGGACACCGACTATCTGCTGACCATCTCCAATGATGCGTGGTTCGGTAAATCAATCGGCCCGTGGCAGCACTTCCAGATGGCACGCATGCGTTCTCTGGAGCTGGCGCGTCCGCTGCTGCGTAGCACCAATAACGGCATCACCGCCGTGATTGGCCCGCAGGGCGAAATCCAGGCCATGATCCCGCAGTTCACCCGTGAAGTGCTGACAACCAAAGTCACGCCAACCACGGGCCTGACGCCGTATGCCCGCACCGGCAACTGGCCGCTGTGGATCCTGACCGCGCTGTTCGGCTTTGGCGCCGTGCTGATGAGCCTGCGTCAGCGTCATAAATAATCTTGCCTTCTGATGCCGGGTGGCGGCTGCGCCTTACCCGGCAATTTCCTCCCAATCTTCAATTCTGGCACGCCTGTTGCTTTATTTATTCACGTAAACGCTGACTGGCTTAACGTGCAACCTTGTCGCACCAGTGTAGATCGTCGCTAGCACCGAAACGGTGCAACGGGAGATTATTGCCTCTGAATGGTGCGGCGCGCTTCGCAAAAATAAACAATAACGCAGCAAAATCTTTACATTAAGCCAGACTAAATGTTAACAAGCTTGCATAACACTGCACTCGCATTGCGCGAGATATAACAACATCACAATGGGTATCTATGCGTCACTGGCGCTGATAAGAAAGGAGTTGGGTATGCAATTACGTAAACTGGCCACAGCAATGCTGGTTATGGGAATGTCCGCAGGCGTGGTTCACGCTGAAGACGCTCCGGCAGCAGGCAGCACTCTCGACAAGATTGCCAAAAACGGCGTCATCGTGGTCGGCCACCGTGAATCTTCCGTCCCGTTCTCTTACTACGACAACACGCAAAAAGTCGTGGGCTATTCACAGGATTACTCCAACGCTATCGTTGAAGCTGTGAAGAAAAAGCTGAACAAACCTGACCTGCAGGTGAAGCTGATCCCAATCACTTCACAGAACCGTATTCCACTGCTGCAAAACGGCACCTTTGACTTCGAGTGTGGTTCCACCACCAACAACCTCGAGCGTCAAAAACAGGCGGCCTTCTCTGACACCATCTTTGTCGTAGGCACCCGTCTGCTGACCAAGAAAGGCGGCGCGATCAAGGATTTTGCGGACCTGAAAGGCAAGGCGGTCGTTGTGACCTCCGGTACCACTTCTGAAGTCCTGCTGCACAAGCTGAACGACGAGAAGAAAATGGATATGCGCATCATCAGCGCGAAAGACCATGGCGACTCCTTCCGTACGCTGGAAAGCGGTCGTGCCGTCGCGTTTATGATGGATGACGCCCTGCTGGCGGGCGAACGTGCGAAGGCGAAGAAACCAGACAACTGGGATATCGTCGGTACCGCGCAGTCCAAAGAAGCCTACGGCTGTATGCTGCGTAAAGACGATCCGCAGTTCAAAAAGCTGATCGATGACACTATCGCCCAGGTGCAGACCTCCGGCGAAGCGGAAAAATGGTTCGACAAGTGGTTTAAGAACCCGATTCCACCAAAAAATCTCAATATGAACTTTGAACTGTCTGACGACATGAAAGCGCTGTTCAAATCTCCAAATGACAAGGCTCTTAACTAATTAGAACAACAGGGGCGGGATCTCCTGCCCTCTCGATTGTCGGGAAGCATGGACAGACATATACGCTGAGTGGTCGTTCCCCACTCAGCGCGAAAAAAGAGCTTCTCACCAATCTTCGAGGGTAGCGCTGCTACCCTCTTTTTTCTGGAGTTTATTATGTCAATAGACTGGAACTGGGGCATCTTCCTGCAACAAGCCCCGTTCGGCAACACCACCTATCTTGGCTGGCTGTGGAGCGGCTTTCAGGTTACCGTGGCATTATCGATAACGGCGTGGATCATCGCGTTTCTTGTCGGTTCGCTGTTCGGTATTCTGCGCACCGTCCCTAACCGTTTTCTTTCAACAATTGGCACACTGTATGTGGAACTGTTCCGTAACGTTCCGCTCATCGTGCAGTTCTTTACCTGGTATCTGGTCATCCCGGAACTGCTGCCGGAAAATATTGGCATGTGGTTCAAGTCGGAGCTGGATCCGAACGTGCAGTTCTTTGTCTCCTCCATGATGTGTCTGGGGCTGTTTACCGCTGCGCGCGTTTGCGAGCAGGTGCGTGCCGCCATTCAGTCATTGCCACGCGGACAAAAAAATGCGGGCCTGGCGATGGGCCTGACCCTGCCACAAACCTACCGCTACGTGCTGCTGCCTAACGCCTACCGCGTTATCGTTCCACCGATGACCTCTGAGATGATGAACCTGGTGAAAAACTCGGCCATCGCCTCAACCATCGGCCTGGTGGATATGGCTGCACAGGCGGGCAAGCTGCTGGATTACTCCGCTCACGCGTGGGAATCCTTCACCGCGATCACGCTCGCGTATGTTCTGATTAACGCTTTCATCATGCTGGTGATGAACCTGGTTGAACGCAAAGTACGCCTGCCGGGCAATCTGGGAGGCAAATAATGTACGAATTTGACTGGAGTTCTATTGTTCCATCCATGCCTTACCTGCTCGATGGCCTGGTGATTACCCTAAAGATCACCGCGATCGCTATCGTCGTGGGTATCGTCTGGGGCACCCTGCTGGCCGTCATGCGCCTGTCGAGCTTTAAGCCGCTCGCCTGGTTTGCGACTGCCTACGTTAACGTCTTCCGCTCCATCCCGCTGGTGATGGTGCTGCTGTGGTTTTACCTGATTGTTCCAGGCTTCTTACAGAATGTGCTGGGACTGTCGCCGAAAACCGACATCCGCCTGATCTCTGCGATGGTGGCGTTCTCGATGTTTGAGGCCGCTTACTATTCAGAGATTATCCGTGCGGGTATCCAGAGTATCTCCCGTGGGCAGTCCAGCGCCGCGCTGGCGCTGGGAATGACGCACTGGCAGTCCATGCAGCTCATCATTCTGCCTCAGGCGTTTCGCGCCATGGTTCCGCTCCTGCTGACCCAAGGTATCGTGCTGTTCCAGGATACCTCTCTGGTTTACGTTCTGAGTCTGGCGGACTTCTTCCGTACCGCGTCGACCATAGGTGAACGTGATGGTACGCAGGTCGAGATGGTACTCTTCGCGGGTGCGGTCTATTTTGTGATTAGTTTAAGCGCGTCGCTGTTGGTCAGCTGGCTGAAGAAAAGGACGGTATAATGATTTCCCTGAAAAATGTTTCTAAATGGTATGGGCACTTTCAGGTGCTGACCGACTGCTCCACCGAAGTCAAAAAAGGCGATGTGGTGGTGGTGTGCGGGCCGTCCGGTTCCGGTAAGTCTACGCTGATCAAAACGGTTAATGGTCTGGAGCCTGTGCAGCAGGGCGAAATTGTTGTTAACGGCACGAAAGTGAACGACAAGAAAACCAACCTGGCCCAGCTTCGCTCTCACGTCGGCATGGTGTTCCAGCATTTTGAGCTGTTCCCTCATCTGTCCATTATTGAGAACCTGACGCTGGCTCAGGTCAAAGTGCTCAAGCGTGATAAAAAAGCGTCGCGCGAAAAGGGGCTCAAGCTTCTGGAACGCGTGGGGCTTTCTGCACATGCCGATAAGTTCCCGGCACAGCTTTCCGGCGGCCAGCAGCAGCGTGTGGCGATTGCGCGCGCGCTGTGCATGGATCCGGTGGCGATGCTGTTCGATGAGCCCACGTCAGCGCTCGATCCTGAAATGATCAACGAAGTGCTGGACGTGATGGTCGAGCTGGCGCACGAAGGGATGACCATGATGGTGGTGACGCACGAAATGGGCTTCGCCCGTAAAGTGGCCAACCGCGTGATCTTCATGGACGAAGGGAAAATTGTCGAAGACTCACCGAAAGAAGAGTTCTTCGCCAATCCGAAATCCGAACGCGCCAAAGATTTCCTCGCGAAAATTCTGCACTAATCTTCTCGGTGCGCAATCTGCGGATTGCGCACTGCTTCACGCTTTAGATCTCTTTTTCTATTCGGCGTCACATCGCAGCGTTAACCTTGTCACAAAATAATGCTAAGAATGGAGAACGCTATGGCACACCCTATAATTCTCGACTGCGATCCGGGTCATGATGACGCGATCGCGCTCGTCCTCGCGCTTGCCTCACCTGAACTGGACGTGAAAGCGGTCACCTCGTCCGCCGGAAATCAGACGCCGGACAAAACCCTGCGCAACGTTTTACGAATGCTGACGCTGCTGAAACGCACCGATATTCCTGTCGCAGGCGGCGCCGTTAAGCCGCTGATGCGCGAGCTGATCATTGCCGACAACGTTCACGGTGAAAGCGGGCTGGATGGCCCGGCGCTGCCGGAGCCAGGTTTCACACCGCAAGACTGCACCGCCGTCGAGCTAATGGCGAAGGTGCTGCGTGAAAGCGCAGAGCCCGTGACGCTGGTGGCTACCGGCCCGCAGACCAACGTTGCGCTTCTGCTGAACAGCCATCCTGAACTGCACAGCAACATCGCCCGTATCGTCATCATGGGCGGATCAATGGGGCTGGGGAACTGGACGCCTGCGGCCGAATTCAACATCTTTGTTGATCCGGAGGCTGCGGAGATCGTCTTCCAGTCGGGCCTGCCGATTGTGATGGCGGGGCTGGACGTGACGCATCGGGCACAGATTATGGCAGACGATATTGACCGCTTCCGCGCCGTGGGCAACCCGGTTGCGACAACCGTAGCCGAGCTGCTCGACTTCTTTATGGAGTATCACAAAGCCGAGAAATGGGGCTTTCACGGCGCGCCGCTGCATGACCCGTGCACCATCGCCTGGCTGCTGAAGCCTGAAATGTTTACCACGGTGGACAGATGGGTTGGCGTGGAGACGCAGGGGAAATATACCCAGGGGATGACGGTGGTGGATTACTATTCGCTGACGGGAAATAAACCGAATACGACGCTGATGGTGGATATCGACCGGGCGGCGTTTGTGGATTTGCTGGCGGAAAGACTTGCTTACTATTGTGCGGCCTGACGCCCTCACCCTGGCCCTCTCCCACGGGGAGAGGGAACTAAACTGCGCTTTTACTTATGGCTCAAACGGGCGACGCTGGAACTGATCGTGCCCGCACTTCGGGCACAGCGGCAACACATCCGGCGTATATACCGCAATATGGTGATGGCACTTCTCGCACACCAGATTCCCCAGCCCCACCACTTCACCGCTCTGGTACACGCCGTGATGATTTAAATCCTGGAACACCTCGCGCCACTCCAGCTGGGTTTTATCGGTAATATCCGCCAGCTCCTGCCACAGGCTCTCTTTGATCACCCGCATAAAGACGCTGTCGGCGATCTCATCCTGGCTCTCTTCGTAGCTGCGCGCGAACTCTTCCAGATCGCGGCGTACGGCGCGCGTCACCTCTTCCACTTCGGTTCGCGTTAACTCACCCGTTTGCGTCACCCGTTCACGCGCCTGTTCGACCAGCGCGTCAATATCGCGCTCGCCGTTACGCAGCCGTTCCGTCAGTGTCGCCACCAGTTCGCGGTAAAATTGAGCAACCTTGTTCATCATTTTGCCTCCCGGGTAAGTAACTATTTCTAATAATAGACCTTATTTCGCCGCCGCTTTGTCAGGTGAAGCACAGACCCGGTAAATTCCTGCAAAGTGCAATTGCGCGAAAGGCTGTTTTGACGCGGGCGTTTGGGCTATGCTATGCGGATCTGAATTACCACATCCATTGGCTACATTTTTGTAGCTGTATTGAACACAGGACCACTGGCTGCCATGCAAGAGCAATACCGCCCGGAAGAGATAGAATCAAAAGTCCAGCAACACTGGGACGAGAAGCGCACCTTTGAAGTAACCGAAGACGAGAGCAAAGAGAAGTATTACTGCCTGTCGATGCTTCCCTATCCTTCTGGTCGACTACACATGGGCCACGTGCGTAACTACACCATCGGTGATGTGATCGCCCGTTACCAGCGCATGCTGGGCAAAAACGTTCTGCAGCCAATCGGCTGGGATGCGTTCGGCCTGCCTGCAGAAGGCGCAGCGGTAAAAAACAATACCGCTCCGGCACCGTGGACGTACGACAACATCGCGTACATGAAAAACCAGCTCAAAATGCTGGGCTTCGGCTATGACTGGAGCCGCGAGCTGGCGACCTGCACCCCGGAATACTACCGCTGGGAGCAGAAGTTCTTCACCGAGCTGTACAAAAAAGGCCTGGTGTACAAGAAGACCTCTGCCGTTAACTGGTGCCCGAATGACCAGACCGTTCTGGCGAACGAGCAGGTTATCGACGGCTGCTGCTGGCGCTGCGACACCAAAGTTGAGCGTAAAGAGATCCCGCAGTGGTTTATCAAAATCACCGCTTACGCTGACGAACTGCTGAACGATCTGGATACACTGGATCACTGGCCTGACACCGTTAAGACCATGCAGCGCAACTGGATCGGCCGTTCTGAAGGCGTGGAAATTACCTTCAACGTTGAGAACTACGACCAGACCCTGACCGTCTACACCACCCGTCCGGATACCTTCATGGGTGCGACCTATCTGGCCGTGGCCGCAGGTCACCCGCTGGCGCAGAAAGCGGCAGAGAACAACCCGGAACTGGCGACCTTCATCGACGAATGCCGCAACACGAAAGTGGCCGAAGCCGACATGGCGACGATGGAGAAAAAAGGCGTTGCGACGGGCTTCTATGCTAAGCACCCGCTGACGGGCGAAGCGATCCCGGTCTGGGCTGCAAACTTCGTTCTGATGGAGTACGGTACTGGTGCTGTCATGGCCGTTCCGGGCCACGATCAGCGCGACTACGAGTTTGCCACCAAATACAACCTGCCGATTAAAGCCGTTATTCTGGCCGCCGATGGTTCTGAACCTGACCTGTCCGAGCAGGCGTTGACCGAAAAAGGCACCCTGTTCAACTCCGGTGAGTTCAGCGGCCTCAGCTTCGAAGAGGGCTTCAACGCCATCGCCGATAAGCTGGCCTCATTGGGCGTGGGCGAGCGTAAAGTGAACTTCCGTCTGCGCGACTGGGGCGTGTCCCGTCAGCGTTACTGGGGTGCGCCAATTCCAATGGTGACCCTGGAAGACGGCACCGTCATGCCAACGCCTGAAGATCAGCTGCCCGTGATCCTGCCGGAAGACGTGGTTATGGACGGCATCACCAGCCCGATCAAAGCCGATCCTGAGTGGGCTAAAACCACCGTCAACGGCCAGCCTGCGCTGCGTGAAACCGACACCTTCGATACCTTTATGGAGTCCTCCTGGTACTACGCGCGCTACACCTGCCCGCAGTATAAAGAAGGCATGCTGGATTCTGACGCCGCCAACTACTGGCTGCCGGTAGATATCTATATTGGTGGTATCGAACACGCCATCATGCACCTGCTCTACTTCCGCTTTTTCCATAAGCTGATGCGCGATGCCGGCATGGTGAACTCTGACGAGCCCGCTAAACAGCTGCTGTGCCAGGGTATGGTGCTGGCAGACGCCTTCTACTACGTTGGCGCGAACGGAGAGCGTAACTGGGTTTCTCCAGTTGATGCGATCGTTGAGCGCGACGAGAAAGGCCGTATCGTGAAGGCGACAGACGCTGAAGGCCATGAACTGGTTTATACCGGCATGAGCAAGATGTCCAAGTCTAAAAACAACGGTATCGACCCGCAGGTGATGGTTGAGCGTTACGGCGCGGACACCGTACGTCTGTTCATGATGTTTGCTTCTCCGGCTGATATGACCCTTGAGTGGCAGGAATCCGGCGTAGAAGGCGCGAACCGCTTCCTGAAACGCGTCTGGAAGCTGGTGTACGAACATACCGCACAGGGTGATGCTCCGGCACTGAACGCCGCTGCGCTGAGCGAAGATCAGCAGGCGCTGCGTCGTGATGTTCATAAAACGATCGCGAAAGTGACCGATGATATTGGTCGTCGTCAGACCTTCAATACCGCAATTGCGGCTATTATGGAACTGATGAACAAGCTTGCGAAAGCCCCGCAGGACGGCGAGCAGGATCGTGCCATCATGCGTGAAGCGCTGCTGGCCGTGGTTCGCATGCTTAACCCGTTCACGCCACACGTCAGCTTCACCCTGTGGCAGGAGCTGAAAGGCGAAGGCGATATCGACAACGCGCCGTGGCCGGTGGCTGACGAAGCAGCGATGGTGGAAAACACCACGCTGGTGGTGGTCCAGGTCAACGGCAAAGTCCGTGGTAAAATTACCGTGGCGGTCGATGCAACTGAAGATCAGGTTCGCGAGCGCGCGGGCCAGGAACCTCTGGTTGCGAAATATCTTGAGGGCGTTACCTTACGTAAAGCGATCTACGTACCGGGTAAACTGCTCAATCTGGTCGTTGGCTAAGCGCGGGAGGAAACGTGCGACAACTGGCAACAATACTCTTATCTTTGGCGGTGCTTGTCACCGCTGGCTGTGGCTGGCACCTGCGCAATACCACGGCGGTGCCTGCTGAGATGAAAACAATGATCTTTGATTCCGGGGATCCAAACGGACCGCTCAGCCGGGCCATTCGTAATCAGCTGCGCCTGAACGGCGTTGAGCTTGTTGAGAAAGGTACGCTGCGCCAGGATGTACCGTCTCTGCGCGTACTGGGAATGACGCTGGGCCAGGATACGGCGTCCATCTTCCAGGACGGCCGCACGGCTGAATATCAGATGGTGCTGTCGGTCAATGCGGCTGTACTGATCCCGGGTAAAGACATCTATCCGATCAGCGCAAAAGTGTATCGTTCGTTCTTTGATAACCCGCAAACCGCGCTGGCAAAAGATGCCGAACAGCAAATTATCATCAACGAAATGTACGACAAGGCGGCGGAACAGCTGATCCGCAAACTGCCGGGTATTGCAGCGTCTAACCGAGAAGGCTCTGACATTATTGAAAAACCGGATGCCAGTACGCCTCCTGTTTCTACCTCTCTGGGTAAATGATGATCAGGCTGTATCCTGAACAACTCCGCGCGCAGCTCAATGAAGGGCTGCGCGCGGCGTATCTGCTGCTCGGAAACGACCCGTTACTACTTCAGGAAAGCCTGGATGCCGTGCGGCATGCGGCCGCGGCTCAGGGCTTTGATGAACACCATACCTTTCAGGTGGATAACGCCACCGACTGGAACGCCCTCTTCTCACTCTGTCAGGCGATGAGCCTTTTTGCGTCGCGCCAGACAATCCAGATCCTGCTGCCGGAGAACGGCCCTAACGCGGCCATCAATGAGCAACTCGCCACACTGGTCAGCCTGTTACACAGCGATCTGCTGTTAATTGTGCGCGGCAGCAAGCTCACCAAAGCGCAGGAAAACGCGGCATGGTTCACCCAGCTCGCGACCCACGCGGTGCTGGTCACCTGCCAGACGCCTGAGCAGGCGCATCTGCCTAAATGGGTCGCCGCGAGAGCGAAGCAGCACAACCTTCAACTGGACGATGCGGCGAACCAACTGCTCTGCTACTGCTATGAAGGCAACCTGCTGGCCCTGGCACAGGCGCTGGACAGGCTCTCCCTGCTCTGGCCGGACGGCAAGCTGACTTTACCGCGCGTTGAGCAGGCCGTTAACGATGCCGCACACTTCACGCCGTTCCACTGGGTGGATGCTCTGTTGTCGGCGAAAAGCAAACGCGCCCTGCATATTCTCCAGCAGCTGCGCCTGGAGGGCAGTGAACCCGTCATCCTGCTGCGCACGCTGCAGCGCGAGCTGTTGCTGCTGATAACGCTCAAGCGCCAGTCGGCCCATACGCCGTTACGCTCCCTGTTTGATAAACACCGGGTGTGGCAAAACCGGCGGGCAATGACCACCGAGGCCATCAACCGCCTGAGCCATGAACAGCTGCGCCAGGCGGTGCAGCTTCTGATGCGCGCCGAGCTCACCCTAAAACAAGATTACGGCCAGTCGGTGTGGGCGGAGCTGGAAAGCCTTTCCCTGCTGCTTTGCCACAAGGCGCTGGCTGACGTATTTATTGATGGATAGTATGCACTCTTTACAGGCCCTGTATGGCGGCACCTTTGACCCGGTACACTACGGGCATCTGAAGCCGGTAGAAATTCTGGCAAATCTGATCGGCCTGCAGCGCGTTACCATCATGCCCAATAATGTTCCGCCGCACCGCCCCCAGCCTGAAGCAACCAGCGAGCAGCGCAAAGAGATGCTCGCTCTGGCTATCGCGGATAAGCCGCTCTTCAGGCTGGATGAACGGGAATTGCGTCGCGACACCCCCTCGTGGACGTCGCAAACGCTGCAGGAGTGGCGGGCCGAGCAAGGGCCTGACCAGCCGCTCGCCTTTATCATCGGTCAGGACTCCCTGCTCAACTTCCCCACGTGGCACAAGTATGAAACCATTCTGGGGAACAGCCACCTGCTCGTCTGCCGCCGTCCGGGCTACCCGCTGACCATGCGCGAAGCGCAATATCAGCAGTGGCTTGAAGACCATCTCACCGATAACGTTGAAGATCTTCACAACCAGCCCGCCGGGAAGATTTATCTGGCGGAGACGCCGTGGTTCGACATCTCTGCGACCGTTATTCGCGAACGTTTACAGCAGGGTTTAGCCTGTGACGATCTGCTGCCTGCCCCGGTGCTGGCGTATATTCATACGCACGGGTTGTATCAGAAAACCGCAGATAAATAGCCGGAGGGCATAAAAAGCAGCATATTGATTATCCTGCCTTGACAGGTTAAGCCATACTGTTATCCTCCGCTGCCAGACTTTCCCGCCGATCGTTGCTTTACAGAAATTGTTTTACAAAAATGGCGATGCAATCTCAGGCGGAGGGTGGGATGATACCCGCCTTCAAAAGCCCGGACGGTGACATTTGTCCCGACAGGGGCGTCAGTTCAGGTATACTGTCTGGCCACGAATTCATAGTTGTACAATCTCATTCACCCAGGGGGAAAACTTGCAGGGTAAAGCACTCCAGGATTTTGTTATCGACAAAATTGATGACCTGAAAGGTCAGGACATCATCGCTATCGACGTTAAGGGTAAATCCAGTATTACCGACTGCATGATTATCTGCACCGGTACCTCTACGCGTCATGTTGTTTCGATTGCCGACCATGTGGTTCAGGAATCGCGCGCAGCAGGACTCTTACCGCTTGGCGTTGAAGGTGAAGCGACCGCTGACTGGGTGGTTGTTGACCTCGGCGATGTGATTGTCCACGTCATGCAGGAAGAGAGCCGTCGCCTGTATGAGCTGGAAAAACTCTGGGGTTAATGCGTGAAGTTGCAGCTGGTCGCCGTCGGCACCAAAATGCCGGACTGGGTACAAACCGGTTTTACTGAATATCTGCGTCGTTTTCCCAAAGACATGCCGTTCGAACTGGTGGAGATCCCCGCCGGGAAGCGCGGCAAGAACGCCGATATCAAACGTATTCTCGATAAAGAGGGCGAACTGATGCTTGCTGCCGCAGGCAAAAACCGCATCGTCACCCTCGATATTCCAGGAAAACCCTGGGATACGCCGCAGCTGGCGCACGAACTGGAGCGCTGGAAGCAGGACGGTCGTGACGTCAGTCTGTTGATTGGCGGCCCCGAAGGGTTGTCCCCTGCCTGCAAAGCGGCAGCAGAACAAAGTTGGTCCCTCTCCGCGCTGACGCTTCCCCACCCGCTCGTTCGGGTACTGGTGGCAGAAAGCCTGTATCGCGCGTGGAGCATTACTACCAACCACCCCTATCACCGCGAGTAATGACTGACCAGGGTAGATTAAGCAGCGGATGAAACTACAGAATTCTTTTCGCGACTATACGGCTGAGTCCGCGCTGTTTGTGCGCCGGGCGCTGGTCGCCTTCACCGGGATTTTGCTGCTTACCGGCGTGCTGATCGCCAACCTTTATAATCTGCAAATTGTCCGCTTTACCGATTACCAGACGCGTTCCAACGAAAACCGTATCAAGCTGGTCCCTATCGCACCCAGCCGCGGCATTATTTACGATCGTAACGGCACCCCGCTGGCGTTAAACCGCACCATCTATCAAGTCGAGATGATGCCGGAAAAAGTCGATAACGTTCAGGATACGCTGGAAGCGCTGAAAAGCGTTGTCGACCTGAACGACGACGATATCGCCGCCTTCAAAAAAGAGCGCGCCCGCTCTCACCGTTTCACCTCCATTCCGGTTAAAACCAATCTGACGGAAGTCCAGGTCGCCCGTTTTGCGGTGAACCAGTACCGCTTCCCCGGTGTGGAAGTGAAGGGTTACAAGCGTCGCTACTATCCTTACGGATCCGCGCTGACGCATGTGATTGGCTACGTTTCCAAGATTAACGATAAAGACGTCGAGCGCCTCGATAAAGACGGCAAGCTGGCGAACTACGCCGCGACGCACGATATCGGCAAGCTGGGGATTGAACGCTACTACGAAGATGTCCTGCACGGGCAGACCGGCTATGAAGAAGTTGAGGTTAACAACCGTGGCCGCGTCATCCGCCAGCTTAAGGAAGTGCCGCCTCAGGCGGGGCACGACGTCTATCTGACGCTCGATCTCAAACTGCAACAGTATATTGAAACCCTGCTGGCGGGCAGCCGCGCCGCCGTGGTGGTCACCGACCCACGCACCGGCGGCATTCTGGCCATGGTTTCCATGCCAAGCTATGACCCGAACCTCTTTGTTGACGGCATCTCCAGCAAAGACTACTCCGGCCTGCTGAATGACCCTAACACCCCGCTGGTGAACCGCGCCACGCAAGGCGTTTACCCACCGGCATCAACGGTTAAACCGTACGTGGCGGTCTCAGCGCTGAGCGCGGGCGTCATCAACCGCAATACCAGCCTGTTTGACCCGGGCTGGTGGCAGCTACCGGGCTCTGAAAAACGCTATCGCGACTGGAAGAAATGGGGCCACGGCCATCTGAACGTTACGAAATCTCTGGAAGAATCTGCGGATACCTTCTTCTATCAGGTGGCGTATGACATGGGCATTGACCGCCTGTCAGAGTGGATGAGCAAATTCGGCTACGGGCACTACACCGGCGTGGATCTGGCTGAGGAACGGTCAGGCAACATGCCAACCCGCGAGTGGAAACTAAAGCGCTTCAAGAAGCCGTGGTATCAGGGTGATACCATACCGGTGGGTATCGGCCAGGGTTACTGGACGGCCACCCCGCTTCAGATGAACAAAGCGATGATGATCCTCATTAACGACGGCGTGGTGAAAGTTCCGCATCTGCTGCAAAGCACCGTTGAAGATGGCAAAAAAGTGCCGTGGGTGCAGCCCCATGAAGCGCCGGTAGGCGACATCCATTCCGGCTTCTGGGAAATAGCGAAAGACGGTATGTACGGTGTGGCAAACCGTCCAAACGGAACCGCGCACAAGTATTTCGCCGGTACGCCATATAAAGTGGCCGCGAAATCCGGTACGGCGCAGGTCTTTGGCCTGAAAGCCAATGAAACCTATAACGCACACCGCATTGCCGAACGTCTGCGTGACCATAAGCTAATGACGGCGTTTGCCCCTTATGATAACCCGCAGGTGGCGGTGGCAATGATTCTGGAGAACGGCGGCGCTGGCCCGGCGGTAGGGACCATCATGCGCCAGATCCTGGACCACATTATGCTGGGTGATAACAACACCGAACTGCCGGCTGAAAATCCGGCCGCCGCTGCGGCGGAGGACCAATAATCATGACGGATAATCCAAATAAAAAATCGCTGTGGGATAAAATTCACATCGACCCAGCCATGCTGCTGATCCTGCTGGCCCTGCTGGTTTACAGCGCCCTGGTTATCTGGAGCGCAAGCGGCCAGGACATCGGCATGATGGAACGCAAGATCGGCCAGATCGCGATGGGTCTGGTCATTATGGTGGTAATGGCGCAGATCCCGCCGCGCGTCTATGAAGGCTGGGCGCCCTATCTCTACATTTTCTGTATTATTTTGCTGGTGGCGGTAGATGCGTTCGGTGCCATCTCAAAAGGGGCACAGCGCTGGCTGGATCTCGGCGTAGTCCGTTTCCAGCCCTCGGAGATTGCCAAAATCGCAGTCCCGCTGATGGTGGCGCGCTTTATCAACCGCGACGTCTGTCCGCCGTCGCTGAAAAATACCGCTATCGCCCTGGTGCTGATATTCCTGCCGACACTGCTGGTTGCGGCGCAGCCTGACCTCGGCACCTCGATCCTTATCGCCCTCTCCGGCCTGTTTGTCCTGTTCCTGTCGGGCTTAAGCTGGCGTCTGATTGGTATCGCGGTGGTGCTGGTTGCAGCGTTTATCCCTATCCTGTGGTTCTTCCTGATGCATGACTACCAGCGCCAGCGCGTCATGATGCTTCTCGATCCGGAAACCGATCCGCTCGGTGCGGGCTATCATATTATTCAGTCCAAGATTGCGATTGGCTCCGGCGGCCTGCGCGGTAAAGGCTGGCTGCACGGTACCCAGTCGCAGCTGGAGTTTTTACCGGAGCGCCACACCGACTTTATCTTTGCGGTACTGGCGGAAGAGCTGGGACTGGTTGGCATCCTGATCCTGCTGGCGCTCTACGTGCTGCTCATCATGCGAGGTTTGTGGATTGCGGCCCGCGCGCAGACCACCTTCGGCCGCGTCATGGCAGGCGGACTGATGTTGATTTTATTCGTTTATGTCTTCGTAAATATTGGTATGGTGAGTGGTATTCTGCCGGTGGTAGGCGTACCGCTGCCGCTGGTGAGTTACGGAGGCTCGGCACTGATCGTGTTGATGGCCGGGTTTGGTATCGTGATGTCGATCCACACCCACAGAAAAATGTTGTCAAAAAGCGTATAAAAATAAGGGGATCGGAATGCGTAAGCAGTGGCTGGGTATCTGCATTGCGGCAAGTTTACTTGCGGCCTGTACAAGTGATGATGGTCAGCAACAGGCAACCGTCGCGCCGCCGCAGCCTGCGGTGTGTAATGGCCCAATCGTTGAAATTAGCGGTGCCGATCCCGTTTATGAACCGCTGAATGCCAGCGCGAATCAGGATTACGAGCGCGACGGCAAAAGCTACAAAATTGTGCAGGATCCGTCCCGCTTTAGCCAGGCTGGCTTTGCCGCCATTTATGATGCTGAGCCGGGCAGTAACCTGACGGCATCGGGTGAAACATTTGACCCAATGCAGCTGACTGCGGCGCACCCGACGCTACCTATCCCTAGCTACGCCCGTATCACCAATCTGGCGAACGGCCGTATGATCGTCGTGCGTATTAATGACCGCGGCCCGTACGGTAATGACCGGGTGATTTCCCTGTCCCGCGCGTCTGCCGATCGCCTGAATACCTCGAACAACACCAAAGTTCGCATTGACCCAATTATCGTGGCGCAGGATGGTTCGCTCTCCGGGCCGGGAACCGCGTGTACCACGGTGGCGAAACAGACCTATGCCCTCCCCGACCGCCCAAATCTGGACGGCGGCATGGGAAGCGTCTCCTCGCCGGCAGAGCCTTCTCAGCCGGCGGGAGAAATACGCCCGATCAGCAATGACACCCTGCAAAGCGATGATGCCACTGGCGCACCGGTAAAAAGCAGCGGCTTCCTTGGCGCACCAACGAACTTAGCCTCGGGCGTGCTGGAGAGCAGTGAGCCGACGCCAGCCCCTCTTGCCGCTCCCGTCGTGCAGCAGCCTGCCCCGGTAACGGCTCCGGTCACGACCCAGAGCGCAGCCGTTGCCGCTCCCGCAGCAGCCAGCGGCGGCTTTGTCGTCCAGGTGGGCGCAGTGAGCGATCGGGCCCGTGCCCAGCAGTATCAGCAGCGTCTAAGCCAGCAGTTTGGCGTGCCAGGACGCGTTGAGCAAAACGGCGCGGTCTGGCGTATTCAGATGGGGCCGTTTGCCAGCAAGTCGCAGGCGGCATCCCTGCAGCAGCGTTTGCAGAGCGAGGCACAGCTGCAGTCCTTTATCGCTGTTACGAAGTAATTAATCGGCGGTATCCGAAATGTCAGTTTGTGTAAAACACATTCACAAACTCATGCTTAAAGTCGGATGCCTGCCTGAATAGCATTTGCTATAGTAAGGCACTTTTTTTAATTCCATCACGGATGTCGTAGTTCTGACCATGAAGACCACTTTTTCTGCTCGTTTTGTGCAGCGCATGGCGCTGACCACGGCCCTTTGCGCGGCTGCACTCTCTGCAGCTCATGCTGATGACCTGAATATCAAGACCATGATCCCTGGCGTTCCGCAAATCGACGCGGAATCCTACATCCTGATCGATTACAACTCTGGCAAAGTGCTGGCAGAACAGAATGCCGATGCCCGCCGTGATCCGGCCAGCCTGACCAAAATGATGACCAGCTACGTCATCGGCCAGGCAATGAAAGCCGGTAAGTTCAAAGAGACGGATCTGGTCACCATCGGCAACGATGCGTGGGCTACCGGGAACCCGGTTTTCAAAGGTTCCTCGCTGATGTTCCTGAAACCGGGAATGCAGGTTCCGGTTTCTCAGTTAATTCGTGGCATTAACCTGCAGTCCGGTAACGATGCCTGCGTGGCCATGGCCGATTTCGCCGCCGGTAGTCAGGATGCGTTCGTGGGCCTGATGAACAGCTACGTAAATGCCCTGGGTCTGAAGAACAGCCACTTCCAGACCGTACACGGTCTCGATGCAGACGGTCAGTACAGCTCCGCGCGTGATATGGCGCTGATCGGTCAGGCGCTGATCCGCGACGTACCTAACGAGTACTCTATCTACAAAGAGAAAGAGTTCACCTTCAACGGCATTCGTCAGACCAACCGTAACGGCCTGCTGTGGGATAACAGCCTGAACGTTGACGGCATCAAAACCGGCCACACCGACAAAGCCGGTTACAACCTGGTGGCCTCTGCCACTGAAGGCCAGATGCGCCTGATCTCTGCCGTGATGGGCGGTCGCACCTTTAAAGGTCGCGAAACCGAAAGTAAGAAGCTGCTGACCTGGGGCTTCCGTTTCTTCGAAACCGTGAACCCGCTGAAAGCAGGCAAAGAATTTGCTTCTGAACCCGTCTGGTTCGGCGATAACGATCGTGCTTCTCTGGGCGTGGATAAAGACCTCTACCTGACCATTCCACGCGGTCGTATGAAGGATCTGAAAGCAAGCTATGTGCTCAACACCACCGAACTGCATGCCCCGCTGCATAAAAACCAGGTGGTGGGTACCATCAACTTCCAGCTGGACGGTAAAACGATCGACCAGCGTCCACTCGTGGTATTGGAAGAAATTCCTGAAGGCAATTTCTTCGGCAAAATCATTGATTACATTAAACTGATGTTCCATCACTGGTTTGGCTAAAAATCGAACACTTGAAAGTGTGATTTTGATCCCCATATACTAAGTATCCTGATAACTCCCACCTGACGTGGGAGTTATTCTTTTTGACGTTACGCCGGAGCTGACATGAAAACCAAACTTAACGAACTGCTTGAATTCCCTACCCCGTTTACCTACAAAGTAATGGGTCTGGCGAAACCTGAGCTGGTTGATCAGGTGGTTGAAGTGGTACAGCGCCATGCGCCGGGTGACTACTCTCCGTCAGTAAAACCAAGCAGCAAGGGCAACTACCACTCGGTTTCTATTACCATCACTGCCACACATATCGAGCAGGTTGAGACGCTGTACGAAGAGCTCGGCAATATCGAAATCGTTCGTATGGTGCTGTAGCCCCTTTGCGGTTACCCGGTTTACCGGGTAACCCCTCTTCCCCGCTGTGATATACTCCCCCTCATCTTTTTCTCGTCTTCGGAGACGCGTTTTGTATCAGGATAAAATTCTGGTCCGTCATCTCGGGCTGCAACCTTATGAGCCTGTCTCTCAGGCTATGCACGAGTTCACCGATTCACGCGATGACACAACACCTGATGAGATTTGGCTGGTCGAACATCTGCCGGTATTTACGCAGGGCCAGGCGGGAAAAGCGGAACACTTATTAATGACGGGCGATATCCCGGTGATCCAGAGCGACCGCGGCGGTCAGGTCACGTACCATGGGCCCGGGCAGCAGGTGATGTACGTCCTGCTTAATCTGAAGCGCAGAAAGCTTGGCGTACGTGAGCTGGTGACGTTACTGGAACAGACCGTCGTCAACACGCTGGCGGAGTATGGTATTGACGCGCATCCGCGTGCCGATGCGCCGGGCGTCTACGTTGGCGAAATGAAGATCTGCTCTCTGGGGCTACGTATTCGTAAAGGTTGTTCCTTCCACGGTCTGGCATTGAATATTAATATGGATCTTACGCCTTTCCAGCGCATAAACCCCTGCGGCTACGCCGGCATGGAAATGACGCAAATGCGCCAGTGGGTCGATACCGCTACGCCAGAAAATATACGTCCCGTGCTTCTGAAGAATGTGTTAGCGCTACTTAACAATCCCCCGCACGAATATATCCCTGCTTAATATATCATCCAGAATGGCTCGATAATTTGACGGGCCACTGTTTATTTACCGCTTTTACGCTTTACAATAATCCGCAGATTCTATATTTTCGAAGCGCCCGAATATTGCCCTTACATATTATTTAGCCTCCGGACAGCACGGCATACACAGGCTAAGTAACTTGAGTGATAATCACACAACTGTTTGTTTTTGATAAACAAGTGGAACAAAAGCAACACTTTACGAATCTCTACAAGCATAATAAATAAATTGAACTATCATTCATGTTGTGAATGTATACGGAGTGAAAGCGTGGAGTATAATAATTTACCAGCCAAACGCCTGAATGACCCCGGTGGCGAAGATAAGCCGCAAATTTTTCGGACTTTACGTAATATTGATCTCAATTTACTGACTATTTTTGAGGCAGTATATGTCCATAAGGGTATCGTTAATGCTGCGAAAATTCTTAATCTCACGCCATCGGCAATAAGTCAGTCAATTCAAAAGCTACGGGCTATATTTCCCGACCCCTTATTTATCCGTAAGGGCCAGGGCGTCACGCCAACGGCCTATGCGACACATCTCCACGAATACATCAGCCAGGGGCTGGAGTCGATTCTGGGTGCGCTGGATTTAACCGGAAGCTATGACAAACAGAGAACCATCACCATCGGCTGCTCCCCTTCTGTCGGCGTGCTGGTGATGCCCGCGATCTTCCAGGCCGTGAAAGAGCAAGCGCCTCAGCTTCTGCTTCGCAATGTGCCTCTTAACGAACCTGACGTTCAGCTTGCTCAGTTCCAGACGGACCTGGTCATCGAAAGCGGCAGCTTTAGCGCCCGAGCGCTGGGGCAAAATGTGCTTTACGCCGATAACCTGGTGCTGGTTTGCCGCAGGCAGCACCCCGTCCTCAGCGAGCCGTTATCCATTGAAAACCTGCGCAACTACGACCACTCGTCTTTCATGACCGAAGGACAGTCTAACCACGCTCTGCGTCAGCGTATTGACGAAATTTTCCCGGAACGTCAGATCAGTTTCAGCAGTTACAATATGTTCACCACCGCATCCCTGATTGGCAGCAGCGATATGCTGTGCATCATGCCTTCACGCCTGTATAACCTGCTGCGGAAATGCTGGCCGCTGGAGAGTATTCCGCTAAGCCAGCTCAATGCAGAATCTATCGAGATTTCACTGCATTACAACAAGCTCAGCTTGCGCGATCCGGTACTGGAAAACGTCATCCGCATTATCCGTCAGGCCTTCTGACAGAGCGTACCCGTACACGTCCCTGCCGCTCGCAGGGCAAAAGGCACAAAACAACAACTATTTTACAAATTGGCGACCTGGCAGGCTGCTTTAACGCCCCTATAAATGATATACTGCCTGTCGTTCGTTCAAAAATAGTTGATAAATACAACATTCCCTTGAATTGAAACGCTTTCCTTCGATATTCGCAACTGGAACACGCACGCTATGAGTAAACCCATTGTGATGGAACGCGGTGTTAAATACCGCGATGCCGATAAAATGGCCCTTATCCCGGTTAAAAACGTGGCTACAGAGCGCGAGGCGCTGTTAAGAAAACCGGAATGGATGAAAATCAAACTTCCGGCAGACTCTTCGCGTATCCAGGGGATCAAAGCGGCGATGCGTAAGAATGGCCTTCACTCTGTTTGTGAAGAAGCCTCTTGCCCGAACCTTGCTGAATGTTTCAATCACGGCACCGCGACGTTTATGATTCTGGGTGCCATCTGTACCCGCCGCTGCCCATTCTGCGACGTAGCGCATGGCCGCCCGGTGGCCCCCGATGCCAACGAGCCGCAAAAACTGGCGCAAACCATCGCCGACATGGCGCTGCGTTATGTGGTTATCACCTCCGTTGACCGCGACGATCTGCGTGATGGCGGTGCTCAGCACTTCGCTGACTGCATTACTGCCATTCGCGAAAAAAGCCCGAACATCAAAATCGAGACGCTGGTTCCTGACTTCCGCGGCCGTATGGACCGCGCGCTGGATATCCTGACCGCGACGCCGCCAGATGTGTTTAACCACAACCTGGAGAACGTTCCGCGTCTTTACCGTCAGGTGCGTCCGGGAGCCGACTATAACTGGTCTCTGAAGCTGCTGGAGCGCTTTAAAGAAGCACATCCGCATATCCCGACCAAGTCAGGTCTGATGGTTGGTCTGGGTGAAACCAATGACGAAATCATCGACGTCATGCGCGATCTGCGCCGCCACGGTGTGACCATGTTGACGCTCGGCCAGTATCTGCAGCCAAGCCGTCACCACCTGCCGGTACAGCGCTACGTGAGCCCGGATGAATTTGACGAGATGAAAGCCGAAGCGCTGGCGATGGGCTTTACCCACGCGGCTTGTGGTCCATTTGTTCGTTCTTCTTACCATGCGGATATGCAGGCGAAAGGCGAAGAAGTCAAATAACGCCGTAATATTCATTTACAGTAATGCAAAAAAACCGGCCTCATGAGCCGGTTTTTTTTCGCAAGCCCTCAGGCATTGCCGTTACTCTTTGTGGGAAAGCTTCTCTGCCGGGATGTCGTCAGCGCTTTTCTTCGCGGCTGCGTCATCGTCGTTCATCGCTTTCTTGAAGCCTTTGATGGCAGCCCCCAGGTCACCACCCAGCGTGCGTAACTTCTTGGTACCAAACAGCAGGACGACCAGTGCGGCAACCACCAGCAGTTTGGTAATACTAATCTCACCCATAGATACCTTCTTTACTTAAAACAGGCTGCATTCAGCGCCAAAACCCGATCGTATTAACGGTCATTTGGCGCGTGCACACAATAGCAATCTGTAACAAGGTGAATCAAGCATTGTTGAAAAAAACATCACAATAATTGCGGTGGCGCAAAGCGACGGTTGCGAAGAACAGGTAATTGCTGACGCGCAAGCGCAACTCTTTCTAAAATTATCTCCGCCATCAGCAGAACCGGCGCTTCCGCTGCGGCGGCAATCGTCACTCCCAGGGGATCAACCACCCTGCTCTGCCCGATGTTTTTATTGCCGCACTCCCCGGCGGCAACAACATAACAGGTCGTGTCCAGCGCGCGTGCCGCAAGCAGCGTAGCCCAGTGTTGCTCTTTTAGCGGCCCCTTAACCCATGCGGCGGGCAATACCAGCACCTCCGCCCCCTGCAGCGCCAGATGCACCGCCAGCTCCGGGAAACGCAGGTCATAGCAGGTCATCAACCCCACCTTAAACCCGTCGATATCAATGAGCGGTGGGACGACATCTCCCGGATCAACGCGTCGCGACTCCTGGATGCTGAACGCATCATAGAGATGAAGCTTGGCGTAGCGCGCAACAATGGCACCGTCACGAATAGCCACCAGCGTATTCACTGCGCGACCCGGCGTTGAGGGAACGTGCACGGTTAAGACGGTGGTCATCGTACTGCCTACGCTCTGAGCGAGCAGCTGTTGTAAAAATTCGCCGTCAAGGGCCTGTGCGGACTTCACGGACAAATCCGGGTCGTTATCATCCCTTGCCAGCAACGCCTCAGGAAGCACCAGCAGCGACGCGCCTTTCTGTCGGGCCAGTATCATCAGGTTAACGCACTGCACTGCGTTAACCCGCCAGTCAGGCGTGACCGCAAACTGCCCTACCGCAACATACATATTTGTCCCCTCATTATAAACAGCGTTAAACTCGCTACTCTTACACATCAAATAGCAGGTATTTAGCGTGTTACAACTCCTTTTAGCTGTTTTTATTGGTGGAGGCACGGGGAGCGTTGCGAGGTGGTTACTGAGTATGCGGTTTAATCCCCTGCACCAGGCGATTCCATTAGGAACGCTGGCCGCCAACCTGATTGGTGCTTTTATTATTGGTATGGGGCTGGCCTGGTTTAACCGGATGACGCACATCGATCCCATGTGGAAAGTCTTAATTACCACCGGCTTCTGCGGCGGTTTGACCACATTTTCAACCTTTTCCGCGGAAACGGTTTTTCTCTTTCAGGAAGGTCGTATCGGCTGGGCGCTGGTGAATATCGCGATCAACATGATCGGATCTTTCGCGATGACGGGGATCGCATTTTGGCTTTTTTCCTCTGTAAGCACGCATTAACTGCCGGAGCGTTAATGTTGGCTTAATTTTTCTCTGTCACTCTGAAGGCAATACTGAACGAGGGTGACAAATGAAACAGAGTCTGATGAGCGCAGGCATGGTGTTGTTGAGCGTACTGATCGTGGCCAGCTTCCTGAAAATTTACCTGCTTGGCTGATTCATAACGAAAAAAACCCGCTCAATGAGCGGGTTTTGAAATTCTTGCTGACGCGTCTGAATTACAGAGCGATTACGTTAGCAGCAGAAGGGCCTTTGGCACCGTTAGTGATTTCGAACTCTACACGCTGACCTTCAGCCAGAGTTTTGAAACCATTAGACTGGATTGCAGAGAAGTGTACGAACACGTCTTTGCTGCCATCTTCAGGAGTAATGAAACCGAATCCTTTGGACTCATTAAACCACTTAACGTTACCTTTAATCTTAGACATCAAAATTACCTTTACATTAAAAAACGACACAAATGCTGTGTCGGTTACCAGTACATCAATTGTGGGACCTTTTGTCCAGCGGATCTTTGACAAAAAGTGACTAAAGTCGCGTTAATTTTCACTGACAGATTTTTATCGCTTACGAATCAACGGCTGCACGTTTTTTCACCACCAGTAATGTTTTGTCAGTTAAAACTGAAAACGCATCCAGGCGAAGTAAACATTACCGTTGTTATAGGTTCCCGGAATGTAGGTCATCTGGAACGTTGCAGGGCCGTATCCAACAGAGGCCAGAGGCAGCAATACGGGGATCGGAATGTACTTCCAGTTGTCGCGCGCGGTCACCCCGGCGGTATAACCCAGACCAACGTGGAAGTTCTCATCCGCCAGCGGGCGCCAGGTTTTTTCCCAGCCGTAGCCGCCAATCGGTTCCCACTTGTTAAAGGAGTCTTTGAAGGCCATCAGATAGATGCCATGCCAGTTTCCTTTATCATCCCAGCGCGACTGACCAAAACCCGCTCCCCAGGGACGCTCGTTGTATTTATCCGTTTTCTCTTTGTCGTAAGCAAAGCGCGCATGCCACGTTATTGCCGGGACATAGAGATCATAATGTTCAGGCGCTGACCAGGTCTGCGAAACATTATCCGTAAAAGTAGAGAACCAACCTTTGTCCGTCGCGTTGTTCTCTGCCTGTGCAACAGAAGAAAACGTTAACTGGCCAATAATAAACAATAAAATAGAGAAAAAAGTATTACGTACAATCACAATGCAATTACCATTCTTGATATTCGAGGCAAAGTTTAACATAGAATAATTGAACCAAGCCTTAACGGCATCACCCCTACTCTTAAATATCAGGACACTTTTCGGGAATATTCTTAAAGCGGCGTTCTGCTTATCCCGAATAAACCCTCATCATGTACGCCTAATGTCTGTTAACCGTCTCCAGTACTAACAGGCCAGACCACACAAAAGTTTAACATTTTGTTATCATTACATAGACATGTTACGCTGTCTTTGCCGGTCAAGATCCTTATGACATAAATGCCTTAGCCATGGCAAAAACGCTGTTATGCTGTTCGTTAGTCGTCTGTTTATTGATTTTAATCAGCAAGGGCGGGCCATTAATTCGGCACATTTTCATCCTTCATTTTTATATTAATTTTTTATATCTCAGGGCAGAAAGACACAGGGGAAATCATGCTTACGTTTATCGAACTCCTAATTGGGGTCGTCGTCATTGTGGGTGTAGCTCGCTACATCATTAAAGGATACTCAGCCACGGGCGTTTTATTTGTCGGTGGTTTAACGCTGCTGATAATCAGCGCAGTAATGGGTCATCAGGTTTTACCTGCCAGCGCAGCCAGCACGGGCTACACCGCCACGGATATTGTTGAATATATTAAAATCCTGCTCATGAGCCGCGGTGGCGATCTGGGTATGATGATCATGATGCTGTGCGGTTTTGCAGCCTATATGACCCATATCGGCGCGAACGACATGGTTGTGAAGCTTGCCTCGAAACCCCTGCAGCACATTAACTCGCCGTATCTGTTGATGGTTGCCGCCTATTTCCTCGCCTGCCTGATGTCGCTGGCCGTTTCATCGGCAACCGGGCTTGGCGTACTGTTAATGGCCACGCTGTTCCCGGTGATGGTAAACGTGGGCATCAGCCGTGGGGCAGCGGCGGCAATTTGCGCCTCCCCGGCGGCCATTATTCTCTCCCCGACGTCAGGAGACGTTGTGCTGGCAGCGAAAGCAGCCGAAATGTCGCTTATCGACTTCGCCTTTAAAACCACGCTGCCGATCTCGATTGTCGCCATTGTGGGAATGGGTATCGCGCATTTCTTCTGGCAGCGCTATCTCGATAAGAAAGAGAACATCAGCCATGAAATGATGGATGTAAGCGAAATCACCACCACCGCGCCGGCGTTCTATGCCATTTTGCCGTTCACGCCAATTATCGGCGTGCTCATTTTTGACGGGAAATGGGGCCCGCAGCTGCACATTATTACTATCCTGGTTATCTGTATGCTGTTAGCCGCTGTGCTGGAGTTAGTGCGCGGTTTCAACACCCAAAAAGTCTTCTCCGGCCTTGAGGTCGCGTATCGCGGTATGGCAGATGCGTTTGCTGGCGTGGTGATGCTGTTGGTTGCAGCAGGTGTCTTTGCCCAGGGTCTGAGCACGATCGGCTTTATCCAGAGCCTGATCTCCATCGCCACCTCGTTTGGCTCGGCCAGTATTATCCTGATGCTGGTCCTGGTGGTACTGACCATGCTGGCGGCAATGACCACCGGTTCCGGGAATGCGCCATTTTACGCCTTCGTTGAGATGATCCCTAAGCTGGCTCACTCGTCCGGTATCAACCCGGCTTATCTTTCCATTCCCATGCTCCAGGCCTCAAACCTGGGTCGTACCATCTCGCCTGTCTCAGGCGTGGTGGTGGCGGTTGCCGGGATGGCCAAATTCTCGCCGTTTGAAGTGGTGAAACGCACGTCAGTGCCGGTGCTGGTTGGGCTGATCATCGTCATTATTGCTACCGAAGTGCTGGTTCCCGGCGCCGCCTAAGTGAAATTCCTGATTACCTAAAAGCGCCTGCGGGCGCTTTTTGTGCTTTAATAACCCACAAAAATGAATTGCGCACAACCAATCAGGAAATCACATGTTCAGGAAGGATATTGTTATCCCGTCTGGCGCAGTAGCGCTTGCACTCAGTCTCTTCTCAGCACAGGCCGAACCCCTCAAGGCCACGCAGTACGGCGATTTCGATCGCTATGTGCTGGCTTTATCCTGGCAAACGGGATTTTGTCAAAGCATGGTCGAGCGTAACCGCAATGAACCGGATGAATGTCGTCTGCAAAAAGAGCGCGACAATAAAACCGATTTTCTGACCGTTCACGGGCTATGGCCCGGCCTGCCGAAATCCATTGCCGCACGCGGCGTGGATGAACGTCGATGGATGCGGTTTGGCTGCGCCACGCGCCCTATCCCGAACATGCCGGAAGTGAAGGCCAGCCGCAAATGCGCAGCAGCCGAAACCGGGCTGTCGCTTTCCGGCGCGGCTAAGCTGAACGAGGTCATGCCGGGCGCGGGTGGAAACTCCTGTCTGGAACGTTACGAATATGCCAAACATGGCGTCTGCTTTGGTTTTGATCCCGATGCCTATTTCGGCACCATGGTGAGAATGAATCAGGAAATGAAAAACAGCGCCGTCGGTCATTTCCTTGCGGAAAATTACGGTAAAACCGTCAGCCGGAGTGATTTTGACAACGCCGTTGCCAAAAGCTGGGGCAAGGAAAATATCAAAGCCTTCAAGCTGACCTGCAACGGTAATCCGGCGTATCTGACCGAAATGCAAATTTCACTCAAAGCAGACACCATTAACGCCCCGCTTTCTGCGACATCCTTTGCTCCGCAGCCGCATCCAGGCAACTGCGGAAAACAATTTGTCATTGATAAGGCCGGTTACTGATCGCCCACCACCGGTCGCACCATGTCAAACCGGTGTTCGTCACTGATGCCATAGTAAGCCGTCGGCCCACCCGCGCGCAGGATGGGCTGCGCTTTCGCCGTCTGGTATATGCCCTCTTCCAGCAACGTTTCGGCAATATGGATCCCGACCACTTCTCCCAGCACCAGCCAGGTATCCACCGGCGTACCGTCGGCGCCGGTAAGCTGAATGCACTGAGACAGGCGGCACTCAAAGTTGACCGGGCTTTCCGCCACGCGGGGGGCGCTCACCAGCTGGCTTGCCGCAGGCGTTAATCCGGAAAAGGTAAATTCGTCCTGGTCGTGAGGCAGCATGGCAGAGGTCTGATTCATCGCTTCCGCAAGATCGCGCGTTGCCAGATTCCAGACAAACTCCTTTGTTTCAACAATATTATGCACGCTGTCCTTCCAGCCGTTGCTTGAAAAGCCAATGATCGGCGGGCGATAGTTAAAGCAGTTGAAGAAGCTATACGGCGCAAGGTTGAGCTGACCGGCCTGGTCGCAAGAGGAGATCCAGCCAATCGGACGGGGGCCGACAATGGCGTTCAGCGGGTCATGCGGCAGGCCATGCCCCTGAGACGGTTGGTAGAAGTACATAGCGCTCTCTCGTTGGTAAGGGCTGCGGCGAATGATGTTTCGCGCAGCGCCCGGGTTCAGAACATACAGCGTAACGCAATCCGCCAGGAATGAAGACTGAATAAATTTCAGTGAAAATTCATATGGCACATGAATGTGACCTTCATCACTTCAAACTTGCGCGTTCAGCCAGTATCATCGGGAGAGTTAAACCCTCGCTGCCAGACGGCGAGGGTTTTCTTTTGGATTGGTTTCTGCGTTAGACGCAGCATTAACGACATGGAGTAAAAAATGTCCAGACCTACAATCATCATCAACGAGCTCGACGCAGAACGTATCGACAGGCTGCTGGAAAAAGCAGAATTCGCCTCACTTCCGGTGGCCGATGCTCTGAATGAGGAACTCGACCGGGCGCAGATGTGCACGCCTGAGACGATGCCGCATAACGTGGTCACCATGAACAGCCAGGTGAAATTCCGCAACCTGACCACCGGTGAAGAGCTAACCCGCACGCTGGTTTACCCGGCCCAGATGACGGACAGCAGCGCGCAACTTTCGGTTCTTGCGCCGGTGGGGGCCGCACTGCTGGGGCTGCGCACGGGCGATACCATCCACTGGGAATTGCCGGGCGGTGCCTCCACCCATCTGGAAGTGCTGGAGCTGCTCTACCAGCCAGAAGCCGCGGGCGATTACCTGCGTTAATGTCATTCTGAACAAACGCGACCCGCGTTGCACAGAGGATGCGCCTGCATCCTCTTTCCGAACATCTTCACCCGATTGCGCTACATCGCAGGACAGTAACTTGAGCGCCACCGACAAGTGACCTCATACCACGCCGCCCGGGAACGCATTTACCAGGCCCTTCACTTTTTGCTCAGCGGCCTCAGGCGTTTCCGCGCCGGGCACCAGAATCACCTTCCGGCACTCCTCCTCCCGTTTTTCGAAAATCTTATAGGCACGTTCCGCATCCGCCAGGGGGAGATAATGCGTCACAATCTCTTCCGGCGTCAGCAACCCTTTTTCGATCAGCGGTAACAGTTCGCCCAGCCAAGCGTGGACGTGCGTCTGGCCCATCTTAAACGTTAGCCCTTTATCGAAGGCATCCCCAAACAGGAAGCCATGAATAAACCCGGCATACACGCCGGGTACGCTGACCACCCCGCCGCGCCGGACGGCAGCGATACACTGACGCAGCGCTTTGCCGCTGCTGCCCTCAATTTTAAGGTTGCTGAGGATCGTCTCCGTTGTGCTGCCCTTGGCTTCGAACCCGACGGCATCAATGACGGCATCGACACCCCGCTGCCCGGCGGTTTGCTCGATTATCTTTTCCGCCGCGTCGTTATCATCATCAAAATTGATGGGGATAGCACCGTAGCGCGCCTCGGCAAACCGCAGCCGATAGGGGTGATGGTCGATAACAAAAATCTGCTCAGCCCCTAACAGCCGTGCGCAGGCAATCGTCAACAACCCCACCGGACCGGCACCGAAAACGGCGACGCTGGAGCCTTTTTCAATCTGCGCATTTTTTGCCGCCTGCCAGGCGGTGGGTAAAATATCAGAAAGAAACAGGGCCTTATCATCGGAGAGCAGCTGCGGCACCTTAAACGGTCCGACGTTGCCTTTCGGCACGCGCACATATTCCGCCTGCCCTCCCGGCACGCCGCCGTAGAGATGGCTATAGCCAAACAGCGCTGCCGGCGCGGGAATTTGCTTTTTGTTCAGCGCAGCGCCCTGCCCGGCATTGGTATTCTCACAGGCAGCGTACTGCTGCAGACGGCAAAAGAAGCAGTCACCGCAGGCGATGACAAAGGGGATCACCACGCGATCGCCTTTTTGCAGGTCCTTCACCTCTCGACCGCACTCGACGATCTCGCCCATAAATTCATGTCCAAAAATGTCGCCGTGCTGCACCTTTGGGATCTTTCCACGATAGAGATGCAGGTCGGAGCCGCAAATCGCCGTGGCCGTGACGCGCAGGATGATATCGTCGGGCTGTTCAATGATGGGATCGGGGACATTCTCAACGCGAACATGGTGCGGACCGTGGTACGTGAGTGCTTTCATGCGACCTCCGAAAGGTTTCAGGTAAGTTTATAAAGGGTAGCTACCCCTGAAAGTCTGCCGGGAAATACGCGCCTTTTGAGATTTATCCTGGCGAGAGAGGAAAAGTGCCGAAGCGCTTACAGAAACCATTCATATTTTGTGGTTGAATGTATCCAGCGTTTATAAACAAGGAGAAACGGTTATGTATAAGACAATCATTATGCCGGTTGATGTTTTCGAAATGGAACTGAGCGACAAAGCTGTTCGCCACGCGGAATTCCTCGCGCAGCAGGACGGAATTATTCATCTTTTACACGTCTTACCGGGCTCTGCCAGCCTGAGCCTGCACCGCTTTGCCGCCGACGTGCGTCGCTTTGAGGAGCACTTACAGCACGAAGCCGAAACGCGGCTGCAGACCATGGTCGGGCATTTCAGCGTCGACCCTTCCCGCATCAAAACCCACGTCCGGTTCGGTAGCGTGCGCGATGCCGTCAATGAACTGGCCGCGGAGCTGAATGCAGACGTGGTGGTGATCGGTTCACGTAATCCTTCCATTACCACTCACCTGCTGGGGTCGAACGCCTCCAGCGTGATCCGCCACACCCATATTCCGGTGATGGTGGTCCGGTAAATACCAACAAAAAACCCCGCTTTCGCGGGGTTTTGTTTATCAGTACAGGTGACCAATATTGACGATGGTGCTGACGGTATCGCCGAAGAAGGTCAGGCGGCTGAGCACCACGCCCACCAGCAGGAGCGCAAACACCGCTTTCTGCATCGGCTGGCGCTTCAGCGATAACGCGCCACCCACAACGCAGCACAGCAGGCTGCCCAGATAGAGCGGCGAGCTTAACCAGGCGTGAGCGGTCATTTTCATGATGGTACCGCCGCTGAGCCACATCACCGGCGCGGCAATCAGCAGCGCCATCAGGGCGATAATCCCCTGGCGCAGCGCGGCGTTTGATCCTTTCAGCCCGAGCAGCGGCGTTGCGGCACAGCCCATCACCCAGACCGTCGCAAAGAACAGCATCATGGTGATGCCGTTGGCAATGGCCTGCATCGCCGGTGCCGCGTAGGTCATTCCCTGCACCACCACCAGCAGGATCCCGAACAGGGACGCCAGCAGCGCTGCGCCTTTGTTTCCCTTACTCAGGAAGGCCAGCCCAATCATGGCGCCGTACAGGGTCGCGCCCAGAATTTCGCGGCTCAGCCAGGCATGTTTCAGGTTAATCAACGCGTTGTATGCGTGTTCCGGGTGCGCCAGATGCAGCACGGCGGCAATGGAGGCAACGCCCAGAATCAGCCCAGTAATTAGCCAGTGAAGGCGGGTGCCATGCACTTCACCACGCAGCGTGCGCCAGGTCAGAAGCAGCGTCATCCCGACGGACATCTGGCTTAGCACGGTAAAGATAACGAGCGGTAATTCATACTTTTCCATTATTTATCCCCCGGCTGTTTTGGCTGACGGGCCAGAATGAAGCGCGTACCCGGATTAAGCTGAGGCATCTTCGGGAAGCCCGGCGGATACTGCACGGCATTGTTCGGCAGCGGATCGGCATCCAGATCGATAATCGACAGGGCACCGACCGGACACGCGTTCACGCAGGCCGGGGCCATACCGATATCGAGACGTTCATAGCACATGCTGCACTTCTCCGCCTTTTGCGTCTCTTCATTGAAGCGCGGCGCGCCGTACGGGCAGTTACGGATGCAGTTTTTACAGCCGATACAGCGTTCAGGGTTATGGACCACCACGCCGTCATCACGTTTGGTGTAGGCTTCCACCGGGCATGCCGCCAGACAGGCCGGGTTTTCACAGTGGTTACAGGCCAGCGAGAAAAACGCACGCTCCTCATGCGGATAAATTTCTTTATCCAGCGGATAGACATAGCGCCAGAAGCGATCCGGCTCAAGCTGGTTAAAGCTCTTGCAGGCCATGGCGCATCCGCGGCAGCCAATACATTTATCACTGTTCACTAAAAATGCGCGTCTCATGCGTCTGCTCCTTCATTCGCGATAAGGGCAATGTCGACAAACTGGCTGTGGATCGCCGCGCCAGGCGCGCCGGTTGCCATCTTGCCCATATCGGCTGGCGTATCTTTCACGACGTTCTGCACGTTGTACTTAAGCTTGTTAAACCAGGACTCATACATCACCAGGAAATCTTCCGGCACGTTGGTGGTAATCTTCGCCCGCAGCTCCACTTCGCCAACGTCGTTAAACACGCGGACTTTCGCCAGCTCGCGAATCCCCTTCTTGTGCGCGGCGGCTGGGTGGATATAGACAAACGGCTCCGGCCAGAAGACCTGCATCCAGTCGAGGTTGACGAACTGAGAGTGGAGGCCGTACTGCAAATGCGGAGTAAACAGATGGAACGGCAGCTTGCCCTCCGCGGCAGGCAGATACTCCGGCAGCGCTTTATGGCCGTTCTTTTCACACAGCTCGGAGAGGAACTCATACTTGCCCGATGGCGTTTTAAACTTGCGGTCGTGCCAGGCCGCCGAGCTGACCATTTTGGCTTTCACCGGCCCATCCAGCAGATCGTCCCAGGAGCGGATGCCGAACTGCTTCGCCATGCCCTCATTGAACTCAAGGTCGAGCCATTTTTTCTGGTCAATGTCCTGCGGGAAGGTACAGGAGCCCGGCTCCATTTTGTTGATGGTACGCGAGAGCAGCACGGCAATATCCAAATCGCTCTTGCACTCGTACATCGGTTTAATGGCCGGTTCATTCACCGAAAGCCAGTAATGCCAGTAAGACGACGACAGGTTCCAGTGCTCAAAGGTGGTGGTCACCGGCAGCACAATATCGGCATGCTGCACCGTCTCGTTGAAGAACTGATCGACGCAGACCACCATCTCCAGCTTGCTGAAGGCTTTTTCCATTTTGTTGCGGTCAAAGTCCTGCGCGAACGGGTTCTTGCACGCCACCCACAGCATACGAATGGGCGGATCGTTGGCATCAAGAATGCTCTGCGCGGTCTGGTTCAGGTTCAGCGCGCGGTCGGAATAGTGGCTCTTTTCGCCGCTGTCGCTGACGAACTCCCCTACCGGGCCGCTTTCTCCCACCATGCCAACAGATCCGACCGGTGGCTTCTGCGTCATCGCATGATAGTTGTAGCCCCAGGTCTGCAGATGGCCGTAGCGGGCACCGCCGCCTTCCACACCGATGTTGCCTGTCATGGCAACAAAAGCGTCAATGGCGCGCACGTTCGCCCCACCGTTGACGTGGCGCTGCATCCCGTAGCCGATCCAGACGGTGGCAGGTTTTACCGCGGTGAACTCTTCCGCCAGCTGGCGAATCACCTCTGCCGACAGGCCACAGATTTCAGATGCCCACTCCACGGTAATATTGCTGCGCAGATACTGTTCAAATTCCGGGAAGCCGTGCGCGAAGTTGTTCACAAACTCCTGGTCGACGCGGCCAATATCCAGCAGGTGCCGCGCCATTCCCAGCGCCAATGCGCCGTCCGATCCCGGGCGCACGCGCAGATACAAATCGGCTTTCGCGGCGGTTTGCGAGAACAGCGGATCAATGACCACCACTTTCGCCCCTTTCTCACGCGCCTGATAGATGTACTTCATGGTATGCATGGAGCACCAGGCCGGGTTTGCGCCCCAGATAATGATGTATTTGGCTTTCACCAAATCTTCCGGGTCGTTACACCACATGTCGCCCATATCGTAGTGCTGGGCATCGATCCCTGCTGGCCAGCATGGCGTACCGGCGAACCGCGTGGTGTAACCGAGAGAAGACATCATCCCCTCCACGGCATAACTCATCACGCCGAGGTTGCCGGAGTATTTCGACAGCGCCAGACCGAGCATCGATCCGTCTTTCTTTTTAATCTCCAGCATCTTGCTGGCAATGCGCTGCATGGCCTCATCCCAGGAGATGCGACGCCATTTACCGCTGCCGCGCCCATCCTGGATCATCGGGTATTTAATACGGTCCGGGGAGTAGACCCGGCGCGGGTAGGTCAGCCCTTTCACACACGGGGCACCGTGTGTAAACGTGGACTCGCTTGCCCCGTCAACGAAGGTGATGACATCATCTTTGACCCAGGTTTTTAAGCTGCAGGTGTCGTAGCAGTTACGCGGGCAAGCGTTACGGAAAATTTTGTAGGTTTTTGGGTTAAACGGAATGGGGGGCTGTGCCATGGCACATCGGGATGATAAGAGTCCGCCGGGTAATGCGGCAACGGTACCCAGCGCAATCAGTCCTTTTAAAAAGGATCGCCGATTTAGCTGCCCTTTATCAATACTCATAATATTACTCTCGTCTTTAATTCATCAAACCAATTAGTCATCTGCAACGCGAGACATTTAATTGCGGATGTTTTCGCGCAATCCTTTATTTTTGCGATAAATGCGGGGAGCCATAATTCAAGATGCCCCTGCACAAAGCGGGCGAGTGCGTCATGATATTGCGGCGAATGTCTGGCATGCGCGGAGAGCATCACCACCAGCTCCATTTCATAGCTGACGTGATCGTCGGGAACGCTATTTTCCCCGGTCACAAAAAGCCCGATGCTGCGCAGGAATTCGCGTACGCTCAGCGTTGTAGCGCCCATCAGCAGAGGCTCTTCGTCCAGATACACCGAGGCATAAGGCGGCGCCAATAGCGTTGCAGGGCCGACAAACAGGGCGTTGAAATCATACTCAACCTCTAACGCCTCATCCTGCTGCCAGGTTTCACTTTCCGGGAATAAAGGATGTAACGAAGCGCATCGCGATGCCATGTCCGCCGCGTTAAAGAAATCACGAAACATCAATCCCTTTATTTCAAATGGGGTTAACGTCTCATATATTGAAGAAGTAGATGTATCTTTGCCATTCATATTAAATATAAATATTTATCGCTATAAAAACGACAAGATATTATCAGCAGGCTTATTATTTTCTTTGATCGAAGCAGGTAATTAACGCATGAAGGGGTTAATAACGAGGATAATTGAGGGTAAAAAAATCCAAAAAAAAAGCCACCTCATAAAGAGGTGGCTACTGCAGGTATGTCTTACTTTCTTTTATTATGCGGTTTTGGTGCGGATCAGGTAGTCAAACGCGCTCAGGGACGCTTTTGCACCTTCGCCAGTCGCGATGATGATCTGCTTGTACGGCACGGTGGTGCAGTCACCCGCGGCAAATACGCCCTTCACGCTGGTTTCACATTTCGCATCGATGATAATCTCGCCCATGCGGTTGCGCTCAATCGCGCCTTCCAGCCAGGTGGTGTTCGGCAGCAGGCCAATTTGTACGAAGATCCCCGAAAGCTGAACGCTATGAACGTCGCCGCTTACGCGGTCACGGTACTCCAAACCGGTCACTTTGCTGCCGTCGCCCTTCACTTCCGTGGTCTGCGCGTTCAGCACGATGTCGACGTTTTTCAGGCTGCGAACTTTATCCTGCAGCACCTGGTCGGCCTTCATTTCTGGCGCAAACTCCAGCAGCGTCACGTGTTCAACAATACCCGCCAGGTCGATAGCCGCTTCCACGCCGGAGTTACCGCCGCCGATCACCGCCACCCGTTTGCCTTTAAATAACGGGCCATCACAGTGCGGGCAATAGGTCACGCCTTTGGTACGGTACTGATCTTCGCCCGGCACATTCATGTTGCGCCATTTTGCCCCGGTGGCAACGATCACGCTGCGAGCTTTCAGCACCGCGCCAGAGGCGGTTTCAATCTGGTGTAAGCCCCCTTCCACCGCCGCCGGAATCAGCTTGCTGGCGCTCTGGCTGTCGATCACATCTACCTCGTAATCGCTGACATGAGCCTTCAGCGCACCGGCCAGCTTCTGACCTTCGGTTTTTGGTACGGAAATGTAGTTTTCAATGTCCACGGTATCCAGCACCTGTCCGCCAAAGCGTTCGCCCATAAGACCGGTACGAATACCTTTACGTGCAGAGTAAACCGCTGCCGCCGCGCCCGCAGGGCCAGAGCCGACAATCAGCACATCGTACGCATCGCGTTTGTTCAGTTCTTCCGCCGCGCGTTTTTCCGCGCCGGTATCCACTTTCGCGACGATTTCCGTCAGCGTCATGCGGCCCTGGCCGAACTCCTGGCCGTTCAGATACACCGCCGGAACGCCCATCACGTTGCGATCGGTAATTTCATTCTGGAAGGTACCGCCGTCAATCGCCGTGTGTTTGATGCGCGGGTTAAGGACCGACATCAGGTTCAGCGCCTGCACCACGTCCGGACAGTTGTGGCAGGAGAGCGAATAATAGGTTTCAAACTCAAAATCACCGTCGATATCGCGGATCTGCTCCAGCAGCGCCTGCGCTTCTTTTGACGGATGACCGCCGGTCCACAGCAGCGCCAGCACCAGTGAGGTAAATTCATGCCCCAGCGGGGAGCCGGCAAAACGCGGTCCCTTGTCCGAGCCCGGGTTAGTAATCAGGAAAGAGGGTTTACGAACCGCAAGCGAATTGTCTTCTTTGAAGGTCACTTTCGGAGACAGTTCAGCGATCTCTGCCAGCAGCTCTTTGATTTCTGCCGATTTCGCGCTGTCGTCCAGCGTGGCAATCAGCTCAACGGGTTTAGTCAGTTTCTCAAGGTAGGCCTTGAGCTGGGTTTTCATATTGGTGTCGAGCATAGTTCTTCCCTCTCTTAAGACGTCATCATGCAAGCTGCCTTTGCGGGCGGCCTGAATGCAACTTGCATCATGGTGCTGGAATGAAATGGGCGCGGGGGCGCCCATTGATTGCCGGATGGTGAAAACTTAGATTTTACCGACCAGGTCCAGGGATGGAGCCAGGGTCGCTTCGCCTTCTTTCCATTTAGCCGGGCACACTTCACCTGGGTGAGAAGCCACGTACTGAGCCGCTTTCACTTTACGCAGCAGGTCAGAAGCATCACGGCCGATACCTTCAGCGGTAACTTCGATAGCCTGGATAATGCCCTGCGGGTCAACCAAGAAGGTTGCACGGTCGGCCAGGCCTTCATCTTCACGCATGTTGTCGAAGTTACGGGTCAGGGCGCCAGTCGGGTCGCCGATCATCGCGTATTTGATTTTCGCGATGGTTTCAGAGCTGCTGTGCCACGCTTTGTGGGTGAAGTGGGTATCGGTAGACACAGAGTAAACGTCTACGCCCAGCTTCTGCAGTTCGTCGTAATGGTCAGCCACGTCGCCCAGTTCGGTCGGGCAAACGAAGGTGAAGTCAGCCGGATAGAAGAAGAAGACGCTCCAGCGACCTTCGGTATCTTTCTCGGTTACTTCAATGAACTCACCGTTTTTGAACGCCTGGTTTTTGAAAGGTTTAATTTTAGTGTTAATCAAAGACATCTGTACTTCCTCCGTGTTTTCGTTGAGAGCTAAGGTAACCAACTTTGCTCATCGGGGCTAATGCGTATGCTTTATCAAATCAATCAGCCAAACCTTACAACTTCAACAAGACAGCAAGGTGAACCTGCTGCGGTACTCCAGAAAGTATAAAGGCCGCCTCAACGGGCGGCCCTGATACCTGAATGCCCGCAGGTACATTCAGTGCCAGCCGAGGCTGGCGTTGCGTTGCGCTCTACATACCTTGTATCAAGGTCGTAACAGCAAGTTGATTACACCACCAGCACCCATCGAGAGCAATCCATCAAAAGCGCGTTCCTGCCTATGGCTGTGATAGGTTTTGACTGAGAGAAATACATTACGCTCGTAAATTAACTTTACGTAATCAATTTACGGCAATATATAAATGTCAACATTTATTAAATTAAACCCAGCCCATTCAAAGATAAAATTATCTTAATCTCACATGTAATTCTATTTCAATAATCCGATGGCGTGATATATTAAGATAACTTAAATAACACTTTAAGTTAGTTAACCACAAGGATTGTAAATGGTTAGCTTTAATCTATAGTTATCATCAATATGTTAACAACAGACTCACGGCAAACAGGATGACACATGGCAAATCTTTATGACCTTAAAAAATTCGACCTTAATTTACTGGTCATTTTTGAGTGTATCTATCAACATCTTAGCATCAGCAAGGCCGCTGAAACGCTTTACATTACCCCTTCAGCCGTCAGTCAGTCTTTGCAACGCCTGCGTGGCCAGCTTAACGATCCGCTGTTTATCCGTTCCGGCAAGGGGATCTCCCCCACGACCGTCGGGACTAACCTGCACCTGCATCTTGAGCAAAACCTCAATCAGATTGAGCAGACCATCAACCTGATGCATAGCACCGATATCAATAAAAACTTTGTCATTTATTGTTCTCAGATGGTGACGCCAGGCTACCTTCTCAACCCTATTCAGTTGTTGATGAATCAGGAAAATTGCTCAGTAGAACAACGTGATATGCTTGTTTCTGCGGAGTCAGCAGAGGATTTACTGGCCTACCGTAAAGCCGATCTCATTTTTACCGTGGCGCCCGTTAATAATCGCTCCGTTGTCTGCTCGCATTTCACCACAATTCCCACAGTCATGATCTGCCGCGAAGACCATCCCAGAATAGGTACAGAAGTCTCCGTCGAGGAGTTGTACCAGGAAAAGTTCACGATGTATCAAAGCACCAACAGTGGCGTGAAGGAGCGTCAGGCTGAAGTCAACGAGGCGTTCCCGGAAAGAAACATCGCGTTTCGGTCAGACTCCCTCAGTTCGCTTCTCTCCATGATCGCCATGTCTGATTTAGTTGGTTATATTCCTGTGTCCATTTTTGAAACCTATAAAGCGGCCTTAAAATTAAAAATCGTTAACACTCCCTTTAAATTACCTGAAGTGGACATCTATATGGTCTACAACCGCGCGTCGTTAAACAGCAGCGTATTCGCCAGCTTTATTGAAAAAATGCATAAGCTGGCTCAATAGAATGGACGCGTCATCGCGAAGGTATTCCCAGCAAGAATAAAGTGAAGGCGTAAAATAATTAGTTGAGAATGAGAACATATAATAACATGATGGCAGTTTAATAGCATTAACGATATTCCATACGCAGGATGCGACTCATCATGTCTATCTATAAATACCCTCTTCAGGAAAACGTTCTGGAGGCTGCTTCAGAACGCATAAACTGGACGCTGCAAAATTTTACCCGCGTGTGCGTCTCTTTTTCTGGCGGAAAAGATTCAACGGTGATGCTTCATCTTGCTGCGCAGCGGGCGCGGCAGCTGAACAGAAAAATAGATGTCCTCTTTCTGGACTGGGAAGCACAGTTCTCCTGCACCATTGAGCATATTGAGAACATGAGGACCCAATATCGTGACGTCATCAATCAGTTCTGGTGGGTGGCGCTGCCGATCACCACGCAAAATGCCCTCTCTCAGTACCAGCCGGAATGGCAGTGCTGGGAACCCGGCATAAGTTGGGTCAGACAGCCTCCGCCTGATGCCATCACCAGTACGTGTTATTTTGATTTTTATCAGCAGGGGATGACCTTCGAGGCCTTCGTCAGGGACTTTGCCGAATGGTATGCGCGAAGGCGCCCCGCCGCAGTGATGGTGGGCATCCGCGCCGACGAATCCTATAACCGCTTCCTGGCAATCGCCTGCGCGCGCAAGCAGCGCTTTTCCGACGACAAACCCTGGACGACCGTCGCGCCCGGCGGTCATGCCTGGTATATCTATCCTCTCTACGACTGGAAAACCGCCGACATCTGGACCTGGTTTGCCAAAACGGGCTGCGCCTATAACCCCCTCTACAATCTGATGTACCAGGCCGGCGTGCCGCCGCGCTACATGCGCATCTGTGAACCCTTTGGCCCGGAGCAGCGACAGGGCTTATGGCTCTATCATGTCGTTGAACCTGAACGCTGGGCCGCCATGTGCGCACGCGTTAGCGGTGTGCGCAGCGGCGGAATTTACGCGGGGCACGACAACCACTTCTACGGTCACAGAAAGATCCTCAAGCCCGACCACCTCAGCTGGCAAGAGTACGCCATGCTGCTCCTCGACAGCATGCCGCAACAGACGGCTGAACATTATCGCAATAAAGTCGCGGTGTACCTGCACTGGTATCAGAAGCGCGGGATGTCCGATCTTCCCGATACGCAGGAGGGTGACATCGGCTCAAAGGATATCCCGTCCTGGCGGCGAATATGCAAGGTTCTGCTCAACAACGATTACTGGTGTCGGGCCCTCTCCTTTAGCCCGAACAAACCAAAGCACTATCAGCGCTATAGCGAACGGATGAAATCAAAACGCAATGAGTGGGGGATCTTATGCAGCAACGACTGATTACCGAACTGGAAACCTATTTGCAGACGCTCACCGACGAGCAACGTATAGATGCCATCAATGCTTTTCGCCAGGCCATGCATCATCTCAGCCCGTTCAGCGACCAGCCCGTCGACTGCGTGCTGTGGATAAAGCAGGACGCTATCGTTGCCAACGACTACAACCCGAATAACGTGGCGCCGCCGGAAAAGCGTCTGCTGAGTCAATCGCTCGAGCTCGACGGGTTTACGCAGCCCATCGTGGTGACGGAAAGCGAGCCAGCGCATTACGAAATTGTCGACGGCTTCCATCGTCACGAAATCGGTAAAAGCAGGGCCGCGCTGAAGCGCCAGCTTCGGGGCTATTTGCCCGTCACCTGCCTGCGCAAAGATCGCCAGCAAAAGCTTGACCGGATGGCCGCCACCATCCGCCACAACCGTGCGCGGGGACGCCACCAGATCAACGCCATGTCCGACATCGTCCGCGAGCTGGCCCAGCTTGGCTGGAACGATGAGAAAATTGGTAAGGAACTGGGGATGGACAGCGACGAGGTGCTGCGCCTGAAGCAGATCAACGGCCTGCTGGAACTGTTTGCAGACCGTCGCTATTCCGAAGCCTGGACGGTGAAATAGTCAGAGCGTCGCCAGACGCTCCGCCGCCGCCAGCAGCGTCGATTCCTGCTTCGCAAAGCACAGGCGAATCAGCTTATGCGGGAAGGGATCGGCGCAGAACACCGACAGCGGAATAGCCGCCACGCCCACCTCCGTCGTCAGCCATCGGCAAAAGCTGACGTCGTCCAGATCGGAAATCGCGCTGTAGTCCGCCAGCAGGAAGTAGGTCCCTTCACACGGCAGAATTTCCAGACGGCTTTTGCTCAGCGCATTTACAAACAGATCCCGACGCGCGCGGTAAAAATCCGGCAGCTCGCGATAGTGTTGCGGTTCGCTGCGCAGCATGTCCGCCAGCGCCAGCTGGGCAGGCGTGTTGACCGCAAAGGTCAGGTACTGGTGCACCTTGCGCAGCTCCGCGCTGATGGCCGCCGGGGCCACGCAGTACCCTACCTTCCAGCCGGTCATATGGTAGGTCTTGCCAAATGACGACACCGCTACCGCGCGCTCGCGAAGCTGCGGATGGGCCAGCACGCTGGCGTGCCCTTCCTCCGCAAAGCAGATGTGCTCGTAGACTTCATCGCTCAGGACGTAAATTTCCCGCTCGGCGATAGCCTGCCACAGCGCGGCAAAATCGGCCTTTTGCCACACCGTCGCCGACGGGTTGTGCGGGGTATTCAGGATCACCAGACGGGTTTTATCGCTCAGCAGCGCGGCGAACGCCTGCCAGTCCGGGCGGAAATGCGGCGGCTGGAGCGCCACGCGCTTCACCACGCCACCGGAGAGTTCAACCGCAGGCGCATAGCTGTCGTAGCTTGGGTCAAAGCAGATGACTTCATCCCCCGCGCGCACCAGCGCGGTGATGGCCGCATACAGCGCTTCGGTCGCCCCTGCCGTCACCGTGATATCGCTGTTCGCATCGGGGTGATAGCCATACAGCGCCGCCGTTTTGTCTGCAATGGCTTCCCGCAGCGCCTGCACGCCGGTCATCGGCGCATACTGATTCGCACCCTGCGCCACGTGGTGCGCCAGACGTTCCTGCAAATATTTCGGACCATCGAAATCGGGGAACCCCTGCGAGAGGTTAATGGCATTGTGCTGCTGCGCCAGGGCGCTCATCTGCGTAAAGATGGTGGTACCGAGATTAGGAAGTTTACTCTGCGGGATCAATACGTTATTGCTCATGTTGTCGTGCCTGCTTGTAATACTTATGTTGCTGCCACTATAACACGATGTTAGTCTTTGGCAATCAAGACGCTTAGACGTCTAAACCATATCAATATTCCTGGCCGAGGGGTAAAAGGAAATGACAGACAACCTGCTGCTCACACACCTGGTCGACGCCTGCCGCTGGATAGGCGCCAAAGGCTGGGCACCCGCCACCGGCGGTAATATGTCGGTGCGTCAGGACGAGCACCTCTGCTGGCTCAGCGAATCCGGCAAGGACAAAGGCAGCCTGACCACCGACGATTTTCTACAGGTTGAGATCGCCACCAACCGGGCGCCGTCCGGTCGAAAACCGTCGGCGGAGACCGGGCTACACACCCTTATCTATCGCCTGTTCCCGGAGGCTAACGCCGTCCTGCACGTTCATACCGTTAACGCCACGGTGCTGTCGCGTCTGGTCAAAGAAGCCGAACTGAATATCAGCGGTTTCGAGATGCAGAAATCGCTTACCGGGCAGACTACCCATCTGGATACCGTCGCCATCCCGGTGTTTGATAACGACCAGGACATCGACGCCCTCGCCTCGCGCATCGCCCATTACGCGCAGGAGCGTCCGCTTAATTATGGTTTTCTTCTGCGCGGCCATGGCTTAACCTGCTGGGGACGCGACGTGGCCGAAGCCCGCCGTCATCTGGAAGGTTTAGAATTCTTATTTGAATGCGAAATGCGTTTACGACAACTGGAGAGAGTATGATTCGCGCGATTGTGACGGATATTGAAGGAACCACCAGCGATATTCGTTTTGTCCATGACGTTTTGTTCCCCTACGCGCGTGAGCGGCTGGCGGCCTTCGTGACCGCCCAGCAGTACGCCGAGCCGGTCAAATCGATTCTGGACAACCTGCGCGATGAAATCAGCGATCCGCATGCCGGCGTCGGCGATCTCATCAACGTGCTGTTTAGCTTTATGGATGAAGACCGCAAATCGACGGCGCTCAAAGCCCTGCAAGGCATCATCTGGCAGGAGGGTTACATCAACGGTGACTTTACCGGCCATCTGTACCCTGACGTTCTGCCCACGCTGGAAAAATGGAAGGCGCAAGGGATTGATCTCTATGTTTATTCCTCTGGCTCCGTTGCTGCGCAGAAACTGTTATTTGGCTACAGCGACGAAGGTGATATTACTCATCTGTTCAGCGGCTATTTTGACACCCACATCGGCGCCAAGCGCGAGGTGCAGTCTTACCAGAACATTGCGGCACACACGGGCATCGCCCCGTCGCAGATCCTGTTCCTGTCGGATATTCATCAGGAGCTGGACGCGGCTGAACAGGCGGGTTTTCGCACCCTGCAACTGATTCGCGGTGAAGATGACGGCGCGAGCCATCACCATCAAATCCACCAGTTTGACGAGATTAATCCGGAGCAGATCCCTTCATGAGCGCATTGACCATTTATTCCGATAAAGACGCCAGCCAGCACCAGTGGCACAGCACCGACGCAGCCGAGATCGCTCAACAGCTGAACGCTAAAGGCGTGCGCTTTGAGCGCTGGGCGGCAGACCGTGATTTAGGGCAGGATCCTGCGCCCGAAGCCGTGATCGAAGCGTATCAACACGCGATCGACAAGCTGGTGGCAGAGAAAGGCTATCAGAGCTGGGATGTCATCAGCCTGCGCGCCGACAATCCGCAGAAAGAGGCGCTGCGCGCGAAGTTCCTGAACGAACACACCCACGGCGAGGACGAAGTACGCTTTTTCGTGGAAGGTGCCGGGCTGTTCTGCCTGCACATTGGCGATGAGGTTTATCAGGTGCTATGCGAGAAAAACGACCTGATTTCCGTGCCGGCGGGCACGCCGCACTGGTTTGATATGGGTTCAGAGCCGAACTTTACGGCCATTCGTATTTTCGACAATCCGGAAGGCTGGGTGGCGCAGTTTACGGGCGATGCAATCGCGGATGCCTATCCACGCCTGGCCTGATCTTTTCTCCCTCTCCCTGTGGGAGAGGGTCGGGGTGAGGGCACCAGCGCGCACTAAGCGTTAAGCCCTTTCACATACTTCACCAGCTGATCCAGCACTATCCCCCACCCTTCGTGGAAGCCCATCTGTTCATGCTGCTCGCGGATTTCCTTCGTCGGATGGCGCGCAATCGCCGTATAGCGGGTTTTCCCCTCCCCGACGTCTTCCAGCAACAAAATTGCCGTCATAAACGGCTTCTCGGCCGGTTTCCAGCCTTCGGTATAGCCGTCGGTAAACACCAGCTTTTTCCCCGGGTCGATTTCCAGGAAGACACCCCGGTTATCCATCCGCTGCCCGTCCACCTCAAACACGGTGTTGAACCGCCCGCCCACGCGCAGGTCGAGGTCGCATTCGGTCACCTTGTGCGGAGCAGGAATGAAGAAGTTTTTGATGTGGTCCGGCGTGGTCCAGCAGAGCCAGAGCAGGTCGCGCGGTGCGTCCACCACGCGCTCCAGTTTTAAGTCTGTTTCAGGATCGAGCGTCACAATGTTGTCCTCTCAGGGAACCCCCTTAAAGGATAGCCGGACTCAGGCAAATTTCCCTTCCGCCACCTCATCCGGCGTGACCACACCCGTATCCAGCACCCAGCCGCTAATCAGCGAGGCAGGCGTGACGTCAAACGCCGGGTTATAGACCTGCGCGTCTTTCGGCGCCCACTGCACCGCGCCAAAGCTTCCGGCAACGCCCGTCACCTCTCTGGCGTCGCGCTGCTCGATGGGGATCGCATCCCCGTTCGGGCAGGCCGGGTCGAGCGTCGTTTGTGGGGCGGCGACGTAAAATGGAATACCGTGGAATTTCGCCAGCACCGCCAGCGAATAAGTGCCGATCTTGTTCGCCACATCACCGTTAGCGGCGATGCGATCGGCCCCCACCCACACGGCGTCCACCTGCCCTTTCGCCATCAGGCTGGCGGCCATGGAGTCGGTAATCAGCTGATACGGCACCCCCAGCTCGCCCAGCTCCCATGCGGTCAGCCTGCCGCCCTGCAACAGCGGACGGGTTTCATCCACCCAGACGCTGCTGACGTTACCCTCCTGATGCGCGCGGGCAATCACGCCCAGCGCCGTACCGACGCCCGCGGTTGCCAGCCCGCCGGTGTTGCAGTGGGTCAGCAGACGGCTGCCGGGCTTCACCAGCGCGCTGCCCGCTTTTGCAATCGCGTCGCAAAGCCGTTTGTCTTCGTCAATCAGGCGCAGCGCCTCCGCCACCAGCGCCGGAACGAAATCCTCTTCCCCCAGCGCAAGCTTCATGCGGTCGAGGTTGTTCATCAGGTTTACCGCCGTCGGGCGGGATGCGCGAAGCGTTTCCAGCGCCACCGCCAGCTCATCGCGGCTTTTGCCGTTTTCCGCCAGCAGCGCCAGCAGCAGGCTTGCAGAGAGACCAATCAACGGCGCGCCACGCACGCGCAGAGCGTGGATATGCCCCACCAGCGCCTCCACCGTTGAGGCATCCAGCCAGCGTTTCTCCTGCGGAAGCGCCTGCTGGTCGAGAATAAAGAGCTGATTATCCGCCACCCGCAGGCTGGTCGTCTGTAATGTCTGCATGTCGTTAATTCCCTGTTGCGTTGTTGTAGCACATTGTGTCAGGATGAAATCCAGATGTATAGACGTCTACATGTCTTAATTAGTTAACTCATGAGGAACAGGCCATGTCGCAATACCGTACCTTTACCGCTCAGGACGCCGTGGAGTATGCCAGGCAGTTTGGTGGGCTTGACGATCCGTCATCGCTGGTAGAGGCGCAGGAAGTGGGCGACGGCAACCTCAATCTGGTTTTTAAAATTTACGACAGCGCGGGCGTCAGCCGCATTATCGTCAAACAGGCACTGCCCTACGTGCGCTGCGTCGGCGAGTCATGGCCGCTGACGCTGGATCGCGCTCGCCTCGAGGCGCAAACCCTGGTCGAGCATTACCAGCACAGCCCGCAGCACACCGTGAAAATCCACCACTTTGACCCGGAACTGGCGGTGATGGTGATGGAAGATCTCTCCAGCCATCGCATCTGGCGCGGCGAGCTGATCAACAACATTTACTACCCGCAGGCGGCGCGCCAGCTGGGCGAATACCTCGCGCACGCGCTGTTTCACACCAGCGATTTCTACCTGCACCCGCACGAGAAAAAAGCGCAGGTGGCGAAATTCATCAACCCGGAGATGTGTGAGATCACCGAAGATCTGTTCTTCAACGATCCGTACCAGGTTCATGAGCGCAATAACTACCCTGCCGAGCTGGAAAATGTCGTCGCCGCCCTGCGCGACGACGCCCCGCTAAAAATTGCCGTGGCCGCCCTGAAGCACCGCTTCTTCTCGCATGCCGAAGCGCTGCTGCACGGGGATATTCACAGCGGCTCGATTTTTGTGGCCGACGGCAGCCTGAAGGCCATCGACGCCGAGTTCGGCTACTTTGGCCCGATAGGCTTTGACGTCGGCACCGCCATCGGCAACCTGCTGCTGAACTTCTGCGGCCTGCCGGGGCATCTGGGCATTCGCGATGCCGCCGCCGCGCGCGAGCAGCGCCTGACCGATATTCAGGAGCTGTGGAACACCTTCGCGGAACGCTTCCAGGCGCTGGCAAACGAGAAAGCCCGCGACGCCGCGCTCAGCGCGCCAGGCTATGCCTCCGCGTTCCTGAAAAAAGTCTGGCATGATGCCATCGGGTTCTGCGGCACCGAATTAATTCGCCGCAGCGTCGGGCTTTCCCACGTCGCGGATATCGACACCATCCAGGACGAGGCCATGCGCCACGAGTGTCTGCGCCACGCGATCGCGCTCGGCAAAGCGCTGATTCTGATTGCCGACCGCATCGACAGCGCGGAAGATCTGGTGGCGCGGGTGCGGCAATACAGTTGATTTTCTCCCTCTCCCTGTCGGAGAGGGCATCAAACCGCACTTACCCCAGATACTCAATCACCGACAGCCCGCCGTTATAGTCCGTGCTGTAGATAATTCCCTGCGCATCCACAAACACGTCACACGACTGGATCACCTGCGGGCGATTCGGCCGCGTGTCCATCATCCTCTCCGGTGCCGCGGGCACCAGCGCGCCCGTTTCCACCGGGCGATACGGATTAGAAATGTCATATGCGCGCACGCCCGCGTTCTGATACGTCGCGAAAATCAGCGTTGAGCTGACAAAGCTCCCCGGCCGGTTCTCGTGCAGGTTGTGCGGGCCGAAATGCGCCCCTTTTGCCACGTAGTCGGTTTCATTCGGCTGCGGGAAGGTCGAGATGCTCACCGGGTTCGACGGCTCGCGAATATCAAACAGCCAGATCAGCTTCTCGCCGTCTTCCTGGTTATCCAGCACCGCTTCGTCCAGCACCACCAGCAGATCCCGGTCCGGCAGCGGCAGCGCGGTGTGCGTGCCGCCGCCAAACAGCGGACTCCAGTTACGGTGGCTAATCAGCTTAGGCTGGGTACGATCCTTCACGTCCAGCAGCGTCAGGCCGCCGTCGCGCCAGCTGCCGTACGCCGTATCGCCGGCAATAATCGCATGGTGGAGCGCGTAGCGTTTCCCTTCCGGCCAGTTCGGCTGTTCACCTTCGGCCTGGTTCATGCCCGGCAGCCACCAGCGCCCTGCCACCTCAGGCTTACGCGGGTCCGCCAGGTCGATCGTCAGAAAGATGTAGTCGGTAAAACCGTCGATCAGCGCCGACACGTACGCCCAGCGGCCACCGACGTACCAGATGCGGTGAATGCCAATCCCGCTCAGCGACAGAAAGCCGATTTCGCACGGCGCGTCCGGGGTGGAGATATCAAAAACGCGAAGCCCGGCGCTCCAGCCCCTGTCCTGCACGTCGCTGACGGTCTCTCCTACCTGACGGGTGTAGTAGACCTTCTCGTCGGCGAAGCGGGCATCGGCAAACAGATCCCGGGCGTTGATCACCAGCAGCAGGTCGTCATGCGCCTGGAGGTGCACGTTCCAGGTGCCCGGCGGCGCAGGCACATAGCCCGCGGGTTTCGGGTTTTTCGGGTCGCGCACGTCTACTATCGAAAAGCCCTGCGATACCATATGGCCGATATAGGCGAAACCGCGGTGCACCATCAGCTGCACGCCGTCCGGGCGACCGCCCTGGTCGCTATGGCCGATCAGCCGCATATTGCGGTTGTATTCTGGCGTGGGGAGGATGCTCATTTATTTTTCGCTTCCAGCGTCGCAAACCACGGCGCGATAAAATCTTCCGTCTGGCCCCAGCCCGGAATGATTTTACCCAGCGACGCTACGTTCACCGCCCCCGGCTGCGCGGTCAGCAGCGCCTGCGGGATCGCAGCGGCTTTGAAGTCGTAAGTGGCAGGCGTGGCTTCCCCGGCAATCTTGTTGGCGATCAGGCGCACGTTAGTCGCACCAATCAGCTTCGGATCCACCGCCACGCTCACCTTCCACGGGCTGCCCGGCTCGCGCATCAGCTGCAGATCCTGGTTGGAGATGTCGATGCTGTAGAGTTTAATCTCGGTACGGCCGTTCTCCTTCAGCGCTTTATACGCGCCCTGGCTGAAGGCATCCCAGGTGCCCCAGATGGCGTCGATTTTGCCTTTCGGGTATTTCGCCAGGATCGCGCCCACCTTGTTGGCGGTGTCGCCCTGCACGTCAGAAGAGACCGCGCCGATGGACTCCAGCTCTTTAATCTCCGGGTACTGCTTTTGCAATTCTTTATAGGCTGCCTGACGGCGCTCCATCGGCGGGAAGCCCGCCACCCACAGCTTGACGATGTTGGCCTTGCCGTTGAAATCTTTCGCCAGTTGGCCGAAGGAGAGATTCGTCAGGGAGGCGTCGTCCTGCTGGGTGACGGTCACGCCCGGGATCTCGCCGTTTACGGCGGTATCAAATACGGCGACCTTGATCCCGGCATCCACCGCCTTCTTCACCAGCGCGGTGGAGTACGGATCGCGGCCCTGCGACAGGATGATCCCGTCATATTTCTGGCTGATGGCCTGGTTAACGAAGTCCTGGAATTTAGCGTCATCCCCGTTGCTCAAAAAGGTACTGACCTTAAAGCCGAGCTTTTTCCCTTCCTGAATGGCCCCGGCAACAAACTGCGTGGTGTTGTCGTCCGAGCCGAGGTTACGGATCACCGCGATGCGAATCGGTCCGTCGTGGTTCGCAATGGCGGCCGGAACCGGCGCGGGCGTGGCCGCGAATCCCGGCAGAGAAGTGAGTAACCCCAGTGCCACCAAAGAGAGCGCAATCTTTTTCATTTTTTATCCCGTTGTGTTGTCAGCGTTTTTGTATGTAGGTAATCGCCAGTGCCACCGCGAGCACCAGCCCTTTTATTATGTCCATGGCGTAATACGGCACGGAGAGCATCACCAGCCCGTTCGACAGCACGCCGAGGATCACCGCCCCCACCAGCGTGCCAAGCGCGTTCGGCTTGCCGGACCCGGCCAGCGAGAAGCCAATCCACGCCGCGGCCACCGCATCCATCAGATAGCCGCCGCCCGCATTGACCTGCGACGATCCGATGCGGGAGGCCAGCAGAATGCCGCCCAGCCCCGCCAGCAGCGAGGCAATCACGTAGGCCGCCACCTTGTAGCGCGTGGTGCGAATGCCCGAGAGGCGCGCCGCTTCAGGGTTGCCGCCAATGGCATACATCCGGCGTCCGTGAGTGGTCAGCGACAGCCCCAGCTGCGCCAGAAGGGTCACCGCCAGCATGATGATGACGATGGTCGGCACCTGCCCCAGCAGGCTGAACGCCGCCGGAATGGTCCCTTCCGCCATGTCGCCGCTCGGCAGCACCATGTTCTCGGTAATCGACCCGCCGTAGCTGTAGGTCATCGCCACGCCCTGGATGACAAACAGGCTGGCGAGGGTGGCGAGCATGTCCGGAATACGCAGGATGACGATCAGGAAAGCGTTAAACAGGCCGACCAGCGTGCAGAGCGCGAGAGTGATTACAATCGACTCGGTGGTGCCGAAGCCGTGCCAGACGAAAAGCGAAATGACCAGCGCGTTCGCCAGCGACGCCGTGGAGCCCACGGAGAGATCGAACCCGCCGACGGTCAATGAAATCGACACGCCAACGGCAATCACCGTCACGATGGCAATCGAGCGCAGAATATTGATGATGTTGTTCGGGTCGAGGAAGCTGTCCGACGCCAGGCCAAAGACGGCCACCAGCGCGACGACGGTCAGCAACATGCCCCACTTGTAGAGAAAATCAAAAAGTTGCTGACGGCCAGACGCCGCCGCGGTCACTGAAAGGGCCTTGCTCACGACGCCGTTCCTCCGGTTGAATAATAAAGTAGTGTCTCTTCACGGGCCTCTTCCCCGGCGATTTCTGCCACGATGCGCCCGTCCCACAGGACGCAGATGCGGTCGCACAGTCCCACCAGCTCGGCGAACTCGCCGGAGGCGTAAATCACCCCTTTGCCCTCGCGCGCCAGGCCGTCAATCAGATGGAACAGATCGGTTTTGGCCTTCACGTCCACGCCTTTGGTCGGCTCGTCGAAAATCAGCACGCTCGCATCGTTACGCAGCCACTTGCCGATGGCCACCTTCTGCTGGTTGCCGCCGGAGAGACGTCGCAAAACCTGTCCGGGACCGCGGGCGCGAACGCCGACGCGGGCAATGACCTCTTCCGCCCAGCGCCACGCCTGACGATGACCAAACAGGCTCCAGCGCGAAAAGCTGTTATCGGCGCACACGGCAAGGTTCATGCTTACCGGCTCGTCGATAAAAATGCCCTCCTTGCGCCGCTCCTCCGGCACCAGCGCCAGGCCGCGCAGCACCGAGTCTGCCGGATCGCGCGGCTGCCAGGATTGATGATTCAGCTCACCGCGCGCCACGCGGCTTTTGCTGGCGCCAAACAGCGCCTTACAGAGTTCGGTTTTCCCCGCCCCCGCCAGCCCGGCAATGCCGAGGATTTCGCCTTTGCGCAGGTGCAGGGAGATATCCTTCAGCAGCGCGTCGTCGTGCAGTCCTTCCACTCGCAGCAGCGTTTCGTCGCCGTGCGGCGGTCGCGCGGGCGGGTAGATATCGCTCAGCACGTGGCCGAGCATCTTCTCAACAATCTCTTCACCGCTGAGATCGGCCATCGGGCCGGACTCAATCAGCTTGCCGTCGCGCAGCACCGTCAGGGTGTCGCAGATGGCCTTCAGCTCGTGAATGCGGTGGGAGATAAACACCACGCCGATGCCCTGCTGTTGCAGACGTCTTACCACCGCAAACAGACGCTCGCTCTCGTGCGCGTCCAGCGGCGCGGTGGGCTCGTCAAGAATCAAAAAACGGCAGTGGTGGGACAAAGCGCGTGCCAGCAAAATCTGCTGCTTTTCGGCCAGCGAACAGCCGTCGATGGAGCGGCGAACGTCCAGCGTAACGTCGAGCTGCGCCAGCGCCTGCCGCGCCTGCTGACGAACGGTGCGCCAGCGGTAGCGGTGCCCCGGCTGCGCCAGCTGGTCGAGCATGATGTTCTCCGCAATGCTCAGCCCGGGGATCAGCGCCACGTCCACCTCCTGCTGCACGAGGTGGATGCCCAGCCGTTTGGCGTCCAGCGGCTCGCGAATGTTTACCGGCTGGTTGTTAATGCTGATTTCGCCTTCATAGTGGTCGTGCGTCCCGCACAGCACCGCCATCAGCGTTGATTTCCCCGCACCGTTGGCACCCGTCAGCGCATGCACCGACCCGCCGTTCAGCGTGAAGTCCACGCGCGTCAGTGCCTGAAAGCCGGAAAAGGCCAGGCTGATACCGCGCATTTCAAGACGACTGGAAACCATCCGCGTAAATCCTTCATAACTCTTCTGATTTATCGAATTTTTCACAGCTCCGGTTGACTGACAACGACGGAAAAGGCATAAGATAAAGCGAAATATTATTAGCCATCCGGATGTCCAGACATAACATCGGGTTAGCGCTTGCGAAAAAAGGACAACACCATGAGCAACACCGACATCCGCGTCGTACCCGGCCCGGCGAACTACTTCTCCCATTCCGGAAGCCTTGCGCATCTGAATGACTTCTTTACCCCGGAACAGCTTTCCCGCGCGGTGTGGATTTACGGCGAGCGCGCAATAGAGGGCGCGCGCCCGTTCCTGCCGGAGAGCTTTAACGCGCCGGGGGCGAAGCACCTGCTGTTTAAGGGCCATTGCAGCGAGCGCGACGTCACCCGGCTGGTGAACGAATCCGGCAGCGACGCCAGCGTGGTGATTGGCGTGGGCGGCGGCGCGGTGATGGACACCGTCAAGGCCGTGGCGCGCCGCTTAGGCGTTCCGTTCGTGGGCATTCCCACCATCGCCGCCACCTGCGCGGCGTGGACCCCGCTCTCCGTCTGGTACAACGATGCCGGGCAGGCGCTGCAGTTTGAGATCTTCGACGACGCCAACTTCCTGGTGCTGGTGGAGCCGCAGATCGTCCTTAATGCCCCGGCGGAGTATCTGCTGGCGGGCATCGGCGATACGCTGGCGAAGTGGTACGAAGCGGCGGTGCTCGCCCCACAGCCGGAAAACCTGCCGCTGACCGTGCGCCTTGGCCTTAACGGCGCGCTGGCAATCCGCGACGTGCTGCTGGAGCGCAGCGAAGAGGCGCTAGAAGACCAGCAGCGCGGCGAACAAACGCTGGCGTTCCGGGACGTTGTGGATGCCATTATTGCCGGCGGCGGTATGGTTGGCGGTTTGGGGGAGCGCTATACCCGCGTGGCGGCGGCGCACGCGGTGCATAACGGCTTAACCGTGCTGCCGCAGACGGAAAAATACCTGCACGGCACCAAGGTGGCCTACGGCATTCTGGTGCAGAGCGCCCTGCTCGGCCAGGACGACGTGCTGGCGCAGCTGGTGGCGGCATACCGGCGCTTTAACCTGCCGACCACGCTTCGCGAGCTGGACGTCGACATCAATAACCGCGACGATCTCGACAAGGTCATCGCCCACACGCTGCGCCCGGTGGAGTCGATTCACTATCTGCCGGTGACGTTAACGTCTGAGGTTCTGCGCGCCGCGTTTGAGAAAGTGGAATCCTTCCGCCGTTAATTGCGCCGACGGGCTATACCTAATGATGGTTCTCACCACTCTCGTAACGAGGTCATCATGCAGATCGATTTAACAGGTAAAAAGGCGCTGGTTACCGGCGCCAGCCGCGGGCTGGGTCGTGCGATTGCCCTGTCGCTGGCGCGCGCCGGTGCCGATGTGGTCATCACCTATGAAAAATCCGCCGATAAAGCCCAGGCGGTCGCCGATGAAATTAAGGCGCTGGGGCGGCACGGCGAGGCCATTCAGGCGGACAGCGCCAGCGCGCAGGCGATTCAGGATGCCGTCACCCATGCGGCACGCTCTCTCGGCGGACTGGACATCCTGGTCAATAACGCCGGTATCGCGCGCGGCGGCCCGCTGGAGTCCATGACGCTGGCGGACATCGACGCCCTCATCAACGTCAACATCCGCGGCGTGGTGATCGCTATTCAGGAAGCGCTGGTGCATATGTCTGACGGCGGGCGCATCATTAACATCGGCAGTTGTCTGGCGAACCGCGTGGCACAACCGGGGATTGCCGTCTACTCAATGACCAAATCTGCACTGAACTCCCTCACCCGCGGTCTGGCCCGCGATCTTGGCCCGCGCGGCATTACCGTTAACCTGGTGCACCCCGGCCCGACCAACAGCGATATGAACCCGGAGGACGGTGAACAGGCTGACTCACAGCGTCAGCTTATTGCCCTGGGCCATTACGGCCAGCCGGAAGACGTCGCGGCGGCGGTCACCTTCCTTGCCAGCCCGGCAGCCGGGCAGATCTCAGGCACCGGTCTGGACGTGGACGGCGGTTTGAACGCCTGATCGCAATATTCCTGCAAGCCTCTGTCGCCCGGCAGAGGCCTTGTCGAGCCGCCTCGACGGTTTGCGTTTTGCCTCTTACCTGCGCTTTTTTTCCGCTCTACAGTACCCCATAAGAAATTCGGAATTTATCTAATAGTCTTATTATTTCCTTATAATTTGTGTGGGCGTACAGTGGAGGTACGGATGAAGATCGTGTGGTCAAAAACAGCAGAGAAGCAATTTTCTAAAATCGATACGCGATATCAGAACCGCATTAAATTCAGGCTGGAGAAGATGGATGATAAAACATCACCTGTCGCGGATATCAAGAAATTATCTTCTCCCGAAAACCACTACAGGTTGCGATTAGGTGATTACAGGGTCATTTACACCTTCGGAGACCCGCCGGGTGATACCTGTTACGTAGTGGCGGTAAAACGCCGGACAACCACCACCTACCTTCATGAGGAGCATACGGAATATGACTATTCAGTTCATCAAGGATGAAGAAGGAAAAAAACAGTATGTTGTCATTCCCTACGATGAATATTTTCGCATGCGTTTAGCCATACTTGAGTATGATGACGATGATGAAAACGACTGGGAAGACATCCCTTACGAATCAGATATCTACGATAACGTAGGTTTACCGGGTGAAGTGTGCGACATCATGCATAGCGAGAACGTCAGCCTGCAGGCCGCGTGGCGTATCCTGCGCGGGCTATCCCAGCAGGAGGTGGCGGAAAAACTCGGCATCAGCCAGTCCGCCGTATCACAGCTGGAAGCGCTGGACTCCCGTCCGCAAAAGCGCACCCGCGAAAAGCTGGCGGCAATTTATGGCTGCAAGCAGGAGCAAATCAGCCTCTATTTACCGAAAGAGGGTTAACAGCACTTCGCCCCGCCCTTTCCGCCGTAGCGGGCGTCCTGGCGGTCGCGGAAAAACTCTTCGTAGGTCATCGGCGTCTGGTCCGGGTGGTTGACGCGCATATGCTCGACGTAGTTATCGTAATCCGGCACGCCAATCATCATTTTGGCGGCCTGGCCCAGGTACTTACCTGCTTTAGAGAGGGTGTCGAACATCATTCTGGTCTCACTGGAAATGTAGGCCGGGTAAGCGCTAGCGCCACCCGGCACACAGGTTAATGCGCCCCTTTCGCCTGGGTCACAATCTCGTCCAGGTTTTCAGGCATCGGCTCGTACGGCGTCTCTTTCGCCGTCGGCGTGTCGACCTTCAGCGCCGCCAGCGCGGTTTTCAGAGAATACAACGCCAGCACCACAACTACCACCATAAAGAAGATGGTCAGCCCGGCATCCAGACGGTTGTTGAACACCAGCTGCGACAGCTGTGACTCGGTGTACTGCGCCGGGATCTTGCCGCTGTCGATCATCGCCTGGAACTTGTTGGCGATCGCCAGGAAGCCCACCTTATTGTCCGGGCTGAAGGCTTTTTGCCAGCCCGCCGTCAGGGTACAGATTAGCAGCCAGGCGGTTGGCACCAGCGCCACCCACGCGTAACGCTGGCGCTTCATCTTGAACAGCACCACCGCGCAGAGCATCAGCGCCATGCCCGCCAGCATCTGGTTGGCGATACCGAACAGCGGCCACAGGGTGTTGATCCCACCCAGCGGATCGACCACGCCCTGATGCAGGAAGTAGCCCCACGCCAGCACGCACAGCGCCGTCGCCAGCAGGTTAGCCGGGAGCGAATCGGTCCGCTTCAGGTTCGGGGAGATCACCCCCAGCAGATCCTGGAGCATAAAGCGCGCCGCACGGGTTCCCGCATCCACCGCCGTCAAAATAAACAGCGCCTCGAACAGAATGGCGAAGTGATACCAGAACGAGACGTCCATCAGCCCGCCCAGCGCGCCGTGCAGGATGTAGGCCATGCCCACCGCCAGCGTCGGTGCCCCGCCCGCGCGGGAGATAATTGACTGCTCGCCCACCTCATTAGCGATATGCGTCAGCGTTTCCGGGGTAATGGCAAAGCCCCAGCCGCTCACCACCTGCGCGGCGGACGCTACCACGTCAACGGTGCCGGCCGGGGCCAGTACCGCCATCGGGCTGTTCATCGCAAAGTAAACGCCCGGATCGATAATGCAGGCGGAGACCAGCGCCATAATCGCCACGAAGGACTCCATCAGCATGCCGCCGTAGCCAATCAGGCAGGCCTGATTCTCGTTGGCCAGCATCTTCGGCGTGGTCCCGGAGGCAATCAGCGCGTGGAAGCCCGACACCGCACCGCAGGCGATGGTAATAAACAGGAACGGGAACAGGTTACCAGTCCAGACCGGGCCGGTACCGTCGATGAATTTGGTCAGCGCAGGCATGGTCAGGGTCGGGCGCATAATCAGAATGCCGATGGCCAGCCCGACGATGGTGCCGATTTTCAGGAAGGTTGAGAGATAATCGCGCGGGGCCAGCAGCAGCCACACCGGCAGCACCGCCGCCACAAAGCCGTAGCCCACCAGCATCCAGGTCAGCTGCACGCCGGTAAAGTCGAAGAATGGTGCCCAGGTCGGGCTTTCCGCCACCCAGCCGCCGGAGATAATCGCAAATACCAGGAACACCAGGCCAATGACAGAGACTTCACCAATGCGCCCGGGGCGCAGGTAGCGAATGTAAATCCCCATAAACAGCGCCAGCGGAATGGTAAAGGCGACCGTGTAGGTTCCCCACGGGCTGTGGGTCAGCGCTTTCACCACGATCATCGCCAGCACCGCGAGGATGATCACCATGATCATAAAGGTCGCCACCAGCGCAATCACCCCGGCGGTTGCCCCCATCTCCTCTTTCACCAGCTCACCCAGAGAACGGCCGTCGCGACGGGTGGAGACGAACAGCACCATAAAGTCCTGCACCGCGCCTGCCAGCACCACCCCCGCGAGGATCCAGATCATCCCCGGCAGGTAGCCCATCTGCGCCGCCAGCACCGGCCCCACCAGCGGGCCTGCACCGGCAATCGCCGCGAAATGGTGACCGAACAGCACTTTTTTATCAGTCGGCACGTAGTCCAGCCCGTCGTTGTGGCGCACGGCAGGCGTCATGCGCGTGCCGTCTACGCCCAGTACCGTCTTTGCGATATAGCGGCCATAAAAACGGTACGCAATGAGATAAATGCAGACGGAGGCGACGACGATCCAGAGCGCATTGATCTGCTCCCCCCGGTTGAGGGCGATATAGCCCAGGGCAAAGGCTCCCACAACGGAGAGCACCGCCCACGTAAGGTATTTCCCTGAGTTGTTCATAGCTGTTATCCGTTGTTGTGAAACAGTGAGATGTTACATTTTGTTTCTAGAACAACGGATAAAATTTAACAACTTTGAAACGCAATAATGCGTGGTCAAACCAGAGATTTACACTACAGTGTTAAGCCGATCACTTTCAGCTGAATGACTTACCCCAGCACCATCGTGCTCAACCGACAGGTGCAGCACCGCCGCCCCTGCTCGTCGAATACCACGATCTCCCAGCTCTGGCTGGAACGCCCCAGATGCAGCGGCTGACACACGCCGCGCACCTTGCCCTGCGACACAGCGCGGTGGTGCGTGGCGTTCAGCTCTGTGCCCACCACGTTCTGCCCGTCGCGGGTCATCAGAAAACCGGCCATTGAGCCCAGCGTTTCCGCCAGCGCCGCCGACGCCCCGCCGTGCAGCAGGCCAAGCGGCTGATGGGTACGGGCATCCACCGGCATCTCCGCTTCCAGCGTGTCGTCTCCGAGGCGGGTATAGACAATGCCCAGGTGCGCCACCAGGGTGTTCACGCTGGTGGCGTTCAGTTCTTCAAGCGATAAATGACGTTTCCAGATCATTACGCCCCCAGCGTGGAGCCGCCGTCCACCACGATATCCTGCAAGGTAATATGGCTGGCGGCATCGGACGCAAGGAACAGCACGGTGGCGGCAATTTCCCGCGGGCGGGCGATTTTGCCGAGCGGAATGCCGAGCTTGAACTGCTCGCCAAAGCCGCGAATGCGCTGCTGCTCCGCATCGTCGCTTTTCCACAGGGTGCGCTGCATGTCGGTGTCCGTAGAGCCGGGCGACACCAGGTTACAGCGCACGCCGCTGCCCGCCAGCTCCAGCCCGACGGTCAGCGCCAGGCTTTTCAGCGCCGCCTTCGACGCGCCGTAGGCGCTCATGCCGATGCGCGGGGTGTGCGCCGCGTCGGAGGCCACGGTCACTATCGCCCCGCCCTGCTGACGGCGGAACTGGCCCATCGTCTGCTGAAACAGGTTAAACGCGCCGCCGACGTTAACCGCAAAGGTCTGCTGCCAGTCCTCCTGCGAAAGCTCGTCCGTCGCGCCCATGCGCAGAATGCCCGCCGCGTTAACCAGCACGTCGAGGCGCTCAAGGGTGCCAAGTAAGCGCCCGCAGACGTCGCCCACCTGCGCCGCGTCCGCCACGTCCAGCGTTTCGGTAGAAAAGGGATAATCGTCCTGCGGGAAGGCCAGATCGAACCCGGTCACCCGCGCGCCCGCCTCCACAAAGGCCAGCGCGGTCGCATAGCCGATACCTTTACCCGCGCCCGTTACCCAAACCGTTTTACCGGTAAAATCAAACCCCGCCATCACTTCACCTCACGGGAGAGCAGCGCCCACCAGGCGTCAAGGGTCGGATTTTTCGCCAGCATCACGAAGTCGATGTCGCCGTGCACCTTCCGCCAGCGGGCGGCCAGCGCCATCATGCGCACCGAGTCCAGACCGAAGTCGATCAGGTTTTCGTCATCCATCGGCTCGTCGGACTCGTCCAGCAGCGGCAGGATCAGCGCGCGCAGCGCGGCTTTCGTTGCCGGAACGGACGGCAGCAGCTCGTCGGTCATCACCACGCGGCCAGAACGTCCTGCCACGTATTTCAGCGACATCAGGTGCTCGTCGCGGGTGAAGTCCGCCAGCGCGTCGGCGATAAAGAACGGCTTGATGTCGCGCATAAAGGCGTCGGTGGCGGTGGTCATGCAGCCGATGTGGGCATAAACGCCGGTAATCAGCAGCTGGTTGCGGCCGGTCTCTTTCAGCATCTGCTCCAGCGGTGAGCGGTGAAACGCGCTGTAGCGCCACTTCACCAGCACGGTGTCCGCTTCGTCCGGCGTCAGTTCAGCCACGATACGCTGCTGCTCCGGCGAGCGGGTCAGGCCCGGCCCCCACATGTCGTTCAGCAGGGCACGGTCTTCATCGCTCTGCTCTTTCGGCTGCGCGGTGTAGTACACCGGGATATTGTGTTCTTTGCAGTAAGCGCGAAGTTTAACGATGTTCGCCACCACCTGCTGCATCATGTCGCTATTTTCGCCCCAGAAGTTCAGGAAATACTCCTGCATATCGTGGATCAGCAGCGCGGCGCGCTCCGGCTCAAACGCCCAGTTCACCTTGTTGGTCGGCAGCTCTGCAGCGGTTGGCAGCGCGTAAGCGGTTAATTTTGGAATGGCCATTCTCTGTTCCTCAGCCCCGGGCGCGTTCAGCAAGCCACAGGCGCAACTGTTTCTTATCAACTTTGCCGACCGGCGTGAGCGGAAGTGCATCCACGCTCTCCACGCGGTCCGGCAGCTTAAATTCGGCAACGCCCTGCTCGCGCAGGAAGCGACGCACCTCAACCGCACGCAGGGGCTGTTTCACCACCAGATACGCACAGCTTTTTTCGCCCAGCAGACTGTCCTCCATGCTCACCAGCGCGGCGTGGATCACCGCCTCGTGGCGCAGCAGCAGGTTTTCGATCTCTTCGGCGGCAATCTTTTCGCCACCGCGGTTGATCTGATCTTTCTCGCGCCCCTGCACGGTGATGTAGCCCTGCTCATCGATGGCGATCAGATCGCCGGAGCAGTAGAAACCGTTGGCATCAAAGGCGCTGGCGTTGTGCTCCGGGCTGTTGAAATAGCCGCGGAAGGTGTACGGGCCGCGCGTCATCAAACGTCCGACTTCCCCGCGCGGGAGCGGGTTGCCGTCCTCGTCCGCCACCCACACCTCGTCGTCCGGACACATTGGGCGGCCCTGGGTGTTGATGATGCGTTCCGGTGCGTCGTCGAGGGCGGTGTAGTTCACCAGCCCTTCCGCCATGCCGAACACCTGCTGCAGCTGGCAGCCGATTTCCGCCGGAATACGCGCCGCGAGCGTGGCGGAGAGGCGTGCGCCGCCCACCTGGAGCAGCTTGAGGGTTTTCAGCTGCGCGTTCCCCGCGCCGTCGGCAATCGCCTGCAGCCAGAGGCTCACCGCCGGAGGGACCAGCGACGTCACGTTGATCTGATGCTGCTCAATCAGCGGGAAGCAGAGCGTGGCGCTCGGATCGTTCGCCAGCACCACGCAGCCGCCCGCCGTGAACACGCCTAACGATCCCGGCGAGCTCATGGCGTAGTTATGTGCCGCGGGAAGCGCGTTCAGATAGCAGGTCTGCGCAGTGATGCCGCAGATTTCATTGCTGCGGCGGATGCTGTAGTCGTAGTCGTTGTGCGTACGCGGGATCAGCTTCGGCGTGCCTGTGCTGCCGCCGGAGAGCTGGAAGAACGCCACCTCGTCTGCGGGCGTCGGGTTGGGGATGAAGTTGTCCGCCGGGCGCGCAATCGCCGCTTCCAGCGCATGTTCACCCTTATCGCCGCGCAGCAGCACGGCGCGAACCGAGCGGTGTTCATCCACAAAGGTATTGAGAAAATCATCCCCCGCGAACAGGGCATGTTCGCGATCGGCGATAAGTACGGCGGGTTTGATCTGGGCGGCGTAGGCGTTTAGCTCGCTGCGCTGATGGCTAAAGAGCGCGTTAACCGGCGCGACGCCGATCTGCAGCAGCGCGAAAAAGGTGATGTAAAACTCGGCCACGTTGCCGAGCTGCACCAGCGCGGTCTCGCCGCGGTGCAGCCCCTGCGCCTGAAGGGCAGACGCGAGGTTATTCACCGCCAGATGAAACGCGCGGTAGGTGATGTGCCGTTCGCCGTCGATAATCGCGACCGCATCGCTTTGCGCATGGTCCGTCAGGATGTGGGTCAGCGGCAGATCCTGCCAGTAGCCTTTTTCACGGTAGCGGCGGGCAAATTCCTCCGGCCAGCGGGTAAAGGGAATAGTCATAAACGTTCCTTAGTGCAGGCCAAACACGTTAAGCATGGTGGAGAGCTTCACGCCCGTCTCACGCCACTCGCCCACCGGGGAGGAGGCAGGCACAATGCCCGCGCCGGCAAACAGGCGAACGGTATTTTCGTGAAGACGCGCGCAGCGGATGGTCACCACCCACTCGCCGTTGCCTTCACTGTCGCACCAGCCGACGATGCCGCCGAACAGCTCGCGGTCGAACGGCTCCAGCTCGGCAATCAGTTCTTTAGCCGCCTGATGCGGGAAGCCGCTCAGGGCCGGGGTCGGGTGCAGCAGGCAGGCCAGCGTCAGGGCGTTTTCGTTCTCGCGCGCGTCACCTTCAACCGGCGTCGCCAGATGCCACAGCGTCGGCGTGGTGATGAGCTGCGGGGAAGACGGCATGCTCAGGTGATGGCTGCGCGGTTCCAGAATGGCCTTCATCGCCTGGGTCACCAGGTCGTGTTCGTGGCGGTCCTTTTCGGAGGCCAGCAGCTTATTGCCCGCCTCGCGATCCAGCACGTCGTCCGGCTGGCGGCGCGCGGAGCCTGCAAGCGGCAGCGAGCTAAAGTGCCTGCCCTCTTTGCGCAGCAGCAGTTCCGGGCTGGCGCCGAGCAGCACGCCGCCGTCTTCCAGCGGCACGTGGAAGTTAAAACTCGCCGGGTTCTGGGCGATCAGACGCTCCATCAGCGCGCCGCTGTCCATTTTTTTGTCGGTGGCGATATCAATCAGGCGCGACAGCACTACCTTATTCACCTGCGGCGTGGCGGTGAGCGACGCGGCGCGCGCGACCATCTCTTCATAAACGGGCTGAGCGGGGATCTCAGTGCGCTGTTCCACCTTCAGCGCCTGCGCGCCGGAGAAATAGCGAGCGGACTGCTGACGCGCGGGACGGGAAAACGTTTCCCAGCGTTGCGGAATAAACAGCGAAGACGGCTTGCGGGTATCGAACGGGATGGCCCCTACCATGACGGGATGGGCGATGCCGCTGGCTTTCGCATCCCGGAAAGCCTGGGCTAATTTCTGCTGGAACTGCCCCGCCGGATCGTCGCCGCCGACGGCAGGTTCAGAGAATCGGGCAAAACAGCCTGAGGTGGTAAAACTGCGGTAAGGCGACATAAAGAAAAAGCTGTCTGATTGCAGCGTGGTCGCGGTGTGCTGAACTTCCTCAGCCAGGGACGTGTCCATATCATCCTCCTCAAAATGATAAAAGAAGCAATAATGATTATCATTTATATTTTCGTCGGCTAACCTAATCCCACAGCGCGCCGCTGTCAACCGTCGGGCCATTAACTTCTGCGACAAACGCTTGCATCCCTTCCCGGCAACCATGAAAATGAGAAGCATTATCTTCAATAAAAACAGGATGCCGCTCTGTGAAAATCGCTGCCGTTTGCCGCAATGCCCTTCTTCTGACAGGACTTTTTGTTTTAGGACTAACCTCAGCCGCCGCCGACTGGCCGCGCCAGGTCAACGACAGCCGCGGCGTGCATACGCTTGAGAGCAAACCGACGCGCATTGTCTCCACCAGCGTGACCTTAACCGGCTCCCTGCTGGCGATTGACGCGCCGGTCATTGCCAGCGGCGCAACCACGCCGAACAACCGCGTGGCGGACGCGCAGGGTTTCCTGCGCCAGTGGGGGGATATTGCAAAACAGCGTAAGGTTGCACGGCTGTACATCGGCGAGCCGAGCGCCGAAGCGGTGGCCGCCCAGATGCCGGACCTGATTCTAATCAGCGCCACCGGCGGGGATTCCGCGCTGGCGCTGTACGATCAGCTCTCCGCCATCGCCCCGACGCTTATCATCAATTACGACGACAAAAGCTGGCAGGAACTGCTGACCCAGCTGGGCACGATGACCGGGCACGAGAAACAGGCCGCTGAACGCATCGCCGCGTTCGATAAACAGCTCGCGCAGGTGAAACAGCAGATGAAACTGCCGCCGCAGCCGGTGAATGCCATCGTCTACACCGCCGCCGCGCACACGGCAAACCTGTGGACGACAGAATCGGCGCAGGGCAAGCTGTTACACCAGCTGGGCTTTACGCTGGCGGACCTGCCTGCCGGGTTGCAGACCTCAACAAGCCAGGGCAAGCGTCACGACATTATTCAGCTGGGTGGAGAAAACCTGGCGACGGGGCTGAACGGCGAAGGGCTGTTCGTGTTTGCCGGCGACGAGAAAGACGTGAATGCGATTTACGCCAACCCGCTGCTGGCGCATTTACCGTCGGTGAAAAACAAACGCGTCTGGGCGCTGGGAACGGAGACGTTCCGCCTGGATTATTACAGCGCAATGCTGGTGTTAGACAGATTGAATGCGTTGTTTAAGTAGGCATTTTCCCTCCCTCTCCCCGTGGGAGAGGGCCGGGGTGAGGGCATCAGGCCGCACCGTCGTTCAACACGACCTCCTGCCTGAACCGCCGCAATTCCACCAGCACCACCAGTAAGATCGCGCCAACCATCGCTAACACAAACCCGCTGCTGCTCGCCGACGCCACCGGGGTCATTATCGCCCCCAGCCCGCCGAGGATCGCCGCGCCAATTGCATCGCCCGTCACGTTCTGCGCGGTCCACAGGCCGTTGATACGCCCCAGCATTCCTTCCGGCGTCTGGGTCTGGATCAGGGTGTACTGTAAAAGTGAGCTGACCGCACTCAGCCAGCCGAAAATCACCAGACACATCACCCCCAGCGCCCAGACCGGCATCAGGCTGAAGAAGCCGATGGCGATAAACGAGGCCAGCGTCGCCACCAGCATAATCAGGCCCGGACGCGAGCTTTGGGCCAGGTTACCACTGGTCAGCGCCCCGCAGGCCGCACCGAGCGGAATGGCGGCGTACAGCACGCCAATCTCTGAGGCGCTCATCTGCCACTCGCCCGCCAGCGCCGGGTAAAGCACGCGCACGGCGCTCGCCATCGTCAGCAGGCCGCCGAGCAGTGCAATGCCGCCAATCAGCGGGTTGCTGAACAGAAAACGAATCGCGGCCATCAGGGACTTCAGCGGATGCTCGCGCGGCTGCGGCGGCGGAGGCAGGAGCGGCAGACGCAGTAACGTCAGGGTGGTGATAAAGGTGCCCGCCGCGGCAAGGCCGTAGTTCCACGCCACGTTGCCGGTGGCCAGCAGCAGGCCGCCGACCATCGGCGAAACCACCGAGCCGAGGCGTACCGTGAGCATGGTGATCGCCCCCGCCTGCATCAGGTTCTCGCGCCCCACCAGCGCGGGTGTCGCCGCCAGCAGCGCCGTTACGCCGAGCGAGGCGAAAAAACCGTCCCACAGGCCAAGGGCATAAATCGCCACCAGCGACGGCTCCGGCAGCATGGCGTTCAGACACAGCCCGATAAAGCCCACCCCGCAGGTGCCGCGCGCCAGCAGGATCAGCTTCTTACGCTCGTAGCGATCCGCCAGCACGCCGCCGACCATCAGCCCGATAAACATCGCCCCGCCGGTTAAGGTGACGGATAGCCCCACCAGCCAGCTGGAGTGCGTCATAGTCTGGATCTGGACGGGCACGGCGACGCCGAGCAGGCCGAGGGACAAAATGGAGATAAAGCGAGCGATAAAAACGGCGCGATACGCCGGGTGCGTTTTCAACAGGCTGAGGTTAAGCAGCCAGGATTTTTGATTCATGACAAAGCCTTGAGTCTATTTCTACCCATTCCATGGGCGCACATGCTAACATAGCCAAATAAGATAGATAACGATAATCACTATCATTATCAAATCATGGATGTTGCTATGTCGTTTTCCTCTTCTGCGGTGCGCGCCATTGCCGTGCCCGTATTATTGCTACTGCTAATCCTTGCGATTGCACTCAGCCTGCTGGTCGGCGCTAAACCGCTGCCCGCGTCCGTTATCGTTGATGCGCTCTCCGGAACCTGTCAGAGCGCCGACTGCACCATCGTGCTCGACGCCCGCCTGCCCCGCACTCTTGCCGGACTGCTGGCCGGTGGCGCGCTCGGCCTTGCGGGTGCCCTGATGCAAACCCTTACCCGTAACCCGCTGGCGGACCCCGGCATTCTTGGCGTCAACTCCGGGGCCAGCTTTGCCATCGTGCTCGGCGCAGCGCTGTTCGGGTTGACGTCACCCTCTGAACAGCTGGTGATGGCCTTCTGCGGCGCGCTGGCCGCCTCGCTGGTGGTCGCGTTTACCGGAAGTCAGGGCGGCGGGCAACTGAGCCCGGTTCGCCTGACGCTTGCGGGCGTAGCGCTCGCGGCGGTGCTGGAAGGCTTGTCCAGCGGTATCGCCCTGCTCAACCCGGACGTCTACGACCAGCTGCGCTTCTGGCAGGCCGGCTCGCTGGATATCCGCACCCTTGAAACTTTAAACGTGGTGGCAATCCCGGTCATTATCGCCGCCGTCGTGGCGCTGTGTTTAAGCCGGTCGCTGAACAGCCTGAGCCTCGGCAGCGACACCGCAACCGCCCTCGGCAACCGCGTGGCGCGCACGCAGCTGACTGGCCTGCTCGCTATCACCGTGCTGAGCGGCAGCGCAACCGCCGTGGTCGGTCCGATCGCCTTTATCGGCCTGATGATGCCGCACATGGCGCGCTGGCTGGTGGGGTCGGACCACCGCTGGTCGCTGCCGGTCACGCTGCTGGCGACCCCTGCCCTGCTGCTGTTTGCCGACGTGCTGGGCCGCCTGCTGGTGCCCGGCGAGCTGCGCGTCTCGGTGGTGAGCGCGTTTATCGGCGCGCCGGTGCTGATCTTCCTGGTACGTCGCAGACGCGGAGGTGGCGCATGATGGCTCCTTCCCGTCGTTTACTCACCAGCGTCTTCCTGCTGGCTATCGCCATTACTCTGCTGGCGGTCTGGAGCCTGCAAAGCGGTGCCGTAACGCTTGATTTCGCGCAGGTCTTTCACGCCCTCACCGGCAGCGCGCCGCGTAACATCACCATGGTGGTCACCGAATGGCGACTGCCGCGCGTGGCGATGGCGATCCTGGTGGGCGCGGCGCTTGGCGTCAGCGGCGCGATTTTCCAGTCGCTGATGCGTAACCCCCTCGGCAGCCCGGACGTGATGGGCCTGAATACCGGCGCGTGGAGCGGCGTGCTGGTGGCGATGGTGCTGTTCGGGCAACATCTGACGGCCATTACCTTTACGGCGATGGCGGGCGGCATTCTGACCTCGCTGCTTATCTGGGCCCTGGCCTGGCGCAACGGCATCGACACCTTCCGGCTGATCATTATCGGGATAGGCATCCGCGCGATGCTGATGGCCTTTAACACCTGGCTTTTGTTGCAGGCGTCTCTGGAAACCGCGCTCTCCGCCGGGCTGTGGTACGCCGGCTCCCTCAACGGCCTGACGTGGGGCAAAACCTGGCCCGCCGCGCCGCTAATTTTGCTGATGTTTATCGGCGCCCTGCTGCTGGTACGCCGGATGCGCCTGCTGGAGATGGGCGACGACAGCGCCTGCGCGCTGGGCGTGAGCGTTGAGCGCTCGCGCCTGATGCTGATGCTGGTGGCGGTACTGCTGACCGCTGCGTCCACCGCGATTGCCGGGCCGATCTCGTTTATTGCCCTTGTCGCGCCGCATATCGCGCGGCGTCTTAGCGGCACCGCGCGCTGGGGCTTGACCCAGGCTGCCCTGTGCGGTGCGATACTGCTGCTGGCCGCCGATCTCTGCGCCCAGCGGCTGTTTATGCCTTATCAACTTCCGGTGGGCGTAGTGACCGTCAGCCTCGGCGGGATTTACCTCATCGTCTTGCTCGTTCAGGAGTCACGCAAGAAATGACAGATTCAACAACCCGCTTGCGCGGCGAAAACTTGACCCTCGGCTATGGCAAAAAAATCATTGCCCGTGATTTAACCGTCGCCATTCCGGACGGCCACTTCACCGCGATTATCGGTCCGAACGGCTGCGGCAAATCAACCCTGCTGCGCACCCTGAGCCGCCTGATGTCGCCGACAGAGGGCAGCGTATTCCTCGACGGGGAGCAGATCCAGCGCTTCGCCAGCAAAGAGGTGGCCAGGCGCATCGGGCTGCTGGCGCAAAACGCCACCACGCCGGGAGACATCACAGTGCAGGAGCTGGTCTCGCGCGGACGCTACCCACACCAGCCGCTGTTTACCCGCTGGCGCAAAGAGGACGACGAGGCCGTGAAGCGCGCGATGCAGGCAACGGGCATCACCGATCTGGCTCAGCAAAGCGTGGATACCCTATCTGGCGGACAGCGACAGCGGGCGTGGATCGCGATGGTGCTGGCGCAGGAAACCGCCATTATGCTGCTGGACGAGCCGACGACCTGGCTCGACATCAGCCATCAGATTGACCTGCTGGAGCTGCTGAGCGAGCTGAACCGCACGCAGGGATATACCCTGGCGGCGGTGCTGCATGATTTAAATCAGGCCTGCCGCTACGCGACGCATCTGATTGCGCTGCGCGACGGTGAGATTGTGGCGCAGGGCGCGCCGAAGGAGATTGTGACGCCAGAGCTGATCGCGCGGATCTACGGCATGCGCTGCATGATTATTGACGATCCGGTGGCGGGTACGCCGCTGGTGGTGCCGTTAGGTCGGCGGTAATTGCCGGGTGGCGGCTACGCCTTACCCGGCCTACATTCAGCTCCCGTAGGCCCGGTAAGCACAGCGCCACCGGGCATTTGCACTATCCTAAAATTTCCTTCAGTACCGGCCCAATCTTTTCAAACGCCTGCGGTGAAATGATATCCACGTGGGCGCAGTCCTGGCTGTAGACCTCCAGCTCGCCCACCCACGACGCCCAGGCCGTATGCGGATCCATCGTTCGCGTGCGTTCGGCAACAAACAGCGTCGCTTTACCGTCAAAGCGTGAACTGTGCGCGGTGGTGAGCAACCGCACCGCGTCCGCGTAGTTGCCTTCAATGGTGTTAAACAATTCGCTGGAGCCCTGGCCCTGCTGAGCGGCGATAAACGCCTGACGCTCGCGCTCGATCTCCGCCAGCACTTCCGGGTCAAGGCCGTTTGCCTCTTTCTCCGCCCAGTTCTGGGTTTCCGGCGGCCAGGTATCCAGCAGGCCGAGGAACGCCACCGCTTCACCCTGCTCGCGCAGGCGGGCCGCAATGCCCTGCGCCAGCGTGCCGCCGAGGGAATAACCGAACAGGTAATAAGGCCCGTGCGGCTGCTGCTTACGCAACGTTTTCAGGTGATGTTCGATCACCCCATCGAGATCCGCGCACTGCTGCATCGGGCCGTTTGGCCGCGGCGACTGAATGCCGACGATGGACCAGCGCGGGCTGAGGTAGCGCGCCAGGACGCTAAACTGCCAGGCAAAGCCGGACGCCGGATGGAAGCAGAACAGCGTCGGGCCGTTGCTTTCACGCAGCGGCAAAAGGGTTTCATACCCCAGACGCTGCGCCTGTTCGTCGCTCAGTTGCGAGTCCAGCAGCGCGCTGAGCTTGCCGACCGTCGAGGCGACCATAATCTGCCCCGGCGTGACCTTGCGGCTGAACGCACGGCCGAGCTGAGCCGCGAGGCGCATCGCCAGCAGCGAGTGGCCGCCAAGGGCAAAGAAGTCGGCATCGATATCGTTCACTTCGCAGCCCAGCAGCGCAGAAAACGCCTGCGCCACGGCGGCTTCGGTTTGCGTCTCGGGTGCGCGACCGGAGGTTTTGCTGGTCAGCTCCGGCAGCGGCAGCGCCTTGCGATCCAGCTTGCCGTTGGCGCTCAGCGGCAGCGCGCTGATTTGCAGCAGCACCACCGGCACCATATGCGGCGGCAGCTGTGCCCTGAGCGAGTCCAGCAGCGCGTCGCGATCCAGCGGTAAACCGGATTCCGAGACCACATACCCCACCAGCTGGCGGGCATCGCCGCCCGTTGCCGCAGCCTGATTAAACACGCACGCATGCGCCACGGCCTGGGCCACGTCAGGCAATGACAGCATCGCCCGGTCGATTTCGCCCAGCTCAATGCGCTGACCGCGGATTTTCAGCTGGTCATCGCTGCGGCCCAGATATTCCACCGCCCCGTTGTCCAGCCAGCGGGCGACGTCTCCGGTGCGATACATCCGCTCGCCTGGGGCAAACGGATCGGCAATAAAGCGGCTGGCGGTGAGGTCGGGCCGTCCCAGATACCCCTGTGCCAGCTGAATGCCGGTGAGATACAGATCGCCCGCCACGCCGAACGGCACCGGGCGCATCATCGCGTCCAGAATGCGCAGCGCCGTATTCCACACCGGGAAGCCGATCGGCACGCTGTTGCCCTCCACTGCCGCCAGCTCCGGGCCGTACGCCGGATACCAGCTCACGTCCACCGCCGCTTCGGTTGGGCCGTAGAGGTTATGCAGCGGTACATGAGTGAGCTGCTCCCATTCGCGGCACAGCGCCGTTGGCAGCGCCTCGCCGCTACAGAACACCTGCTTCAGCGTCCTGCAACAGTCGACGTTTTCCGGCGTCAGCGAGGCAACAAATGCCGCAAGCATTGAGGGCACGAAGTGGGTGGTGGTTACGCCATATTCTGCGAAGAAGCTCTGCATCGCCTGCGGATCGCGGTGCGCGTCCGGCTCGGCCATCACCAGCTTTGCCCCGGCGATAAACGGCCACCAGAACTCCCACACCGACACGTCAAAGCTGCACGGCGTTTTCTGCGCCACGACGTCATGCGCCTGAAGTGGATAATGATCCTGCATCCACTTCAGGCGGTTAACGATGGCGGTATGCCCCACCATCACCCCTTTCGGGCGTCCCGTTGAACCTGAGGTAAAGATGATGTACGCGGTCTGCTCCGGCTTCGCCAGACGCAGAGGTTCAGCGCCTGCGGTCGGCAATAGCATGTTGTAACTAAGCGAAGGTATCGGCAGATCGTTAAAGCGCGGAAGCTGCGCGTCGGTGGTAATGAGGAGCGACGGTTTCGCGTCCTCCAGCATCATCCGCAGACGATCGTCCGGGTAGCCGGTATCCAGCGGCAGCCAGGCGGCGCCGGCTTCAACAATCCCGTGCAGCGCCAGGGTCAGGAACACCGAACGCGGAAGCGCCACCGCCACGCTGTCGCCCGGCTTCACGCCGCGCGCGCGCAGCAGGTTTGCCAGCGCGACCACCTGCTCGCGCATCTGGCGGTAGTTCAGCTCAATATGGGCATCCGCCAGCGCGGGAGCGTCCGGCGTTTTGCTCGCCTGCTCCGCCACCAGATCCGCCAGCGTGGTGGAGGGCAGCGCCAGACCGGTATCGTTGATGCGCGCCAGACGGGCGTATTCCTGCTCTGATACGGTTTCCACGTCGCCACAGCGCAGGTCCGGGTTCGCGGCAAACTGCGCCAGCATCGCGTTCAGGCGCGAAACGTGGCGCTTCAGCGTCGCGTCGTCGTAACGCTGCCTGTTGGCGAGGATCTCAATGCTTAATCCGCCCTGCTCGTCCGGGAACAGCGCCAGCTCCAGATCGTTCACCGGGCCGGTCGCCAGCGTGTGGGTGATGGCCTCCACGCCGTCAATATCCAGCTGATAATCAAATACCTTCACGTTCAGCACCGGCCCAAACAAGGGTTCGTCCCCTGCGGCCCTCCCGCTGTCGCGCACGATCTGCTCGGCGTCGTAGCGCTGATGTCGGCGCATCTTTTTCAGCTGGTTCGCCAGGCGCAGCGCCAGCTCCGGCAGGCTCTCAAGCGGATTAATATTCACCGCCAGCGGCAGGACGTTAAGCACCGGGCCGGTTGCGGTCAGCGCGGCGGACCCCATGCGGCGCATAAAGATAAACCCGGCGGCGTAGTCCAGCCGTCCGGTGAGGCGGCCCAGCCACAGCGCCACCAGCGCAAGCGCCAGATCGGTACGCTGTGCCTGCCCGGCTGCCTGCGCCAGCTGGCTAAAGGCGCGAGCGTCCATTGCCATTTTCAGACGCAGAATGTCGGTAGTGGCGGCGCGTCCCGGTAGCGGCGCGGAGGAGAGCGAGACCGGAGGAGGAAGCTGTTTGCGCTGCTCCTCCCAGAAGGCACCGTCGCGCTGATACGCCTCGCTGTCTCGGTAGCGCTGATACTCGTCAACGACATCAGCGAACGGGGTAAACGGTGAGGCTGGGGTAGGTTCACCTTTCTTCCAGGCGGCGTAAATCGCGGCGATCTGGCGGGTAATTGCCGGGAAACTGAAGCCATCCACCACCAGATGGTGATAGCGCTGATACCAGTACCAGCGGTTGTCACCGACCTGAATCAGCTGATGAAAAGCGAGCGGCTGACCGCTGTCCACGCGCAGATCCTGGCTGAGATCGGCTTCCATCAGCGCCACGGCGGCGTCGTGAGAATCAACGCGAACGATGGACGGCCCCGGCAGGATCAGAGCCTCATCGACCCACTGCCAGACCTCGCCGTTATCTTCAGCGAAACGCGTGCGCAGAGTATCGGCCTGCATCATGCCCTCAGCGATGGCTTTAGCCAACAGCGGCGCGTCGATATTTCCTTTCAGCTCGGTGTAGTGCGCCACGCTCCAGGCGTTTGGCAGCGAGGAAAGCTGCTCTGCCATCCAGATACCCGGCTGGGCGGCGACGAGAGGAAGACGGTTCATGCGCGCTCCCCCGCAAAAGAGTACGGCTCAAGCGTCTGCCAGCGTTGCGCCAGCCACTGCTGGCACGCCTCCTGAAAGTGCGGTTCGCACACCACGCGCCAGCCCGCGGGCAACTCGCACTGCTGCGGCCACAGGCTGTACTGCCCCTGGTCATTTTGCAAAATGGCGAACTGTCCCTGCGGATTATCGAAAGGATTGCTGAATTCCATACAGACTCCGTTATTGAATGAGCGGCTGCCAGAGGGTCATCAGCCCCTGCGTCAGCCCACCGCGCCAGCAAAGCGCATCGTGTCCGCCGTCAACCTGACGCCAGATAACCGGTTGCTGAGTGTGTAGTTCGGCGAGGATCGCCTGGTTTGCGCGCAAGATAAGCGGCTCGTTGCGCCCGGCTTCAAGAAGGATGCGTAGCCCGCGAGGGGATATTTCGCCGGTTTTAAGTTGTTCGATTAACAGCCCGTCCTTCTGCCCGCCGCGGTGCGGCCACCAGTAGGATCCGGACTGGCTGAGCACGCAGCCAAAACGCTGCGGCCAGTGCAGTGCGGCATAAAGGGAGGAGAGACCGCCAAAGCTTTGCCCTGCGACCACCGTACGGTCGGCGCGGTCGCTAAACGGCGCGCGTTGCTGGACAAGGGGGAGAAGTTCTTCCTGCATCGCCAGCCAGAAGTCGGGATTGCACGGCAGCTCGCGGTTGCGATGCTCCATATCGATAACATCGATTAAGACGTAGACCGCAGGCGGCAGGTTGCGCCCGGCGGTGAGCGACGCCAGCGCAGGCCAGACGGGCATGCTTTCGGCCCAGAACTGCCCGTCGAGCAGCACCGCCAGCGGGCGTTCCCGGTCGTCCCCGCCGGTGGTGAAAATCCAGACGCGACGGCGATTTTTCAGGCGCGCGCTTTCCCACTCAATGCAAATGGGCGCGTTGAAGGGCGTATCGGGATGATTCCAGCCCGGCTGAACCGGCGCTTCCGGCATCTCCAGCGCGGAGACGGCATGGCCGCGCCCGCCGCGCCAGCTCTGCGGATTCAGCGGGTCTGAAACCGCGTGAGGCAGCAGCTTGCGCCAGCCTTCACGCAGCGCCATGCGTTCCGGCTGCTCGCCTTCAAACACGACGCTGGCAAAATCGTTTTCATTCACGGAAGGGATAAAACAGTAACTGCCGCGCCACTCGGGGCTGAACTCGCCCTGCCACTGCCAGACGTCGGTATCGGGAATGCGTTCGAGGGACTGCGGGCGGGCATTTTGATGGTGATCGGTCACGCCGGTGACGTAGAGCCAGACGCGTTTGATCGGTGACGTTGCTTGCGTTCCTGCCGGGTCACGCCACCAGAACGTGACGCGATAGTTTTCCTCATGACGTTGCCATTCCGGCCCGTTTTTCGACTGCCACCACGCTTCACTTCCGGTTGTTAACGCCGTCACCCTTATAACCCCATGTTTAGCAATATTTTTTGTTTCAGAGCAAATTTTATTGATAATATTATTGATAACTATTTGCATTTGCAATAGCGTATTGCCCGCGCTGTGGGAAGCGCGTTCATAAATAACCATAAAAGCGGGACGTACAATGAATAAGAAGATTCACTCTCTGGCCTTGCTGGTCAATTTAGGGATTTATGGCGTCGCGCTGCCCGCCATGGCAGACGACAACGCCGCCTCTGCGCAGCACGAAGACACCATGGTGATCACCGCCGCCGAGCAGAATTTGCAGGCGCCTGGCGTGTCGACCATCACCGCCGATGAGATCCGCAAAAACCCGCCCGCGCGGGACGTGGCGGAAATCATCCGCACCATGCCGGGCGTTAACCTGACCGGGAATTCCACCAGCGGCCAGCGCGGGAACAACCGTCAGATCGACATTCGCGGCATGGGCCCGGAAAACACCCTGATCCTGATCGACGGCAAACCCGTCACCAGCCGCAACTCCATCCGCCTGGGCTGGCGCGGCGAGCGTGACACCCGCGGCGATACCGGCTGGGTACCGCCGGAGATGATCGAGCGCATCGAGGTCATTCGAGGCCCGGCCGCCGCGCGCTACGGCAACGGCGCGGCGGGCGGCGTGGTGAATATCATCACCAAAAAGTTCGACGACCAGTGGCACGGCTCCTGGAACACCTACCTGAACGCGCCTGAACACAAGGATGAAGGTTCTACCAAGCGCACCAACTTCAGCCTGAGCGGCCCGCTGGGCGGCGACTTCAGCTTCCGCATGTTTGGTAACCTGGATAAGACTCAGGCCGACGCGTGGGACATCAACCAGGGCCACCAGTCTGAGCGTACCGGAGCCTACGCCAACACCCTGCCCGCGGGCCGCGAGGGTGTAGAGAACAAAGACATCAACGGCGTGGTGCGCTGGGACTTCGCGCCGATGCAGTCGCTGGAGTTTGAAGCGGGCTACAGCCGCCAGAACAACCTCTATGCGGGTGACACGCAAAACACCAACAACGACAACGCGTTGGTGAAGAAGAACTACGGCAAAGAGACGAACCGTATTTATCGCCAGAACTTCGCCGTGACCTGGAACGGCGGCTGGGACAACGGCATTACCACCAGCAACTGGGCGCAGTACGAACACACCCGCAACTCCCGTCTGGGCGAAGGGCTGGCGGGCGGTCTGGAAGGTCTGTTCAACAGCAATAAATTCACCGACACCGATCTGGCCGACGTGATGCTGCACAGCGAAATTAACCTGCCGATTGATTTCATTGTGAACCAGAACCTGACGCTCGGCACCGAGTGGAACCAGCAGCGGATGAAGGATTCGACCTCCTTCTCGCAAACCCAGCAGGGTGGCACCATCCCGGGCATGAGCGAAGACCGTAGCCCGTACACGTCAGCGGAGATCTTCTCCCTGTTCGCTGAGAACAACATGGAGCTGACCGACAGCACCATGCTGACCCCTGCCCTGCGCTTCGACCACCACACCATCGTGGGCAATAACTGGAGCCCGTCCCTGAACCTGTCGCAAGGTCTGGGGGATGACTTCACCCTGAAAATGGGGATCGCGCGCGCCTACAAAGCGCCAAGCCTGTACCAGACTAATCCGAACTACCTGTTGTACAGTAAAGGCCAGGGCTGCTACGCCAGTTCCGACGGCGTGGGCTGCTATATGATGGGTAACGACGATCTGAAAGCGGAAACCAGCATCAACAAAGAGATTGGCCTCGAGTGGAAACGCGACGGCTGGCTGGCGGGCGTGACCTGGTTCCGCAACGATTACCGCAACAAGATTGAAGCGGGCTACGCGCCGATTGGCCAGACCTCCACCGGTAAAGTCACCACCGATATCTACCAGTGGGAAAACGTGCCGAAGGCAGTGGTGGAAGGTCTGGAAGGCTCCCTGAACGTGCCGGTCAGCGACACCATCAACTGGACCAACAACATTACCTATATGCTCCAGAGCAAGAACAAGGAGACCGGCGACCGTCTGTCGATCATTCCTGAGTACACGCTGAACTCAACCCTGAGCTGGCAGGTGCACCAGGATGTGTCATTGCAGTCGACCTTCACCTGGTACGGCAAGCAGCAGCCGAAGAAGTACAACTACAAAGGTCAGCCGGTGACCGGGTCTGAAAAAGACGAGGTCAGCCCGTACAGCATCGTTGGCCTGAGCGCCACCTGGGACGTGACGAAAAACGTCAGCCTGACCGGCGGCGTGGACAACGTCTTCGACAAGCGCCAGTGGCGCGCGGGTAATGCCCAGACCACGGGGAACGCGACAACCGGCGCGTATATGTACGGTGCGGGTGCGTATACGTATAATGAACCGGGTCGCACCTGGTACATGAGCGTAAACACAAGATTCTGATAAAGGCAGTGACTTCCCCCTCTCCCTGTGGGAGAGGGTTGGGGTGAGGGCATCAGTCCGCACAATTCAGAGGGAAAAACCATGCACACCACCCACAGCACATTTTCTCTCGCCGGCCTCACCCTCCACCGCATCATCTTCGACCCCACCACCTTCACCGACGCCGATCTCCTCTGGCTCCCCCATCACGCCCAGCTCGCTGACGCCGGACGTAAACGCAAGGCCGACCATCTGGCAGGACGCATCGCCGCCGCGCACGCCTTGCCTGACCACACCGTTCCCGCCATCGGCCCCAGCGGGGAACCGCTCTGGCCGAACGGAATTTACGGCAGCATCACCCACAGCGGCACGGAGGCGATGGCTGTCGTCGCGCCTTACCCTGCGCTTATCGGTATCGATAGTGAAGCGATCCTCGCCGAAAATGAAGCAAGGGAAATCAAAGATGGCATTATAGATGCCCATGAAGAGCGTGTGCTTTCCCGCTCGGGTTACCCGTTCGCCCTCGCCCTGACGCTGGTTTTCAGCGCCAAAGAGAGCCTGTTTAAGGCTCTCTTTCCGCAGGTGCAGGCTTACATGGGGTTTGACAGCGCGCGCGTCACCCTGCTCGACGATAACACGCTTACGCTGGCATTGACCCGTCAACTGTCAGGCTTTAACGAAGGCACCGCCTTCACCCTGCACTGGCAACTGCGCGGCGAGCAGGCGATCACCCTGCTGTCACACGTTCCTGCCGACGCGCCTTCACGCTGGTCACCACAAACGTCACGATAAACACCACCGCGAACAGGACCACTATGGTCGGCGCGGGCGCGCTGTCGAGATAAAACGAGGCATACACGCCGATGACCGACACCAGTACTGATACCGCCACAGCCACCAGCAGCGCCATGTGAAAGCGTCGGGCGATCAGCACCGCCACCGCGCCGGGGGCAATCAGCAGCGAAATCGACAAAATAATCCCCACCGCCTTCAGCGTCGCCACGATGGTCAGCGACACCATGCACAGTAAGCCATAGTGCAGCCAGCGGGCGCGCAGGCCGCTCGCCTGCGCCTGCTGATAGTCAAAGCAGAACAGCAGGAAATCACGCCATTTCAGGCCAATCACCAGCGCAATCAGCCCCGCGACGAAACCGCTTTGCAGAATGTCCATCCCGTTAATGCCCAGCATATCGCCGAACAGAATGTGGTCGAGATGCACCTCAGGTTTAACGGCGATATAAAGGATCAGCCCCGCGCCGAACATCCCGGAAAAGACAATCCCCATCACCGTATCCTGCTTGATCCGGCTGTTGTCCTTGAGGTAGCCGGTGGCGACCGCGCAAAACAGACCGGCAACGAACGCGCCCAGCGCCAGCGGCAGGCCCATCACCCACGCCAGCACCACGCCGGGAAACACCGCGTGGCTCATGGCGTCGCCCATCAGCGCCCAGCCTTTCAGCACCAAAAAAACCGACAGCAGCGCGCAGGGCACGGCTACCAGAAGTGAAATCAGCAGCGCGTTGTTCATGAACGCAAACTGGAAGGGTTCAAGGAGCAGCGCCATCATGGGTGTGCCTCCTTCGCGCGACGACGGCTGGCGAGCAGCCCGTGCTTCGGCGCAAAGACGAACGCCAGCAGGAACAGCAGCGTCTGGGCGACCACAATAATGCCGCCGGTGGCGCCGTCCAGGTAATAGCTGGCCCACGCGCCGAGGAAGCTGGTGAGGCTGCCAATGGCGACGGCAATCATCAGCAGACGCGGGAAGCGGTCGGTCAGCAGCCACGCGGTTGCGCCGGGCGTAACCACCAGGCAAATCACCAGAAACGCGCCGACGGTTTGCAGCGCCGCCACGGTAGAGACCGCCAGCAGCGTGAAGAACAGGATCTTCAGGCGCTCAGGGCGCAGGCCGATGGCGCGGGCGTGGTTCTCATCAAAAAAGGTCACCATCAGATCTTTCCATTTGAACAGCAGGATAACCATCGACACCACGCCGATAATCGCCAGCTGGACGATATCCTCCGGCGCGATAGCCAGAATATTGCCGAGCACGATGGTCTGAATATTTACCGAGGTCGGGTTGAGCGAGACCATAAACAGCCCCAGCCCGAAAAAGGAGGAGAAGATCAGCCCGATAATGGCGTCCTCCTTCAGGCGGCTGCGCTGGTTGAGAAACAGCATACTACCCGCCGCCAGCCCGCCCGATAAAAACGCCCCCAGCGAGAAAGGCAGCCCGAGCATGTAAGCCCCCGCCACGCCCGGCACGATGGAGTGAGAGAGCGCATCGCCGATCAGCGACCAGCCTTTGAGCATCAGGTAGCAGGAGAGAAACGCGCAGAGCCCACCCACCATCGCCGAGACCCACATCGCGTTAAGCATGTACTCATAGCTGAAGGGTTCGAGAAGCGCGTTCATTTTGCCTCCTGCCGGTGCGTCACGAAGGGTCGCTCGTCGTCGGTGATAATGCGCTCTTCAGAACCGCTGAGCACCACGTGGCGCAGCACGCCGCTGAAGGCGCGCTCAAGGTTTTCGGCGGTGAAGGTGGTTTCCGTCGGGCCGCTCGCCAGCACGGTGCCTTTGACCATCACCGTGTAATCGCAAAACTCCGTGACCGAGCCTAAATTGTGGGTCGAGACCAGCATGGTTTTGCCCTCGTCGCGCAACTCGCGCAGCAGGCTGATGATTCTGGCTTCGGTTTTAACGTCCACGCCGGTAAACGGCTCGTCGAGCAGGATCACCTCGCCCTGCTGGGCAATCGCCCGCGCCAGAAAGACGCGCTTCTTTTGTCCGCCGGAGAGCTCGCCAATCTGCCGGTGGCGCAGCTCGAGCATATCCACGCGCATCAGGGCGTCGGTCACGATCTGCCGATCTTGCACTTTAGGCCGCCGCAGAAATCCCATATGCCCGTAGCGCCCCATCATCACCACGTCCTCGACCAGCACCGGAAACGACCAGTCGACCTCTTCCGACTGCGGCACGTAGGCGACCAGGTTCTGGCGCAGCGCCCGATGAGGCGGCAGCCCATTGAGGGTGATAGTGCCGCTCGCCGCCCGCACAAAGCCCATCACCGCCTTAAACAGCGTGGACTTGCCGGAGCCGTTCACCCCCACCAGCGCGGCAATCGATCCGCCGGGCACGCTGAACGACGCATTGCGTAGCGCCGTGTGGCCGTTGCGGTAGGTCACGGTCACGTCCGTGACGACAATCCCCTTCTGCATGGTCACTCCTTCATGCCGTCGCGAATGCCCTGCACCAGCGTGCGGGTGGTGACGTTCAGCAGGTCGATATAGGTCGGCACGGGGCCGTTTTCCGCACTCAGGGAGTCAACATACAGCACACCGCCGTAGTGGGCGCCGGTTTCCCGCGCCACCTGACGCGCCGGCTTATCGGAGACCGTGCTTTCGCTGAATACCGCCGGGATGCGATGTTTCTTCACCAGATCGATCACCTTGCGCACCTGCTGCGGCGTGCCCTGCCGATCGGCGTTGATCGGCCACAGGTAAAGTTCCTTCATGCCCAGATCCCGCGCAAGATAGGAGAAGGCGCCCTCGCTGGTCACCATCCAGCGTTTGTCTTCCGGGATCTCCGCCACCTGCTTGCGCAGCGGTTCGAGGGTCGCGACGATCTTCTGCTTGTAGGCCTCAGCGTTGCGTTGGTAGACCTGCGCGTTGGCCGGGTCGTACTTCACCAGCGCGTCGCGGATGTTATCAACGTAAATCAGCGCGTTGTCCGGCGACATCCACGCGTGCGGGTTAGGCTTGCCATCGTACGGCCCCTCGCTGATGCCCATCGGGGTGATGCCCTGGGTGACAATCACCTCCGGCACGCCGTTCAGGTGCTGATAAAAACGCTGGAACCACAGCTCCAGGTTCATGCCGTTCGCCAGGATCAGCTGCGCCTTTTGCGCGCGCTTGATATCCCCCGGCGTGGGCTGGTACTCGTGGATTTCAGCGCCCGGTTTGGTGATGGAGGTGACTTCCGCGGCATCCCCCGCCACGTTTTTCGCCATATCCGCGATGACGGTAAAGGTGGTGATGACCTGGAACTTTTCAGCCGCCAGCGCGCCCGTGCTGGTCGTAGCCGTGAGCAGCGCGCCGAGCAACAGACGCTTTAATCCTTGCAGTGGGTGCATCGCAGAAGTCTCCTGAGGTGGTGAAATTCAAAGCAAAATTAGCCCGTGCTATAAGGTATAGCACAGGCTATATTTAAATGAAAATGGTTATCATTAAAGTTATGTCAATGAAGGGCGGGCCTGACGGCGCTTCGCTTATCAGGTCTACGGAAAAGCAGTTTTGAAGGCCGGGTAAGCGCAGCGCCACCCGGCATAAGGGCGACTCACAGCCCGGCAAGTGCCTTGTAAAATGCAGGATTCTCCCTAATCACATTAAGTACCTTCGCCGCCAGCCCGGTTGGATTGCGGCGTTTGGACTCCCAGCTCTTTATCGTATCGACGCTCGTGCCAAGCGCCTTCGCCATTTCGCTTTGCGTGATATTGAGCTGCTCTCTGATGGCACGCACATCAGCAACTTCATAGCGGGTTACTCGGGAAGCGGCTTTTCTTCCGTTATGGATCTCAACGGCCTCTTCAAGCGAAGATTTTAATTCATTAAAAATACTCATTATCAGCCTCCACCTGCCTGATTGGGGTACATAGTACACCTCTCATTTACGGCACTGGAAGCAGTATTTTTCAGAATGGAAGTCAGCTTTTTAAGTTCTGCTTTCTCTGCCTCTGTCAGGCTGTCCTTTATGCATTTTGGATAGGCCATAATGAAATAGATCACCTCCTCCGTGGCCAGAAAGTAAATCACTCTGATACCCCCTCTCTTTCCCTTTGAGGCTGCCGCCATCCTTATTTTACGTAAACCACCCGTCTGCTGGATCAGGTCACCTTTATCAGGCCACGCAATAAGTTCCTTTTGCAGATCCTTTAATTCATCATCCGTAGCAATGCTTTTAATCTGTCGGGTAAAGAGTGATGTTTCGATAAACTCTATCGCATGACTCATCCATAGTTCCTTCCCTAAACGCAGCAAAAGCCCGAATGCTTCAACACCAGGCTCATGCTGCATGGTTACTCTTCCTTGAGTAATGCTGCGCCAAATAACTGTATTTATATACAGCCCAAAGGTATTTTAAGAATCCGTTTAGACATCCGGAAACATCACGCTATTCCCCGGCGCTTCCCTGTGCAGATGGATAAAGTTCAGGTGCCGTTCATACTGGTCCAGAATGTCCGTAATCACCTGCTCCTTGCTGTAATCCATCAGGTCATTCCCCTGGCTACCTTCCAGTAAGAAGGTTTCCAGCCGGTAGTAGGTTGATTTCCCGCTGCGCGCCCGGTAGGTAAAGCCGGGCACCGAGTACTGCTGCGGCCAGATCTGATAGACAAAGTTCTGCTCGTCGCCCATGTGCACCAGCAGATCCAGGTGCCCCAGGGTTTCGCCCTCCTCCGGCGGCAGGTTTTTCAGCTCCACGTACGCACCGCGCAGCTTCAGCTCCTGCGCCACCTCTTCCATCGCCGGGAAGCAGACCGTCTCCATCATCTGTTTGGTGTAGCGCGTGCCCGGGTAGTTCATCAGGCGCGACAGGCGTTTCTTCCAGCTCAGCCTGTCCTGGGCCCCCATTGGACGCGGCGCGGTGTCGCGGCTGGCGCTGACGCGTCGATAGTCTTCCACCTTGAGCGATTTATACAGCCCGGCCATCACGAAGAAGATCACAAAGCTGAACGGCAGCCCCATAATCACCGTGGTGTTCTGCAACGCCGAAATGCCGTTGGTCATCAGCATGCCGAGCGTCAGCAGGCCGATGGCGACCGACCAGAAGATGCGCAGCCAGTTCGGCGCATCGCTGTTGATGTCCTTCAGCTTCGAGGTGAAGTTCCCCAGCACCAGCGCGCCGGAATCCGCCGAGGTGACGTAAAACAGCAGGCCGGTGATGGTCGCCACGGAGGCGCTAAAGGTAAACGCCGGATACTGCGCCAGCAGGCTGTAGAATCCGCGCTCCGGGTGCGCCATCGCTTCCTGGGCAAAGGTTGCGTTGCCGTGGATGATCTCGTGCAGCGCGCTGTTGCCGAAAATCGACAGCCACAGCAGGGTAAAGGTGAACGGGATGATCAGGGTGCCCATCACAAACTGACGAATAGTGCGCCCGCGCGAAATACGCGCCAGGAACAGGCCAACAAATGGCGACCATGCGACCCACCACGCCCAGAAGAACAGGGTCCAGTTGTTCATCCACTCCACCGGGCGGTCAAAGGCGAAGCTGTTCAGCGTCATGCCCATGAAGCGGTTCACGTAGTCGCCCACGTTCAGCACCAGGGCGTTGAGCAGGAACGACGTGTCGCCCATAAACAGCACGAACAGGATCAGGCCCAGCGCCAGCGCCACGTTCAGCTCAGAGAGCACGCGGATGCCCTTATCCACGCCGGAGGTCACCGAAATGGTGGCGATAATCACCGAGAGCGCAATCAGCGCCGCTTTCGCCGCCATCGAATCCGGGATATCAAACAGCACGCTCAGCCCGTAGTTGAGCTGGACCACGCCAATGCCGAGCGTCGTCGCGATGCCGAAGATGGTGCCAATTACCGCCGCGATATCGACGCTGTGGCCAATCGGGCCGTTAATTCTTTTCCCGAAAATCGGGTAGAGCGCGGAGCGGATGGTGAGGGGCAAATTATAACGATAGCTAAAGTATCCGAGCGCCATCCCCATCAGGGCATACATCGACCAGCCCGTCAGGCCGTAGTGGAACAGCGTCCAGACCATCGCCTGACGCGCGGCCTCCATCGTCTGCCCTGCCCCTTCCGGCGGCTGCATATACTGCGTGACCGGCTCGGCTACCGAGAAGAACATCAGATCGATGCCGATGCCCGCGGCAAACAGCATCGCCGCCCAGCTCAGCAGGCTGAACTCGGGCTTGGACTGCTCTGGCCCGAGCTTCACCGAGCCGAAGCGCGAGCAGGCAATGCAGACCACGAAGACGATATAGAGCGTCGCCGCCAGCAGGTAGTACCAGCCGAAGGTCTTCGACACCCAGTTCAGGGTGCGGCCAATCCACTCGGCAGAAAAATCGTTAAAGAAAATGGTCGTCAGGGAAAACAACAAAATCAGCCCGGCGGACGTATAAAAAACGACCGGGTTGATTTTGTCTTTTTCTCTGTCTTGTGAAAGGTCTGTCATCCAGTATCCCCACTGTTTTTGTAACTATTGAAATCCAAAATCGCAACAATTAAGACACATTTTATATTGAACGTCCAATCAAAAACCGCTTTAATAGATTACCAACGCTGATGAATGGAGTGGCAAAAATGCCCAAAGTGGGGATGCAGCCGATCCGGCGCAGGCAGCTTATCGACGCCACGCTGGAAGCAATTAATGAAGTGGGCATGCATGACGCAACCATTGCGCAGATCGCCCGTCGGGCGGGCGTGTCCACGGGGATCATCAGCCACTATTTCAAAGATAAAAACGGCCTGCTGGAAGCGACTATGCGCGACATCACCGGCCAGCTGCGCGATGCGGTGTTAAGCCGCTTACGCGCCCTGCCGAACGGCAGCGCGGAGCAGCGTTTGCAGGCGATTGTCGGCGGCAATTTTGATGAAACCCAGGTCAGCGGCGCGGCGATGAAGGCCTGGCTGGCCTTCTGGGCGAGCAGCATGCATCAACCGATGCTCTACCGTTTGCAGCAGGTCAGCAGCCGCCGGTTGCTCTCAAATCTGGTGTACGAGTTCCGCCGCGAGCTGCCGCGTGAACAGGCTGAAGAGGCAGGCTACGGGCTCGCCGCGCTGATTGACGGGCTGTGGCTGCGCGCCGCACTCAGCGGCAAACCGCTGGACAAAACCCTCGCACAATCGCTCACCAGCCACTTTATCAGCCAGCATTTACCGACCGAATAACCGAGGAGGAAGCATGTCCCGAATGGCAGAACAGCAGCTTTATATCAATGGTGGTTATACATCCGCCACCAGCGGTCGCACCTTCGAGACCATCAACCCGGCCAACGGTGAAGTTCTGGCGAGCGTGCAGGCCGCCGGGCGCGAAGACGTGGACCGCGCCGTAGAGAGCGCAAAGCGCGGGCAAAAAATCTGGGCGGCGATGACCGCCATGGAGCGCTCGCGCATCCTGCGTCGCGCCGTCGACATCCTGCGCGAGCGCAACGACGCGCTGGCGAAGCTGGAGACCCTCGACACCGGTAAGGCGTTTTCTGAAACCTCGACCGTCGACATCGTCACCGGCGCGGACGTGCTGGAGTACTACGCGGGGCTGATCCCGGCGCTGGAAGGCAGCCAGATCCCGCTGCGCGACACCTCATTCGTCTACACGCGCCGCGAGCCGCTGGGCGTGGTGGCGGGCATCGGCGCGTGGAACTACCCGATCCAGATCGCCCTGTGGAAATCCGCCCCGGCGCTGGCGGCGGGCAACGCGATGATCTTCAAGCCGAGCGAAGTGACCCCGCTCACCGCCCTGAAGCTGGCGGAAATCTACACCGAGGCGGGCCTGCCGGACGGCGTGTTTAACGTCCTGCCGGGCGTGGGCGCGGAAACCGGCCAGTACCTGACCGAGCATCCGGGCATTGCCAAAGTCTCCTTCACCGGCGGCGTCACCAGCGGCAAAAAGGTGATGGCTAACGCCGCAGCCTCGTCCCTGAAGGAAGTGACGATGGAGCTGGGCGGCAAATCTCCGCTGATTGTGTTTGACGATGCGGATCTGGATCTCGCCGCAGACATCGCCATGATGGCCAACTTCTTCAGCTCCGGGCAGGTGTGCACCAACGGCACCCGCGTGTTCGTGCCTGCAAAATCTAAGGCCGCGTTTGAGCAGAAAATCGTTGAGCGCGTGGGCCGAATCCGCGCAGGCGATCTGTTCGATGAAAGCACCAACTTTGGCCCGATGGTCAGCTTCCCGCATCGCGACAGCGTGATGCGCTACATCGCCAAAGGCAAAGAAGAAGGCGCGCGCGTGCTGTGCGGGGGCGACGTGCTGAAGGGCGACGGGTTTGATAACGGCGCGTGGGTGGCCCCGACCGTGTTCACCGACTGCACCGACGAGATGACCATCGTGCGCGAAGAGATCTTCGGCCCGGTGATGTCCATCCTCACCTATGAAAGCGATGAAGAAGCCATTCGCCGCGCCAACGACACCGACTACGGTCTGGCGGCGGGCATCGTCACCGCCGATCTGAACCGCGCCCACAGCGCCATTCATCAGCTTGAAGCGGGCATCTGCTGGATCAACACCTGGGGTGAATCCGCCGCAGAGATGCCGGTCGGCGGCTACAAGCACTCCGGCATTGGCCGCGAGAACGGCGTGATGACGCTTCAGAGCTACACCCAGGTGAAGTCCATCCAGGTTGAGATGGGTAAATTCCAGTCCATATTTTAACCGGGAGGTTTATTTGCAATTTGACTACATTATTATCGGGGCCGGCTCTGCCGGCAACGTACTGGCTACACGACTGACTGAAGATCCGAACACCACCGTCCTGCTGCTTGAGGCGGGCGGGCCGGACTACCGCTTTGACTTCCGCACCCAGATGCCCGCCGCGCTGGCCTTCCCGCTCCAGGGCAAGCGCTACAACTGGGCGTATGAAACCGAGCCAGAACCCTTCATGAACAACCGCCGCATGGAGTGCGGACGCGGCAAAGGGCTGGGCGGCTCGTCATTGATCAACGGCATGTGCTACATCCGCGGTAACGCGATGGACCTCGACCACTGGGCGAAAGAGCCTGGCCTGGAGCACTGGAGCTACCTCAACTGCCTGCCCTACTACCGCAAGGCAGAGACCCGCGACGTGGGGCCGAACGACTACCACGGCGGCGACGGTCCGGTGAGCGTCACCACCTCTAAGCCGGGCGTAAACCCGCTGTTTGAAGCAATGGTGGAAGCAGGCGTGCAGGCGGGCTATCCGCGCACCGACGATCTCAACGGCTACCAGCAGGAAGGCTTCGGCCCGATGGACCGCACGGTCACGCCGCAGGGCCGACGCGCCAGCACCGCGCGCGGCTATCTGGATCAGGCGAAACCGCGCCCAAACCTGACTATCCGCACCCACGCCATGACCGATCGAATCCTCTTTGAGGGCAAGCGCGCGGTAGGCGTTGACTGGCTGGAAGGCGAAAGCACCATTCCGTCAAAAGCAACAGCGAATAAAGAAGTCCTCCTGTGCGCAGGCGCCATTGCGTCACCGCAGATCCTCCAGCGTTCCGGCGTGGGCAATGCTGAGCTGCTGAAGCAGTTCGATATCCCGCTGGTGCATGATTTACCCGGCGTGGGAGAAAACCTGCAGGATCATCTGGAGATGTACCTCCAGTATGAATGTAAAGAGCCGGTTTCCCTCTACCCTGCCCTGCAGTGGTGGAACCAGCCGAAGATTGGCGCGGAGTGGCTGTTTGGCGGCACCGGCGTGGGTGCGAGCAACCACTTCGAAGCAGGCGGATTTATCCGCAGCCGCGAGGAGTTCGAGTGGCCGAACATTCAGTACCACTTCCTGCCGGTAGCGATTAACTACAACGGCTCAAACGCGGTGAAGGAACACGGCTTCCAGTGCCACGTCGGCTCCATGCGCTCCCCGAGCCGTGGACACGTGCGCATTCAGTCGCGCGATCCGCACCAGCATCCGGCGATCCTGTTCAACTATATGTCCCACGAGCAGGACTGGCAGGAGTTCCGCGACGCGATCCGCATCACCCGCGAGATCATGCACCAGCCCGCGCTGGACAAATACCGCGGTCGTGAAATCAGCCCGGGCGTCGAATGCCAGACCGACGAACAGCTGGACGAGTTTGTGCGTAACCACGCCGAAACCGCGTTCCATCCGTGCGGCACCTGCAAAATGGGCTATGACGAGATGGCGGTGGTTGACGGTGAAGGCCGCGTTCACGGGCTGGAAGGATTACGCGTGGTGGATGCGTCGATCATGCCGCAGATTATTACCGGCAACCTGAACGCCACCACGATTATGATCGGTGAGAAAATTGCTGATGCGATTCGCGGGCGCGAGCCGCTGGCAAAAAGTACGGCCGCGTATTATGTGGCCAACGGGGCGCCGGTCAGACGCTGAGGATATTTCCCCTCCCCCTGGCCCTCTTCCATACGGGAGAGGGCTTCCCACCCAAAATTTATTTTTATTTTCCTGCATCCAGTTCATCCCCTCCCCTCGTATATGCATATGTGAGCAATCCCTTTGCTCCCTAAACCGAGGAAAGATGATGAAAAAGCTAACCCGTGTTGCACTCGTCACCAGCGCTTTACTCTTCTGTGCAGGCACATCAGCCGCCATGACGTCAGGCTCCGTGATGGTAGGCGGAGCGGAAATGTTCCCGAGCAAAAATATCGTTGAAAACGCCGTGAACTCGAAAGATCACACCACGCTGGTGGCCGCCGTCAAAGCGGCTGGACTGGTGGATACGCTTCAGAGCAAAGGGCCCTTCACCGTATTTGCGCCGACCAATGCGGCGTTTGCGAAATTGCCTGCCGGCACGGTCGAGAACCTGGTCAAACCCGAAAACAAAGCCACGCTCACCAGCATCCTCACCTATCACGTGGTCGCCGGTAATTACGATATGAAGGCGCTGGAGCAGAAAATTAAACAGGGCGGCGGACACGCGGAGCTGAAGACCGTTAACGGTCAGCCGCTGTGGATCATGAGCAACGGCCCGCACAACATTCAGCTTAAGGACGGTAAAGGCAATGTGGCGAACATTAGCACCTATGACGTTCATCAAAAAAACGGCGTGATCGATGTGATTGATACCGTCCTGATGCCTAAGTAGTTGTCTATACTTCGGAAGTGTGACGTTACCTTCCGGGAAAAACATGGATAACGCGCTGGCAGAACAGCAGCAGAAATTAATGCAGGCGGTCGCAAACGGCGATCGCCGCGCATTTGAACAACTCTATCGACTCACATCGCCACACCTGTTTGCCGTCGCGCTGCGCATGCTGCGCGACCGCGCGTGGGCAGAAGAGATCCTTCACGACTGTTTTATCACCGTCTGGAGTAAAGCCGAAACCTACAACGCTGCACTGAGCTCCCCGATGACCTGGCTTACGCATATTGTTCGCAATCGCTGTATTGACTGGCTGCGCAGCGGGCAAACCCGCGCTGCCGACCGCGAGTCGCCGTATAACGAAGCGCTTTTGCCCGGCGAAAACGATGAGCAGAATAACTGGCACGACGATGCGCAGGCAGAGCGGCTCAGGCATTGTCTCGAACATTTGAGCAGCGAGCAGCGCCAGAGCATTACGCTCGCCTACTATCAGGGAATGTCTCACAGAGACATTGCCGACTGGCTCCAGCAGCCTGTAGGCTCGGTGAAAAGCTGGATACGTCGGGCAATGGATCATCTTCGGGAGTGCGTGGGGTTATGAATGACGCAGAAAAACGCGACGACATGCTGGCAGCAGAGTATGCCCTCGGCACGCTGCGGGGAGGAGCGCGGCTTCAGTTCCAGAAAAGGGTCCTCCGTGAACCGGCTCTGGCCGCCCGCGTGGCGTACTGGCAGGACATGTTCAGCACGCTGGATAGTCATCTTGTGCCCGTCCCTCCACCCGAGACGGTGTGGAAAAGAATCGCCCTCGACCTGCCGCCCAAAAAGCCTTTACGCCAAAGTCGGCCTTATCTCGGCTGGATGGTTGCGGCCTCACTCGCCGCCCTGACGGTCGTTGCCTGGTATGCCACCCGAGCCCCGGAACTCGCTCCGCTGATGGTACTCAACGATGCCCAACAGCACGGGCAGTGGGTCGTCAGCGCGGACGCCAGCCGCCAGCACCTGAGCATTGCCCCGCTTCGACCGACAGCTGTCGCCGCGCAACACAGCCTGCAGCTTTGGCTGATCCCAGGCGGGCAGGCGCCGGTATCCATGGGGCTGCTGCATAACGACATCCCCACACGCGTCACCCTCAGGAACGCAACACTCCCTGCTGACGCCACGATAGCCATAAGCCTTGAACCAGAGGGCGGATCGCCTACCGGCCTCCCCACAGGTCCGGTGCTTTACAGTGGCAAACTGTAATCCTCAGGCCCTGTTTGCAGGGCCGCTATCGTTTCCCCCTTTTATTTATATAATATTCTCGGTTACCTATAAGAATTAAATATTAGGCCTGCAATTAATTTAATTATTAAAAAACGACATTGACAGACGCTTCCGTACTCCATTAAGTTTTAAACGAACATCATTTTATTCCCGATACAGAATATATCAAAAACCGCATTAATGAATTTGTCATTATTCATTAACGCTTCTCTGCCTTTTATTTTTTGCATCACTCAATAGCGAGATAAGATCATGAATATTAGTGCAAACAAGGTGGTTGTCATCACCGGTGCCAGCAGCGGTATTGGTCAGGCCATTGCCCTCCATTTAGCGAATAACGCGTTTTCGCTGGTGCTGGTGGCGCGCCGTCTGGACAGAATTAATGCCCTGGTGGATCAGATTATTCAACAGGGCGGCAAGGCGATTGCCGTAAAGGCTGACGTGACCCGTCAGGAAGAGGTGCAGCGCGCGATTGACGCTGCCGTTGCCGCATACCAGCGCGTGGATGTGGTGATCAATAACGCGGGCTTTATGGCTATCGCCCCCCTCAGCGAGCTGAAAACCGACGAATGGGACAAGATGATTGATACCAATCTGAAGGGCGTGCTGTACGGCATCGCTGCCGCGCTCCCGGTGTTCCAGCGTCAGGGCAGCGGGCATTTTATTAACGTTGCCTCCGTTGCGGGCATCAAGGTGCTGGCCCCTGGCGGCGTGGTGTATAGCGCCACGAAATTCGCCGTCCGCGCGCTGAGCGAAGGCTTACGTCAGGAGGCAGGTAAAACTATCCGCACGACGCTAATTTCGCCCGGTGCCGTCGAAAGCGAACTGCAATTCGGCAGTTCTGACGAAGAGAGTAAAAAATTTCTCCATGAGTTTTATAAGCAGGCTATTCCGGCTGACGCAATTGCCCGCGCGGTTTTATTTGCCATAGAACAGCCTGGCGACGTTGATATTAATGAAATTGTTGTGCGTCCAACGCAGGAAGAATTTTAGCCTGCGTTAAATAATGCTGAATGAGGTGTCATTATGATTAAATCATTAACGTCCTTATCAGATCTCAATATGCGAACGGGTGCCGATATTCTTCTTGAAGTGCTGGAGAGTGAAGGCGTGGAATATATTTTTGGCAACCCCGGCACCACCGAACTTCCGCTCATTGATGCCCTGCTTCGCCATGAAAATATTCACTATATTCTGGCGCTTCAGGAGAGCACCGTGGTGGCGATTGCCGACGGCTATGCGAAAGCCTCCGGCAAAACGGGCTTTATCAATTTGCATACCGCCAGCGGCCTGGGGCACGGCATGGGGAATCTCATTAATTCGCGGATTATGAAAACCCCGCTGGTGGTGACCGTTGGACAGCAGGATACGCGACACTACGTCCGCGACCCGCTTCTGTATGATGATATTGTTTCCATCGGCTCTCCGGTCATGAAGTGGGCGCAGGAGGTCACCAGCGCCGACCAGCTCCCGGTGCTGGTGCGCCGCGCGTTTCACGCTGCCAGCTATCCTCCTGGCGGCCCGGTGCTGCTCTCCCTGCCGATGAACTTGATGGAAGAGCTGAGCGACGCCGGGATACAGACGGCGTCGAGAGTAAACTACCACACCGTTGCGGGCTCGCTGGACGAGCTGGCGGAGGCGCTCAGCGAGATCGCGCCGGGCAGGATCATGATTGTGGCGGGCGATGAGGTACACTCCAGCGGCTCGACGCAGGAAATTGTCCAGCTGGCGGAAGCGCTCGGCGCCCACGTCTACGGCTCCTCCTGGCCGCTGAATTTGCCATTTCCCACCCAGCACGCGCTCTGGCGGGGCAATATGCCCACCACCGCCAGCGAAATCGCCAGCGTCATCAATGCCTACGATGCCGTATTTATCATCGGCGGCAGAAGCCTGATCACCATTCTCTACAGCGAAGGGGACGCGATTCCGGGCTCGTGCGCTGTCTACCAGCTCTCCGCCGACATGAACGAGCTGGGTCGCACCTATGCCACCCGGCTCTCGGTGATGGGGGATATCAAACTTTCCCTGAAGGCGCTCTTACCGCTGCTTGAGCAACGTCTGGTGGCAGGCAAACTGATCCATCAGCAGTTGCTTAAAACGGCACTCAGCGAACGTGAAAAAGAGTGGCAGCAGCAGGAAGAACGTCTGTCGGCAGAGCGGCTGCGCCCGCATATTTCGCCGATGGTCGCAGCCTTTGAAGTCATTAAAGCCATTCCGGCGGGTACCACCATCGTTGATGAGGCGATAGCGACCGCCAGGCATGTCCGCCGGTTCATCTCTGACCAGCAGCATCAGCGCTACTACTTTATGCGCGGCGGCGGACTGGGCTGGGGGATGCCTGCCTCCGTGGGGCATTCGCTGGGACGCGGGCGGGAGCCGGTGGTCTGCCTGATCGGCGACGGGGCCTCCCTGTACTCGCCGCAGGCGCTCTGGACGGCAGCACACGAAAATCTGCCGGTCACCTTTATCGTCATGAATAACAGGGAGTACAACATCCTGAAAAACTTTATGAAGAGCCAGGCCGACTACAGCTCCACGCAGTTGGGCCGTTTTATCGGGATGGATCTCGTGAACCCGCATATTGATTTTCAGTCGCTGGCCACCGCCATGGGCGTCCACTGCTGCCGGGTGACCGAGGCGGCGGATATCGCCGAAGCGGTAACGCGCGGCCTGCAGTCCGGAAAAACCAACCTGATTGAAATCGCGATTTCCGCGGATTAGCCGCGTGGTTGGGCTGTACCCTACATAAAAACTTATAACCGAAACGCCTCAAGACGCTTTATCTGCCGTCCTTCCTCGTCAAAATTCGCCGCCGCCAGCCAGGCGCGCAGCTCCGCGTCTCTTTGCGGCCATTCGCCATCAATAATAGAAAGCATATCGCTGTCGCGGTTGCGGCCTTTCCGCACCAGCCGCTGGCGTAAGCGCCCTTCCCAGACGAATCCAAGCCGCTCCGCGGCGCTGCGCGATGCGGTATTCATCGAGTCGCACTTCCACTCCAGCCGTCGGTATTTGTGGTCAAAGGCGTTTTTCAGCAGCAGCCACACCGCCTCGGTGCCGATGCGGGTGCCTTTCATCCTGCGCGACCAGGTGACGTGGCCGATCTCCACCGAGCCCTGAAAGCGCTCGATCGCCATATAGCTCACCAGCCCGACCGCCTTTTCAGTGCGTAAATCCATCACGGCGAAGGGCACCAGATCATCATCCATCACCTTTCCGGACACCCAGTGTGCGGTGGCTTCCACGCTTTCAGGCCGGGTGCTGGCAAGCCACGTCCAGTCGCTGTCGTCGCCCAGCGCGTAGGCCTCAAAGAGATCCGCCGCGTGACGCCCGGCGTCCAGCGGCTCAAGACGGCAATACTGGCCGGTCAGCGCCGTGCGGGTTAATACCTGCGCGCACTTCCAGTCCGGGACGAGATCGTTAACGGTTTGACCATATTGATTGATTTCGGGCACGGGGGTGACTCCCTGAAAGGTAAGGATTTTGTTATAGCAGGTTAAAAGGGCGGCGAAAAGAGAGGCGTTTAATAACCAGGCCGCATGCGATATATCCGCATGGCATAAGCAAAGCAGAATTTCGACTTTGAAGAAATGTGGAGTCGACCTAACGTAGCGGAGCATAAAACAATCACAATATATTCTTCTCAGGGATCGCTATGACAAAAAAACTGTTGCCGTTACTGATGCTGGCTGCGCTCTCAGGCGCTACCCACGCCGCTACGCCGCCGACGACGCTGGTGGTTGCTCAGGGTCTTGATGACATCGTGAGCCTCGACCCGGCCGAAGCCAACGAGCTCTCCAGCATCCAGACCGTGCCGAGCCTGTACCAGCGTCTGGTGCAGCCGGACCGCGATAATCCGGAAAAAATCACGCCGGTTCTGGCAGAAAGCTGGGACGCGGATGCGGCAGCAAAAACCCTGACCATCAAGCTTAAACCCGATGCAAAATTCGCCTCCGGCAACCCGCTGCGTCCGGAAGACGTGATTTTCTCTTATACCCGCGCCGTGACGCTGAACAAATCCCCGGCCTTTATCCTCAACGTGCTGGGCTGGGACGCGAGCAACATCGCCAGCCAGCTGAAAAAGGTGGACGATCATACCCTCCAGCTTCACTGGACGGCGGACGTTAGCCCCTCGGTGGCGCTGAATATCCTCTCCACGCCGATAGCCTCCATCGTCGATGAAAAGCAGGTCGCCGCAAACGTCAAGGATAACGATTTCGGCAACGCCTGGCTGAAAATGCACTCGGCGGGCAGCGGCGCGTTCAAAATGCGCGTCTATCAGCCGCATCAGGCCATCGTGCTGGAAGCCAACGATTCCGCCCCCGGCGGCGCGCCGAAGCTGAAAAGCATCATCATTAAGAACGTTCCCGATCCGGCTTCACGCCGCCTGCTGATCCAGCAGGGGGATGCGGACGTGGCGCGCGATCTGGGTGCAGACCAGATTAGCGCCCTGGACGGCAAGCCGGGCGTGAAGGTGCTGAGCATTCCGTCCGCCGAGCAGAATTACCTGGTGTTTAACACCGGCAACAGCGCCAATCCGCTGCTGAACAACCCGGCGTTCTGGGAAGCGTCGCGCTGGCTGGTCGACTATGACGGCATCACTAAAAACCTGCTGAAAGGCCAGTATTTTGTTCACCAGAGCTTCCTGCCGGTCGGCCTGCCGGGCGCGCTGGAAGACAATCCGTTTAAATTTGATCCGGCAAAAGCGAAGGCAATCCTCGCCAAAGCGGGCATTAAGGACGCGCACTTCACGCTGGACGTGGAGAACAAGCCGCCGTTTATCACTATTGCCCAGTCGATGCAGGCGAGCTTTGCTCAGGGTGGCGTGAAGGTGGATCTGCTGCCTGCCGCCGGGAGCCAGGTCTATGCCCGCGTGCGCGCTAAGCAGCATCAGGCGGCGATTCGTCTGTGGATCCCGGACTACTTCGATGCGCACTCAAACGCCAGCGCCTTCGCGTGGAACGACGGGAAGTCCAGCACCGTGGCCGGTCTGAACGGCTGGAAAATCCCGGAGCTGAACAAGGCCACGCTGGCGGCGGTTGCCGAACCGGATCCGGCGAAGCGTCTGGATCTGTACAAGAAGATGCAGGAACAGCTGCAGCAGAGCTCGCCGTACGTGTTCGTCGATCAGGGCAAAACCCAGATCGCGGTGCGCGATAACGTGAAGGGGTATCAGCAGGGGCTGAACGCGGATATGGTCTGGTACGATCGCGTCACGAAGTAGCCCTTGTTGCCGGGTGGCGTTGCGCTTACCCGGCCTGTGTTCTCGGTTTTTGTAGGCCGGGTAAGGCGAAGCCGCACCCGGCATGAAGAGATTTCCCATGCCACATCTTTCCACCCGCGTGCTTCAGGGTCTGCTGACCCTGCTGCTGACGCTCTTCGGGCTGCTGCTCGTCACGTTTGCGCTTTCGGCGTTTTCCCCGGTCAATCGCGTGCTGCAGATCGTCGGGGATCACGCCAGCCAGTCAACGTACGATCAGGTTCGCCACCAGCTCGGGCTGGATCGTCCCCTGCCCGTGCAGTTCTGGCACTATCTGCAAAATCTCGCCCACGGTGATTTAGGCACCGCCAGCGCTACCGGGCAGCCGGTGCTGCAGGATCTGCTGCACGCCTTCCCCGCTACGCTGGAGCTGGCGACGCTGGCGTTAATCATTGGGTCCGTGCTCGGCGTGACGGCCGGGGTGCTGTGCGCCCGCTACGCCGGTTCGCCGCTCGATGTCGCGATCAGAACGCTTACCCTGCTCGGCAACTCGGTGCCGATTTTCTGGCTTGGCCTGCTGATGCTGGCCCTGTTCTACGCGAAGCTGCAGTGGAGCGTGGGCCCCGGCAGGCTGGACGATATCTGGCAGTTCACCGTCGAGCCGCGCACCGGCTTTGCGCTGATAGACACCTGGCTTTCCGGCGATCGCGAGGCATTCCGCAACGCCATCAGCCACCTGGTGCTGCCGGTGCTGCTGCTGGCCTATTACTCGCTGGCAAGCATTACCCGCCTGACCCGCTCGGCCTGCCTCAGCGAAATGAACAAGGAGTACATCCTGCTTGCCCGCGCCAAGGGTGCCGGGGAGATGGCCATTCTGCTGCGCCACGTGCTGCCGAACATTCGCAGCACCCTGCTGACGGTGATCGCCCTGGCCTATACCAGCATGCTGGAAGGTGCGGTATTAACCGAAACCGTGTTCTCGTGGCCGGGCATCGGACGCTATCTCACCACCGCCCTGTTCGCCGGAGACACGACCGCGGTTATGGGCGGTACGCTGCTGATTGGCGTCTGCTTTGTACTGATCAATAACCTTACCGACCTGCTTGTGCGGGCGACCGATCCCAGGGTGCGCTGATGCCGTTTTATCTCTTCTTACGCCGCCTGCGCCGCTCCCCTGCCGCCGTTTGCGGACTGATTGGCCTCGCGCTGCTGGTGTTTATTGCCCTGTTCGCGCCCTGGCTGGCGCCGGTAGATCCGAACTGGCAGGACGCTGCCGCGCGCCTGGAGGCACCTGGCGCCCAGCACTGGCTGGGCACCGACAGCTACGGGCGCGATCTGCTCTCGCGCCTGATTTACGGCACCCGTCCGGCGCTCGGGCTGGTGGCCCTGGTGACGGTCATTACCCTGCCCGCCGGGCTGCTGGTGGGCATTTTGTCCGGCTACTACGGCGGCTGGGTGGAGCGTATCCTGATGCGCTTTACCGATGTGGTGATGTCGATGCCGCGCCTGATCCTCGCATTCGCGTTTGTGGCGATGCTTGGCCCGGGGCTGGTCAACGGCGCGCTGGCGCTGGCCTTAACCACCTGGCCCGCCTACGCGCGTCAGGCGCGGAGCGAGATTCAGCGTCTGCGCCACAGCGATTATCTGGCCGCCGCGGAGATGATGGGGATCCGCGGCCTGCGCCTGCTGGTCGGCCATATTCTGCCCCTGTGCCTGCCGTCCGCGATTGTGCGGCTGGCGCTGGATCTGGCGGGGATTATTCTGGCCGCCGCCGGTCTCGGCTTCCTCGGCCTTGGCGCGCGTCCGCCCATGGCCGAATGGGGGGCGATGATTGCCGACGGCATGCAGGTGATTTTCGACCAGTGGTGGATTGCCGCCATTCCGGGCGGCGCCATCCTGTTTGCCAGCCTGGCGTTTAACCTGCTGGGCGATGGCCTGCGCGACGTACTGGAGCCACAGCATGACTGAACACCGCGTTATCGTCGATGCGCTGAATATCGACTACCCGGCCGCGCGCGTGGTCAACAACCTGAGCTTTCGGCTTGGCAACGAGCGGCTGGCGCTGGTGGGAGAATCCGGCTCCGGTAAGTCGATGTCCGCCCGCGCCCTGATGGGTCTGGTGCGTAAACCCGGTATCGTGTGCGCGAACCGGCTTAACGTGCTTGGCAACGATCTGCTGACCCTGAACGCCCGCCGCTGGCAGGCGCTGCGCGGCAACGGGATTGCGATGGTCCTGCAGGACCCGCGCTACGCCCTAAACCCCGTGAAAAGCGTCGCCGCCCAGCTTGATGAGGCGCTCACGCTGCATCAGCGCCTGACGCGCCCGGAGCGTGCGGCGCGCATTCACGACATCATCAGCGCCGTCGGGCTGAACGAGAACGTGCTGTCACGCTATCCCGGCGAGCTTTCCGGGGGCATGGGCCAGCGGGTGATGATTGCGATTGCGCTGATCAACAACCCGCAGGTGCTGATTGCCGACGAACCGACCTCCGCGCTGGACGCCCGCCTGCGCAACCAGATCCTCGAGCTGCTGGTGCAGCAGTGCGAAGAACGCCAGATGGCGATGCTGTTAATCAGCCACGATCTGCCGCTGGTGGCGGAGCACTGCGACCGCGTGCTGGTGATGTATCAGGGTGAAAAGGTCGATGAGATGGCGGCAAGCCAGCTTCCGCAGGCGACGCATCCGTACACGCGCACCCTGTGGACCTGTCGTCCAGACGCCCATACTTATGGACAGATGCTGCCGACGCTCGATCGTTCGCAGCCGTGGAAGGAGGCCAGCGATGGCGCTCGTTGAGGTTAACCAGGTGCAGGTCACCTTCGGGGAAAAAACGGCGGTCTCTGCCGCCAGCTTTAGCATAGAGAGAGGCGAGACGTTCAGCCTGATTGGCGAATCCGGCTGCGGCAAATCGACCCTTCTGCGCGTGCTGGCAGGGCTACAGCGCGAGTGGCGCGGCAGTATTGCGCTGCTGGGAGAAACGTTAACGCCAGGGCGCCGCTTTGAAGGCAATCTTCGCCGCAACGTGCAGATGGTGTTTCAGGATCCGTGGGCGTCGCTGCATCCAAACCACACCATTGCGCGCACCCTGTCGGAGCCGTTAAGCCTCCACGGTGAAACGCAGGTTGCGGAAAAGGTGGCGGATGCGCTGCAGCAGGTGGGGCTTTCCGCCGAGGCGGGCAGGCGCTACCCGCACCAGCTTTCCGGCGGCCAGCGCCAGCGCGTTGCCATTGCCCGGGCGCTGCTGCTGCGCCCGCAGCTTCTGCTGCTGGATGAACCGACCTCGGCGCTGGATATGTCGGTGCAGGCGGAAATCCTGAACCTGCTTAACCGCCTGAAGGCCGAGCATGAGATGACCTATCTGCTGGTGAGCCACGACGCGGACGTGATTGCCCATATGTCCGACCGGGCAGCGTTTATGGCGCACGGGGCGATTCAGAAGGTGTTTGACCGTGAGGCGATGTTACGGGGCGAGCACAGAATGGGTTAAGTTTTGCAGGCCGGGTAAGGCATCGCCGCCACCCGGCAAACCATCACTTCAGCAGCTTCACCGTGGCATCAATGTCGATTTCATCTTCGGTAAAGATCATCGTCGTGTTCTGGAAGGTAGTGATCGCCAGCTTCTTCACCGTACGCATTTCGCCCGGCTTCTTGTCGGATTTTGGTTTGATGCTGTTCATCAGTAGCCCCACCGACAGCACCGCGTTCTCTTTGTCGATTTTGGTCTCAACGGGCTCTTCTTCGCTGAATACCACGAAGGATTTGATCGAGGTGAGCTTCACGCGCTCGCCCGCGATATAGAGATGCTTGCTCTCCGGGATCACCTTCACCGCATACGCGGAAAGGCCTTTGGTGTTGGTGGTTGGTTCGAAGGTCACCGCAGCGTCTTTTTTAATCAGATCGGGGTTCGCGACCTTAATCACATGAAAATAGCGGTTGTCGCCGTTTTCATCTTTGATAAATCCGAAGCCTTTATCTTTAAACCACGTTGTGATTGTACCGTTCATCGCTGTTACCGCCTGTCAGATCGTAATGACTAAAGTTTTGCAGCGCGCAGTGTAATGCACAATGGCGGAGGAGACAAAAAAAAGCCCCTGCTCGGAGGCAGGGGAAAACTCATGTCAGAGCTTATTAGAATTTAGTTGAACACCATCCCACCATCGATGAGCAGAGACTGGCCGGTCATATAGTCAGAATCTGGCCCCGCAAGATATGAAACGCAGGCGGCAACATCTTCCGGTTCGGACAGGCGGCCAAGCGTAATGCGTTTGGCAAAGGTCTCGGTCCCGTAGCCGAGCGGTTTACCCGCCGCCTCGGAAACCTGACGGTCGATCTCCGCCCACATCGGCGTTTTAACGATGCCCGGGCAGTAGGCGTTAACGGTGATCCCCAGCGGGGCAAGATCCCGTGCGGCGGTCTGGGTTAAGCCGCGAACCGCGAATTTACTGGAACTGTAGACGGCCAGCTCCGGGTTGCCGGTGTGGCCCGCCTGGGAGCAGGCGTTGATGATTTTGCCGCCGTGCCCCTCTTTGCGGAACGCGTCAATCGCGGCCTGGATCCCCCAGATCACCCCTTTCACGTTAATGTTGTAGACCTTGTCGACAATCTCCGGCGTGATGGATTCGATTGGCGTGGACGGCGCGACCCCGGCGTTGTTGACGATAACGTTGAAGCCGCCCAGCGCGGTGCGGGCTTTCTCCACCGCCGCAAATACCTGCTCGCGGTCAGAGACGTCCACCTTCACGGCAACGGCCTTCCCGCCGCTGCGGGTGATTTCATCGGCGACCGCTTTCGCCGTCTCCTCGTTATAGTCGGCGATGGCGACGGCAAACCCATCCTTCACCAGGCGAAGCGCGATCGCTTTACCAATCCCCTGGCCTGAGCCTGTTACGAGAGCCACTTTTTGCATTTCTCTGTCCTTATGTTGATTCACAAAATCTGGCTGAGATGGAGCTGGCCCATCAGCAGCGGGTTATCGCTGTAGTCGACGGGAATGGCCACCACGGCCGGGCCATCGACATCCATCGCCGCACGCAGCGTCGGTTCGAGCGCGTCGGCGCTCTCCACGGCAAAGCCTTTCGCGCCAAAGGCGTCGGCATAGGCTTTGAAATCGACCGGGCCGAACTCGACGCCGGAAAGACGCTGGTATTTTTTCTCTTCCTGAATGGCAACCATGTTGTAGGCGTTATCCACCCAGATGATGTGCAGCACGTTGGCGTTGAGGCGTACGGCGGTTTCCAGCTCCATGCTCGACTGTAAAAATCCGCCGTCGCCGGAGACCGACACCACCTTGCGGCCCGGGTTGACCAGCCACGCGCCAATCGCCCACGGCAGCGCCACGCCCATGGTCTGCTGACCGTTGGAGATCATCACCTGACGCGCGCGGAAGCTGTAGAGGTAGCGGGCGATCCAGATGTGGAAGCTGCCCATATCGACGGTAAGCGTCACGTCGTTATTCACGATGTCCTGCATGGCGCGCACAATGCGCAGCGGATGCAGGGCAAACTGGTTAAGCGATGCGCCGCGGCGGTCGAGGAGGTCCCGCTGATGCTGGCGATCGACCAGAATTTCCGAGGCGCGCTGGCTCAGTTCAAGCTTGTGCTCAATGCGGCTGGCGAGCAGATTCAGCGTGGCGGCGATATCCCCCACCAGCTCCAGATCGGGAACATACTTGCGCTCCTCATAGGCGGGCAGCACGTCAATGTGCACCAGCGTAGCGTCGCCGCTGTTCCACATGGACGGCTCGTATTCCACCGGGCTGTAGCCGATGCAGATAATCAGATCCGCCAGATGCAGCAGCCGGTCGCCCGCCTGGTTGTTAAACAGGCCGACGCGTCCGGCAAAGCGGGTGAAGTGCTCCTGATTCACCGCCCCGGCGGCCTGGTAGGTGCTGGTGACCGGGATACGGCTTTTCTCCAGCAGCTTGCGCAGCGCGGCGCTGTTGGCGGGCTGGCTGGCCATCAGGCCGAGTAAGATGACCGGGTTTTTGGCCTTTTCAATAAGCTTCGCCACGTCGTTAATGGCGGATTCCGGTGCCGGCCCCATCAGCGCGGGACCGCTGGCGGGCAAAATCGCCCCCGTGGTGGGCTGGTCGACAATATCCTGCGGCAGGCTGACAAACGCCCCGCCCGGCCTGCCGTGCTCGGCGGCGCGAAACGCGTTGGACACCACCTCGGCAATCGCGTCCGGGGAGTTCACTTCTACGGCGTATTTCGTCACCGGGCTGAACATCGCGACGGTGTCCATGCTCTGATGCACCAGCTTCGCTTTATCCGCCCGCTTCACCGCCCCACCCAGCGCTACCACCGGGTCGCCTTCGCTGTTGGCGGTGGCAATACCGGTGATCAGGTTCGAACAGCCCGGTCCGGAGGTGACCAGCGCCACCCCGGCTTTGCCGGTCAGACGCCCCACTGCCGCCGCCATAAACGCCGCGTTGGCCTCGTGGCGTACGGGAATGATCTCAATGGAGGAGTCCAGCAGGGAGTCAAAGACCTTGTCGATTTTTGCCCCCGGGATCCCGAACACCTGCTTCACGCCCTGCGCTTCCAGCTGGCCGACAACCATATCGGCGCCGTGCGCCCACTGACGTGACTGTTTCTCACTGTTCACGGTAGTTCTCCTGTTAGTTTTCGACGGCGCGGATAGCCGCATCAAGGTTGCTGGGGTGCAGGTTGGCCTGTAAAAACGCGCTGTCGGCGGGCAGGTCAATCATCAGCTTGTGAATTTCACCGAAGGTGAGCACGCCGCTCTCCAGCTGGTAATCGAGCAGATGGCCGCCGCCCTGTCGGTCGTCGGTGATGAAGTGTTCGTGATAGCCCGCCACGTTGATGCCCTGCATATGCTGCGGCGTGCGGAACCCCACCAGCACGCCCTCGCGCTGGTTAAAGCGGAACACCGGCTGGTCGTCCAGTACGTCGGTCATCGCCCGGTACGGCGGCGTCTGGCGCGGTACGGTGCGGGTGTGCGCGTGGCGGAAATTGCCGTCGATGCGCAGCGCGCAGAACAGGTTGTCGGAGGGGATTTGCTGGTCGATCACGTCGTGGATCTGCTGACGGCTGACCGGCCCGTCGAAGGTTTTGCGGTACTGCGGCTGGAACCAGGTCATCACCGCGAACGGCGTTTTTTGCTCCGGCTTCGCGGCGCGGGCGCTGCCGTCGGCGCGCAGCTGGTACACCTGGCTGCTGAAGGCAATCATTTCGCCGTCCAGCTCGTTAAAGGTGCCGAGGCCAAAATCGCCGTGTGCCAGCAGGTCGGCGATGGTGGTCTCCCCTTCGTAGACGCCGCTTAGCAGGGCGCTCATTAGCGATGTCTGATAGATCACGCTGTCAGGATGTTGAGCCGAGAACCCGCGCAGGGTTTCGCATAAACTCGCCTCACAGTCGCATGCAGATGAATGCATCATCATGCTCGTCCTCTTCAACTTTATTTATAAAGGTTAAATAAATGTTGACCCGATTCAGCAGAGAGTTCCAATATAGAATCCATGCTGGTTTGAGACGTTTTTGATATGGAACTTCGTTATCTGCGCTATTTTGTCGCGGTAGCACGCGAGCGACACTTCACCAGGGCGGCCAACGCGCTGGGTATTTCACAACCTCCTCTGAGCCAGCAGATCAAACGGCTTGAGGAGGAAGTGGGCACGCCGCTGTTCAGGCGCCTGACGCGGGGCGTGGAGCTGACCGAGGCGGGAGAAGCCTTCTATGAGGACGCCTGTAAGATCCTGGCGCTGAGCGACGCCGCGCTGGAGAAAGCCCGGGGCATCGCGCGCGGGCTGAACGGCAGCCTGTCGATTGGCATTACCAGTTCGGATGCTTTTCATCCCAAAATCTTCGCCCTGATCCGCCAGTTTCAGGTGCAGAACATGGCAGTGCAGGTTCACCAGGTGGAAGCCAACATGTCGTCGCTGACCACGATGCTGGCGGAGGGTGAGCTGGATATCGCCTTCGTGCGCCTGCCGTGCGAAAGCAGCAAGGTATTCGAATTAAAAATCCTCGACCGGGAGCCAATGGTGGTGGCGCTGCATCGCGATCATCCCCTGGCGACGTGCGATTCGCTGGCATTAGAGCAGCTTCGGGATACGCCGGTGGTACTGTTCCCGCAGGAGGTCGCGCCAGGCCTGTACGACCGGGTTCACGGCTGCTGCGAGCGGGCCGGAATAAACGTGCAGCGCGCGCTGCAGTCGTCGCAGCTTTCCTCTTCCCTGAGCATGGTCTCTGCCGGCGGCGGGTTCGCGCTGGTGCCGAAATCCATGGCGGCCATTTCTCCGCCGAATGTCACCTATCACACGCTGAGCTCACCGGAGCTGTATACCGACATCGCGCTCTGCTGGCGGCGCTTCGAACGTTCGCGGACGGTGAAGCGGTTTCTGGCGATGATGAGCGAGGATTAATGGTGCGGCGGTGCCCGGAAATGCCGTTCTGGAAGCCGCCTCGCAAACCTGCAAGCAACCTTATGTAATTCAGGGTTATCGCTTTTCATCCCTTGTTTATGGTCGTAAAGTGCCTGCGTTGCGGCACAACCGTAACCGGGCGTAGGAACCCGTTAGCATAACATGACGTTTTTTAGACAAAGAGGATGCTAAATGGCCACTACCCCAGGATTTTCTTACGCGCTCTCTGAAGAAAGCGCTGTTCATCACCTCATCAACGCTTCAATTTCCGATTCTGCGGATCTTTTTGAACTGGTCGATGCCTGTACCGCGTATGTCAGCGTACTGGTGGAAACTGACGACGCAGTGACCTTTGCCACCCTTTGCGAGCGACTGCTGGCTGCGCTGAAACGGCTGCGCAAGAGTTGTGACTCGGAACTTCCGCCGTATCTGGTCGAACGACTCATTGCGGGAGAAAAGATCGCCTCCTGCGTGCCGGAATGCTGGCAAGAAACGGCGCTACAGGTGGATTATGCCGTGGCGTTAACGCTGGCGATAATGGGCGGGACGTTGCCTGCGAACGTGGCGAAAGAACTCACCGGGCTGTTGCATGATATGGTCTGGCTGCTGGCGGAGTTTGTGAAGGAGCCGTATATAACGGCGCTCTGAAGCGGGCGATGGGAGACTGGCATTTTTATAGAATGTAGGCCATGACTTTCAAACGGTATCATTACTGCGCCAAGTCGTTCTCATTACCGTAAAAGATAATTAATGTGTTGTGTAATCGTAAGCCACCTAAGCATACATATGTTTACTAGAATTTGAACGATTTTGACTTGAGGCTATTGATTGTTAACCCAATCGACAGTATGCATTCGCTTTGTCGATCCCTGTAACTGTTAACTCATGTCAGGTAAACACAACTCATTGCACGAACGAAGTGAGTGAGTTTAATGCGCTCGCTAGGATTTAGTTATATTTACTTTCAGGGAAGAAATCCCATCATATTAGTAACGGTTACTTTTTTTCGGAAAAGTACGCTTAGATCGTTAACAAAGTAGGCTTGTAACTTCTACCGAAAAGCTGCTGCATCATGCTAAGAGAACAAGATAACACAACCTAACCTTCTGATAAATAAGAAAAAGGCCGCTTTAGCGGCCTTTGCCTTATTTCGTTAACAATGCTTTAAGTCTATCTTTATTAGCTTCTGGAAGTTTTGGGGAATTTAAGTTTTTTTCTTTCATAAAAGGCTCCTTGTGTCCATCTGTACTTACTTGTTAACAGTTTAGTTCAAATTTTAGATTGCAGTGCCCGAGTTATGCATCGTGTGTGTGGATTCAGTATCTTTTACCTCATCAATACCACTTGATATCGTGGGAGTCAATGAGCCGCTGATCTCGTTCTCATCCATCATCGTACTTGTTGGTAGATCTTCTACTTTTATTTGGTTATCAGCCACTTGATTATTGGATATACTCTCACTTTCAACTGGTTCTTCTGTTTCTTCAACATCTGGTACTTCAAAACCTTTAGTTAGAGCCAAATCGATAAGCTTTTCATACAATGGTGTTGATACAAGTGTGAATATAGGCATTTCAATCCATAAAATGCTTCTGAATGAGCTTTCCGAAAGCTGATCTGCGACACCAAATGCAGCTTCATCATCGTCGAGTAAGACAGCTGCGCCAAATGCAACCCAATAAGAATTATTATCGATTGACTGATTGTAAATATCCCTAAGACTGGACTTTTGCTTATCAGAAACTTGCTGCTCTGTCAACTTGGCAACCAAGACTTTATTAATTAAAATCATATCTTTATGATTTACATTTATAGGAAGGGACTCGATATATTCAAGGATATCAAGTGCTCTAGGATAATCTTCGTCCGAAATGAGCTCAACGCAGAAATTTACTGCCTTGCTAACTTCACTATCTTTTATTTTCGCGTAAGATTTAAGCAGTTTGATATTATCATCAAGTAAAGTTAAATCTCTTTTTTTCAAGGCAGCTCTACAAATAAGTATTACAGCCTCAATGAATGGACCATTTTCAAGATGCTTAAGACAATATTCTATGCATTCATCATATTCTTCTGCACGAAATGCTGAATTAGCAATAAGAAAATTAGGTGTGTTATAAAATAAAATATTATCCCTTCCTCCAGCAAAACGTGTTTCTTTAAGCATAATTTCTAGTGATTGTGTAATAGATGCGTCATCGATACTGGTTCTTTCCGATGGTAGAAGGGTTTTTATTTTTCTAACAAACTGACTTACTGAGTTTACCTGCCTAACATGATCGGCCAAATTGATCATATCAGAATTAATTAATGGATGAGTTGACAATTCATCCCCATCAGTGTCTTGCAGGGACGTAAAATATTTATCCAATTTTTTTGATAAAGCAGAATATGGGTTAACAACTTCATCTTGTAATTTACACCCTAGTGCGAGATGAAGTTCAGCCATAAATTCATCAAAACCTGTGATTTGTATTAAATGAAAGCGCGGGAAGCGAGCTAGATTTTTGAGACCATCAGGTAAGTCCTCAAACTTATCACGTGTACACCAATAAATACCATGAGGGAAACAATTTTTGCTATGCAATAATGTATTAAGCGTATCCATTATAGAGCGATCATGACCGGAGTAGCCAATGACTATCATACCGAATTCATTTGCGAACTGACGGAACTTAGACCGCATATTATCCTCAAGGGACTCAAGTTCTCGAATAGTATTTTTTATATTATCAAAAAGAAAATCACCATGAAGCTTTATTATCTTCGGTCTTGAAGACGTGAGCCTTACGCTGTTTATACTCGAATCATGAGCGCATACTACAGGCCTTAGGCTATCAGAAAATGTGTAGCATGCTTCATTAAGGAGATCGTCAAAGTTTGTTGTAAATACTGTATTAAAATGTTTTTCTTTGAGTAAATTGACTAAGTAAACATACCCCCAAGATGGATTAGCGGCTGTTATACAACTTTCAATATATTCTCTCCGCTGAGTTGGTTGATCATACAATGACTCAAATAACTCTGAATATTCATTATCTTTGTCAAACCAAACCTGTTTACGCACCTCACCTTCACCATGCATATCATCATATGCATCACGCCAATCTTGTATCATCCCCCCCGCACTTTTTACACCGCTAGTTATACTAGAGCCGGCACCTAAAAAAAGAGTGAAATTTGGATGATGGTTTTTAGTTGACGTTAGTATGTTGATTAAATGCTTTTGAGGTTTAATTTTCATCCAAGGTTCTCAGTGAGCAGTGGCGATTTCATCACCATATAAAGTTGAATTACAAACAGATTATATTATTAATTTCAACATAAAACAATGACTTATGCGACACAAATGATAATGAATTACGCAGCAGCCATCAAAGCGGCAAACGCTCTGACAAACGAGCTCCCTTCCTGGGTTCAAGCCCGTCGCGACAAGACTACGAGGATGCGCTGGCGCTGGTGGAGTATCTGATCGAGCACGACCCCGATAACCCGCTGGTAGAGATATTCACTTCCAAAATCGATAAATACGAAAATGAATCCCCGGAGTTTGCCGAATTTAACGCGCGTATTGCCAGCATTCTGTCAGGCGTTGCGTTATTGCGAACGCTGATGGATCAGTACCAACTCACTCAGAGCGATTTCGAGAACGAGATTGGTAAGAAGTCTCTGGTGAGTCGGATCCTGAATGGACAGCGCACGTTAACGCAGGAGCATATGCGAGCGCTGGCGAAGCGTTTTGACGTGCCGGTGAGCGCGTTTGTGGGAGATAGATGGAAAGTAGGCTCTGTGCGGTCATTCCGAGAGCTATTTGAATAATTGACAGTTAAAAAATCCTGGTAAATCACCAAGCCAATGTTTGCATTATCAAATTGCAATACGTCGGCTTTCATAATCTGTATCAACGGAAGTTGATATATTTCATATCCCTGTTGCGCCATCATTGACGGGATTTTTTATAAACGATAACGTCCCACCTGTTTTAACTTGCTGTAATAGAAGAATTTATCAGGATTTTCTTAAATGGAGTTTAAGCACATGTCTATAACCGTTTATGTATGGTGCAAAAACGATGTCGGCGAGCGGGGAATAGCGCGATGAAATACTCAATCGTTCTATTGCTATCGGCGCTCACCGTCCCAGCCATTGCAGCCAGCACTGACTGGTCATCAGCACTTAATGGAATCGCCTCTGGTGATGCACACTGGATTGAACAAGCTCCTGCCCTGTCTGCTACGGCTGACGTCAAGCAGGCGCAACAGCTGGAGGACGCCTTAGCCGCAGCGCTCATAACAAACACGAACGCAACGCTGAAAGCGCTCCGCGCCATTGACGCCGGAAAGTGGCCGCATATGGTAGGCAGCGATATTGTCTGCACGCCGCCTTTAGAGAAATCCCCCGAAGAAATCGACGCGTTCTATCAGCGTACCCGCCAGGCGCTGCTGGAAACGTTTGACGGTGCTCAGTGCCTCTGGATCCTGGAGGCAACCATGGAAGAGTTGAAAGCAGAGAAAGCCCGTCAGGCTAAGTAGAGACGCTACCCGGCGCACAACGGCCGGGTCTTTCCTTCACTCCAGACCCAGGCTCACCCCGGCCCCTCGCTCCCCGCCGCCAGCAGCGGCACCACCACGTCACTGATGGGCACCGCAATGCCGTGTTTGCGGCCGTAGCGCTGGATGACGCCGTTGCGGATATCCCACTCCATCGGGCGATCCGCCTGACGGTCAGCGAGAATCGACGTACCCAAATCCACGGGCGCGCGTTGGAAGTTCGCCAGAATCTCCTGCGCCACGTCATCGTTCAGCTTCGCCCCTTCAGCGCGGGCGACGGTCAGCCCTTCGCGCAGGTAGGCCAGCGCCAGCTCGCTGACATCCTCTCGCCTGAACATCCCGGCGCGGCGGTTGGCCAGCACCATAAGCCCGGCGACCGCGTTTTGCAGCAGCTTGCGCCAGGCGACGGTGGCGAAATCTTCCGAGAGCTCAACCGCGCAGCGCGTATCACGAAGCGCTTCGACCACCCGCTGCGCCTGGGGCGCGTCCGGTAGCGTCAGGCGCGGCTTCGCCCGGAGCCAGACGGAGGCATCCGGCTCGCGCTGCGCCGGGAACCAGACCACCGACGGCAGCACCGTTGCGCCACTGACCAAAGGCTCAAGCTGCGCCTTCTGCTCCACGCCATTTTGCAGGGCGCAGACCACGGTGTTTTCATCGCACAGCGCGCGCAGCCATCCGGCGCTGTCGGAATTTTGCGTCGTTTTTACCGCCACAAAAACAAGATCTGCGGGGCGAGTAATGACGGACGGATCGGTGAATACCGGACCGGACACAACCGTTTCCCCCTCGTCGTAACGCAGGCGTAATTCCGGATGCGCGGTGCGTCCGCAGAGTAGCGGCGTGCGGCCAGCGTCATGCAACACCGCGGCAATGGTGGTGCCAATCGCGCCGGGACCAATCAGCGCAATCACTGGATTCTCAGTCATGGTTAACCCCTCTTTTCGCTAAGCCTGCTAACAGTTATACCACCCTGAAAAGTGAGCGCCACGTCGTTGTCTATACTCAACACACAACAGACAACGGAGTGCGCCATGCCTTTACCTGATTTCAAATCCTCTGAACCGTTCACCCTCGGCATCGAACTCGAACTGCAGGTGGTTAACCCGCCGGGCTACGATCTGAGCCAGGACTCCTCAGCCCTCATCGCCGCCGTCAAAGACGACATCAAAGGCGGTGAAGTCAAACACGATATCACCGAAAGCATGCTCGAAATCGCCACCGGCGTGTGCCAGAACATTGACCAGGCGGCGGCGCAGTTCTCGGTGATGCAGCAGAGCATCCTTCGCGCGGCGGCGGAGCAGCACATCCAGATCTGCGGCGGCGGGACGCACCCGTTCCAGAAGTGGCAGCGTCAGGAGGTGTGCGACGACGAGCGCTATAACGTCACGCTGGAGCGCTTTGGCTACCTGATTTTGCAGGCAACGGTGTTCGGACAGCACGTGCACGTCGGCTGCCGGACCGGGGATGACGCCATTTATCTCCTGCACGGCCTGTCGCGCTTCGTGCCGCACTTTATCGCCCTGGCGGCCGCCTCGCCGTACATGCAGGGCACAGACACGAAGTTCTCCTCGTCGCGGCTCAACATCTTCTCCGGGTTCCCGGATAACGGCCAGATGCCGTGGGTTAACAGCTGGCAGGAGTTCGAGGGGCTGTTCCGCCGCCTGAGCGCTACCAGCATGATCGACAGCATTAAAGATCTGCACTGGGACATCCGCCCCAGCCCGCACTTTGGCACCGTGGAGGTACGGGTGATGGATACCCCGCTGACGCTCGGCCACGCGATTAATATCGCCGGGCTGATCCAGGCGACGTCCCACTGGCTGCTGACCACGCGGCCGTATAAGCATCAGGAGCGGGATTTTCTGCTGTACCGCTTTAACCGTTTTCAGGCGTGTCGCTACGGGCTGGAGGGGGTTCTGACGGACGTGCATACCGGCGAGCACAAAACCGTGGCGGAGGATATCGCCTGGCTGCTGGAGCAGGTTGCGCCGTCGGCCGAAAAGCTCGGCGCAACGAGCGCCATCAAGGAAATTGCCCTGCTGTTAAAGCAGGGCAAGAGCGAGGCGCAGCGCATGCGGGACTTCATCGCCGACGGCGGCTCGCTTATTTCTCTGGTTCAGAAGCACTGCGAGCTGTGGGCGACGAGTCCGTAAGGCCGTGGCCCCACTCGCGCAGGCGCTGGAACAGCACGAACAGCGCGGGGATAAACACAATCCCTACCACGGTTACCACCAGCATGCCGCTGAACACCGTGGTGCCAATGATGCGGCGGCTCTGGGCACCCGCCCCGGTCGCCAGCATCATCGGCAGGACGCCGATGATGAACGACACGGCGGTCATCATCACCGCGCGGAAGCGGCGCGATGCCCCTTCCCGCGCGGCATCGACAATCGCCATCCCGTCCATCCGCCGCGCGCGGGCGAACTCCACGATAAGAATCGCGTTTTTAGCCGCTAACGCGATCAGCAAGACCAGACCGATCTGCACGTACACGTCGTTGGCGTAGCCCGCCAGCCACAGCCAGACCAGCGCCCCGCCGATGGCGAACAGCACCGAAAGCATCACGCTCGCCGGGAGCGTCCAGCTCTCGTACTGGGCGACGAGGAATAGCCACGCCATCACCACCGCCGCCAGCACAATCCATACCGCCTGGTTGCCGGTCTGCTGCTCCTGATACGACATGCCGCTCCAGGCGTAGTCGTACCCGGCAGGCAGGCTCTGCGCCAGAATTTCGCCCATCGCCGCCATCGCGGTGCTGCTGCTTACCCCTTCCGCTGCCGAACCGCTTACCGATACCGACGGGAACTGGTTGTACTGCTGAATAAATGGCGCGCCGACGGTCGGCGTGATGGTGACGAGGTTGCTCAGACGCACCCGCTCGCCGCTGTTGCTGCGCACGAACAGCTCGCTGATTTGCTCCGCGCGCTCGCGCCACTGCATCTCGTTCTGCATCACCACGTGGTAGACGCGGTTGTTGACGCTGAAATCCCCGGCGCGCGTGCCGCCGAAGGCGGTTTGCAGGCTGCTGAAGATGCGCGACACCGGCACGTCGAGGCGAGCCGCACGCTCGCGGTCAACGGTCAGCGTTAGCTGCGGCACGTTGCTGCTCCAGGTGGTGAACACGCGGCTCAGCTGCGGATGCTGGTTGGCTTTTGCCAGCACCTCACGCGTGACGCGCTCCAGCTCCGCCGGGCTCTGCCCCGCCTGCGCCTGAATGCGCAGGTCGAAGCCAGAGGCGTTGCCCAGCCCCGGCAGCGTCGGCGGCGCGAAGGTCATGATGGTCGCTTCCGGCAGGGCCAGCAACTGGCGCTGAAGGGTGCCCATCACCTCATCCAGCGGCGGGCGCTCGCTCCAGTCCTTCAGCATGATGGAGATAAACCCGCCGTTCGACGCGCTGGTACCATTGAGGATGTTAAACCCGGAGACCTGAATGACGTCTTCCACCGCCGGGTTTTTAGCAATCAGCTCGCGCGCGGTAGCCATCACCGCTTCGGTGCGCTCCAGCGAGGCCGCTTCCGGCAGCTGGACGCTGGCGAAGAAGTAGCCCTGATCTTCCTGGGGCAGGAAGCCCTTTGGCATCGACATAAAGCTGAACGCCACCACCGCCGCCGCGCCTGCGGTGGCGAGCAGCGCCAGCCACGGACGCCGGTTGAATACGCTCACTATCCGGGTGTAAAGCGTGCGCGTGGCGTCCAGCCCACGGTTGAACCCACGGAAAATGGCGGCAGGCTTCGCCGGACGCGGGCGCAGTAGCATCGCGCAGAGCGCGGGCGTCAGGGTCAGCGCCACCAGGCTTGAGAGCGTGACGGCGGTGGAGAGCGTCACCGCGAACTGGCGGTACAGCTCGCCCACAATTCCCGGCAGGAGCGCCACCGGCACAAACACCGCCAGCAACACCAGCGTGGTGGCAATCACCGGCCCGGCGATCTGGCGCAGCGCCAGCGCGGTCGCCGCCGTGCGGCTCTGCCCTTCCGCCATCAGGGTTTCGACGCTCTCAACCACCACGATGGCATCATCCACCACCATGGTCAGCGCCAGAATAATGGCGAACAGGCTCAGCGTGTTGGCGGAGTAGCCGAGCGCGTAGAGCACCGCAAAGGTGCCCACCAGCGACACCGGAATGGCGAGGGCGACAATCAGCGTCGCGCGCCAGCTTTGCAGGAACAGAGAAACGACCACCACAACCGCCAGCATGGTCAGCGCCAGCGAGACGCCAATCTCTTTAATGGTGGCGGCAACGAAGGTAGTGGTGTCGAATTTTACCTCGTAGACCAGGTCGTCCGGGAAGCGCGTCGAGAGACGCTCCAGCTCCGCGCGCACCGCGTCGGCCACGCGCAGGGCGTTGGCGGACGGCGTTGGGTAGATGCCAAGGTAAGCAGAGTCGTGCCCGTTCAGCTGCGCGCCGGAGCTGTAGCTGCGCGAGCCGAGCTCGATGGCGGCGACGTCCTTCAGGCGCACCAGCTGGCCCATCTCGCCCGCGCGGATAATGATGTCGGCAAAGTCGTCGGCCTGGCTTAAGCGCCCCAGCCCGTTGATGGTCAGGGTCTGCTGCTGGCCGTTGAACACCGGCGGCGTGCCCACCTGACCTGCCGCCCCCTGCACGTTCTGCTCGCGCAGCGCCTGCGCCACGTCATCGGTGGTCACGTTCAGGGCGTTCATGCGGTCCGGACGCAGCCAGATGCGCATGCTGTAGTCCCGCGCGCCAAACATCTGCACCTGTCCCACGCCCGGCAGACGCGACAGCGCCTCGCGCACCTGCGTGCTGGCGTAGTTGCTGACAAACAGCGGCGTGTGGGTGTTGTTCGGTGAGTAAAGGCTTACTCCCATCATCAGGTTGGTGGCGCGCTTGCGCACCTGTACCCCGTTTTGCTGTGCCTCGGTCGGCAGCTGCGCCACGGCCTGCGCCACGCGGTTTTGCACGTCGATGGCGGCGAGGTCCGGATCGGTCCCCGCCGCAAAGGTGATATTCAGGCTGTAGGTGCCTTCATCCGAACTGGTGGACTCCATATAGAGCATGTGATCCACCCCGTTAAGCTGCGTCTCCAGCGGCGTGGCGATGGCCTCCGCCACGTCAGCCGAGCTGGCGCCCGGCCAGCTGGCAGAGACATTCACCACCGGCGGGGTGATCTGCGGGTACTGCTCCACCGGAATGATCCTCAGCGCGATGGCCCCCAGCAGGGTGATGACCAGCGCAATCACCATCGCGAAGCGCGGGCGTTTGATAAAAAACGTCAGCATGATGGCTCCTTAATTGAGTATCTGGACGGCAGCGCCGGGCTGCACGCGCTGCGCGCCGTCGGTAATCGCTCGCTCACCGGGCTTCACGCCGGAGGCAATCTGAAACTGCTGGCCGATCTGGCCGGCCACGTTCAGCGGGCGCCTTTCGGCGTTGCCGTCGGCGTTAACCACCCAGGCGAAGAACCCGTCGCCGTTCTGCTGAACCGCGGCGGCAGGCAGCGTCAGCACCGGCTGCTCGCTCGCCGGACGCAGGTAGACGTTCACGTTGCCGCCGGGCAGCAGCTGGTGGCGCGGGTTAGCAAACTCGGCGCGCAGCATCACGCTGGCGGTGCGCGGGTCGATCCGGTTGTCCACGGAGGTAAGTTCCCCGCCGACGCGCTGGCCGTTGCTGTCGATCAGCGCCTGCCAGGCCTGCTTCATGGCGCTGATATCCGCGTGCTGTCCGACTTTGGTGGCAAACGCCCCCTCTTCCAGCGCAAAGGCGATGCGGATGGGATCGAGCTGCACCACCTCCACCAGCACGCCGCTGGCAGGATTCACCAGGCTGCCCACGTGGAACTGGCTGTGGCCCACGCGACCGTCAATCGGCGAGGTGATGCGGGTGTAGTTCAGGGTGACGCTGCGGGTGTCGAGCCGGGCTTTCGCCTGCTCCAGCGCGGCGCTCGCCACGTCGCGCTGCATGCGGGCGTTGTCCACGTCGTGACGGCTGATGGCGTTGCTGCTGCCCAGGCTTTCGAAGCGGGAAAGCTGCTGCTGCGCCTGACGCAGCGTGGCTTCAGCGCTTCTCACTTCAGCCTGCGCCAGACGCAGGGCAGCGCGCGGCTCGGCGTCGTCCAGCTCGAACAGCACGTCGCCTTTTTTCACGTACTGCCCGTCGCGGAAGTTGATTTTCGTTATCACGCCTTCCGTACGCGCGCGCAGCTCAACGGTGTGAATGGCTTCGATGCGGCCCGGAATCTGGCGCTCGGCGGCGTGGGCGGTCTGCTCCACGGTGGCGACGCGAACGGGGACCGCGGCGGCGAAGACGGGTTGCAGGGTACTGACAAGAAGGGCGAACAGGAGTGGAAGTTTCATGGGAGTACCTCAGCGTTGTTTCTCCCCTCACCCCGGCCCTCTCCCCAAAGGGGCGAGGGTTAGGGTGAGGGGTAAGATTTTCGTTATGCAGCCTTACGGAACCTGCGGGTCAGTCGCTTCTCGATTTCGACGACGAAGAACATCACCCCAGCCACCGCCAGCGTCACGAACCAGTAGCGCAGCGGCAGCGCTTCGGTGCCGAACAGCATCTGCATAAACGGCAGGTAGATAATGGCCGCCTGGAGCAGGAACAGTACGCCCGTCACCAGCCAGATCCCTTTGTTCGCCAGCAGGCCGCGGTTCAGGGAGAACCCTTCGGTGTTGCGGCAGTTAATCATGTACACCCACTGGGCGCAGACCAGCATCTGCAGCAGCACGGTGCGGATGAACTCCGCGCTGTGCCCGCGCGGGGCCAGCCAGGCTTCAAGCGCAAAGGCGGCGATGGCAATCATGGTGCCGACGAAGGCCACGCGCCATACGGCGTAGGCATCCATCACGTGCTGCCCGGTCTGGCGCGGCGGGCGGCGCATGATGTTGCGCTCGGCGGCCTCAAAGGCCAGGCCGAAGGAGAGCGTGGCGGAGGTCGCCATGTTCATCCACAGAATCAGCACTGGCGTTAGCGGAATGATGTTCCCCGCCAGCAGCGCAATCACGATCAGCAGCCCCTGCGCCAGGTTGGTCGGCATGATGAACAGGATGGTTTTCTTCAGGTTGTCGTAAACGCGACGCCCCTCTTTCACCGCGCTGGCGATGGTGGCGAAGTTATCGTCCGTCAGGACCATGTCCGCCGCCTCTTTGGTGACTTCCGTGCCCTTAATGCCCATCGCGATGCCGACGTCCGCCTGGCGCAGCGCCGGGGCATCGTTTACGCCGTCACCGGTCATGCCGACGATTTCACCTTTGTCCTGTAGCGCTTTCACCAGGCGCAGCTTATGCTCCGGGCTGGTACGGGCGAAGATGTCATACTTCACCGCCGCTTCCGCCAGCTCGGCGTCGTCCATTTTCTCCAGCTGATAGCCGGTGACCGCCTGCTCGCTGTTGCTGATCCCCAGCATCTGGCCGATGCTCATCGCCGTCTGCGGGTGATCGCCGGTGATCATCTTGACGCGGATCCCCGCCTGCTGGCAGGCGTTAATCGCATCAATCGCTTCCGGGCGCGGCGGATCCATCATTCCGGCGATGCCGAGGAAGATCAGGCCGTGGCTCAGGTCGTCGTGCGTCAGCTCCTGCCCGCCGTTCGCCGGCTTGAACGCCGCGGCGACCATGCGCAGCCCCTGACGCGCATAGCGCTCCATCTCCGTTTCCCAGTACGCACGGTTGAACGCTTGCGCACCGTTACGCGTCTGCTGCTGGTTGCACAGGGCGAAAATGACGTCCGGCGCGCCGGTAATCAAAATCTGCTCCTCACCGCCAATCTGGTAGTGGGTGCTCATGTACTTGTACTGAGAATCGAACGGAATCTTGTTAACCAGCGTGGTCACGACCGGCTCGAGGTGGGCCTTGGCCGCCAGCACCTTCAGCGCGCCCTCGGTTGGCCCGCCGGTGATGCCCCACAGGCCACGCTCGTCCTGAATCAGCTGGCTGTCGTTGCACAGGTCAACGGTGCGCAGGTACTGCTCCAGGACGGTGCCCGGCTGGACCTGCACCGGCTCATCGCTGCCTTCCAGGTAGATATTGCCTACCGGCTCGTAGCTGTTGCCGTCCACGCGGTAGCAGACGTCGGCGGTGATGATGGCTTTTACCGTCATCTCGTTCATGGTCAGGGTCCCGGTTTTATCCGAGCAGACCACGGTCATCGCGCCCAGCGTTTCAACCGTCGGCAGCTTGCGGATAATCGCCCGCTTGCGCGCCATCGCCTGCACGCCCAGGGAGAGGATGATGGAGATAATCGCCGGCAGGCCTTCCGGTACGGAGGCGACCGCCAGGCTAATCAGGGAGAGCAGCAGCTCGCCCATCGGGATCTCGCGGAACATCAGGCTGAAGACGAACAGCGCGGCCATCATCGCCAGAATAATGACGAAGATGGCTTTACCCAGCTTGTCCATCTGCACCAGCAGCGGGGTACGGTGCTTTTCGATGCCCGCCATCATCTGGTTGATGTGGCCGAGCTCCGTATCCTTACCGGTGGCAATGACCACGCCGATTCCGCCGCCCGCGCTCACGGTCGTTCCTGAGAAGACCATATTGGTGCGGTCGCCCAGCGGTAATTCGCCGCTCAGCGGATTCGTGTGTTTATCCACCACGGTGGACTCACCGGTGAGAATCGCCTCCTCCACGCGTAAATTATGCGCCTCGATTAAACGCATATCCGCCGGAATACGATCCCCCGCGCGCAATACAATAATATCGCCCGGAACTATTTCCGTCGTCGGTATAGTTTCATGGTTGCCGTTACGAATAACGCGCGCCTCACTGGAAAGCATATTGCGAATACTCTTCAGCGATTTTTCCGCGTTGCTTTCCTGAATATGGCCAATTAGCGCATTGATGACCGCCACGCCCAAAATTACCAGCGTATCGACCCAGTGACCCATTACCGCCGTTAATACCGCGGCGGCCAGCAGAACGTAAATCAGCACATCGTTAAAATGGGCCAAAAAACGCAGCCAGGCGGGTTTACCTTTTTTCTCCGGCAGCGCGTTCGGCCCTGTTTTTTGCAGACGCGCCTGCGCCTCTGCACGATCCAGACCGCTGGCCTGGCTCTGCACGTGGGTAAGCACCTGCTCTGCGGTCTGCTGGTATGCCAGCCCGCCGGAAGGCGGCACGTTTGGGGAGTATTTTTTTTCGGTCATCATATTTTTCCTTCAATATCCGGTGAACAGAAGCCTGAATTCCTTTCTGGCTTAAATAAATTGATTATAAAGTCTTGCGGGTAAAATTGATCTACCGCAATATATTTACCACTGGGTTATTCAAAATTGATTAAAATTATTTCGACGAGCTGATTTTTACAAAATATTTCTAAACCAATCCTAAACGAGGGGGAACCATGTTTGGTATTTATCGCGGACGGCGCCTGGCGTTATACATTGTCGCAGCCATTGTTATTGCGACGTTAATTGGATATAGCACCTATATGTTTGTAAAATTATTTTCGTGATGCAGACATTTATTTACATAGCGCGATATTAATTTAATCATCAGGATTAAATTATTCTCCTTCCGCGCATTATTCTTCGGGGGAAGGAATTATTTAATTAAAAAAGGGCCGACGGGTTGATATTGCTTTACGTTAAAGGATGCCGGACAATGACATTTTTAACTGACGATTAACATTACGATGAAACACCCGTTGGAATCGCTGCTGACTGCGGGGGGCATTTTATTGATGGCCCTGATCTCTTGCTTACTGCTACCCGCGCCGTCGCTGGGTCTGGTGCTGGCGCAGAAGCTGGTTCAAACCTTTCATATGGTCGATCTGAACCAGCTCTACACCATTTTGTTCTGCGTGTGGTTTTTACTGCTCGGCGCTATCGAATTCTTCATCCTGCGTTTCGTCTGGCGCCGCTGGTTTTCACTGGCGTCGTAGGCCAATAAAAAAGCCGGGTAGCAGCGATGCCTTACCCGGCCTTTGTTTCGTCAATTTCAATGCGCCCGACTATGGTTCTCTTTGCGGTAAGCCCCGGGCGGCTGATGGAAGGTGCGGGTAAAGATGCGCGTAAAGGTCTGCTGCGATTCAAAGCCGTAGCGCAGGCAGATTTCGTACACGCGCTCGTCAGATTCACGCAGATCCCGCGCCGCCAGCAGCAGCTTGCGCTCGCGGATGTAGCGCCCCAGGCTTTCGCCTTTGTACTGCATAAACAGCCGCTGTAAATGCCACTTGGAGTAACCCGCGTGGCGGGCGATCTCTTCGATGCGTAGCGGCTGGTGTAGGTTGTCATCGATCCATTCGACAATCGTATCAATGACCTGAGCGGAAATCGTCATGCTGCTCTCCCCCTCTGTTTCTTGGTTCAACATTATTCCCACCACTCACGAAATTGTTGCGTGCTATCACTCACCCGGACCGGCTCACCCAGCTCCGGCGTCAGCAGCCGATAGTTTTTGTCCTTGCTGGCCCGCGCCAGCTGGATCAGCGGATCGTTCCAGGTGTGTTTCGCCAGCACGAAGCGTCCGTTATGCCCCGGCACCACCGCTTTCGCATTGAGGTCCGCCGAGGCCTGCGCCGTTTCATCCGGCAGCATGTGGATGTATTTCCAGTCCTGGTCGTACTGGCCGTTTTCCATGATGGCTAAATCCACTTCGCCAAACTGCTCGCCGATGGCCTTAAAGTGCGGGCCATAACCGGAATCGCCGCTGTAGTAGACCTTCTGCTCTGGCGTGACAAACATGAAGCTGCCCCACAGGGTCTGGTCACGCTTAATGCCGCGCCCCGAGAAGTGGCGCGCGGGCAGGACATGAACCGACAGCGCATCGCTGATGTGCACCGACTGGTTCCAGTCCCGTTCGTCGATAATCTCAGGCTTCATTCCCCAGTAGCGCAGGTGGGATCCCACGCCGAGCGGCGTGACGACGCGCTTCACCTTCGGCAGCAGCGCCCGGATGGTGGCGTAGTCCAGATGGTCGTAGTGATCGTGCGAGATAATCAGCAGGTCGATTTCCGGCATGCTCTTCGCGCGCCACGGATACTCTCCCGCAAACGCTTTATTGAGGAACGAGAACGGCGCGGCGTAGTTGCCAAGGACCGGGTCGATCAGAATGCGTTTTCCCGCCAGCTGCATATACCACGAGGAGTGGCCGAGCCACACCAGCGTATCCTGCTCCAGAGGCAGGCTCGCCAGATCGGTTTTCACCAGCGGCAGCGGCTGCGCCGGACGAGCGTTTTCGGTTTTACGGGTCAGGAACTGCCACCACGCCACCAGCATGTTTTGCTGCCCGGTAAAGCCAGGCGTCGGGAGCGCGTTGTGGAACTTCCCGTCGCGATAGTGCGGAGAAGCCTCCACTTCGGTGAGCTGCGCACCCTGCGGCGACTGGCCAAATCCGGCATTCAGAACAAACGGTAAACTCGCAGCTGAAGCAATAATCATGAGGAACACCACGCAGATGAAGAGAGGCTTTTTCATATCCTGACCCGAAAACGCGCGCCATCCGATGGTTTACGCGGGGAAACTTGATTATGAGTGAGTAAGCACTCATTATAGATATGATGATAAAGTCGTCAAGACGTTTTCGATCTTTGACATTCCGCGTTGCAGCGTGTCAAAGCACGTGTTTCAATCAGGGTTTTTATAATTGAAAGGGGGAAAAATTTAGTGGCACGTCCGAAGAGTGAAGATAAAAAACAGGCCTTACTGGAAGCCGCGACGGTGGCATTTGCACAGTCAGGTATTGCCGCCTCAACGGCGTTAATTGCCCGTAATGCGGGCGTCGCTGAAGGCACGCTGTTTCGCTACTTTGCTACTAAAGACGATCTGCTGAATGCCCTTTACCTGCACCTCAAGCAGGATCTCTGCCAGACCATGCTGGCGAACCTCGATCGCACCCTCACGCTTCCTAAAGAGCATACCCGCAATATCTGGAACAGCTACGTGGACTGGGGGATTCGTAACCCCGTGGCGCATGCGGCGATCCGCCAGATTGGCGTGAGTGAAAAGCTAAGCGCTGAAACGGAACAGGCGGTGAAAGAGATGTTCCCGGAACTTCACGAGCTATGCCGCCGTTCGGTGCGCCCGGTGTTTATGTCCGATGAATTCAAAACGTTTGGCGATGCGCTTTTCTTATCGCTGGCGGAAACCACCATGGAGTTTGCCACCCGCGATCCGTCCCGCGCCACCGATTTTAAAGCGCTGGGTTTCGAAGCCATGTGGCGCGGGCTGGCTCAGGAGGATAACGATGGACAGTAAATCCCTGCAGGCGCACGCAAAACGCGTCGCGCTGGAGATGCCTTTCACCGAACACTGCTGGCCGTTTGGCCCCGAGTACGACGTGTTTAAGGTGGGCGGGAAAATTTTTATGCTGATGGCCACCGCGCACGGACGCCCCCACGTTAGCCTGAAATCCGACCCGGAAAAATCCTTGTTAAATCAGCACATTTACCGTGGCGTTGAGCCGGGTTACCACCTCAATAAAAAACACTGGATTTCGCTCTACGGCACCGAGGACATCACGCCAGAACTGGTCGCCGACCTGATCGCGGATTCGTGGAACCTGGTCGTCGATAAGCTGCCGAAAAAAGACCAGAAATGGATACGCCCTGCCTGATTGTTCGTCTGTGCCGAACAGTATAACCGCTCGAATCGCACTTATCTTTTGCCGCTTCGCGCGGTAATCTGCTCTCCTTTCGCGCCCGCGCACGGGCGAATTTCATTACCAGGAGTAGTTATGGATATCATTTCTGTCGCCCTGAAACGCCACTCTACCAAGGCGTTCGACCCAACCAAAAAACTGACCGCTGAAGAAGCAGAGAAAATCAAAACCCTGCTGCAGTACAGCCCATCCAGCACCAACTCCCAGCCGTGGCACTTTATTGTGGCCAGCACCGAGGAAGGTAAAGCCCGCGTGGCGAAATCCGCGGCGGGCACTTACGTGTTCAACGAACGCAAAATGCTGGACGCCTCTCACGTGGTGGTGTTCTGCGCGAAAACCGCGATGGACGACGCCTGGCTGGAACGCGTTGTCGACCAGGAAGAGGCCGATGGCCGTTTCAACACGCCGGAAGCTAAAGCCGCGAACCATAAGGGCCGCACCTACTTCGCCGATATGCACCGCGTGGATCTGAAAGATGACGACCAGTGGATGGCGAAACAGGTTTACCTGAACGTCGGTAACTTCCTGCTGGGCGTGGGCGCGATGGGTCTGGACGCGGTGCCGATTGAAGGCTTTGACGCGGCGATTCTGGATGAAGAGTTTGGCCTGAAAGAGAAAGGCTTCACCAGCCTGGTGGTGGTCCCGGTCGGGCACCACAGCGTGGAAGATTTTAACGCCACGCTGCCGAAGTCTCGTCTGCCGCTGAGCACGATTGTGACCGAGTGCTGATTCAAACGGGCCGCTGCACGCGGCCCGTTACGTTTTACTGATAACCAGCCTGCGGTGTGGATGTACATCGCGATCGCTTCCCCAGGCAAAGGCAATCCAGCGCTCTTCCAGCTCGGCGTAAGAGTTTACGGGCGTTAACGTCCATTCTTCTCCCACTGTACCGTCTGCCACGCTAATGCGATAGTTCATGGTGAACGCCCAGTCGATCATGCGCAGCCAAAACCGTTGCCCGTCCCCCGTTTGCTCGCTGTCGGAGACTACGATGTCGTATTCGCTGAGCACCCACTGGAAAAATAATTGCGGTAATCCGCTTATTACGCGCTGGTGGACGGCGCGCGGGGTGCGCCATACCATCACCTGCGTGGCGGCACCGTGGGGAAAGGTAATTTCTTTATGAAATGTAAGCTTCACGGCATACGCCGTATAAGGCTTACCGTCATCGGTAGTCACGAGACGATATTCATCACCATAACGCGATTTTAAAAGCCGGTATCCGACAGGCAGCAAGAACCCCGGCAGATGAAAATCCGCAGTACCCCGCGCCAGAAATGCTTCGGTATGTTCGACGTTTCGGGAGATAAGCCCAAGTTTTTGGCTGAACTCTGCGGAATCAATCATTAGTGGCGACATTAGTTGTTTCTCATCGCATAAGTATAGTCAACTTAACTTCCAATAGAAATCGCGTAAATTCAGCAAGTTGATTAAGCGTCAATAGAGCGTAATCTGCGGATGCTTGATCCCGCACACCAGCGCATAACGCGTTAATGTATCGAGACTCGCCCGGGTAATATTCGCTTCCATTCTTGATACCGTTGGTGCGCTGACGCCCATCCGCTCCGCCACCTGGGCGCGCGTCAGGCCAGCATGATTGCGCCATTGCGCCAGCATCTCCCGCAAACGCTCCTTGCGCTCTTCTGCATCAAAGGAAGCCTGAACCTCTGAATCGCTTAACAGTTCAGCCCTGAGTTCATCCCAGTCAATAATCTTCTTGCTCATCCAACATCTCCTGTTGTCGCTTCAGTGCCAGACGAAGTTCAGCAGAGGGCGTTTTTTGCGTCTTCTTAACAAACACGCGCAAAAGAAAAATCGTCTTTTCCCGCTGGTAAACATAGATACCTCGGGTATGGATCAGCCCAACGGTCCTTATTTCAAACAGGCCATGCGGCAATGGTTTGCTGTCAGGTTCCCGAAGAGCCGTCGGGTTTAAACGCAATTTATCAAGCTGGCGAATCAGCTTCGCCTTCACCCCAGCAGGTAGTAAGAGAATCTCTTCCCTTACCGCCTCATGAACGATAAGTCTGAACACGATATTTCATCCCTGATGATATTAGCATATAAGGCAATTTGCATTAAAGGCTAATTTAGCTTTTCGTGTCCCACCTTACCCATTTTTAACAGGAAGAACCGGAGCCGCTTTGATTACCTGAAAGCGCCTCGCAAAAAACTTACTTCCCCTGCGCCGCCAGCCATTCCATCGCCCTTTCCCCCGCCTCATCCACCGGGAGATACACCAGTAGCCGCGATCCGTTTCGCGGCGCGGAGTACCAGTACATCTGCTGCAGCGTAAAATCTCCCAGTTCTGGATGGGTAAACAGCTTGAGCTGGTTCTCCACGCCGCGCACGTCGTTGCGCTGGTGCCACAGGGTTTTGAACTCCTCGGAAACCGCAAAAAAACGCGCCAGTTTGGCTTCCCAGAGCGGGTCGCCCCGGTGCTCGGCCATCGCCGCGCGGAAATAGGAAACGAAAATCGGCAGCACGTCGTCGCGTCTGCCGAGACGCGCACGCCACGCCGGATGGGTAAGGAACAGGTAAATACAGTTGCGGTCTTCCGGCGGGATGGCGTTGAAATCGACGCCCATGAGATGCCCGAAGCTGTCATTCCACGCGACGATGTCGAAGTTGGGCTTCTGAATGCTGGCGGGTTTAGGCATCAGGGTATCCAGCAGGCGGCGCGTGCCTTCGCTGATGCCCTCGCAGCAGACCGCCTGCGGGGCTTCTCCCGGCGGCAAGCCGGCGAGCACGAAAAGATGCCGGGCCTCGGTCGGGGTGCACTGCAGCGCTTTTGCGATGGCGGCCATCACTGCGCTGGAGGGGTTGACGTCCCTGCCCTGCTCAAGCCAGGTGTACCAGGTCACGCCCACGTCAGCGAGCATCGCCACCTCTTCCCGGCGCAGGCCAGGCGTGCGCCGCCGACCGCTGCGCGGCAGGCCGAGACGCTGGGGATCGAGGCTTTCCCGCCGGGCGCGTAAAAATGCCCCCAGCTGTTTTCGGGTGTCATCCTGAAGTGAGGTGACGGGTTCAGACATCAAGGCCATAAATCCCCCTGCATGGTAGTGCCAGTACCAGTATAAGCAAGAACTGGTACCCGTTTATCAGATGGTTGATGCTACGACCATCTGATGAATGACGCAATGGAGTTACCATGAATACGTCAGTTGTTTCACCGGGTCGCGCAGGCCTGATATTGCTGTTAACCGGCCAGATGCTGCCGATGATTGATACCTCAATCACCAACGTGGCGCTGGACGCCATCACCCATTCGCTGCACGCCACCGCCACCGAGCTGGAGCTCATTGTCGCTCTCTACGGCGTGGCCTTTGCCGTCTGCCTTGCGCTCGGCAGCAAGCTGGGGGATAACCTTGGCCGCCGTCGCCTGTTTATGTGGGGCGTGGCAGTTTTTGGGCTGGCCTCGCTGCTGTGCGGGATGGCGGGAAATATTGAACAACTGCTGGCCGCACGCATCGTTCAGGGCGCGGGGGCAGCGCTCATCATGCCGCAGATCCTCGCCACGCTGCACGTCACGCTAAAAGGTAGCGCCCACGCGAAGGCCATTAGCCTGTTTGGCGGCATTGGCGGGATTGCGTTTATCGTCGGGCAGATGGGCGGCGGCTGGCTGGTGTCGGCGGATATCGCCGGGCTGGGCTGGCGTAACGCCTTCTTTATCAACGTGCCGATTTGTCTGGTGGTGCTGGCGTTAAGCCGCCGCTACGTGCCAGAAACCCGTCGTGAAACGCCGTCGCGCATCGACTGGACAGGCACCGTGCTGCTGGCCCTCATTCTTTGCTGCCTGCTGTTCCCGATGGCGCTCGGTCCGCAGTGGCACTGGCCGTGGTCGCTGAAGGTTATGCTTCTTGCCATTATTCCGCTGGCCTGGCTGATGGCGCAGAACGCACGCAAAAAGGAGAGAGAGAATGCCCATCCGCTGATCCCGCCACGCCTGCTTCAGCTTCGCAGCGTTCGCTTTGGCATCGTGATTGCGCTGCTCTTTTTCAGCGTCTGGTCCGGGTTTATGTTCTGTATGGCGCTGACCATGCAGACCGGTCTGGGGATGGCGCCGTGGCAGTCCGGGAACAGCTTTATCGCCCTGGGCGTGACCTATTTTATCTCTGCCTGGTTCGCGCCGCGGTTGATTGCCCGCTACAGTACCAGCACGATTCTGCTGACGGGTCTGGCAATTCAGATAATCGGCCTGCTGGCGCTCATCGCGACGTTCCGGCTCTGGGGCGTGAACAACACCGCGCTGACGCTGGCCCCTGCCACCGGGCTGGTCGGCTACGGCCAGGCGCTGATTGTAAACAGCTTCTACCGCATCGGGATGCGCGACATCCAGCCTGACGACGCAGGGGCCGCAAGCGCCATTCTCAGCACGCTGCAGCAGGCCGCGCTGGGTCTGGGCCCGGCCATTTTCGGGGCGATTTTGCTGCACGGGCTGCAGAATTACCACGGGGATTACGCGCAGGCGATTGACCTTTTCCTGGCGGTGGAAACCGGCCTGATGGTTATCCTGGCGCTGGCGACGCTGCGCATGCGTCATCGTCTCTGCCTGCCGGTTGTGAAGGTCTGTGAGGCCGCCAAATAACCCTGTGAATTTGCATAATAGATCCGCAGCCGCCATTATGGGGCTGCAACAATACAGGAGACGTTATGCAGGAATTAATTGCTCAGGTTGAAGAGTTAGGGATTGAAATTAATCACACCACCTCTTTAGTGATTATCTTTGGTATTATTTTTCTCACCGCCATCATTGTTCATTTTATTTTGCACAAACTGGTGCTGCGCGCATTCGAGAAACGCGCGCAGGCCAGTAGCCATTTATGGCTGCAAATTATTACCCAGAATAAATTATTTCACCGTCTGGCCTTTACCCTGCAGGGGATAATCGTCAACGTTCAGGCGGTACTGTGGCTGCAAAAAGGCAGCGAAGCGGCGGAAATACTCACCACCTGCGCGAAGCTGTGGGTGATGGTGTATGCCCTGCTCTCCTTCTTCTCGCTGCTGGACGTGATATTTAATCTGTCGCAAAAGATGGCGACCGCCTCGCAGCTGCCGCTGAAGGGGATCTTCCAGGGCATCAAGCTGGTGAGCGCTATCCTGGTGGGGATATTGATTATCTCCCTGCTGATCGGCCAGTCCCCGGCGATTCTGATCAGCGGTCTGGGTGCGATGGCCGCCGTCCTGATGCTGGTGTTTAAAGACCCGATACTCGGCCTTGTGGCGGGTATTCAGCTTTCCGCCAACGACATGCTCAAGCTCGGCGACTGGCTGGAGATGCCAAAGTACGGCGCTAATGGTACGGTGACGGACATCGGCCTGACGACCGTTAAAGTACGCAACTTCGATAACACCATCACCACCATTCCGACGTGGGCACTGGTCTCCGACGCCTTTATCAACTGGAGTGGGATGTCCGCCTCCGGCGGGCGACGCATCAAGCGCAGCCTGAATATCGATACCACCAGCATTCATTTTCTCGACGAGCAGGAGCAGCAGAAGCTGATTCAGGCAAAACTGCTGAAGCCTTATCTGGCCGCGCGCCATGAAGAAATTAGCCTGTGGAATCAGCAGAACGGCGAAGGGGAATCGGTATTAAACCTGCGCAAGATGACCAATATCGGCACCTTCCGCGCTTACCTGAATGAATATCTGCGTAACCATCCGCGTATTCGTAAAGATATGACGCTGATGGTGCGCCAGCTGGCGCCGGATGCCAACGGGCTGCCGATTGAAATATATGCCTTTACCAATACGGTAATCTGGGCGGAATACGAAGATATTCAGGCCGATATCTTCGACCATATTTTCGCGGTAGTGGATGAGTTTGGCCTGCGTATTCACCAGTCGCCTACCGGGAACGATATTCGCTCCTTGGCAGGCGTTATTGCCAGATAATCAGGTGCTGGCGCGGGAAATAAAGCGCCAGTCCATCATCACCCTTTCCGTGGGCGCATCCGGGTTGTCGATTTTGTTTAAGAGAAGATTGACCGCCTTGCGCCCGATATCCCGCGACGGCTGTTCGATGGTGGTAAGTGAAATCATGTCCGCCAGCTCCGTACCGTCAAAGCCGACCACGGCAATATCCTCTGGCACCCGCAGACCTGCCTGCTGAATGGCGCACAGCGCGCCCGCCGCCAGCGTATCGGAAACGGCAAATACTGCATCCGGTGGATTATCTTTTAACAGGTTTTGCATCGCCGCCATGCCCGCCCCCGAGCTGAGATCGCTGGCATACTCCACTGCCTGATAGTCCAGATCCCGCAGGTGGATCACGCTCTTGTAGCCGCGTTCGCGCAGGCGGGCATATTTGTAGCTGAGATCGTGGTTGATCATCGCGATACGCTTGCGGCCGCCGTCGGCCAGCTGGCTGACGGCATGCTGTGAAGCGTCCACATCATTGATGCCGACGCAGGAGACCGCGCCCGCATCGGCGTATTCGGCGCACTGCACCCACGGTGCAGAACCAATCAGCGCGGCAAGTTCCGGCAGCTTCGAGAAGGCGTCCATGGTGATAATGCCGTCGACGATTTTGCCGGAGAGCAGGCTCAAGCCCGAGCGGGAGCGCTCGATGTCCGAGCCGGAGTTACACAGCAGAATGCGGTAGCCGTTTTTCTCCGCCTCGGCTTCGATGCCCTTCACCACTTCAGCGCAGAACGGGTTGGCGATGTTGGACACCATCACCAGGATCATATAGCTGCGGGAGGTGCGCAGCTGACGGGCGAGCAGGTTTGGCTGGTAGTTGCTCTCCTGAATCGCCTGCAGAACGCGCTCGCGGTTTTTCGCCTTCACGGTGTCGCTGTTATTCAGCACGCGGGAGACCGTCGCCACGGAAACCCCGGCCAGCTGAGCGATTTTCTGAATTGACATAGCGACGATACATCCTGCGGTTAGCGTTTTGTGCAGGCTACCATAAATTTGTTGCCCGGCGAACCGGGCAATGCGTCAGCATTCCACGCGCACCCAGCGCTGCTGCTGATGGCTTTTCACAATGGCATCAATGATATACATCACGTTTGCGCCATCGTGAAACGTCGCAAACTGCGGCGTCTCCGGCATTGCGCCCGCCTGCACGGCGCGGTAGAACTGCGCCATCATATTTTTGAAGGCATCCGGCCAGCCTTCAATATGCCCGCCAGGGAAGTGGGCGCTGTCGGCTACGTCAGGGTTCATCAGGCCCGGATCGTCGGTGAGCGTCTGGTTGGCCTGCGCACGATGGCCGATCCACAGCTGCTGCGGCACCTCCTGGTCCCACGCCAGCGAGCGCTCGCTGCCGTTGATCTCAAACGTCAGGCGGTTTTTACGCCCGGCGCTCACCTGCGAGACGCTAAAGCAGCCCTTGCTGCCGTCGTCAAAGCGGAACAGCACCGAGCCGAAGTCTTCGGTCGTGACTGGTTTGTCTTCATACTCCGCCTGTTCGTCATGGGAGAAGGTTTGATTCCCGCCCTTGCTGGCCCTGCGCGTCGGCCAGACGATGGATAAATCAGCCATCACCTCGGTAATGCGCCGCCCGGTGACGAACTGCACCGTGTCGCACCAGTGGGAGCCGATATCCGCCACCGCCCGCGATGCGCCGCCGAGCGCGGCATCCACCCGCCAGTTGTAGTCGGTTTCCAGCAGCATCCAGTCCTGTAGGTAGCTGCCGTGTGAGGCAAAAATCCGCCCGAGGCTGCTTGCGCGCAGCATGCTCGCCGCCTGACGCACCATCGCAAACTGGCGATAGACGAAGCTCACGCCATGCACCACGCCCGCCTGCTCCGCCAGCGCCACCAGCTCGCGCGCCTCCTCAGGCGTCATGCACAGCGGCTTTTCGGAAAACACGTGCTTGCCCGCGCGCAGGATCTGGCGGTTAATCTGTGCATGCAGGTGGTTCGGCGTGCAGTTGTGCACCACGTGCAAATCAGGGTGCGCGAGCAGCTCCTCAACGCTGCCGTACGCGTGCGGTACGTTTAGCAGGCGCGCCTTTTCCTGCGCCTTAACGAGCGAGCCGTCGCACAGCGCGACCACCTGAACAAACCCGAGGCGCCTGAGCGCCTCGATATGCGCCGGGCCAATAAACCCGCTGCCGACGATCCCGACGTTAATCATGACTGCCCCCTGCGGCGAAATCATCAAACGCCCGTCCGGAAACGGGAATGATATGGCGGCGGATAAATTCGCTGCCTTCGCGCGCGCCGGTATCGCCATCCTTCAGGCAGCACTCCCACTCCAGCACCGCCCAGCCGTCGTAGTCGTACTGGGTCAGCTTGCTGAAAATGCCCTTAAAGTCGATCTGCCCGTCACCGGGCGAACGGAAGCGACCGGCGCGGTTGATCCACGGCTGGTAGCCGCCGTACACGCCGCTGCGCCCGCTGGGGCGAAACTCGGCATCCTTCACGTGGAACGCCTTGATGCGCGCATGGAAGATGTCGATAAAGGCCAGATAGTCCATCTGCTGGAGCAGCATATGGCTCGGATCAAAGAGGATGTTGCAGCGCGGATGGTTATCCACCAGCGCCAGAAAACGCTCGAAGGTCACGCCGTCGTGCAGATCTTCCCCGGGATGCAGCTCAAAGCAGACGTCCACCCCCTGCTCGCCAAAGGTATCCAGTATTGGCCGCCAGCGGGTTGCCAGCTCCTCGAACGCTTCCTGAAAACGCTGCTCGTTATGCGGCGGCCACGGATAGAAAAACGGCCACGCCAGCGAGCCGGAGAAGGTGGCGTGCGCTTTCAGACCTAATCTTGCCGAGGCGACCGCCGCCTGCTTCAGCTTCTCCGTGGCCCACGCCCGACGGGCAGCATCGTTACCGCGCACGGACGCGGGCGCGAAGTGGTCAAACGCGTCGCTGTAGACGGGGTTCACCGCCACGAGCTGCCCTTCCAGATGGGTCGACAGTTCGCTGATAACCAGCCCGTGCGCGGCCAGCGTAGCGGCGATGTCGTCGCAGTAGGCCTGGCTCTCTGCGGCTTTCTCGACGTCAAAGATGTGCGGATGGTTGCAGGGGATCTGCACCGCCTTATAACCTTTACCTGCCGCCCATTCAGCCAGCCCGTCGAGCGAATTAAACGGCGCTTCTGCGCCAATAAACTGCGACAGAAAAATGCCGGGTCCTTTCATCGTCCTCATACCACCTCCTGAACGTTACGCCTTGTCATCGTCATACTTAAACGTGAGAAGGAAAATCAGCGCGATCGCCGCGGCCGCTACCGCCGGGATCCACCAGAATGTCACCCACGCCTGCGGCACGGCCTGCCCTGCCACCAGGCGGTTATAGAGCGCGCCGGAAATCTGCGAGCCGAGGAGCATGCCGATGCCGTAGGTGAACATCACGATCATGCTCTGGGCCTGGCCTTTCACCTTTTCGCCTGCCACCCGGTCGGTGTAGATAAAGCCGACGACAAAGAAGAAATCGTAGCAGACGCCGTGGAGCAGAATGCCGAGATACAGCAGAATGCGCCCCTCCTCGCTGACGCCCAGCGCGAACATGGCGTAGCGCACGAACCACGCCAGCATGCCGATCAGCAGCATGACCTTCACGCCCAGACGGCGGAACAGCAGCGGAATGACCAGCATGAAGAAGATCTCGGACATCTGCCCGAAAGACATGGCGGTGCTGACGTCGGCAATTCCTGCATCCGCCAGATACGAGGCGGTGTAGGCGTAATAGGTGCCGAGCGGGACGGAGATCAGCATCGCGCAGACGGAGAAGACGAAAAAGTGGCGGGTTTTGAGCAGCGCAAAGGCATCCGCGCAGAAGAGATCCCGCACCTTCACCGGCAGGCCTTTCGCGGGCGCAGGCGTGTGCGGCAGCGTCAGGCTGTAAAGCGCCAGCAGCACGGAACTGGCCGCCGCTACCTTAAAGATGGTAACGCTGGACGCCACGCCGGTGACGCCGATGAAAATGCCCGCCACGATCCAGCCGATGGTGCCGAACACGCGCACCACCGGGAAGGTTTTATCCACGTTCGCCAGGCTATGGAACGCGATGTTGTTGGTCAGCGCCAGCGTCGGCATGTAGCAGAGCGTGTAGCCAAACAGCAGGCCAATCAGCAGCGCGCCGTTCTCGGCAATCAGCGCCCCCGGCACGAACCAGAGGATCGCCGCGCCCGCGAGGTGCATCACCGCCATCACCTTCTGCGAGGCGAAGAAGCGGTCCACCAGCATCCCGAGCACGAACGGCGAAAGAATCGAGGCGATGGGCCCGGCGGAGAAGGCATCGCCAATCAGCAGAGACATGTTGTGCTGGGTCATCACCAGGCCAAGCGTGACCGACCAGCTACCCCAGATAAAAAATTGCAGAAACATCATCAGCGACAGCCGCGGCACCAGTAGCCGGTGCTGTGTTATCGCCTTTTCACTACTTTCAGTTGACACCATGATAAGCCTCACCCGGAAAAAGTAATCGATTACAAAACAACTCAAATGAAAAGTAATCGATTACAAAATAAAGATCCTGTGGATCGTAGAAGATTTGGGAGGGGGGTCACGATAAAGATGAAGCAGTGTTTTGTAGGCCCGGTAAGCGCAGCGCCACCGGGCGTGAAGGCAGGTGCGGTCTGGTTTGGTGCGGTCTGTTGCCCTCACCCCGGCCCTCTCCCACAGGGAGAGGGAGAAAAACGGGCTACTTTTTGCGTGAGAGCTTAAACGCGATAAACAGGAACACCACCCATACCGGCAGCAGCATTGCTGAAAGCCGCATCTCATCCATGGTGCACATCAGCACCAGAATCAACGCCAGGAACGCGATACAGAGGTAGTTCCCCGCCGGATAGAGCAGCGCTTTGAACTGCGTCTCGCGTCCCTTACGGCGCATCGCCGCGCGGAAACGCAGGTGCGCGAGGCAGATCATGATCCAGTTCAGCAGCAGCGTGGCGACAACCAGCGCCATCAGCAGGCCGAAGGCCTGTTTCGGCAGCAGGTAGTTAATTAGCACTACCAGAGACGTAATCGCGCCGGAAAGGAACAGCGAATTCACCGGCACGCCGCGGCGGCTGACGCGGGTGAGGAACTTCGGCGCGTTGCCCTGTACGGAGAGGCCAAACAGCATACGGCTGTTGGAGTAGACCCCGCTATTGTACACCGACAAAGAGGCCACCAGAATGACGAAGTTCAGTGCCGAAGCCACCACGTTGCTGTTCAGATCGTGGAAAATCATTACGAACGGACTGCTGTCGGATTTCACTTCCACCCACGGGTAAAGCGCCAGCAGCACCACCAGCGAGCCGATATAGAACAGCAGAATACGGTACACCACCTGGTTGACCGCTTTCGGAATGCTTTTGTGCGGATCGCGCGCTTCGGCCGCGGTAATGCCAATCAGCTCCAGACCGCCGAAGGAGAACATAATCACCGCCAGCGAGAGGATGAGCCCTTTCCAGCCGGTCGCCAGGAAGCCGCCGTGCTGCCAAAGGTTGTCCATAGTGGCACGCTCGCCGCCGTGGCCGGAGAACAGCAGCCACAGGCCAAAGCCGATCATGCCGATAATTGCCAGCACCTTAATCAGCGCAAACCAGAACTCGGTTTCACCATACAGACGCACGTTGACGAGGTTAACGGCGTTAATAATGATGAAGAAGGCCGCCGCCCAGATCCACGTGGGCACGTCCGGCAGCCAGTACTGCATGTAGATGCCTGCAGCGGTCAGCTCCGCCATCCCCACCAGCACGAACATCACCCAGTAGTTCCAGCCGGAGAGGAAGCCTGCGAACGGGCCCCAGTATTTATAGGCAAAGTGCGCGAAGGAGCCTGACACCGGCTCTTCAACGACCATCTCGCCGAGCTGGCGCATGATCAGGAAGGCGATAATCCCGGCGATAGCGTAACCCAGCAGAACCGCCGGGCCGGCCATCTGAATGGCGGGGCCGATGCCGAGAAACAGCCCGGTACCGATTGCGCCGCCGAGGGCAATTAACTGAATATGTCGATTTTGCAAACCACGTTGCAGCGTCGGATTCTGATCCGACGAGGCTTCAGCGCGACCATGGCCTGAAGCGGATGACGCGTCTTTCACGCCCTACCCCTGTCTCTTTTTTAGAAGGGGCACGTTTTAACACTTCATGCTGGTGGTAGCAAGCTTAACGCCGGGCCAGCGAGTGCGCCCGGCGGATAAACGTCACGACCCGATAATTCCGCCGTCCGCTTTCACGATCACCACCGTGGACGATCGCGGGCGTCCGTTCGGACTGGCGTCCGGCCAGTTAGAGACGGCGCGAGGATTGGCCGGGTCGGTAATATCATCCCCGCCCTCCCCTGGGTGCTGAATGTTTATAAACAGCGTGCGGTTGTCCGGCGTAAACGCAATGCCGGTGATCTCACACCCGCGCGGCCCGGTCAGGAAACGGCGATACTCGTTGGTGCCCGGAATGGTCGCCACCATCTGGTTATTGCCCATTCCCTCGTACGCTTTCTTATTGATGGTGCTGGAGGAGACGTCGGTCTGGATCCACAGGACGCCCTGATGATCGAAAGAGAGTCCGTCCGGACTGCCGAATGCCGCGCCCTGCATGGAGCCTTTGGCCTTCGGATCGTCGCCGTCGGTGCGTCCGGCCATGACCAGAATATCCCACTTAAAGCGTGCGGCAGCAGGGTCCGCGCCGTCTTCGTGCCAGTGCATGATATGCCCAAACACGTTGTTGGCGCGCGGGTTGGCGGCATCCACCGGCGCTTTCCCCTCTTTCCCGCGATCGCTGTTGTTGGTGAGCGTACAGTAGACGCTGCCGCTGGCGTGCGGATCGACGGCTATCCATTCGGGGCGATCCATTTTGGTCGCCCCCACCGCGTCGGCCGCCAGGCGGGTTTTAATCAGCAGATCGCCCTGGCTTTCAAACCCTTTACTCTTATCCAGGCCATTTTGCCCGAAGATCAGCGGCAGCCAGTCTCCGCTCCCGTCCTCGTTGAACCTGGCGACGTACAGCGTGCCGGAGGTCAGCAGCTGCATATTGGCTTCACGGTTCGCGGGATCGTATTTTTTGTCCGAGACAAACTTATAGATGTACTCAAACTTCTGATCGTCCCCCATGTAGACCACCACGCGGTTATCGGCGGCGAGCGTGACGGCTGCCCCCTCATGCTTGAAGCGGCCCAGGGCGGTGTGCTTGCGCGGTGTGGAGGTGGGGTTGTAGGGATCGATCTCCACGACCCAGCCGAAACGGTTGGGTTCGTTAGGGGTTTTATCGACGCTGAACCGCTCGTCCACCTCGTTCCAGCGGTAGGATTCATCGCTGTCGCTGATGCCGTAGCGTTTTTCCAGCGGATTGAGATCGGCTTTTTTGACAAAAATATCCGACCAGTTTTCCTCGCAGGTGAGATAGGTGCCCCACGGCGTGTGGCCGTTAGCGCAGTTTTGCATGGTGCCCAGCACGCGCTCCCCCTGCGGGTCGGCGGCGGTTTTCATTAAGTCCTGATGCCGCGCCGGGCCGGTAAGCTGCATCGGCGTATTGACGGTGATGCGGCGGGCATATGAAGACGGGCGTACCACCTGCCAGTCGCTGCCCGCTTTTTTCACTTCCACCACCGAGACGCCCATCGCGTTCTGCCCCTTGCGGGCCTTGTCGAGGCTCCAGTTCGCCGTACCGTCGGTAAACAGCATCCCGTTGTCGATGTATTCATGGTTCATCGCCAGCAGGCCATGCTCCGGGTTTTGCTCCCCCTGCGGCAGGCTAAACCACGCCATGCCGTCGTGGTGCATACCCGCCTGCACAGCCTGTTCGTCCGTGGTGTTGCTGGCGTCCGGCTTAAAGGCCGGCATGTTGTTTTTGATCCCCGTCGGGTCACCCCAACGATAGAACGGGCGGGCAATATAGCCTTCCGGCACCCTGACCGTATCTTCGGTGGAGACGTCGATGCTGGTAAAGCCCAGGGAAACCGCTTTTGCCAGCGCGGAAGGTTTCGATACCGCGGCAATGGCGATCTCAGGTTTGATCAGAAACGGGAATGATACGGCGGCCCCCGCAACGGCCCCCATCTGGAGAAAACGGCGGCGGGAGAGGAACACATCTGCCACCTCGGAGAATACCGGGTTTGCGCTGCGGTTAGCGATGTCGTCGCGATGTTCTTTTTTAAAAACGGATTTGAGGGGTCTGCCCATAGCGGCTTCCTGTCATTGGCCAAGAGGTAAAGAGTTGGCGACCAGTGTAAGAAGCTTTTATTACAATTTTATAACACGATGACGGAAGGATGGGGGCATCCGTGCCCCGGATAACGAGGTGGAACGCTTAGAACTCGTAGCCAACCGAGACCTTAAAGGTACGCGGTTCGCCCTGAGTGATGTAGGTACCGGAATCGTCCACGCTGGCCCAGTAGTTCTCATTGGTCACGTTGTCGATGCCCGCGCGCACGGTCATCTGGTTTGCGTTGTGGTTCACCGCGAAGCGATAGCGCATGCCCAGATCCAGCGTGGTGTAGCTATCCAGCTTTTTGCTGTTCGCGAGGTCGGCATACTGCGTGCCGGAGTGGTTCACGCGCGCGGTCGCTGTCAGGCCGTCAACCGGCTTGATGTCGTACTCCGCGCCCAGCACGGCGTAGAAGTTCGGAATACCAATTGCATCGTTGCCCTGGTTCACGCCGTTTTTGGTTTTGGTTAGCTCCGCCTGCAGCCAGGTGGCGCTGGCGTTCAGACGCATCCCGAGCATCGGCTCGCCGAAGACGTTCAGCTCCACGCCACGGTTGCGCTGTTCAGCGTCCAGGCCGTAGTGATTGTTAGCATCGAGGATCGCCGAGGGCATTTTAATCTCAAACAGCGCCAGAGAGCCGCCCACGCGCCCGAAGTCCGCCTTCACGCCCACTTCGTTCTGCTTAGAGTGAACGATGCCGGTGCTCTGGCCGTAGTTGGTGGCGGTGTTAGGTGCGGTTTTGCCCGGCTGCAGCGCTTCGGTGTGGTTGGCGTAGAGGGAAATTTCTTCCCACGGTTTGTAAACCACGCCGTAGGTTGGCATCCAGCGGCTGCCGTCGAAGCCGTCCGCGTCGTTCTCTGCGCCGGTAATTTTGTTATACCCGCGAACGACCACTTTCTGATGGCGCGCGCCTGCGGTGAACAGCAGCTTGTCATCAAGCACGCCCAGGGTATCGCTCAGCAGCCAGCCCTGGGTGCGGGTGCGCCCGCTGGTCAGCGGATCGCTGTATTTACCGCCGGAGCCGTTGAAGTTGGTGCTGTCCGGCATATCCACGCCGGTGTTGTGGTAGATGTTGGTGGTCGGGTTATCCGCCGTCGCCGACATTTTCCACGCGATTTTTTCGTTTTTGGTCATTGCGGAATACCCGACGTTGACCTTGTGCGAGACGAAGCCGGTGTTGAAGTTGCCGCGAATGCCCGCCATGCCGCTGACGGAATCGCTGATGCGGTTGGTATCCAGTCGGCTGGCCGTCGCCTTGCCGCTCTTGTCCACCAGCTTCGGTGCGCTGTAGATCCCTTCTTCATGCGCGTGCTGCGCGCCCAGGCCGGTATAGGCCGTCCAGCTGTCGGTGATGTCGTACTCGCTGCGCCACATCCCGAACTCGTTTTCGATATCGCTGTAGGCCCACTTCTGCGAGAAGTTACGATCGTTCTTCGGTGGTTCAGGCACGAAGTCCACCGCCGAGATGTTGACGCTGGTCGGGCTGCCGTGGAAGTTTTTTTTCTGATAGCCCAGATCCAGCGAGGTGCGGAAGCGGTCGCCTTTGTAGTCCAGGCCGGTGGAGAGCAGCGTGGTGCGGCGGCGATCGTTCGGTACGCCGGTTTCCCCTTCACGATGCACGAGGTTCACGCGCGCGCCGAACTGGTCGTTATCGCCAAAGCGACGCCCCGCATCCAGCGTGGTGCCAATCTGGGAATCCGAGGTGTAGTCCACGCCCACTTTCGCCTGCGGGGTGTCGCCCGCGTGTTTAGGCTCAAGGTTAATCATCCCGCCCACGCCCGAGCTTGCCGCGCCGTTCATCAGGGAGTTGGCCCCTTTGAAGATCTCAATGCGGTCAACCATCTGGGCATCCACCACCTGACGCGGCAGCACGCCGGAGAGGCCACCGAAGGTCATGTCGTCGCCGTCAAACTTCAGGCCGCGAATGCGGAAGGTTTCTGCGCTGTTGCCGTAACCCTGAACAAACTGCACGCCCGCGTCGTTGGCGACCACGTCAGCAATGGTTTTCGCCTGCTGATCTTCCACCAGCTTTGAGGTGTAGCTGATGATGTTGAACGGCACGTCCATGGCGTTCTGCTGGCCGAGCATCCCCATTCGCCCGCCGTTCGCCACCTGTCCGTCAAGGAAGGCCGGCACCAGCTGGTCGCCACCGGGTTTAAAGTCGCCGGCAGGTGCAGACTGCACAACGATGGTGTCTTCTTTTTTATCCTCTGCCGCCCAGGCGGAATGTGTAACCGCGCCAATGGCGAGCGCCAGCAGCGTTTTATGCATTTTGGTGTTGTTCATCGTTAACTCGTTTGAAAGTGCGCGCAAAAATAGCCCGTGGACGGGCCTTAGAATATATTGGTTGCAATGCAAATGAGAACTATACGCATTATCTATGCTTTGGCAAGCGCAAATCTCTGCAGGATCCTGCTCAAGTTAATGCGTGATAAAAGGGGATGCTCACCTTGCGCTGAACCATTTAAGTGAACACGCACGGAAAATGGATGCCATTTTGGCAACCATGACGCAAATACGACACAAGGAGAAAATCAGGATGGTTTGAAACTGGCGTAAGTGCCTGTTTCTAAATGGCACGCCCTGTAGGATTCGAACCTACGACCTACGGCTTAGAAGGCCGTTGCTCTATCCAACTGAGCTAAGGGCGCACTGAGAAGAGTGAACTTCGCGGTGGTGAAACGCGAAGAATTATACGGTCAATGGCAGGTGAGTCAATGCCTTTTCCGTTTTCGGGGGCAATTACCGCTAGCCGATTGTAAATACGGCTATTTTCTCAACATTTCTCGCTGTTTCACCGTAAAATTTAGCGCTGCGAAAAGGCTTAGTTGCATTTAAGTAACGCCTGCTGTTTTCCTGCTCGTCGGCTCGTCACACTAGAGCGAGGTTTCCCGGCCGCCTGGAGGCTGACAGACAACAGGACAATGGAGTGACAGCGCACAACCCGTTCGATACGCCCCCCCGGTTACAGTTTATGTCTCAGGACATCGTCGGCATCAAACTGGAGCCTGTCGTCGCCCTCACCTCTCAGCGTCAGGTTGGCGTGGAGGTGCTTAGCATTCTGTCCGAAACGCAGCACAGCGAGGATTTTTTCCGCCATCAGTCGGCAGGCTGGTCAATGACGCTGCTTGAAGCGCAGCTTGCTGCACTAAAAAAGACGCCGCACGGTAAAAATCTTTTTATTAATCTGCCGATAACCGTTCTGACAGAGCCAGCGTCCTTTCAGCGGCTCATCAATCTGAAAAACACGCCGCTGAATATCGAGATTGTTGATCTCTCTGTCTTTCTGGCTTTCTCTGCCGCACAGAAGCAGCGCGTCATTCAAAACCTGTCGAAACTCCGGGAACAGGGGCACAGTATATGGCTGGATGACATCGACGAAACGGTTATTCAGCCGTTTTTATTTTGTCGATTACCGTTGAACGGCATCAAAATTGATAAGGGCGCATTCTGGCGTTTACGCGCCACACCCGCGCTGAGGCAGCTGGTTTCACGTTGCTTTCAGCTGGCCGGGAGCGTGCTCATCGAAGGTATTGAGACTGAACGCGATCGCACCTGGGCACTGCAGGCAGGCGCAGATCTCGGCCAGGGATATTACTGGCCGTCCTGGACATGGCCGGAGGATTAAAGAGCCATTTCCAGGAGGGAGACCATGCGAATGACAGTGCGCCGTTACCGGCGGCGGCGTACAGGAAGTGATGCACTGGGATTTACGCGCTCACCTTTTGCTCCCCCCTTTTTCGACCGGCTCGAGTTTTTGAGCCAGTCCATCAGCCAGCCCCGAAAAACCGACGCTCCGTTTATCATTCTGGTCACGGAGGATCATTTTCTGCGCACCGGTTTTCTCAATGGGCAGTTTCCCCTGAGCAGCTGTTGCGACTATATCTCACTGGATGATGCGCTCGGTGCTCAGGCACAATGGCCTTCAGCGCGTCTGGTGGTGGATGTAGAAAGCCGTTCCACCGGGCTGATTGATCAACTGGATCAGTTAAGAAGGCATAGCCTGTATCCCCCCTTCCTGACGCCGTGGCTACTGGTCCGGGCAGATAATTATGATACCCGCCTCTTCTGCAAAGCGGCGGGGCCTTTTCACGTGCTGGAACGTCAGATGAACGCGGCAGGGCTTCAACACAGCCTGATGGATGCCCGCCCGCCGCAGGGGTCCGATAAAGACTGGTTTTCCCGCAATGAATGGCCCATTTTGCAGGAGCTTGCCCGCGGTAAGACGCTGCGTCAGATTGCCCTTCTGCAGAATCGCCCCTATAGCCGCATTATCTATCGTCTCAGCTGCATCCTGCTTAAGCTGGGGCTGAGCCATCGCCAGGAATTGTTACACCTTCTTAATAACCTCTCTGACTGCACGTTTTAACTTACGCACTAACTTCTTATTTCCTAAAGCGCTTTAGGAATTTACTTACCACACATGTTATGAAATGGTTAAATTTTAACAATGTATTCGATTTTATAACTATTCCTAATTTATGGTTCGGAACCATGTGAAATGTCACAGAATGAACCAAAGGCAGCACTTTCCTCCATCCGTTAAGTGAATGCAGAAGGCGTTAATAAGATGATAATGATGTAAAAACAAGCAGCTTCGCTTCACTCTCCAGGAGCGGAAAGCAAAGTGAATAGCATGTTCTCCTGCGCGATGATGGCGTGACGTTGATGCGCCTTAAGCACTTTCAGATGAAGGTTTGACACCTTGCGAGGGCACTTTTTCGCCTCTTTTACCCTGGGTCGCCATCCGAATCGACGGCCTTTTTTATTAACAATTACGCAACATAAAGAGACATCTGTTATTTTTTGTTATTACATAAAGATGAAAAGATGCGGTAAATGGGATAACAGGATATTTCCGCTAAATTTAAAAACATAGCCATTAAGATCCAGAAGATAATACAAACCAATAAGCGGAGACTAATTTACAGGGTTTTCGGAAAAAACTTACTCTGTATAATAAGATGCGTACCAAATCTGAATAAGAAAAATCTTTTTGCCAACACCAGCCAAATGAGATGACCGCGCTGAGGCACTGTTCTTTTCATTACGTAAACAAGGATGCTTTCGCTCTTTCCAGGGAAATACTACGGTATAGGGATCTGCACTTTATATCCTTCCGGCATTTCGAGAGTTTTACAAAACTCTGCATAACGCTTTTAACAATCTGAGGCATTAAAAATGAAACCGGCATCCGTTATCATTATGGACGAACATCCTATCGTCAGAATGTCGATAGAGGTCCTGCTACAGAAAAATAAAAATATCACAGTCAAGCTTAAGTCTGGCGATAGCCATGAAGTTCTTGACTGTATTCGTAATCATCCTATCGATTTGGTGATCCTTGACATCGAACTTACGGGCACAGACGCCTTCGCTTTACTTAAGAGAATCAGAAACTTAAACAAAGACATCAAGATTCTGTTTCTCTCCTCTAAATCAGAGTTATTTTACGCGGGTCGTGCGATTCGCGCCGGGGCCAACGGCTTCGTCAGTAAACGAAAAGATTTGGGTGAGATCTACAACGCCGTAGAGATGATTTTGATGGGCTATTCTTTTTTCCCGTCGGAAACGCTGAATTTTATAAACCATATGGGTTCGGGAAAAGGGATGGCAGCGGATATGCCATTATCGAATCGCGAGGTCACGGTATTACGTTATCTGGCGAATGGATTATCCAATAAGGAGATTGCTGAACAGTTACTGTTGAGCAATAAGACCATCAGTGCGCACAAATCCAATATTTATTCCAAGCTTGGCGTACAAAGCATCGTGGAATTAATAGATTACGCCAAAGCGCACGAGCTGCTATAACCTGAATTCACTCCCTGCAGTTTATCCGAGCTGCAGGGAGTGCGGTCAGTGCTAATTATAATTAATCATGAAGGTAGCATCCGCATCAGCCCGTCCGGGCTGAGGGTTATCGGCCGTAGCAATATAATTGGCATAAAATGATAGGGTCGCATTCCCCTGTGCATCAACCGTCACCGGCTGGCTGGCCTGCTGAAGCGCCAGACGCGTTTTATCCGCATCCCTGATCTCGACGGCGACGTGGCTCGCTGTACTGGCATCATTCAGCGCCAGCAACCCGCTATTGCTCCCGTCAGCCTTACCCGAGAACGTAATGGACGCCGCCCCGGGCGGACAGCCGGTCAACTTCAGCGTGAAGGGCATAGGCTGCGTGCGGCTCCCCGTGGTGTTGAGCTGCTTCGTGGGCCAGGTGCCCAGCGTGACCGTTTTGTCGCTATCGTTACCCTCTGCCACGCAGGTGAAATCGACAATATTGCCGTAGAGCCGAATATTAATTTCGCCCAATGCGGTTTCCGCCTGAGCCTGGGTGCAAAGCGCAAAGAGCGCCACGGTGATAAAACGGATCCCGTTTCGCATGTCTGCTCCTTAGTCGTAATCCACACGCAAATATCCGCGTGAGGTAAAGCGTCCTTCCGCTGGCTTGTTGCCCGTCACGCTCACCGGCCAGACCCGGATCCCCACCTGCGCCTGCGCGCTGTCGTCCAGGCGGAACGGAATTTTGCTCGTCAGGTTGTTAGGCGTGAGCGGCGCACCGCTCTCGTTGGCAATGATAAACCCCACATCCGGGTTATCCGACACCACCACATTATTGGAGACCTTTTCAGCTTCGACGCGCATCGTCAGCATGGCGTTTGCCTCCACGTTGGTGCATTTAATCGCGATGGTTTTACTTTGCGATGAGACGCCCTCCGGCTTGTTACCCACGCCCGCCTTGCTGAACAGGGAGGCGCCAATGTCGCCGAAATCAAATTCAACCACATTGCCGGCGTTGATGGCGCAGCTCTGCGGCACCTGAATGGTTCCGCTGTAGCTGATGGTGTAGACCGGCGTGGTCAACGGATCGGAGGAGGTGGTGGTGACGTAAACGCGGAACATGGTGGCACGCGGGATCACCACCATATTGATAAAGCGTCGGGTCACCTTAAGACGGAAAATAAGGCTGGAATCCTGCACGCCAAACGGTTTGTTTTTTGAAACGTTCGGATGGCTCCCCATCTGGATATAGCTTTTGGGTGGATAAAACGCGCCAGCATAGCTGTCCGTGATCTTCATCGCCCCGTCCAGATAGTCGTTAAGCTTCAGATACTGATAGCCATCGCTGGTCCCGGTGATCGGGTAATCCGTCACGTAGCTGCGCTTGGTGGTATTCCCGACGGTGCCCTTCGGGCAGACGGCGTTTACCCCCACCCACTGCGATTTCTCGCTGAGGGTGACAACCTGCCCAACCTGGTTATTCGAGCTGTTGAATTTATCCGTCAGGTCGTAATGCACCTCCGTCGGCACGCCCTTTTCATTGACGCACACGGTGGCTAACGCGTTTGTCGCGGGCAGGAGTGCCAGAAGCGACAAGGCAAAGATATGGATTTTAATCACAGCGGATCCCCTTAAGTGTGATCGCCTGTTGCAGGCTCTTTTCAGGCAAGCTGTAAGGCGCACGGCACTGGGACTGCGCCCCGTTACCCCACTGGACCAGCAGTTCGCCTTCCAGCGGCAGCCCACTCAGGTAAATTTGCCCGTCATCCCCCACCATGCTGGTCACGCCGCTCTGGGTTTCGCGCACCACGGCGCCGAACGGCACCGGCTGGTTGCCGCGCGTTACCGTCAGCAGGGCGCGCACGCCAATGCGGGTATCAAAGCTGGCGCGGACCAGCGCGCCTTTGGTCGGCACCACGCTGCTCACGTTGTTTTCGATGTCGGTATTGTTGCTCATGGTATTGGTATCCAGCGCCACGCGGTTATAGCGGTAGACGGTGGCATACGGCATGACCGCGTAGCCTCGCCAGTCGGTCTTCACGCCGGTCTGGTTTTCCACGCTGACGCCTGATGCCCCCGGCGCCTTAATCAGCACGTTGGTATCGCCCAGCGGCTGGCTGAAGGTCACGCCGTCTGAATGGCCAACCACCCCGCCGGAGAGCTGCCAGTTGAGATCGTGCTGATCGCGGGAATAGTTGTAGCCCACGCCCAGCGTGCCGTAGGTTGCCTGCCAGTTGGCGCTGGCGCTTCCGCTTGAGCCGTTGGTGCTGGCGTGTCCCTGGGTCACGCTGTAGTTCAGGTTGCGGTCCTCAAGCAGCGTGCCGCTGACGCCGGTTTGCCAGCTCGTGTCGCCATCGCTGTTTCGGCTGGCGGATGCGGTGGCATAGGCGCGATCGATCGCGCTGTCCCGGCGATAGCCCTGGCGGGTAAAGAGGCTAAACGGTACGGAGACGTTAAACGACGCGATCCGGTCGGTACCGTCGATCCCGACGGATTTGTTCCACGACCATGACAGGGAGTAGTTGATCCCCTTCACGCCCCCCGCATAGCCCAGCTGATACCAGAGGTTCGTTTCGTCCGTCCCCCAGTAGGTTTGCTCACTCCCGGAGATATAGACCGAGCCGTAATCCCCCAGCGACTGGGAAATGTTGAGCTGGAAGCGGCCTTTTTTATTCCACGTCAGGTTGTGATAGCTCTGCACGTCCGGCACATCGTTATCGTCCTGGCTATCGGCATACTGGTAGCCCTCCATTGAGCGCCAGGCCACGTCGTCCAGGGTGTAAAACCCCTTCGTTGAGTAGCGGTAGCCCAGCAGCTGGAAGTTGGTGCCAAACCCGTTCAGCGATTTTGCATAGAGAAAACGCAGGGACTGACCTTCATGTTTGCTGTCGTCCGCGAGCTGGCTGCGGGCGTGGGTGATATCGACGGAGACTGCGCCCCAGTCACCGAGGTTTTTCCCGGCCCCGACGGCCACTGCGGTATAGCGTGACGCCAGCTGGGTGCCGCCATAGAGCGTAAAGCCGTTGGCAAGGCCGGTAATCAGGGTGCCCTGGGCGAAGAACGGTGTATCCTGGTCGCTGTTACCGCTGCGGTAATCCCCCGCCACGAGGTCATATTTCCAGCGCCCTTCACGCTGCAGGAGCGGCACGGTGGAGTACGGCACGGTGTAGCGCTGCTGGCTGCCGTCTTTCTCTTCCACCGTGACGTCAAGGTCACCGCTGGAGGAGGTCGGGTTAAGATCGGTAATGGCGAACGCGCCGGGCTGGACGTAGCTTTGATAGATAACGTAGCCGTTCTGGCGAACCACCACTTTGGCAGGCGTACGGGCAATACCGCGCACGGTCGGCGCGTAACCCTGCAGGCTGTCGGGGTACATGCTGTCAGACGAATAGAGCCGCCCGCCACGAAAACCGACGCTGTCGAAAACGTCATTCCCGGTGTTGCTGTCGCCCAGCACCAGCTCACTTTTCAGTGGGATAACGGTGCGCTGCGCCCAGGTGCCAATATTCTGCCACTCGCTGCGCCGCTTCCCGTTATTTTGCGTGTAGCGCCATGCGCCGTTGTTGCGTAAACGCCAGGCACCATAGTTCAGCCCGCTCTGCAGGTTCAGGTAATAGCTGTCGTCTTCGCTTCCCCGGTTGCCCGTAAAGCTGTAGTTCACCAGCGCGGCGGGAATGCCTTCATCCCACTGTTCAGGCGGAATATAGCCGCGCGCGCTGTTTTGCATTGCCACCTGCGGCAGGCTGACGTTCAGGCGCTGTGAAGCAAAGTTAAATACCGTTTCGCTGCCGGGAATGGCCGTGGTCAATGGAACGCACGTTTCACCCTGCACCTTCGCCAGCTCGGGAAATGCGGCAACGTTGACGCCAAAGCGATCGAGCATCGCGCGCGTAATGCACGGCGACAGGCCGCCCGCCACCGGCGGCGTGTTCTCGGCCTGTTCAAAACGCACGTCCTGGGTGCCGATAAACTCATCGTTACGCCAGATATCCACGCGATAGATGCCGGGTGCCTGCTGGTGCCCCTGTTCAAAACGCGACAAATCCGCCACGCTGGCGGTGTCGTCGGATAAGAAGGCCGGGTTGAAGTAGCTTTCGCTCCAGCCAGCCTGCGGCCAGAGCGCGGCCATCAACGCCAGTGCAACCGGGCAGTAACGTCCCTGGTGGTTTTTCATCGCCCTGACTCTGCTCACAGGTTGACGCTGCGCGCCGGTGTAATGGCGCCGTAGTCATTCACGCTCTGCCAGGAGAGCGTACCGCCGGCCCCGGCGGGCAGCACCTGCTGAGCCGAGTTTTTCGGCGCGACCATCAGGTTTTCCAGCGTATGACCGCCCAGCTTCAGGTTGACCAGAGTGATGTAATACGGCGAGGCGTTGCTGACTTTAAGATGGTTCCCCACGCGCTCAAAGCGCAGTTGGGAAAGCGCCTCATCCGGCTGCATCGCCAGGTTATTCGGGCGCACAAACAGCTTGATGCGCGAAAGGATCGCCAGCTGCAGCACGTTATTGTTTTCTGTTTTCGCTTTGTTCACTGACGGGATCGCCTTCACGTTCATGTAAAAGAGCGATTCGCGATCGGCGGGCAGCGCGGGCCCGGCGTAAATAATACGCAGCGTGTTTTCGCTGTCCGGCTCGCTAACGAACAGCGGCGGCGTGACGGCAAAGGTTTTTTCCTTTTGCCCGCTGGCATTTTCGATCCACGCGTTAATTAAGTAGCGTTCTTGTTTATTGCTGTTGGTGATCGCCAGCGACGTTTGCTTCGCATCCGCCGGATAAATAACGCGCGTGGCCCCCAGCGCAATACCGCCGGAAGCATTCGCGCAAGCAGAAACCATCATTAAAATAAACGATAAAAGCAGTCCTGGTTTAATTAGCATATTCATCAAAACCGTACCTTTAATAATGTGTTCGCAGGTGTTATGGATAAATCAACGTAAACCAGACATCCGACTGAATATTGCCTGGCACGAGGTGTTCGGAAATAGCGCGATAGCGGGCGCTAAAATGAAATGCGAGCTCGCTGGTATTCACGGGCAACCAGCTGACGGCCGTCGCATTCGGGATAATCTGACGCTGCTGCTCATCAAAAAGCGCCAGCCCTACGCCGCTGCTGACAGGCGTTTCACCTGGCCGCGATGTCGCCAGAAAAACCTGCGGATCTTCCGCGGGCGTCACGCCCTGAAACTGGATCCCCACGATGCGGGAGACATCCACGCTGCAGTCCAGCAGCCGCACGGTGAACGGCACATTAACCGTTGAAAAGCTGCCCACACCGGAAAATGAATTGGTTCGGTACTGCCCCATGTCGATGCGCATATTCTGGCTGTCGGGCGCCACGGCGCAGCCGCCGTTTACCAGCTCCCCACGAAGATGCACCTTGCCGCCTTCGATCACCACGGTATGCGCCGATGCCGGGCAGGCCATCGCAAGGGTTAACAGCAGTAGTGTTCCAGTCCTTGTCATCCTTCGTTCCTGGCAGTAGCGTATGACGGGCCTCGTCCCTGAGGCCTGAACATCCCTGTGCGAGGGTATTATTCGTATTTCATTACGAAGGTGGCGTCAGCGTTCGCCTGGCCTGGCTCGGTGGTTGCAGCCGTTGATTTGTAGCGCGCGGTGAATTGCAGGGTGTTAGTCCCTTTAATCAGGTCTTTCGCGGCAGAGAAGGTGGCACCGTCCGGGGTCAGCACGCTGGATTTGCTGTCGAGGATCTCGATACCCACGCCTTTCGCGGTGTTGTCGTTGTTACCGGACGTCACGGCCAGCAGGGTTTTGTCGGTCGCGTCGATCTGGCCGGTGAAAGCAACGGCAGCGGTTTTCGCAACCAGCGGATCGCAGTCATTCAGTTCAATGTTGAACGGAATATTAGAGGTGGTGTCGCCCACTTTGGTGAATTTCGCGGTACGATACTGACCGAGATTAACCGTCTGCTCGGAAGAATCGGTATTTACTGAACAAGCAGCATTAACCAGTTCACCTTTAAAATGCACGGTACCGCCATTTACGGTAACCGGCGTAACGGGATCGGCTGCATTAGCGGCACCCGCGACCAGGGCCAGTGTTGCAATAACAGAAGAAGCAATGTTGCTGAGTTTCATGTCTATTCCTTTAAAATGTAAATAACCCTTCCCGCGAAAAATCGGGAATAAGAAATACGTTCAATTGCATAATTGAAAACTTATTTCGGAGGAGACAAAGTAGCTCAGGATGTAATTTTTAAATATGTCAAAACACTGCCATTTCGCCAGGTCACATCCTAATCCCGTCTAAGAAATTGACCATCACTTAAGAAGGGTTTTTGCGCCTCACGGATGAAAACTCGTAAAGGGTGACTGACAGCGGCGCTCGCTTCTGACAAAATACAGGCAATCCCCCCTTTCAAACGTTACAGACGGAATCTTCTCTCTGATGGCAGCAAAGATTATTGACGGTAAAACGATTGCGCAGCAGGTGCGCTCTGAGGTCGCGGAAAAAGTGAAGGCGCGTAAAGCCGCCGGAAAACGCGCTCCCGGGCTGGCCGTTGTGCTGGTTGGCAGCAACCCGGCATCACAAATTTATGTCGGCAGCAAACGCAAAGCGTGTGAAGAGGTGGGGTTCGTCTCCCGCTCTTACGATTTGCCGGAAACCACCAGCGAAGCGGAACTGCTGGAACTTATTGACACCCTGAATGCCGATAAAGAGATCGACGGCATTCTGGTTCAGCTGCCGCTGCCTGCGGGCATCGACAACGTGAAGGTGCTGGAGCGTATCGCGCCGGATAAAGACGTCGACGGTTTCCATCCGTACAACGTGGGCCGCCTGTGCCAGCGCGCGCCGCGTCTGCGCCCGTGCACCCCGCGCGGCATCGTGACGCTGCTGGAGCGTTATAACATCGACACCTACGGCCTGAACGCCGTGGTCATCGGCGCATCCAATATCGTGGGCCGTCCGATGAGCATGGAGCTGCTGCTGGCCGGCTGCACCACCACCGTGACCCACCGCTTTACCAAAAACCTGCGTCACCACGTTGAAAACGCCGATCTGCTGATCGTCGCGGTCGGCAAGCCGGGCTTTATTCCGGGCGAGTGGATCAAAGAGGGCGCGATTGTCGTGGACGTCGGGATTAACCGTCTGGAAAATGGCAAAGTGGTCGGCGACGTGGTGTATGAAGATGCCGCGGCTCGCGCCTCTTACATTACACCAGTGCCGGGCGGCGTTGGCCCGATGACTGTAGCAACGCTGATTCAGAATACTTTGCAGGCATGCGAAGAGTACCACGATGTAGAGGAAGCATAAGATGGCCACATTTTCATTAGGCAAACACCCGCACGTTGAGCTGTGCGATCTGCTCAAGCTCGAAGGCTGGAGCGAAAGCGGCGCGCAGGCGAAAATCGTTATCGCCGACGGGCGGGTTTTAGTCGACGGCGTGGTGGAAACCCGCAAGCGCTGCAAGATTGTCGCCGGCCAGACCGTGAGCTTTGAAGGGCAGAGCGTGACCGTGACGGCCTGAGTCCTCCTCACCCTCTCCCCAAAGGGGAGAGGGGATCAAAAATCCCCCCATATCCATCACGGTTATTTATCGATCAACTTCAAATAATCACTATTTCATCTGTTGAAAGGTGAGATTTCAGTTGCGCGTTTTTCACTCTTTCCCCACGATAAGTAGAACGTTCTACTAAAACGTTCTACTTACAATAACAGCGCTTAAAAAGCGCTACTCGGGGGAAATCAGCATGAGTCTGATATCAGGGTTTGTTAAATCGCTGTCTAAGTTATCGATGATTGGTCGCGCCTTAATGCTGCCAATTTCACTGCTTCCCGCTGCGGGCCTGCTGCTGGCCTTCGGCGATAAGTTCCACCTGCCGCTGATGATGAACGCCGGCGGGGTTATCTTTGATAACCTGCCGATGCTGTTTGCCATCGGCTCTGCTGTCGGTCTGGCCTCGGAATCCGGTATCGCGGCGCTGTCCGCGGCGGTGTCGGTGTTTGTCACTAACATCACCATCAGTACCGTATTAAGCATTACGCCGGAAATGGCCTCACAGGGCGGAAAATATGCCATGGTGGTCGGCATCCCGACGCTGCAGATGGGTGTCTTCGGCGGGCTTATCTGCGGCATTCTCGCAGCCTGGTGCTACAACCGCTTCCACACCATGCAGCTCCCGGAGTTCCTCGGCTTCTTCTCCGGGAAGCGCTTTGTGGCGATCGCCACGGCGTTCCTCTCTTTCCTGATGGGGCTGCTGCTACCGTACGTCTGGCAGCATATTCAGGCCGGTATCGACGCGCTCTCCGTGATCGTAAACGGTGATAACCAGGCGGCATCAACCTTTATCTTCGGGCTGGTGGAGCGCGCGCTGATCCCGCTCGGCCTGCACCACATCTGGTATCCGTCCTTCTGGTATTCGTTCGGGGATTACACCACCCAGGCGGGCCAGGTGATCCACGGTGACCAGACCATCTGGTTCAAGATGCTCGAAGAGGGGGTGAAATCCTTCAGCAGCGACACCTACCAGAACGCCGGTAAGTTCATGCAGGGCGAGTTCCCGCTGATGCTGTTCGCGCTGCCTGCTGCATGCCTGGCGATGTACCACGAAGCGCATACGAAGAATAAGAAAATCGCGGCCGGTATTCTCTTCTCCGCTGCCCTCACCTGCTTCCTGACGGGGATCACCGAGCCGGTAGAGTTCACCTTTATCTTCGTGGCGCCGATTCTGTACGTCTTCAACGCCATCATGGCGGGCCTGGCGTACATGACCATGTACCTGCTGCACGCGCATATCGCCAAATCGTTCTCGGCGGGCTTTATCGACTACCTGTCGTTCGGGATCCTGCCGTCGTTTAACGGCTATCAGACCAACTTCCTGAGTGCCATTATCATCGGCATTCCGATGGCGCTGATTTACTACTTCACGTTCCGCTTCGTGATCCGTCGTTTCGACGTGAAAACGCCGGGCCGTACGGAGGTGACCGCCAGCGCGAATGACAAGTCCGATTCCGAACTTGCCACCGAAATCATCGGCCTGCTGGGCGGCGCGCAGAACATTGACTCCGTCGGCTCCTGCATCACCCGCCTGCGTCTGGAAGTGGCGAAGAGCGATGCGGTGGACAGGGACGGACTGAACGGGCTTGGCGCACGCGGCGTGGTCTTCGTCGGCGACAACGGGATCCAGGTGATTTTCGGTGCCAGAGCACAGTTTATCGCCCAGACCATGTCCACCATGATCGGCAAATAATAAGATGCCTGAACGACACGTCTCCTGTACGCTGGGAGACGTGTTTTATCCGGCTGATAATCGGTAAATTTCAGGGAGCGGTTTTGAAGAAAGTCAGCATCATTGATGTCGCAAAGCACGCGGGCGTCTCGGTCTCTACCGTGTCGCTGGTGCTACGTCAGAAAGGGAAAATCTCAGAGGCGACGATCGAGAAGGTCAATGCCGCCATCACGACGCTGGGCTATGTTCATAACGTTGCCGCTGCCAACCTCCGCGCCAACACCTCCAATCTTATCGGCCTGATCCTGCGCGACTTCAGTGACAGCTTTTCCATCAAGGTGATGGCGAGCATCGTTCAGGAGCTGGAGAAGCAGGGTTATATGGTGTTTCTCGGCCAGCCGCTGAACGACCAGGAATATCTGGAACGGACCCTGCTGTCGTTTAAGCAGCAGGGCGTCGCGGGCGTTATTTATCTGGCGTCTGACACCCGTAACGCCGCTTTACCGGAGCAGATCCGCCAGTGCCCGCTGCCGCTGGTGGCGGTCTCGCAGTCTCTGCTGGACGAAAAATGCAATCTGGTCATGCGCGATAATCGCCAGGCGGCGAACCTTGCCGCACGCTATCTTATCGAACGCGGACACCGCGCGATCGCCTACATTGGCGGACGCGAGGGCTGTCTTATCCGCGAGCAGCGCCTGCTCGGCTTTCGCAGCGCGATGACGCAAAACGGGCTGGTCTGGCGCGATGATTATTCACCGGCCTGCAGCGACGACACCCAGGCCGCCGCGATGGCAACGCGCCAGCTGCTGGAGAAAAACAGCTCCATCACCGCCCTGCTTTGCCACTCCCCGGATGCGATGATCGGCTCCATTTCCGGCATTCACCAGGTGGGCCGCACCGTGGGGAAAGACGTGTTCCTGACCCAGCAGGTGGCGCTGATCGGTTTTGAAGATATGCTCCACGTCAACCTCACCTCCCCTTCCTTCACCTATGTCTCTTCGGCCAGCGATGAAACAGGACGACAGGCGGCGGGGCTGATTATCCGCAAGCTGAAGGAGCCGGATCTGCAAACCCAGCGCATTACGCTGTCCGGGCAGCTTATCGCCCGCGAGTCGGCGTAAAATCAGAATTTGACACAGGTTTGCTGCAGCGGATTCGCTGCTATATTGCTGTGATTTGCCATGGATAATTGCAATGCCTACCGTTATCACTCACGCTGCTGTTCCCCTTTGCCTGGGCTTAGGTCTGGGAACGAAAGTCATCCCTCCCCGCCTGCTGTTTGCCGGGATCGTGCTCGCCATGCTGCCGGACGCCGACGTGCTGGCGTTCAAATTCGGCGTCGCCTACGGGAATATTTTCGGCCACCGCGGCTTTACCCATTCGCTGCTGTTTGCCTTTGCGGTACCGATACTCTGCGTGCTGATTGGCCGACGATGGTTCCGGGCCAGCCTGACGCGCTGCTGGCTGTTCTTAACCGTTTCACTGCTGTCGCACAGCCTGCTGGATTCCGTTACCACCGGCGGAAAAGGCGTCGGCTGGCTGTGGCCGTGGTCAGACGAGCGCTTCTTTGCGCCGTGGCAGGTGATTAAGGTCGCGCCGTTTGCGCTATCGCGCTACGCCACGCCGTACGGGCATGAGGTCATTATCTCGGAACTGCTGTGGGTGTGGCTACCGGGGGTGGTGCTGATGGGGATGTTGTGGTGGAAAAGAAGGTAAAAGTAGGCCCGGTAAGCGTTAGCGCCACCGGGCGTTACAGACTTACTTACGACGCCAGGTCGTCCCCTGCGGGCCGTCTTCCAGAATGATGCCCATCTCGGTCAGACGGTTACGCGCCGCATCTGCCGCCGCCCAGTCTTTGGCCTGACGCGCTTCCAGACGCGCTTTAATCAGCGCTTCAATTTCCGCCACTTCACCGTCGTCCGCCTGCGCGCCGCTCTGCAGGAACGCGTCCGGCTCCTGCTCCAGCAGGCCAAGCACGGAAGAGAGCTTGCGCAGATGGGACGCCAGCGCATTCGCCGCCGCCATATCTTCTGACTTCAGGCGGTTGACCTCACGCGCCATGTCGAACAGCACGGAGTAGGCTTCCGGCGTGTTGAAGTCGTCGTTCATCACCTCAACGAAGCGCGCTTCGAATGCCTCGCCGCCCGCCGCAGGCACAGATTTGTCGGTGCCGCGCAGCGCGGTGTACAGACGCTCCAGCGCCGAGCGCGCCTGCTTCAGGTTCTCTTCGCTGTAGTTCAGCTGGCTACGATAGTGGCCAGACATCAGGAAGTAGCGCACGGTTTCCGCATCGTAATACTTCAGCACGTCGCGCACGGTGAAGAAGTTGCCCAGCGATTTCGACATCTTCTCGCGGTCAACCATCACCATCCCGGAGTGCATCCAGTAGTTAACGTACTCGCCGCCGTGGGCGCAGGTGGACTGCGCAATTTCGTTTTCGTGGTGCGGGAACATCAGATCCGAACCGCCGCCGTGAATGTCGAAGTGATTGCCCAGCTGCTTGCAGTTCATCGCGGAACATTCAATGTGCCAGCCCGGACGGCCTTCGCCCCACGGGGATGGCCAGCTCGGCTCGCCCTCTTTGGACATCTTCCACAGCACGAAGTCCATCGGGTTACGCTTCACGTCAACCACGTCCACGCGCGCGCCGGCCTGCAGCTGGTCCAGGTCCTGACGGGAAAGCGCGCCGTAGGTTGGGTCCGTCGGGACGGAGAACATCACGTCGCCGTTGTCCGCCACATAGGCGTGACCGCGTTCGATCAGCTTTTCGGTGATCTCGATAATTTCGTGGATATGGTGGGTCGCACGCGGCTCGCTGTCCGGACGCAGAATATTGAGGGCGTCAAAATCTTTGTGCATCTCAACAATCATGCGATCCACCAGCGCAACAAAGCTTTCGCCGTTTTCATTAGCGCGCTTGATGATTTTGTCGTCGATGTCGGTAATGTTACGCACGTACTTCAGGTTATAGCCCAGGAAGCGCAGGTAGCGAGAGACCACGTCGAACGCAACAAAGGTACGGCCATGGCCGATATGACAGAGATCGTAAACCGTAATACCACACACGTACATGCCGACTTCCCCGGCATGGATAGGTTTAAATTCCTCTTTCTGGCGCGTCATTGTATTAAAGATTTTTAACATCGAAGATTCCATGTAAACACGTGTGTGAGTTGTTTGTTCCATATAATACCCATAATTCGGAATAGGATCAGCACACAATGCAAGGTGATCGCGTCCTGTGGTTATGCTATAACAAGCCCCTATATATGACCCGAAGGCGGGTCGACGTACCACAATAACGGAACAGGATGCAAAAATGGTTACTTTCCACACTAATCATGGCGATATCGTAATCAAGACCTTTGATGACAAAGCGCCTGAAACAGTTAAAAACTTCCTGGACTACTGCCGCGAAGGTTTCTACAACAACACTATTTTCCACCGTGTGATCAACGGCTTTATGATCCAGGGCGGCGGTTTCGAGCCTGGCATGCGCCAGAAAGAGACCAAAGAGGCGATCAAAAACGAAGCGAACAACGGCCTGAAAAATACCCGCGGTACGCTGGCAATGGCCCGTACTCAGGCGCCTCACTCTGCCACCGCGCAGTTCTTCATCAACGTAGCGGACAACGACTTCCTGAACTTCTCCGGCGAAAGCCTGCAGGGCTGGGGCTACTGCGTGTTCGCAGAAGTGGTTGAAGGTATGGACGTGGTCGACAAGATCAAAGCCGTTTCTACCGGCCGCAGCGGCATGCACCAGGACGTTCCTAAAGAAGACGTTGTAATTACAAGCGTGACCGTCAGCGAGTAATTCGTGGCGACACTCTTTATTGCGGATCTGCATCTGCAAACAGAAGAACCGGCGATAACCGCCGGTTTTCTGCGTTTTTTACGCGGTGAAGCGAAAAGCGCCGACGCGCTGTACATCCTGGGCGATCTGTTTGAAGCCTGGATTGGCGACGACGATCCTAACCCGCTGTATCGTGAAATGGCTGCCGCCATTAAAACGCTGGTAGATTCCGGCGTCCCCTGCTACTTCATTCACGGCAACCGTGATTTCCTGCTCGGTAAGCGCTATGCCCGCGAAAGCGGTATGACGCTGCTGCCGGAAGAGCAGGTGCTCGATCTCTATGGCCGCAAGGTGCTGATCATGCACGGCGACACGCTCTGCACCGACGATACCGGCTACCTGGCGTTTCGCGCCAAGGTCCACACCCCGTGGATCCAGAAGGTGTTCCTTGCCCTGCCGCTGTTTATCCGCAACCGCATCGCCGCCAGAATGCGTGCGGGCAGCAAAGCCGCCAACAGCAGCAAATCCCTGACCATCATGGACGTCAACCCGCAAGCTGTGGTGAGCGTGATGGAAAAGCATGGCGTTCAGTGGCTGATCCACGGTCATACCCATCGCCCTGACGTGCATTCTCTGAGCGCCAACGGTGAACCGGCCCATCGCGTGGTATTGGGCGCATGGCATACTGAGGGTTCGATGGTCAAAGTCACTCCCGACGGTGTCGAACTGATCGCTTTTCCGTTTTAACGTTTTCTCGTCGTTTCGCTTGTTTCTCAGCCACGCAACCGTTTTCCTTGCCCGTATAACATGCTATTCTCTGTGCCCTCGAAAGCAGTGTGTTTCGCACCACAGGAGTTTTAAGACGCATGTCTTCCCGCAATAATCCGGCGCGTGTCGCCATCGTGATGGGGTCCAAAAGCGACTGGGCTACCATGCAGTTCGCCGCCGAAATCTTTGAAATCCTGAATGTTCCGCACCACGTTGAAGTGGTTTCCGCACACCGTACGCCGGACAAACTGTTCAGCTTCGCCGAAAGCGCCGAAGAGAACGGGTATGAGGTGATTATTGCCGGTGCGGGCGGCGCAGCACATCTGCCGGGCATGATTGCCGCCAAAACGCTGGTGCCGGTTCTGGGCGTCCCTGTTCAAAGCGCCGCGTTAAGCGGTGTCGATAGCCTCTACTCCATCGTCCAGATGCCGCGCGGTATTCCTGTCGGTACGCTGGCAATTGGCAAAGCGGGCGCGGCGAACGCCGCCCTGCTGGCCGCGCAAATTCTTGCAACGCACGACAAAGATTTACACCAGCGCCTGGCGGAGTGGCGTAAAGCCCAGACCGACGAGGTGCTGGATAACCCGGACCCGCGGGGTGCGGCATGAAGCAGGTTTGCGTCCTCGGCAACGGCCAGCTGGGCCGCATGCTGCATCAGGCCGGCGAACCGTTGGGGATTGCCGTCTGGCCCGTCGGGCTGGACGCCGAGCCGGAAGCGGTGCCGTTCCATCAGAGCGTAATCACCGCCGAAATTGAACGCTGGCCGGAAACCGCCCTGACCCGCGAGCTGGCGCGCCATAACGCCTTTGTGAACCGCGACGTGTTCCCGATCATTGCCGACCGTCTGACGCAGAAGCAGCTGTTCGACAAGCTGGGCCTCGCAACCGCCCCGTGGCAGCTGTTGTCTGATAAAAGCGAGTGGAATGACGTCTTCGCCATGCTGGGCGAGCTGGCGATTGTGAAGCGCCGCGTGGGTGGCTACGACGGTCGCGGCCAGTGGCGCCTGCGCGCAGGCGACACCGCCGAGCTGCCGGACGACTGCTACGGCGAGTGCATCGTTGAGCAGGGCATCAACTTCAGCGGCGAAGTGTCGCTGGTTGGCGCACGCGGGCACGATGGCCGCACGGTGTTTTACCCGCTGACGCATAACCTGCATCAGGACGGCATTCTGCGCACCAGCGTCGCCTTCCCGCAGGCCAATGCCGACCAGCAGGCGCAGGCGGAAGAGATGCTTTCTGCCATCATGCACGAGCTGGGCTACGTGGGCGTGATGGCGATGGAGTGCTTCGTCACGCCGTCGGGCCTGCTGATCAACGAGCTGGCGCCGCGCGTGCACAACAGCGGCCACTGGACGCAAAACGGCGCCTCTATCAGCCAGTTCGAACTGCACCTGCGTGCCATCACCGACCTGCCGCTGCCACAGCCCGTCGTTAACAGCCCGTCGGTGATGATCAACCTGATCGGGACCGATCTGAACTACGACTGGCTGAAGCTGCCGCTGGTGCATCTGCACTGGTATGACAAAGAGGTTCGCGCGGGTCGTAAAGTGGGTCATCTCAACCTGAACGACAGCGATACCGACCGCCTTAGCGCCACCCTGGAGGCGATCGTTCCTCTCCTGCCGCCAGAATACGCGAGCGGAATTGTCTGGGCACAGTCAAAGCTCAAGTAAGACATCTGCGCCGGGGAGTTGACCTTCCCCTTCCCCGGCGTACAATCCCCGCCCATTGCTGCTGAGTTTTCTTCTGGAATCACCATGAACGATGGAACGGACTATCGCGCGATCCTCGCGTCTGATACCCCTTTAATCGACGTTCGCGCGCCGATCGAATTTGCCCAGGGTGCGATGCCCGCCGCACTCAACCTGCCCTTAATGAACGACGACGAGCGTGCCGCCGTCGGTACCTGCTATAAGCGCCAGGGACCCGACGCCGCGCTGGCGCTCGGCCATAGCCTGGTGAGCGGCGAGACGCGGGAGGCGCGCATTAACGCCTGGCGCGAAGCCAGCCTTGCGCACCCCGAAGGCTATCTCTGCTGTGCGCGCGGCGGTCAGCGTTCACATATCTCTCAGGCCTGGCTGAAAGAGGCTGGCATCGACTACCCGCTGATCCGCGGCGGCTATAAGGCCCTGCGCCAGACGGCGATTCAGGTCACCATTGAGCAGTCGCAAAAGCCGATGGTGCTTATCGGCGGCTGTACCGGCAACGGTAAAACGCTGCTGGTGAAGCAGCACGCGCAGGGCATCGATCTGGAAGGGCTGGCGCACCATCGCGGCTCGTCGTTTGGCCGCACGCTTACGCCGCAGCTTTCCCAGGCGAGCTTCGAGAATCACCTTGCGGTTGAGCTATTGAAAAAAGACGCCGCGCGCTGGGTGCTGGAGGACGAGGGCCGGATGATTGGCTCCAACCACCTGCCGGAGTGCCTGCGCGACCGCATGGTTGACGCCCCTATCGTTGTCGTCGAAGACCCGTTTGAAACCCGACTTGAGCGCCTGCGCGAAGAGTATTTTGACCACATGTGGGCGGATTTTTCTGCCGCGTACGGTGAGGAGGCGGGCTGGAAGGAGTACAGCGAGTACCTGCACCACGGCCTGTTTGCCATTCGCCGTCGGCTTGGGCTACAGCGTTTTGCGGAATTTACGGCGCTGCTGGACGCGGCACTTGCCGAACAACAGCGAACGGGCAGCACCGACGCGCATTTCAGCTGGCTTGTACCGCTGCTGAAGGACTATTACGACCCGATGTACGGCTATCAGCTGGAGAAGAAAGCGGAGAAGATTGTCTATCGCGGGACGTTCGCAGAAATTGCCGAGTGGCTTAATCGCTAAAAAAAGCCGGGTGGCGAGGTAAAAGCAAAACGGCAACCTGGGTTGCCGTTTATAATGTTTTTTCCCTCTCCCCGTGGGAGAGGGTCAGGGTGAGGGCATCAGGCCGCACCCTACATGACACCTTAGAAGTCGTAACGCAGACGCACCAGGTTCATGTCGCCCAGGTTGTCGGTGCTGGAGGTGAACACGTGTTCGTAATCCACGCGGAAACCGTAATCCAGCTGGAAGCTGATACCCACGCCGTTGTCGATGCGCTGGTAGTTACGGCCGTTCACGTACTCGATGCGGTCACCCATGAAGTAAGGCTGGATGGATTTCACCGCGTACTGACCGATTGGGAATTTGTACCCTGCGAAGTATTCAATACCCCACGCGTCGCCCGCAAAGTAGTCGTTAACAGACACTTTTTTGGTGGTCAGGAAGTTCTGGTACCAGCCGCCGCCAGCGGAGAAGGTCCAGTTGTCCGGCGTCCAGCTCAGCGCGGTACCAACAATATTCTGGTCGTAGGATTTGCTGTCGCCGTTGTCCGGGTTACGCATGTCGGCGCGTGTGTAGTTCCACGCAGCGCCCCAGGTCAGATCGGTGGTCAGGTGGTAATCGATACCCAGTGAGCCGCCGCCTTTACGCTTGTAGCGCAGGCCGTTGCCCGGCAGGTATTCGCTGTCTTCAAACAGGTAGGATGCATAGATGTCCGCATCACCCACGGTTTTCTTATATTTCAGCATCTGGCGTGAACGGTAAGAGCCGTCGTAGTCGCCGTTGATCCCGTTACCCGGCGCCTGGCCGATCATGTCGTAGTCCCAGATATCGGTTTTCGCGCCCACCACATCATAGTACACGCTGTTCTGCTGGCCGAAGGTCAGCGTACCCCAGGTATCGCTCTTCAGGCCGGTGTAGAGCATACGGCGTGAGGTGTCGTGCGCGCCGTCGGCGTAGTGGTTATCCCAGTTAAACTGCGCCGGAATGTTCACCCCCAGCTCGTAGTAGCTGATCCAGCTGATGTCATCGAACAGGTAGTAGTCTGCCGCGAAACGGAAGCGGGTACCGCCGTCAAAGCCGTTACGCTTGTAGCCGTTTTTGCCGTCATCGCCGGTCATGTTCTGGAATTGCGGACGAATGCTGCCGCCAACGGTGAAGTTCAGGCGGCTCAGCGGGTTACCCGCCTGAGGATCCTGCTTAAGCACGGTGATTTCTGCCTGAGATGCAAAAGTAGTCAATGCCACTGCCGCGCCGATCGTTGCCGCCAGCGCTGATTTTTTTATAGTCATTATTTTTCCTTAATAGACACGCTGCTAAATATTTAGCTGGTGAATATTAACCGGAAATTTTCGGGCTGTGTGGGCGGGTTTTTAATGTTTTGTGCTACTAAATGCGTTGGCATTATCACTTTGTGCTATTTAAGCATTACGCACCGGCATAAAAACCGGTGCGTAATTATTACCATGCCAAATCAATTCACAAACTGCCGGAACAGAGCCTTGCCCTTTAACAATCGCGCCCCGAGCCAGCCCCCGCAGAGGGAGAGCAGCACCGCGCCGCAGAGAGGGAGTACTAGCCAGAGACGCCAGTCAGGCTCCCACGGGAAGTCGAAGACCTTTGTCTGCAGCACCGCCAGCGCCGTCTCCGCGCCAATCGCCGCGACCAGACCCGCCACCAGCCCAAGCAGCGCAAACTCGCTCCAGAGCGTCGCCCGCAGCAGCCGCTTACCCGCGCCGAGCGTGCGGTAGACTATCAGTTCCTGATGACGCTGGCGCATGCCCACCTGCACCTGCGCCAGCAGCAGCAATATGCCGCAGATTGTTACCAGCACCACCATCACCTCCAGCGCGCGGCTCACCTGCTCCAGCACCTGCCCGATCTGTTTGAGGATTGCGCCAATATCCAGCAGGCTCACCGTCGGGAACTCCCGGTTAAGCTGCGTCAGCATGCCGTTGCCGTTTTCCCAGCGGAAGCTGGTCAGCCAGCTCTGCGGCTGCCCGTCCAGCGCGCCCGGCGGGAAGATGAAGAAGAAGTTTGGCCGCAGGCTTTCCCAGTCCACTTTACGGAGGCTGGTGACTTTGGCGGTAAAATCCTGGGTATCACCGGTGAAGGTCACGCTGTCCCCGAGCTTCACGTTCAGGCGCGTCGCCAGCCCCTCTTCCATCGACACCTCTCCCGCTTTCGGCGGCCAGGTACCGGCGGTAATCGGGTTATGGTCGGGACGTTTCTCCTGCCAGGTCAGGTTGAGTTCGCGGTTAAGCGACTCGTCCTTGTTCCCCTCGGTTGACTGGCCGTTGATCTGCGTCAGACGCGCACGGACGATGGGATAGAACGACTCGGGGATAATGTGATGCTCCGACAGGAAGCCCTTCAGCGGCGTCACCTGTTCCGGTGCGATGTTGATCAGGAAATAGTTCGGGCTTTCCGGCGGAAGCTGCTGCTGCCAGCGATCCAGCAGATCTCCGCGAAGCACGAGAAGCTGCGCCAGCAGCATAAACGACAGCGAAAAGGCCGACAGCTGGCTGAGCGTTGACCAGGGCTGATGCAGCAGGCGGTTGACCGCCAGCCGCACCGGCAGGGATTTTACCGTCAGCCTTTTCAGGACGTTGAGCAGTATCCAGCCCAGCACGCCGCACAGCAGCGCCAGTACCACCGCGCCGGCCAGCACGGCCCACAGCAGGGTGCTGCCGCCCATCAGCCAGGCCAGCAGCCCGACCGCAACAGCAATAATCGCCGGAAGATAGAACTTCAGCGGCCAGACGTTCGCTACCACATCATTGCGCAGCACCCGCAGCGGCTGCGTCGCGAGCAGCAGGCGGTACGGGCGCAGCCCCACCAGCACCGAGATCACCGTCATCGCGCCCATCGCCCACAGCCACGGCCAGAGGCTTGCCGGGGGCAACGCGGCCGGCAGCACCGGTTTCAGCATCACCATCAGCAGTTTTTCAAACAGCAGGCCTATTATTCCGCCGGTGAGCGCAGAGAGGGCCAGCAGCATCAGCCACTGACCGACGATCAGCTTGCGCAGCTGCGCCCGCCCCGCGCCGAGGGTTTTAAGGATCGCCACCAGGTCGTAGCGGCTGCGGCAGTAGTGCCCCATCGCCACGGCAACCGCCGCCACCGCCAGCAGCAGGGTTAACAGCGCCGACAGCAGCAGGAACTGTTGGGAACGTTCGAGGGATTTGCCGAGCGCCCCTTCGTCCTGCTCCAGCCCGTACCAGCGGTGTTCCGGCTTGAGCTGCGGCAGAAGCCATTTTTCATACGCCTCCAGCTGCGTGGGCGTGCCGCCAAACTTGTAGCGCCAGGTGACGCGACTTCCCGGCTGGACGGCGTTGGTTTTCGAGACATCGGCGGTGTTCATCAGCAGGCGCGGCGCGAGCTGGAACGGGTTAAAGCCGGAGTCGGGCTCCTGCACCACTTCCCCGGCGATTTTCAGCGTGGCATCGCCAACGTCAATACTGTCGCCGGGTTTCAGGTTGAGAAGTGCCATCAGGCGCGATGCCAGCAGCACCGTGCCGGGCGTCGGCTTTAGCCCCGGCGGGCTGGTTTGTAATTCCCCGTACATCGGGTAGATGTCATCCACGGCCTTCACGCTGGCGAGCTGCGGGGTGTCCCCCGCGAAGGTCATGGTCTGGAAGGTGAGCTGCTCCCCCACCTTTAGCCCTTCCTTGCGCGCTTCCTCAATCCAGCCAGGCGGCACAGGACGCGAGCTTTGCAGCGCCCGGTCCCCGGCCATAAATTCGCGGCTCTGCTGGCTGAGCCCTTTTTCCATACGGTCGCTGACGCTGCCGAGCGCCAGCACGCAGGCCACCGCCAGGCTTAACGCCAGCCAGACAATCAGCAGTGAGGGCGAGCGCCATTCGCGCCAGAACCAGCGGGCGATCATGCTTCCTCCTGAAGAATACCGTTCACCAGCCGCAGGCGGCGGTCGCAGCGGGCGGCCAGCTGCGGATCGTGGGTCACGAGGATCAGCGTGGTGCCATGTTCGCGGTTAAGCGAAAACAGCAGATCAGCAATTTTATCCCCGGTTTTACGGTCAAGGTTGCCGGTGGGTTCATCGGCAAACAGCACTTCCGGGCGGCCGTTAAACGCCCGCGCCAGCGCCACGCGCTGCTGCTCGCCGCCGGAAAGCTGTGCCGGAAGGTGGTCGAGGCGCTTGCCCAGGCCGAGCTGTTCCAGCAGCGCCTTCGCATGCGTGCGGCTTTCGCGGCTCTTTTCGCCGCGCAGCAGCGCCGGGAGCTCGACGTTTTCCAGCGCGTTCAGGGTCGGGATCAGCATAAAAGACTGAAAGACAAAACCGATATGCCGCGCGCGCAGCGCGGCTCGCGCCTCTTCATCAAGCTGGTGCAGCGGTTGCCCGACCAGGTGGACTTCGCCGCTGCTGCCGTCGTCCAGACCGGCCAGAATCGCCAGCAGCGTAGACTTGCCGGAACCGGATTCGCCAATCAGCGCGATGGTTTCGGCGCGTTTGACAACGAGTTCAACTCCGGTAAGGATTGAAAGCTCCTGCTCCCCCTGACCGACGGACTTCTTAAGACGATGAACTTCAACACTGTTTTCCGCTGGCATTTGCCCTTCCTGTTTTTGATGCTGATGACCTTCCGCGCGGCGGCAGCGGACACGTTACTGATTCTTGGCGACAGCCTGAGCGCGGGCTACCGCATGGCGGCCAGCGCGGCCTGGCCGGCTCTGCTCAATGACAAATGGCAAAGCAAGACGACCGTTATCAACGGCAGCATCAGCGGCGATACCTCGCAGCAGGGTCTGTCGCGCCTGCCTGCGCTGCTCAAGCAGCATCAGCCGCGCTGGGTGCTGGTTGAGCTTGGCGGTAATGACGGCCTGCGTGGCTTCCAGCCTCAGCAAACCGAGCAAACGCTGCGCACCATTTTACGGGACATCAAGGCGGCAAACGCCCAGCCGCTGCTAATGCAAATTCGCCTGCCCGCCAACTACGGTCGTCGGTATAATGAGGCCTTTAGCGCGATCTACCCTAAGCTTGCCAAAGAGTTTGATATTCCGCTCCTGCCATTTTTCATGGAAGAGGTCTATCTCAAACCCCAGTGGATGCAGGACGACGGTATCCACCCCAATCGCGATGCGCAGCCGTTTATTGCCGACTGGATGGCAACGCGGCTGGCTCCTTTAGTTAAACATGACTCGTAATTCAGCGGAGTTCCTGACAGGTAAAGTTATGCAAAAATCGGTCTTAATTACAGGATGTTCCAGCGGAATCGGCCTTGAGAGCGCGCTTGAACTAAAGCGCCAGGGATTCAGGGTGCTGGCAGCGTGCCGCAAGCCTGACGATGTCGAGCGCATGAACGGGCTGGGCTTTACCGGCATACAGCTGGATATGGACTCGCCGGAGAGCGTTGAAGGCGCCGCCGACGAGGTGATAGCCCTGACCGAAGGCCGTCTGTACGGTCTCTTTAATAATGCCGGTTACGGCGTGTATGGCCCGCTGGATACGCTCTCGCGCGAAACGCTGGAGAAGCAGTTTTCAACCAATTTCTTTGGCGTCCATCAGCTCACCATGCGTCTGCTCCCGGCCATGCTGCCGCACGGCGAAGGGCGCATCGTGATGACATCGTCAGTGATGGGGCTGATTTCCACCCCGGGCCGCGGCGCCTACGCGGCCAGCAAATATGCGCTGGAAGCCTGGTCCGACGCCCTGCGCATGGAGCTGCGCCACAGCGGCATCAAGGTCAGCCTGATTGAACCCGGCCCGATCCGCACCCGCTTTACCGAAAACGTTAACCAGACCCAGGCGGATAAACCGGTCGAAAACCCCGGCATCGCCGCACGTTTTACCCTCGGGCCAGAGGCGGTGGTTGCCAAAGTGCGCCATGCTTTTGAGAGCGAGCATCCCAAAATGCGCTATCCGGTGACGCTGGTCACCCATGCCGTCGGCTGGTTAAAGCGCCTGCTGCCGGGCAGGATAATGGACAAAATTTTGCACGGCTGAGTTGAAGCGACGACGCTCATCCCCATGTAAAGAGTAAACCGACAAAAGAGAAAGCCGCATGTCCGTACAGAATATCGTCAATATTACAGAAGCAAACCTGCAACAGGTCCTCGAACAGTCGATGGCTAAACCGGTGCTGTTCTACTTCTGGTCTGAGCGCAGCCAGCACTGTCTGCAGCTGACGCCGGTGCTGGAAAGCCTTGCCGCGCAGTACAACGGTCAGTTCATTCTGGCGAAACTGGATTGTGACGCCGAACCGATGGTGGCGTCGCAGTTTGGTCTGCGCGCCATTCCAACCGTTTATCTGTTCCAGAACGGCCAGCCTGTCGATGGCTTCCAGGGCCCCCAGCCGGAAGAGGCGATTCGCGCCCTGCTGGATAAAGTGCTGCCGCGCGAAGAAGAGCTGAAAGCGCAGGAAGCGATGGCGCTGATGCAGGAAGGCAAATACGACGAGGCGCTGCCGCTGCTGAAAGAGGCGTGGCAGCTGTCGAACCAGAACAGCCAGATCGGCCTGCTGCTGGCGGAAACGCAGATCGCCCTGCACCGTTCAGAAGACGCGGAAGCCGTGCTCAAGACGGTTCCAATGCAGGATCAGGACACCCGCTATCAGGGGCTGGTGGCGCAGATTGAGCTGCTGAAGCAGGCGGCGGACACTCCGGAAATTCAGCAGCTGCAGCAGCAGGTGGCCGACAACCCGGCGGATGCCGCGCTGGCAAGCCAGCTGGCGCTCCAGCTGCATCAGGTGGGACGTAACGAAGAGGCGCTGGAGCTGCTGTTCAGCCACCTGCAGAAAGATCTGGCTGCCGCAGACGGTCAGGCGCGCAAGATGTTCCAGGAGATCCTGGCCGCGCTGGGCACCGGAGACGCGCTGGCGTCGAAGTATCGTCGTCAGTTGTACGCGCTGCTCTACTAACAAAAAATGCCCGGTGGCGCTAACGCTTACCGGGCCTACAAAAACCGATATTACCCCGTCTTTTTCAACTGCGTCACCACCAGCTGGTGGCGTGGGTTGTAGAACTTCCGATAGGTCAGGTAGCAGGCAATGATGGTGGACAGGCTCGCCGTGGAAAGCAGCATAAACGTCACCATGATCTGATACTTAATCGCTTTTACCGGATCGATACCGGCAAAGATCAGCCCCGACATCATGCCCGGCAGGCTCACCAGCCCCACCGTTTTGGCAGAATCCACGGTCGGGATCAGCGATGAGCGAATGCTCTCACGAATCAGCCGCGCTGAAGCCACTTTTGGCGTCGCCCCCAGGCTTAACTTCTCCTGCAGCTGCTGCTGTTCACTGCTGAAACGCTGGCCGAGGTTGTTGTAGCACAGGCCAACGGCCACCATGGCGTTTCCCGCAATCATCCCGGAGATAGGGATCACCTGCATCGGCGTAAACTCAATCGAGCCAGAGAGCACCAGCACCGCCAGGGTGAGCGCCGTCCCGGTGGTAATCGCGATAAATGACGAGATAAACGCCTTATCAATATATTTACTGCGTTTCTGCGCGTTCCACGCCGCGTTAAAGCAGATGAAGAGCACCATCAGCAGCGTCAGCACCGCGTGGTTGACGTTGAAAATATACTTCAGCACATAGCCGACGATGATGAGCTGAACCACCGCGCGGCAGATACTCCAGACAATATCTTTTTCCAGGCCCAGCTTTTCCCGGTAGCTGACGACGATAGCAATCAGCACCAGCACCATCGAAAACGCCAGAGATTCATTGGTAATGTTATGCTCACCCACGGTTGGCCTCCTGCATTTTCCCGCCGTGCGGCTGGAGCGTAATCACGTCATCCGCATGGGTAATTTCGTTTGAGTCGTGCGTCACCCACAGCACGGCAATATTCTGCTCGCGGGCGTAACGATGAATAATCTCGTTGACGTTGCGTTTGTTGGCATCATCGAGCGCGCTGGTGATCTCATCCAGCAGCAATACCTTCGGTAAGAACTGCAGATTACGGATCAGCGAGACGCGCTGCTTTTCGCCGCCCGAGAGCTCACTGATGGATTTGGTCAGCGTCTCCTTCGCCAGGCCAAAACGGGCCAGATCGTCGATGAATTTTTCCGGCTCCGGCGTTTTATTGCGGATTTGCCACGGAAAAATCAGGTTATCAAAAACCGTGTCGCCAAAAAGCACGGGCGTTTGGACGCAATAAGAGACCTGCTGGCGATAGCTTTCCGGGGAAAGTGACGCAATATCCTGCCCTTCAAACAGAATGGTTCCCTCCGTTGGGCTCAGCAGTGAGGCCACAATCTTCAGTAAGGTGCTTTTACCGCAGCCTGACGGTCCCGTTATCAGCTTGAACTCACCGGGAGAAAGGTTAAACCCGACATGCTGAAGGATCGTGTTATTTGCGACACGAAAGCCGACGTCCTTTATCTGCAAAACTGCATTTTCGTTGTTCATATTTTTTCCAGTAACTCCTGAGCGTAATTAGCATAATCCGTGCCGCACGTTCGTCACAACGCGTTTTAGCGCCCCCTTTCGCCACCAAGACTTCCGATTGTGTTTACCGTGCATTCATTAGACATGCTTTACACTTTCGCTTTACAGTTTACGCCGTGACCTTAGCGACACTTCCGTATCCCTGGTTTAGAACATTCGTTAAAGTGGTGTTAAGCTCTGCCCGCAACACAATAAGGAAGTACAAGAATGTCTAATATTCACACTTTTTATGAGTTTTCTGAACTTGAACCCGGCGTGAAAACCATCGATCAGCTTCTTGCTGCCATTGCTTCAGAATCCGTTACGGCTTATGTGTTCGGGGGAGAGCTTGTCCGGTTCGTTAAGGGCCTGCTGAAGATGAAGCCGGTCATTCAGCTGAAGAATTGCCGCTTTGCGTTTGATAACGGCACTCGCTTCGTTGAAATCGACGGCAGAGGGAATGTCAAAGAGTTCGAGCCGGGCAAGGTTCCGGCCTGGTTCCAGTCTCCCGGTGAGTTTGCCCGCGGCCAGTGGCTGGTCAACCATGATTTTGCGGACCTGATGACGCCGGAATTTATCCGCGCGTTTATTGAGCGCTTCCCGGACGTAAGCAAACGACGCGAACACGCGAACCTGCTGTTCGATCTGCAGCTCAATAAGCTGGCGCCCGCGCAGCCCGCGGCGAAAAAGACAGGCAACGTTCAGGGCAAAACGACCAAACCCAAAGTCACCGATCTGCAGTCTTTCGAACTCTTCAGCCAGTTTTATGCGCGTATGAAAACGGCAGTCTGTGCAGACCAGTTCCCGACGCTGCAAATTCTGACGGGACACGACGCCGTCAACGACGCGCCCACCTCTCTGAAGGGCGCGGTTCGCACCTGGTTCAAAGGGATCACCGGTCAGCTTCCGCCGAACAACAAGCGCGTGGGCGCGGGCAATGCGGAACTGTTCTGCGCGCCGATCCGCGAGCAGCTGCGCCAGGTCGAAGAGATTGGGCTGGAGACCTTCTATCACGGCCTGTCGAAAGCCATCGCCGATGCGGGTGACGATGCGCTGATCGCTGACTTTACCTACAGCTACCACTAACGCTCTGCCCCGCCCGTCGGACGGGGCGAATTTTAGCCCATTAGCCGATATACTTACGAATAGCAAACACGCGCTTTTTCTCATCAAAGCATGCAAAACAGGAGGTTTTTATGCTCATCGTTGTTCCCGTCCTTATATTCGTCGCGCTGGTTATCGTGGGCGCAGGTGTCAAAATTGTCCCTCAGGGTTACCAGTGGACCGTCGAGCGCTTCGGCCGCTATACCAACACGCTGCAGCCCGGCCTGAGCCTGATTGTTCCGTTCATGGACCGGATCGGCCGCAAGATCAACATGATGGAGCAGGTGCTGGATATCCCCTCTCAGGAAGTGATCTCCAAAGATAACGCCAACGTTACCATTGATGCCGTCTGCTTTATTCAGGTGATTGATGCGCCGAAAGCGGCCTATGAGGTGAGCAACCTGGAGCTGGCGATCGTCAACCTGACGATGACCAACATCCGTACCGTGCTCGGCTCGATGGAGCTGGACGAAATGCTCTCCCAGCGCGACAGCATCAATACCCGCCTGCTGCACATTGTTGACGAGGCAACGAACCCGTGGGGGATCAAAGTCACCCGTATTGAGATCCGCGACGTGCGCCCACCGGCAGAGCTGATCGCCTCCATGAACGCGCAGATGAAGGCCGAGCGTACCAAGCGTGCCTATATTCTGGAAGCCGAAGGGGTCCGTCAGGCGGAGATCCTTAAAGCGGAAGGGGAAAAACAGTCGCAGATTCTGAAAGCCGAAGGCGACCGTCAGTCCGCGTTCTTACAGGCGGAAGCGCGTGAACGTTCCGCAGAAGCGGAAGCCCGTGCGACACAGATGGTCTCCGAGGCGATTGCCGCCGGAGATATCCAGGCCGTGAACTACTTCGTGGCGCAAAAATATACCGATGCGCTGAAAGAGATCGGCTCCGCGAACAACAGCAAAGTGGTGATGATGCCCCTGGACGCCAGCAGCCTGATGGGCTCTATCGCGGGGATCGCCGAACTGATCAAAGACAGCGGAAACGAGCGTAAAAAATGATTGAGCTCATCGTTGCACATCCTCATGCCTTCTGGCTAAGCCTCGGTGGCTTATTGCTGGCGGCGGAGATGCTTGGCGGCAACGGCTACCTGCTCTGGAGCGGTGTTGCCGCAGTCATTACGGGCCTGCTGGTCTGGATCCTTCCTCTGGGCTGGGCGTGGCAGGGCGCGCTGTTTGCCGTGTTGACGCTGGTTGCCGCCTGGCTGTGGTGGCGCTGGCTTAACCGTCAGGTCAAAGAGCAGAAACCGCTGGACGCGCATCTTAACCAGCGCGGACAGCAAATTGTCGGCAAGCGCTTTACGCTCGACGCCGCGCTGGTGAACGGGCGCGGGCACATGCGCGTGGGCGACAGCTCGTGGCCGGTGGTGGCCGACGACGACCTCAGTGCCGGAACGCAGGTTGAGGTCATTGCGGTGGAAGGGATTACGCTGCGGGTAAAAGCCTGCTAGACGTGGGTTTTGCGATGGCAGCAGCCGGCAAGATTATCAATAATCGGGCAGTCGGCGCTGTCATCACCCGGACAGGATTCCGCCAGCTGCAGCAGCTGTTCGCGCATCGCCTGTAGCTCGATAATGTGGCGCTCGATCTCCGCCACTTTTTCCAGCGTGCGTTTTTTCACGTCCGCGCTGTGGCGCTTCGGATCGTTAAACAGGTTAACCAGCTCGCCGCACTCTTCCAGGTTAAACCCCACCTGTCTTGCCTGGCGCAGCAGCGTCAGTTCATCGAGATGCAGCTGCGTGTAGCTGCGGTAGCCGTTTTCACTGCGCAGCGGTGGCGTTACCAGCCCCTTCTCTTCATAAAAGCGGATCGCCTTGCTGGTTAAGCCGGTTTTTTTTGCCACGTCACTGATATTCACATTTCCCCCTTGACCTTCCCCTTGATGGAAGGTTTAACCTTCATAACAGTTAGCGAAAAGCGTTACTCCGGTCAACAACTGACCAATATATTATACGGGAGTTTTGTTATGTCTCACACTATCGACCTGACGCTGGACGGCCTCTCCTGCGGCCACTGCGTCAAACGCGTTAAAGAAAGCCTGGAACAGCGTCCTGACGTTGAAAGCGCTGAAGTGACTATCGACCATGCCGCCGTGACCGGCAGCGCCAGCGCGGACGCGCTGATTGATACCATTAAACAGGCCGGTTATGGGGCGGAGTTAAGCCACCCAAAGGCTAACCCGCTGGCAGAGTCATCATCCCCGTCGGAAGCGCTGACAGCGGCCACTCCTGAGCTTCCGGCAGCAGATGATATTGATGACAGCCAACAGCTGCTGATCAACGGCATGAGCTGCGCCAGCTGCGTCTCCCGCGTGCAGAACGCCCTGCAGGCGGTACCGGGCGTCGCACAGGCACGGGTCAACCTTGCGGAGCGTACTGCGCTGGTGATGGGCAGTGCCTCCGCCGCAGATTTAGTGCAGGCCGTGGAAAAAGCGGGCTACGGGGCGGAGGCCATCGAAGATGATGCCGAGCGCCGCGAGCGCCAGCAGGAAACGGCTATTGCCACCATGAAGCGCTTCCGCTGGCAGGCGATCGTCGCCCTGCTGGTCGGTATTCCGGTGATGGTGTGGGGCATGATGGGTGACAACATGATGGTCACCGCAGACAACCGCACGCTGTGGCTGGTGATTGGTTTAATTACCCTTGCGGTCATGGTCTTTGCAGGTGGGCATTTTTATACCAGCGCCTGGAAGAGCCTGAAAAACCGCACGGCGACGATGGATACGCTGGTTGCGCTCGGTACCGGCGCGGCGTGGCTGTACTCCATGAGCGTGAACGTCTGGCCCCAGTGGTTCCCGATGGAAGCCCGCCATCTCTATTATGAAGCCAGCGCCATGATTATCGGCCTGATTAACCTGGGCCACATGTTGGAAGCGCGTGCCCGTCAGCGCTCCTCGAAAGCGCTGGAACGCTTGCTCGATTTAACCCCGCCGACGGCCCGCGTGGTCACGGACGATGGGGAAAAAAGCGTCCCGCTGGCGAAGGTACAGCCGGGCATGACGCTGCGCCTGACCACCGGCGACCGGGTGCCCGTCGACGGTGAAATCACCCAGGGCGACGCCTGGCTGGATGAAGCGATGTTGACCGGGGAGCCGATCCCCCAACAAAAATCACAGGGCGATGCGGTTCATGCCGGTACGGTAGTGCAGGACGGCAGCGTGCTGTTCCGCGCCAGTGCCGTCGGTAGCCACACCACGCTGTCACGTATTATCCGCATGGTCCGCCAGGCCCAGAGCAGCAAGCCGGAGATTGGCCAGCTTGCTGACAAAATCTCGGCCATTTTTGTGCCGGTAGTGGTCGGCATTGCTCTGCTGAGCGCGGCAATCTGGTATTTCTTCGGCCCGGCACCGCAGATTGTCTACACCCTGGTCATCGCCACTACGGTGCTGATCATCGCCTGTCCGTGCGCTCTTGGCCTGGCGACGCCGATGTCGATTATCTCCGGCGTGGGCCGTGCCGCCGAGTTTGGCGTGCTGGTCCGTGATGCGGATGCCCTGCAGCGGGCAAGCACCCTGGATACGATTGTCTTTGATAAAACCGGCACGCTGACCGAGGGCAAACCGCAGGTAGTGGCCGTGAGCACCGCTGGCATTGCGCAAGAGGACGCGCTGCGCCTTGCCGCCGCGCTGGAGCAGGGTTCCAGCCACCCGCTGGCCCGCGCCATTCTCGATAAGGCGAATGCTTCTGCCCTGCCGCAGGTCAGCAATTTCCGTACCCTGCGCGGGCTTGGCGTCAGCGGTGAAGCCGACGGCCACGCGCTGCTGCTGGGTAACCAGGCATTGCTGAATGAAAACGGTGTTGATACGTCCGCGCTGGAAGAAGAGCTGAAAGCACAGGCGTCTCGGGGCGCCACTCCGGTTCTGCTGGCGGTGGATGGCAAAGCCGCCGCGCTGCTGGCCGTGCGCGATCCGCTTCGCCAGGACAGCGTGGATGCCTTACAGCGCCTGCACCGCGCGGGCTATCGCCTGGTGATGCTGACCGGGGATAACCCGACCACCGCCAACGCCATCGCGAAAGAGGCCGGTATTGATGAGGTGATTGCGGGCGTGCTGCCGGACGGCAAAGCGGACGCCATCAAGAACCTGCAAAGTCAGGGTCGCCAGGTGGCGATGGTGGGCGACGGCATCAACGACGCCCCGGCGCTGGCCCAGGCGGACGTAGGGATAGCCATGGGTGGCGGGAGCGATGTCGCCATTGAAACCGCCGCCATTACGCTGATGCGCCACAGCCTGATGGGCGTTGCCGACGCCCTGGCCATTTCGAAAGCCACGTTGCGCAACATGAAGCAGAACCTGCTGGGGGCGTTCATCTATAACTCGCTCGGTATTCCGGTTGCTGCCGGCATTTTGTGGCCGCTAACCGGCACCCTGCTGAACCCGGTGGTTGCGGGTGCGGCGATGGCACTTTCTTCCATTACCGTGGTGAGCAACGCCAACCGTCTGCTGCGGTTTAAACCGAAGGATTGAACCTTGTTCTCGTACGCGCTAGCATGATCCTTTCCGGTCATGGAGCGCGTATGAGTCTGTTTAATCGTATAAAAGCATCGTTTCGCGCCCTCTTTCCCCGCCGCTATGCCTGGCCCGGCCTGGATATCTCGCTTCCCGGCGGGCAACACCTGCACCTGGTCGGCAGCATCCATATGGGCACGCAGGGAATGTCTCCTCTGCCATCCGGTCTGATAAAACGCCTGAAGCGCGCCGACGCGCTGGTCGTCGAGGCGGACATTTCCGGCCACGAGTCGCCGTTTGCCGGGCTTGAAAGCGATCTCCCGCTGGCGGAGCGCCTGAACGACGACCAGCTCGCGGAGCTGAGGCGCGTGGCGGCAGAAACCGGCGTGTCGCTCTCCATGATTGACAACCTGCCGCTGTGGCAAATTGCGATGGTGCTGCAGGCCACGCAGGCGCAGCGTCTGGGCCTGCGCGGTGACTACGGCATTGATTACCAGCTGCTGAACGTGGCGCGGGCGCGCCGTATGCCCATCATCGAGCTGGAAGGGACGGACAGCCAGATTGCGCTCCTGCGCCAGCTTCCTGACGACGGTCTGATGCTGCTGGATGATACCCTGACCCACTGGCACACCAACGCGCGTCTGCTGCAAACCATGATTGGCTGGTGGCTGGATGCGCCGCCCGCGGACGGTAAGCTGGCGCTACCGTCGACGTTCAGTGAATCGCTTTATGATGTGCTGATGAATGCGCGCAACAAAGCCTGGCGAGAGACGCTGCATGCTTTACCTGCGGGGGAGTACGTGGTCGCGGTCGGGGCGCTGCATTTATACGGCGAAGGGAATTTGCCGTCGCTGTTGAAATAAAAAAATGGCCAATATCTCTATTGGCCCGTCAAAGAGGAATTTCATCGTTTTTATTATACCGAAGTGACCTTCGGCTGAGCCGATTGTCGCTCAAAGTGACCATCACTGCCAACACTATTGCGCAAGATGGTGCTATTTTTTAGACAAACGTCAGGCGTATGCTGGCTGCATGAATTGTCTGACGTAAGAAGGATAGCTATGACTCCCGCCGTTAAATTACTCGAAAAAAACAATATTTCTTTCCGGATCCATACTTACGATCACGATCCGAACGAAACCAACTTTGGTGATGAAGTGGTGCGCAAGCTGGGGCTGAACGCTGATCAGGTCTATAAAACGCTGCTGGTGGCGGTGAATGGCGATATGAAGCACCTCGCCGTGGCGGTAACGCCCGTTGCCGGACAGCTCGATCTCAAAAAGGTAGCGAAAGCGCTGGGGGCGAAAAAGGTGGATATGGCGGACCCGATGGTTGCGCAACGCACCACGGGCTATCTGGTGGGCGGGATCAGCCCGCTCGGACAGAAAAAGCGCCTGCCGACGCTGATCGATGCGCCTTCGCAGGAATTTGAGACGATCTATATTTCGGGCGGTAAACGCGGGCTGGATATTGAACTGGCCGCGGGCGATCTGGCGAAAATGCTGGACGCGAAGTTTGCGGATATTGCCCGCCGGGAGTAAAAAAAGCCGGGTGGCGGCTACGAGGTAAAAGCAAAACGGTAACAGGCGTTACCGTTTTTTGTGTTCGCGCCCTCTCCCTGTGGGAGAGGGTTGGAATGAGGGCATCAGGCCGCACAACACTACTGCCAGCTCACTTCACCTTTCGGCTCATAGGCATTCACGTCAATCGGCGAGTTCTGCTCGATGTACTGCTTCAGCACTTCCGCATCAATAAAACCGGTGTTTACGTAGCCCGGTTTATTATCGATGTGCGGATAGCCGTCGCCGCCGGTGGCGTTAAAGCTTAACGTCGCCAGACGGTAGGTTTTCGCAGGGTCTACCGGCTCGCCTTTGATTTTGAGATCGTTGAGCTTGCCGTCCTTCGCCACAAAGCTGACGTTGGCAAACTGCGGATAGGCACCCGAGTCCGGCTTCATCTGCGCCACGGCGGTCAGGTAGTCAACGACCTCTTTCCCGCTCATATCCGCATACACCACCACGTTGCCGAACGGCTGCACCTTCAGCACGTCTTTATAGGTGATGTTTCCGCCTTCGATGGAGTCACGAATGCCGCCGCCGCTCATCACGCCGAAGTCCGCATTCGTGCGCGCCATCTGCGCCGCCAGCACCAGATGGCCCATGTTGGTCTGCACGAAGCGGACTTTACTGCGGTCCCCTTCCAGACGACCGTTCAGCGTGCCGATTTTCACGTCCAGCTGCGCCTTGCCTTTGTTCTGGAACGGCGTCAGCAGGGAGAGCATCTGCTGGTTTTCAGCAATCTCTGGCGTGTAAAGTACGCGCTCGCTTTTCCCGTCCGGGTAGGTGACTTTCTTCTTCAGGTTCACCGGGATAAGCTGATAGCGCACCAGCTTCATCTCACCGTTACGAAACTCAAAGTCCGCCCGACCCACGTATTTACCCCACTCGTGGGCCTGCACAATCCAGATCCCGTTCTGACGATCTGGCGCACACGGCGTGCCCGGCACGTAGTCCACCTGCTTTTTGTTCTCCGACGCCATGCACACCGGATCCTGCGAGTGACCGCCCACAATCATCGCCAGCGAGCCCGCTGGCAGGCTGCGCGCCATCTCCACGTCGCCGGGCGCATTGGAGCCGTGCTCGCCGTTATCGTAGTGTCCCATGTGGGTAGTGGCGATAATCACGTCCGGCTTTTCGTTCTGCTGCAGCTCCTGAATCACCAGCTTCGCTTCGTCTGCCGGTTTGCGGAATTCGATATCGGTGAAGAACTCAGGGTTACCGATTTTTGCCGTATCGTCGGTGGTTAAGCCGATGACCGCGATTTTGAGATCCTGACGCTTAAACAGCGCCCACGGTTTAAACAGACGTTCGCCGGTGCTTTTCTGGTAAATATTGGCGGAGAGGAACGGGAATTTGGACCATTTCTCCTGCTGGCGCAGCACGCTCAGCGGATTGTCAAACTCGTGGTTGCCAACGGCCATCGCGTCGTAACCGATTAAATTCATGCCGCGGAAATCGGGTTCAGCATCCTGTAAATCCGATTCCGGCACGCCGGTATTAATATCCCCGCCTGAGAGCAACAGCACGCTGCCGCCCTGGGCCGCCACCTCTTTGCGAATGCCGTCCACCAGTGTTTTTTGCGCCGACAGACCATACTCGCCGTATTCACTGCGCCAGAAATGACCGTGATGATCGTTGGTATGCAGAATGGTGATTTTATAGGTTTTATCTTTTTCATACGCCTGCGCGGGCAGGCTTGCCAGGCCCCATGCGGCAATAAGCGCCAGCGCGACGCCCCGCTTCATTAACTTCATCTTCTCTCTCCCTGACCAATAGACAAAGGCAAAAATTACAGTGACTAACAAGAATAGACAAATAAGTTTTCAGAATTGCGACTTTCTTCAAATGTCACGGACGAGTATGTTAGTCGGATAATAATTACTCCCTGCATCTCTAATAACAAATTGACGTGGTATTTATGGCAATCAGTGAATCAACCCAGCCCGCTCCGGGCGCGCCGGCGTCGCGCACCTCTTTTAAAGTTTTAGGCGCAATCAGCCTCTCGCACCTGCTCAACGACATGATCCAGTCGTTAATTCTGGCGATCTACCCGCTGCTGCAGTCCGAATTTTCGTTAACCTTCGTACAGATCGGGATGATCACCCTGACCTTCCAGCTGGCCTCGTCGCTGCTGCAGCCGGTGGTGGGTTACTGGACGGATAAATACCCGATGCCGTGGTCGCTGCCGATAGGCATGTGCTTTACCTTAAGCGGGCTGGTGCTGCTGGCTATGGCAGGCAGTTTTGAAGCGGTTCTGCTCGCCGCCGCGCTGGTGGGGACCGGCTCGTCCGTCTTCCATCCGGAGTCCTCACGCGTGGCGCGTATGGCCTCCGGTGGCCGTCACGGGCTGGCGCAGTCACTCTTCCAGGTAGGGGGCAACTTCGGTAGCTCCCTCGGCCCGCTGCTGGCGGCGGTGATTATCGCCCCGTATGGCAAAGGCAATGTGGCCTGGTTTGTGCTGGCCGCCCTGCTCGCCATTGTCGTGCTGGCACAGATCAGCCGCTGGTACGCCGCCCAGCATCGCGTGAACAAAGGGAAACCTAAAGCGAAGGTTATCAATCCCCTGCCTCGTAATAAGGTCATTCTTGCGGTCTCCGTGCTGCTGGTGCTGATTTTCTCGAAATACTTCTATATGGCGAGCATTAGCAGCTATTACACCTTTTATCTGATGCAAAAATTCGGATTATCGGTACAAAACGCGCAGTTTCACCTGTTTGCTTTCCTCTTCGCGGTGGCCGCAGGAACGGTCATTGGCGGGCCGGTGGGGGATAAAATTGGCCGTAAATATGTCATTTGGGGCTCTATCCTCGGGGTGGCGCCGTTTACCCTTATTTTGCCGTACGCAAGCCTGGAATGGACCGGGATTTTAACCGTGATAATCGGTTTTATCCTCGCCTCCGCGTTTTCCGCTATCCTGGTCTATGCTCAGGAGCTGCTGCCGGGCCGTATTGGTATGGTTTCCGGGCTCTTTTTCGGTTTCGCCTTTGGGATGGGCGGCCTTGGCGCAGCCGTATTAGGGATGGTTGCGGATCACACCAGCATCTTCCTGGTTTACAAAATCTGCGCTTTCCTGCCGCTTCTTGGGATGTTGACCATATTTCTGCCTGATAATCGCCACAAAGCGTAAATTACGGGCAGCCAAAGTTTGACTTTGGCTGCCTGACAGCCTGATGCCATAAGGGTTTCTTCTTTCTCCTCTTGCGTAATTTATCAAAATGCGCTTTTTTACGCGCATATTGCTGTTTTATTCAAACTTCAACAATTATTCATAAACATAAGGGTAAAAATTGTCATAAACTATTACCTGGCTTTTTGGTATTCACGCCAAAAATGGAACACTCACCACGAAAGGAGACGGAATGCACCACGCCACACCGCTTATTACCACCATTGTTGGTGGACTTGTGCTCGCTTTTATCCTTGGCATGATTGCCAATAAGCTGCGTATTTCTCCTCTTGTCGGCTATCTGCTGGCAGGTGTGCTGGCGGGACCGTTTACGCCAGGTTTTGTTGCGGATACCAAACTGGCTCCTGAACTGGCGGAATTGGGCGTGATTCTGCTGATGTTTGGCGTCGGTCTGCATTTTTCGCTGAAGGACCTGATGGCGGTAAAGTCGATCGCCATACCCGGAGCGATCGCCCAGATAGGGGTGGCGACGCTGCTGGGCATGGCGCTTTCGGCAGTGCTGGGCTGGTCGCTGATGACCGGCATCGTCTTTGGGCTGTGCCTCTCCACCGCCAGTACCGTGGTGCTGCTGCGCGCGCTTGAAGAGAGGCAGCTGATAGACAGCCAGCGCGGGCAAATCGCGATTGGCTGGCTGATTGTAGAAGATCTGGTCATGGTCCTGACGCTGGTACTGCTGCCCGCCGTCGCCGGGATGATGGAAAAAGACAACGTCGGCTTCGCCTCGCTGGCGCTGGATATGAGCATCACCATCGGTAAAGTGGTGGCGTTTATCGCCATCATGATGCTGGTGGGTCGCCGTCTGGTGCCGTGGATCATGTCCCGCAGCGCGGCAACCGGCTCCCGCGAGCTGTTTACCCTCTCCGTGCTGGCGCTGGCGCTGGGCATCGCCTTCGGTGCCGTTGAGCTGTTTGATGTCTCCTTTGCCCTGGGGGCGTTCTTCGCCGGGATGGTGCTGAACGAATCCGAGCTGAGCCACCGTGCGGCGCACGACACGCTGCCGCTGCGCGATGCGTTTGCCGTGCTGTTCTTCGTCTCCGTCGGGATGCTGTTCGACCCGCTGGTGCTGATCCAGCAGCCGCTGGCCGTGCTGGGCACGCTGGCGATCATTATTTTTGGTAAGTCGCTCGCGGCTTTCTTCCTGGTGCGAATGTTCGGCCACTCCCCGCGCACGGCGCTGACCATTGCCGCCAGCCTGGCGCAGATCGGTGAGTTCGCCTTTATTCTGGCCGGTCTGGGCATGGCATTGAACCTGCTGCCACAGGCGGGGCAAAATCTGGTGCTGGCAGGGGCAATCCTCTCCATCATGCTAAACCCGGTATTGTTTGCCCTGCTGGAAAAATACCTCGAGAAGACCGAAACCCTCGAAGAGCAGACGCTGGAAGAGGCAACGGAAGAAGAGAAGCAGATCCCGGTGGATATTTGTAATCACGCCCTGCTGGTGGGCTTTGGCCGCGTGGGTAGCCTGCTCGGCGAGAAGCTGATGGCTCAGGGGATCCCGCTGGTGGTGATTGAGACGTCACGCACCCGCGTGGATGAGCTTCGCGAGCGCGGGATTCGTGCGGTGCTGGGCAATGCGGCAAACGAAGAGATCATGGAGCTGGCACATCTGGACTGCGCCCGCTGGCTGCTGCTGACCATTCCAAACGGTTATGAAGCGGGTGAGATTGTGGCCTCCGCGCGTGAGAAGTGCCCCGGTATTGAGATCATTGCCCGAGCGCACTATGACGACGAGGTGGAGTACATTACCGAGCGCGGCGCGAATCAGGTGGTGATGGGCGAGCGTGAGATTGCGAACACCATGCTGACGCTGCTGACGAAGCCGCCAGTTGAAGAGGCGGTTACGGGGTAAGTTTACTGCGGCCTGATGCCCTCACCCTGGCCCTCTCCCACAGGGAGAGGGAACAAATACTAAAAACGGCAACCACAGGTTGCCGTTTTGCTTTTACCTGTCCCAGTACGCCTCTTCGAGGCTGTCTTCTCGTTCCGGCAGACCGCGCGTTAAGCGCGGCGAATGCTGGTTCAGCACCTGGTAGCTCACGCGGTTGGCGTACTTACACACCTGCGCCAGCGACGAATAGGTCAGCCAGCTGAACTTGTGCTTGCTGGAGTTCGGCACATTAGTTTTGTGATAGGCGTTCGCGGTAATGTCATGCAGCAGCGCGGCCAGCGCACCGTCGCCCGCGCCGTTAGTGTTCATGATCTTCTCCGGCCCGCCCATATACGGCGCAATGTGGGAGTAGATACGCAGCGGATTCACGCAGTCTTTGTGGCGCATGCCGCGGCTGAACTCGTACTGGTTGAACTCCGCAATCGCCCCCGGCAGCAGCGGGTGCTGGGTTTTGCGCTTGCTCTCTTCTTCCGTGAACCCCGCCATATACAGCCCAACCGGACCCGCGGTGCAGAGCACCAGATCCACCCAGTCCAGCGCTTTGTCGGACGCCAGTAGCGGATCGCTTTCACCGGTCAGCGCCTCGGCCTCTTCTTCGTTCATCGCCAGAATCGAGACGTGCTCTTTCAGGAAGGTCTGCCACCACTCCGGGTTATCGGCAATCACAAATTTGGTGCCCAGGGTTAACACTACCGGCACATCGTACTTTTTCGCGTACTCAATCGCCTTCATGGTCGCTTCCGGCATAGGCTCGCCCGGCTTGCAGCGCACCAGGTAGGAGGTCAGTACCAGCGCAGACGCGCCCGCGATCACCTCTTCGGGAATGCTTTCCGCGCGCAGCTTGTTCATGTGGCCCGGGCTGATGGCAAAGGTACGCTCGCCGGATTCGCCGATCAGCGTAAAGCAGCGGCCAATCGGCCCGTCTACGCCCTGGAGATAGTTAAGATCGGTGCGGCTGGAGGTGTTGCACAGGTAGCGGTAGGCGTAGCCACCGATTTCGATATTGCTGCACATCACGCCGAGCAGCACCGAGCGGTCATCTGCCAGCACCGAGTAGTTGTGCATGGTGTTGCCGATGGTGCCGCCAGCGAACTGATGGGTAATCAGATTTTCGCGCACCAGCTCCTGATACAGCGCTTCGGCAACGTCGTCCTCAATCACCAGCGAGTGACCGGCGCTCAGACCGTAACGGGCGACAAACTCATCATCCACTTTCGCTTCAATGTCCACCAGCGTCTGGTCGATACCGACAACCCAGGCCGCGCTGGTTTCATTTTCAGGCTGGATTTGCTGCAGGAGCGGATCGCGGGCATCGACGGGAAAGTAGTGTTTGGATTTGCGTTTACCGGGAAATTTCATGGTCTGAACTGTACGAAGAATATGGGCCGGGAATGGTAGCACAAACCCGGCCCGGAGTGCGATCAGCGGCTGTTCGTCACCAGCGAGACCATCATGTCGATATGCTCAGGTGAGTCGTTAAGCGCCGGAATGTACTCATACTTTTCGCCGCCGGCCTCAAGGAAAAATTCCCGGTTTTGCACCGCGACCTCCTCCAGCGTTTCAAGGCAGTCCGCCGAGAAGCCCGGCGACATCACCTGAATGTGCTTCACGCCCTTCTCGCCAAGCATTTTGAGGGTTTCATCGGTGTACGGCGTCAGCCACGGCTCGCGGCCAAAGCGCGACTGGAAGGTCATCATCACCTTCTCCGGCGGCAGGCCAAGGGCGGAGACCAGCTCGCGGGTGGTATCGCGGCAGCGCTGGGGGTAATCATCCCCTTCATTGGCGAAACGCTGCGGAATACCGTGATAGGAGAGCAGCAGCAGATCCGGTTCGCCGTGCTTTTCAAACGACGCACGAGCGCTGTTGGCAAGGGCCTTGATGTAGAGGTCGTTATCGGCGTAATCGCGAATAAAGGTCACGCCTGGAATGCGGCGACGCGTCTTCAGAATACGCGCCAGCTCGTCCCAGACGGCGGCCACCGTCGAGCAGGAGTACTGCGGATACAAGGCCAGCACGACGATATGATCCACGCCCTGTGCCAGCAGCGCGTCGACGGCGCTTTCCAGCGAAGGTTTACCGTAGCTCATGCCGAGTGCGACGGGCATATCCGGCAGACGGGCGGCCAGCGCTTTTTCCTGACGACGGCTGTACACCATCAGCGGCGAGCCCTCTTCCATCCAGACGGACTGATAAAGTTTGGCGACGCGCGGAGAGCGAATCGGCAGAATGACGCCACGCAGCAGCGGCCACCACAGCAGTCTCGGAAAATCCACGACGCGCGTGTCGCTTAAAAATTGTCGCAGGTAGCGTTTTACCGCCGCTGGAGTGGGTGCTTCTGGGGTGCCCAGATTGGCAAGCAGGATGCCGGTTTTCGCCTGACTCATTCACGCCTCTTAACCATTTGATAGGTTGTCAATTGTAGCGGAAATGCGTTTAAACGAAACCCATTGCTGTAATAGGTAAGATGAGAATATTTCTCACCCGGGAGCCCGGGTGAGAGGCGCGCGATTAGCCGAGGATTTTTTCCAGCTCTGCACGTACGTCAGCCACGGCTTTGGTGCCGTCAACTTTGGCGTATTTGGTGTTACCCGCCTGCGCTTCTTTGGTGTAGTAGCCAATCAGCGGCGCGGTCATCTGATGGTATTCAACCAGGCGTTTACGCACGGTCTCTTCCTGATCGTCTTTACGGGTGGTCAGCTCTTCGCCGGTCACGTCGTCTTTGCCTTCAACCTTAGGCGGGTTGAATTTGATGTGGTAAACGCGGCCAGAGGCAGCGTGCACGCGACGGCCAACGATACGGTCAACGATCAGCTCGTCCGGTACGTCGAACTCCAGAACGTAGTCCACGTTGATGCCCGCTTCTTTCATGGCGTCAGCCTGAGGAATGGTGCGCGGGAAGCCGTCCAGCAGGAAACCGTTACGGCAGTCTTCCTGCGCAATGCGCTCTTTAACCAGCGCGATAACCAGCTCGTCGGTTACCAGCTTGCCTGCGTCCATGATGTCTTTCGCTTGTTTACCCAGCTCGGAGCCAGATTTTACAGCGGCGCGCAGCATGTCACCGGTGGAGATTTGCGGAATACCGTATTTCTCCATGATGAACTGAGCCTGAGTTCCTTTACCCGCGCCCGGAGCGCCAAGCAGAATAATACGCATTGCGAAAATCCCCTCAAATGTCGTTTCAATTTTTCAAAAGCGCTAAACAATACCACCAGAACGGGCGTGGCTCAAGGAAGGCGGGAAGGCTGAAACGGTTAATGGGGGGAGATAATTTGGGAGAGTGCGGTCTGGTGCCCTCACCCCGGCCCTCACCCACGGGGAGAGGGAGAAGACCAGGGAGACATGGTCAGTTACGCCAGCAGCAGCGCATTCACACGTTTAATGAACAGGTTAGGATCTTCCAGGGTGCCGCGCTCGGCCAGCAGGGACTGATCCAGCAGGAGTTCAACCCACTCGGCAAAGCGAGCTTCGTCCTGGGTATCCGCCGCGCGTTTCACCAGCGGATGATCCGGATTAAGCTCAAAGATATATTTCACTTCCGGCACGGCCTGGCCCGCCGCGGCGAACAGCTTCGCCATCTGGGTGCTCATTTCGTCCGCATCGGTGGTGACAATAGCCGGAGTATCGGTCAGACGGTGCGTAAAGCGCACCTCTTTCACGCGGTCGCCCAGCAGGGTTTTGACACGCTCAACGAACGGCTCCAGCGCCTTCTCGGCTTCTTTCGCGCTTTCGTCCACTTCATCCGCCAGCTTGTCGATGGACTCGTCGGCTTTGGCAACGGACTGGAACGCCTTACCGTCGAACTCGGTCAGGTAGTTCATCATCCACTCGTCGATGCGGTCAGAAAGCAGCAGCACTTCAATGCCTTTCTTACGCAGCAGCTCCAGGTGCGGGCTGCTCTTCGCTGCCGCATAGCTGTCGGCAGTGATGTAGTAGATCTTCTCCTGCCCTTCCTTCATGCGGGAGACGTACTCTTCCAGCGACACGGTCTGGGCGGAGGAGTCGGTATGCGTAGAGGCGAAGCGCAGCAGTTTGGCGATAGTTTCAACGTTCGCCATGTCTTCAGCCGGGCCTTCTTTCAGCACCAGGCCGAACTGTTTCCAGAAGGTCTGGTATTTTTCCGCGTCGTCTTTCGCCAGTTTTTCCAGCATCTGCAACGCACGTTTGGTCAGAGCGTTACGCAGATTACGGGTAACGGTGCTGTCCTGGAGGATTTCACGGGAGACGTTCAGCGGCAGATCGTTGGAGTCTATCAGGCCACGAACAAAGCGCAGGTAGTTCGGCATGAACTGCTCGGCGTCGTCCATGATGAAGACGCGCTGCACGTACAGCTTCAGGCCGTGCTTGTGATCGCGGTTCCACATGTCCCACGGTGCCTGTGCCGGAATGTACAGCAGGCTGGTGTACTCCTGCTTCCCTTCCACGCGGTTGTGGCTCCAGGTCAGCGGGTCGGTAAAGTCGTGAGCGATGTGCTTATAAAACTCGTTGTACTCGTCGTCTTTGATTTCAGCCTTGTTACGCGTCCACAGCGCCTGCGCCTTGTTGATTTTCTCCCAGGAAACAACGGTTTCACCGTCTTTCTCTTCCTGTTTTTCAATCTCTACTGGCAGCGCGATGTGGTCGGAATATTTGCTGATGATGGAGCGTACGCGCCAGTCGTTCAGGAAATCATCTTCGCCTTCGCGCAGGTGGAGGGTGATTTCGGTGCCGCGATCCGCTTTGGTGATGTCATCAACGGTGTATTCGCCTTCCCCTTTGGATTCCCACAGCACGCCGTTCTCGGCGCTGTCGCCCGCCGCGCGGGTGCGCACGGTGACTTTGTCCGCCACGATGAACGCCGAGTAGAAGCCTACGCCGAACTGGCCAATCAGCTGGCTGTCTTTCGCCTGGTCAGAGCCCATGGACTCCAGGAACGCTTTGGTGCCGGATTTCGCGATGGTCCCGAGGTGGTCGATGACCTCGTCGCGGTTCATCCCGATGCCGTTATCGGCAATCGTCAGGGTGCGGTTCTCTTTGTTGAAAGAGACGCGCACGCGCAGCTCGCCGTCGCCTTCGTACAGATCCGGGTTAGACAGCGCGCGGAAGCGCAGCTTGTCCGCCGCATCGGAGGCGTTGGAAATCAGCTCACGCAGGAAAATTTCTTTGTTGGAATACAGGGAATGGATCATCAGGTGCAGAAGCTGTTTTACTTCTGACTGGAAACCACGGGTTTCTTGTCCTTTCATCTATGTCGACCTCAACAATGCCATTTAATGGGGTTTTAAAACGTTGAGTGAGAGATGGGGATACGGGGGGAAATTTTCAAGCGGAGGCCGCGCGCGCGGCCTCCGTTTGGTCAGAAAATAATCTTGTGACGTCCGGCCAGAGAGTGCGACAGCGTGGTGCCGTCGACCATTTCCAGCTCGCCGCCGACCGGCACGCCGTGGGCGATGCGGCTGGCGTCAACGCCGTACTGCGCGCACAGCTCGGCGATGTAGTTGGCGGTTGCCTCCCCTTCCACCGTGGGGTTGGTGGCGAGGATCACCTCTTTGATCATTTCGGATTCAAGACGCTGTTCAAGGCGGTCAAGACCGATATCGTCCGGGCCAATGCCGTCCAGCGGGGAGAGATGCCCCATCAGCACGAAATAGCGGCCGGAAAACTGCCCGGTTTGTTCGATGGCGTAGATGTCCGCCGGACTCTCCACCACGCAAATCTGGCCGTTCTCCTGACGACGCGGGTTCGTACAGATGTTACACACGTCCTGCTCGGTAAAGGTCCGGCAATCCGCACAGTGACCAATTTCTGACATGGCGCGGGTCAGAGCCTGCGCCAGGCGCATCCCGCCGCTGCGGTCGCGCTGCAATAGCGTAAACGCCATGCGCTGCGCCGACTTCGGGCCAACGCCCGGCAGGCAGCGCAGTGCTTCCATTAACTGCGTGAGCAGCGGACTGGTTTGCATCAGAATGGCATCTTAAAGCCCGGCGGCAGCTGCATACCGCTGGAAACAGAGGCCATTTTCTCTTTCTGGGTTTCGTCGATACGGCGAGCGGCATCGTTAAACGCGGCTGCTACCAGATCTTCCAGCATCTCTTTGTCGTCTTCGAGCAGGCTCGGGTCGATTTCAACGCGACGGCAGTTGTGCGCACCGTTGATGGTCACCTTGACCAGACCGGCACCGGATTCACCCGTGACTTCCAGCTGAGCGATCTCTTCCTGCATCTTCTGCATTTTTTCCTGCATCTGCTGAGCCTGCTTCATCAGGCCACCCAGACCGCCTTTTCCACCAAACATAGGCTTCTCTCTTCTTTCACGTTAAGGATTACAACCGTAAGTCAGACTCACGATCAAATGGGGCGAATACTCTCTTCATCCAGATCGGCGTCGAAGAACCGGCGCAGGGTCTGAATGTTGTTATCCGCAATAATTGCCTCGCGCGCCTGCGCGAGCTTCTCTTCATAAATGGCCTGGCGCCACTCGAGCGGCGTTTTCACTGCCGGATTATCATCTTCAATGATAGTCAATTCAACCGGTGAACCCTGTAAAGCAGCAAGCGCCTCGGCCAGCGCCTTTTGCGCGCCAGGGGAATTGAGGTGCCGCTGGCCCGGACGCAGGTGCAGACGCACCTGATTGCCGTCCTGCTCTTTCCAGGCGTTTAGCGCGACCTGCTCCACCAGCTTCGGCAACTGGAGTTGGCTGACCTCAGCGGCCCAGGCGTCGCGCGCGATGGACTCTTCGGCGAGCTTAGCGGAAAGCTCCGGCGTTTTTTCATGCTCCAGCGCCTTTTTCAGCGCTTTCGGCGTGGCGACCACTTCCTTGACCGTTTCAACAACGGTGGTCGCCTTCCAGCGGTAAGCCTCTTCTTTCACCGGGGCTTTCTGCTCGAGCGCGGACGGTGCCGGACGCGACTGTACGCGCTCCGTTACCGAGGCCAGTCGTTCAAGCGCGGCGTTGTTCACCGGCCGCGCTCTTCCTGGCGCTGCCGGTTCACTCTTTTTTGGTTTGGTTACTCCCTGCGCACGCTGCAGCTGGCTGCGTGCGGCAAGCACCGAACTGGTGGCATCCGACAGCGGCACATTTTGCTGTGGCGGCGGCGTCGGCTGCGGTGGCACCTGCTGCGGTGACATTACCGCGGTCGGAGCAACCGGCGCAAAGGACTGTCGGGGCGCTTCCGGTTCCGGCAACGGCATGCGCGGGTGGAACGCCAGCGCGCGCAGCAGCGTCATTTCGACGCCCATCCTGGGGTCCGGCGCGAACGGTAGCTCTTTGCGGCCAATCAGCAGCGTCTGGTAATACAGCTGCACGTCGGCAGGCGGCACGGTGCGGGCAAGTTCACGCATCCGCTGTTCAATAGCGGCCATATCCGCACCGATGGCCGACGGAGACAGCTGCAGCATCGCCACGCGGTGCAGCAGGCTGAGCATCTCAACCAGCAGCGCTTCCCACTCAATACCGCGGGCAGCGGCCGCGTTCACCAGCGACATCACGCGCTCGCCGTTGGCGGCAATCATCGCTTCGATGAGCGACAGCGCCTGATCGTCATCCAGCGTGCCGAGCATGGTGCTAACCGCTTCGGTCGAGAGCTTGCCGTCACCGCTGGCAATCGCCTGGTCGGTCAGGCTTAGCGCATCACGCAGGCTACCGTCAGCCGCGCGGGCCAGCAGCTGCAGGGCGCGCGGCTCGTGAACGATCTTCTCTTCATCAAGGATGTGCTCAAGCTGCGCGCGGATCTGCTCAACGTCCAGCGCCTTCAGGTGGAACTGCAGACAGCGCGACAGGATGGTGACCGGCAGCTTTTGCGGATCGGTGGTCGCCAGCAGGAATTTAACGTGCGCGGGCGGCTCTTCCAGCGTTTTCAGCAGGGCGTTAAAGCTGTGGCGCGACAGCATGTGCACTTCATCGATCAGGTAGACCTTGAAGCGGCCGCGCGCCGGGGCGTACTGCACGTTGTCGAGCAGATCGCGGGTGTCTTCCACCTTGGTACGCGAGGCGGCGTCGATCTCGATCAGATCGACAAAACGCCCCTGCTCGATCTCGCGGCAGTTGTCACACACGCCGCACGGGGTGGCGGTGATCCCGGTTTCGCAGTTCAGACCTTTCGCCAGCAGACGGGCAATAGAAGTCTTACCGACGCCGCGGGTGCCGGAAAAAAGATAGGCATGATGGATGCGACCTAGCGACAAGCCGTTCGCCAGGGCCGTCAGCACATGTTCCTGACCGACAACGTCAGCAAAGGTTTGTGGTCGCCATTTACGGGCTAACACCTGATAACTCATGGGCAGGCTCTGCAACGCTGGAAGGTGAATTTATGGAGGGGAATGCTATCACAACCTCACCCATTGAGCGAGGTTGTGAAAACCGGGATTAATGACCCGGGAAAGGCACCAGGCTGTAGCTGGTAATGCCCTGTTTTTCCAGGCGCTGCTCACCGCCAAGATCGAACAGGTTGATGATGAAGGCCGCGTCGGTCACTTCACCACCCAGACGGCGGATCAGCTTGACGGTCGCTTCAATGGTGCCGCCGGTTGCCAGCAGATCGTCAACCACCAGCACTTTGTCGCCGGGCTTGATCGCGTCAACGTGGATCTCCAGCTGATCGGTGCCGTACTCCAGCTCGTAGCTCTCCGCGATGGTTTCACGCGGCAGTTTGCGCGGCTTACGCACCGGCACAAAACCCACGCCCATCGCCAGCGCAACCGGTGCGCCAAACAGGAAGCCGCGGGCTTCGGTACCTACTACTTTGGTGATCCCGGCGTTTTTATAACGTTCGACCAGCAGTTCAATGCTGAGCGCGTACGCTTTCGGGTCTTCCAGCAAGCTGGTGACATCACGGAAAAGAATGCCAGGCTTTGGATAGTCCTGGATGCTTTTGATGCTATTTTTCAGATATTCAAGCTGCTGTGCAGTTGCGGTCATCGGTTTGTGCCTAAATGAAACAGTGTTACTCACGGCGCGCGACGAGTCGGTCAAAGTAACAGTTGTTTAACCTTTGACCAGGCGCACCTGTGCTCGAAAACGGTCGAATTTACTGGCTGCGCGCCATAATTGCAACCGCCATGATGAGGCTTCAGTGCTTTTGTTGCTTTTCATCAACCACGGGGATCCGCCACATGAAGATCAGCAGGCAGGCCAGGATCGCCAGCAGCAGAATACGCACCCACATCATGTTCACCAGCCATAACGAAACGGCGAAGGTGATCAGGATAAAGGCAATGGCGCGCGGCTTGGCCCCGGGCGGCATGGCCCGGTGTTTTTGCCAGTGCCGCAGGTAGCCGCCGAACCACGAGCGGTACAGCAGCCAGTGGTGAAAACGCGGCGACGAGCGGGCGAAGCACCAGGCGGCCAGCAGGATAAACGGGGTGGTCGGCAGCAAGGGCAAAACCACACCTAGCGTACCCAGCACTACCGCGAGCCAGCCAATGATGATTAAAATAGTACGCTGCATAATGCGAATCGTTATCAAACTGAACGGCTACTTTACCACTGGAGAGCGCATTGAAAACAGCACTGCTTCTTGAGAAGCTGCAAAATCAGCTGATCGCTCTGCGGGCGCAGGCCACGCCGCTGATGGGACACGCCACGCTGAAACCGCGCTTTGACCGGCAGCTTTTCCGCACCCGCAGCACCGTCATTCAGGATTACCTTGCTGAGATGCAGACCAACCTCGATGAGCTTCGCCACGCGGTTGAGAGTGAACAGCAGGAACAGGTGGTGTGGCTTGCTGAGCATCTTACCGAGCAGATCGCCGCCCTGCACCGCGAAATCGCCGCCTGGCCGCTACGGGTGTGGGACAGCGCCTCGCCTGGGCTGGGAAAATGGCAGCGCAAGCGGCTGGAGAACCAGGAGTTTGAGCGGCGTCTGTTTGAGATGAAGCGCGAGCGCGAAGCCCGCCTGAACAACAGCGAAACGCTGGAAGAGCAGCAGCTATTGATGCGCGAGATTAGCGCGCTGGAAGGCCGCATCGTCCGCTGCCGTCAGGCGCTGGATGATATTGAACGCGTGATTGAACGCCTGACCCGTTAACTGGAGCCACATCTATGTCACTGGAAAATGCACCCGATGAGGTCAAGCTGGCCGTCGATTTGATTATGCTGCTGGAGAATCATGAGATCCCCGCCGGGACGGTGCTTAAAGCGCTGGAGATTGTGCGGCGGGATTTTGAGGGGAAACTTCCCCCTCACCCTAACCCTCTCCCCGTGGGAGAGGGAAAATAGATTAAGCCGGAGTCGGGTCGTCGCCCTTAATGTCGCGCTTCACTTCCGTATGCTCATCACCTTTCTCGTTACGCAGGTGAACCTCAAGCTGGTTGAAGGCGATATTAATATCGTTTTCACGGCACAGGCGATCGATAGAGCGGTTAAGCTCATCGACCGTGTAGCTGCGGTCGCGCAGCTCGCGCACGTATAAACGCAGCTCGTGATCCAGCGTACTCGGCCCAAAGGTGGTGAAGAACACAGCCGGGGCAGGATCGTGCATCACTTTCGGATGCTCAGACGCCGCCTTCAGCAGCACCTCTTTCACCTTATCCAGATCCGATCCATAGGCTACGCCCAGGCGGATCACCACGCGCGTCACCGTATCAGAGAGCGACCAGTTGATCAGACGCTCGGTCACGAACGCTTTGTTCGGGATGATCACCTCTTTACGATCGAAGTCGGTGATGGTGGTCGCACGAATTCGGATCTTGCTGACGGTCCCGGAGAACGTGCCGATGGTGACGGTATCGCCGATACGCACCGGACGTTCGAAGAGGATAATCAGGCCGGAGACAAAGTTACCGAAGATCTCCTGCAGGCCAAAACCAAGACCGACCGAGAGAGCCGCCGCCAGCCACTGCAGTTTATCCCACGAGACGCCCAGCGAGCCGAATACCGTCATCGCCCCGACGATAATGATGACGTAATTCAGGATGGTGGTGATGGCGTAAGACGCCCCCTGGCGCAGGTTCAGCCTTGAGAGCACCAGCACTTCCAGCAGACCCGGCAGGTTACGAATCAGCGCCCAGGCCACCACCGACGACACCAGCGCAAACAGCAGGCTGCCCATGGTGACGCTTTTCATCACCGCCGCGCCGGCTTCGGTACCGTTGTACTGCCAGAGGGTAATACTGTCGAGATAGGCGAAGACGGTAATTAAATCAGACCAGATCGCCCAGAACATCACCGCAAACAGCGCGATCATCACCAGCATGGTGATACGCAGCGTCTGCTGGTTAACCTGCTCCAGCGCGATGGTCGGCTCTTCCTGCGGCTCCGCGCCTTCAGCCCCCTCTTTCACCTGATGCTGACGACGCGCAATGGCACGACGGTAAGCAATGCGACGGGCCGCGACGCTTAAGCCGCGCAGCACGGTCTGATAGAGCAGGTTCCAGACGATCACCAGATAGACCGTCTCGATCCAGCGCCCGGACAGGCGCAGCGTGGTGTAGAAGTAGCCTGTTGCCGTAAGCACCATCAGCGCCAGCGGAATGATCGCCAGCACCGTCACGGTGGCCAGACGGATATTGTGGGACTCTTTATCACGCCAGCTGTCGCGGCACATCGGCCACATCAGGATCGCAATCAGCAGCAGGTTGAGCAGAATGACCAGTTGACCCAGCACATCATCCATCAGATGCAGCGGGGAAAGCTCGGAGACTACCGACCAGAAGTGCAGCGGCAGGAGCGCCAGGCTGACGCGCACAATCTGGCGACGCCAGTGGCTGGTCAGCTGAGCCGGCATGTTGAAGTGACGCACCGCCACGCCGTCTTTTTCGAGCACCTTCCAGCACACGCCAAATACCAGCCAGAACAGCGCCAGTTTTTTACTGAACGCCCAGAGCAGATCGCTGACGTTAAGCTGCATCGTGAGCAGGATCAGGCCCACGGCCAGAATAATCAGGCACACCGGCAGCGCGCGAATGAGATCGATCAGAATCGCTTTTGGCGTATGGAGCTGGCTGTCGTTACGCAGTTGCCCCACTTCCGAGGCCAGCTTCGCCTGGTACTGTTTCAGCCATTTCAAACGCCAGCGGATCAGACCGGCAATCAGCAGCAGCGGTAAGCCCGCCAGGAAAGCAATCATTACCGCAGGCCAGGCTTTCTCCCAGTTCACGGTGATTTTCATGCTTTTAATCTGCGTTTTCAGCGTCTCCGGGAAGGACTTAATCCAGTCCCAGTCCATCGGCTTGTTGCTGTTCACCCAGAAAATCTGCTGCGTCAAAATCTCCTGCAGGCTTTTTGACACGCTGACCAGCTGCTGCTGGTTGATCTGCAGGTTAATTGCCATCATCAGCTGGTTGCCCAGCTGTTTATTGAGCTGGTCAAGCAGTTCACGGCGCATATCCACCACCTGGAGCAGCGCGTCATGTACTTCCGGGTTTACGTCACTGGAGTGCCCCTCTTCAATTTTGGCGACGAAGGCATCACTCTGGAAAAGGGCATCGCGCTGCTGGTTGACGTCAAACTGCTCCAGACGTAAATCCGCAATGCGGTTGGTCATGTCCTCCAGCTCGTCGGCAGACGGCAGCGTCTGCTGCTGCTGGTAGAGAATACGCGACAGCAGGAGGCTGCCCTTCAGAACCGCGATCTGCTCTTTGATGTTGCGCTCCGCCTGCAACGCGCGATCCAGCCAGTTCTTCACTTTGATATTTTGCTGAACCAGCGAGTTGCCGCTTTCCGTCGCCAGTATCAGGCGCTGGCTGAGCTGGTGGTTAGCTTCAAGCTCCTGTTTCACCAGCGGGTTGGCCTGAATGCGGGCAGTTTCGTCCGGCGAGACGGCTTCCTGAGCGGTTTTTTCCGTCAGGGTCAGGCGTTTGCTGTTTACCGCCTCCTGCAACAGCTGAAGCTGATGCTCCAGACGATTAATGTTCGCGGTGACGTAATCACGCTGCTTCTGGAGCGTGTCCTGCAGCACCGTATTCCCTTCCAGGCTTTTACGCTGCTGTTCAATTTGCGCATTGAGCAGCGACTGCTGAACCAGCAGCAGGGTTTGCTGGGTCGGGCGCAGCGTGCCCTCCCCTACCGTCGTGCCGTTCAGGCGGTTGCGGATCTGCTGCAGCTGCTGAGACGCGGCGTACATCGCGTTTTGCACGCGCTCGGGCTGGGTTTGCAGGGAGACGAGCTGGCTGTTATAGGTAGCGAGATCGGACTGTGCGGTTTGCAGATCGTCGAGCAATTGCGCGACGCGCGATTCCAGCTGGCGTAAGGAGAGCGTGGAGAGCGTTTTGCGCGTTTCATCGTCGTTATCGACGTCGCTTAGTGCGCTTAGCGCTTCCGTGGCCTTACGCATGTTCTCCGGCGCCTGCGCCACCTTCTGACGAAGCTGTGCAGTTTCAGCCTTAACGCGTTCAATTTTATCCAGCGTTTCCAGCGTTTCCGTCAGATCCTGCTGCGTCAGTTTTTCCTGAGGAGAGAGTTCTTTTTGTTTATTCAGCGTGTCGAGCTGCGACTGAACATCAGCGCGCGTGGGGATATCGTTACTGTTGTCGGCGCGGGCCCAGGTCAGCGGCGCCGTGGCGAAGAAAAACAGCATAGCAAAGAGCAATGCAAATACAGGATGTTGCGAGCGATTGATGGGCAGCATAGTTGTGAATGATGTCAGCAGATGACCGAAAATAGTCCGGCGTGAAGAATATCACGCTCGTCGGAAGCAGAATAGCGAGAACGTAAGCCTCTGAGATAAATCCTGGAAGGACTCAGGCCGTGAGCGAAAGCGCGTCGCTGCGCAGCGTCGGGCAGAGCTGTAGCATTTCCAGTAAAACCGCCACGTAGCTGCGGGCTTCCTCTTTGAGGTCAAAGGATTGCGGCGCAAAAAGCCAGTTTTCCATCAGACCTGAAATGTAGCTGCGCATCAGGATGGCCGCCCGGCGGGTGAGTAAATTGGCCGGTAACAGCTTTGCCTGCATACACAGGTTCAGGTTCTGTTCGATACGATCGTAGCTCTCCAGGCTGAGGCTGCGCTGCGCTTGTTGCACCACCGCCATCTCGCCCACGAACTCACATTTATGAAAGATAATTTCCATCATTAATCTGCGACGCTCTTCAACTACCGTTGCTTCAAGGATATATACTAATATTTCTCTTAATACTGAGAGTGGATCGTCAGGGAATTTTGCCCGATACTCACTCTCGAGATCGCTAATGCTGGACTCTGAAAGCTCCCAGATTTCACTGAACAGATCTGACTTGTCTTTAAAATGCCAGTAAATCGCTCCCCGCGTCACACCGGCAGCCTGAGCAATTTGCGCCAGCGAGGTAGAAGAAACACCCTGCTGAGAGAACAAACGTATTGCCACATCCAGAATGTGTTGTCGGGTTTCCAGCGCTTGTTGTTTAGTTTTTCGTGCCATAGGTGGGTGAATTTACAGGAGTCAGATTTACATACATTTGTGAATGTATGTACCATAGCATGACGATAATATAAACGCAGCAATGGGTTTTTAGACTCAGGACCCTTGATCAATTTGAAATCGGACACTCGAGGTTTACATATGAACAAAAACAGAGGGTTAACGCCTCTGGCGGTCGTTCTGATGCTCTCAGGCAGCTTAGCGCTTACAGGATGTGACGACAAACCGGCTCAACAAGGAGCTCAGCAGGCGCCAGAAGTCGGCGTTGTGACACTCAAATCTGAACCTCTGCAGATCACCACAGAATTACCAGGCCGTACAAACGCTTACCGCATTGCGGAAGTGCGTCCTCAGGTTAGCGGCATTATCCTGAAACGTAACTTTACCGAAGGCGGCGATGTGAACGCCGGTGAGTCTCTGTATCAGATTGATCCCGCGACCTATCAGGCTTCTTATGAAAGCGCGAAAGGTGACCTGGCTAAAGCACAAGCGGCGGCAAAAATCGCTCAGCTGACGCTGAACCGCTATCAGAAACTGCTCGGCACGAAGTACATCAGTCAACAGGATTACGATACCGCGCTGGCAGATGCCCAGCAGGCTAACGCGGCCGTGGTAGCAGCCAAAGCGGCTGTCGAAACTGCACGCATTAACCTGGCCTATACCAAAGTGACCTCCCCTATCAGTGGTCGTATTGGTAAATCTTCCGTGACGGAAGGGGCGCTGGTGCAGAACGGACAGACCACTGCGCTGGCTACCGTGCAGCAGCTTGATCCGATCTACGTTGACGTGACGCAGTCCAGCAACGATTTCCTGCGCCTGAAACAGGAGCTGGCTAACGGCACCCTGAAGCAGGAAAACGGCAAAGCCAAAGTGGAGCTGGTTACCAACGACGGTATCAAGTTCCCGCAGGAAGGTACTCTGGAATTCTCTGATGTGACGGTCGACCAGACCACCGGTTCCATCACCTTACGTGCGATTTTCCCGAACCCTGACAAAAATCTGCTGCCAGGTATGTTCGTTCGCGCGCGTCTGGAAGAAGGAACGAATCCAACCGCACTTCTTGTTCCACAGCAGGGTGTGACCCGTACGCCACGCGGCGATGCGAGCGCACTGGTTGTTGGGGCAGATAACAAAGTCGAAACGCGCAATATCACCGCCACGCAGGCGATTGGCGATAAATGGCTGGTGACGGAAGGTCTGAAAGATGGCGATCGCGTGATTGTTACTGGTTTGCAAAAAGTACGTCCTGGCGCGCAGGTAAAAGCACAGGAAGTGACATCTGACGATAAACAACAAGCTTCGGCCGCTGGCCAGTCAGAACAAACCAAGTCTTAACTTAAACAGGAGCCGTTAAGACATGCCTAATTTCTTTATCGATCGCCCCATATTTGCGTGGGTGATCGCCATTATCATCATGCTGGCCGGGGGACTTGCGATCCTGAAGCTGCCTGTTGCGCAATATCCAACGATTGCGCCACCGGCGGTAACGATCTCCGCAACCTACCCGGGGGCTGATGCGAAAACGGTGCAGGATACCGTGACTCAGGTTATCGAACAGAACATGAACGGTATCGATAACCTGATGTACATGTCCTCAAACAGTGACTCCACCGGTACGGTTCAGATCACCCTGACCTTTGAATCCGGTACGGATGCGGACATTGCGCAGGTTCAGGTGCAGAACAAACTGCAGCTGGCAATGCCTCTTCTGCCGCAGGAAGTGCAACAGCAGGGTGTGAGCGTCGAGAAATCGTCCAGCAGCTTCCTGATGGTTGTCGGCGTTATTAACACCAACGGCACCATGACGCAGGAGGATATTTCCGACTACGTGGGCGCCAACATGAAGGACGCCATCAGCCGTACGTCCGGTGTGGGTGACGTTCAGCTGTTCGGTTCCCAGTACGCGATGCGTATCTGGATGGATCCGAACAAACTGAACAACTTCCAGCTGACGCCGGTTGACGTGATTAACGCGATTAAAGCGCAGAACGCCCAGGTGGCAGCCGGTCAGCTAGGCGGTACGCCGCCGGTGAAAGGCCAGCAGCTTAACGCGTCCATTATTGCGCAAACCCGTCTGACCTCTGCCGATGAGTTCAGCAAAATTCTGCTGAAGGTGAACCAGGACGGTTCGCAGGTTCGTCTGCGCGACGTGGCCAGGGTTGAGCTGGGTGGTGAGAACTACGACATCATCGCGAAGTTTAACGGTAAACCGGCGTCCGGTCTGGGTATCAAACTGGCGACAGGCGCGAACGCCCTGGACACCGCGACGGCGATCCGTGCGGAACTGAAGAAGATGGAACCGTTCTTCCCGTCAGGCCTGAAAATCGTTTATCCGTATGACACTACGCCGTTCGTTAAAATTTCGATTCACGAAGTGGTTAAAACGCTGGTAGAAGCGATCATCCTGGTATTCCTGGTGATGTATCTGTTCCTGCAAAACTTCCGCGCGACGCTGATCCCAACCATCGCCGTGCCGGTCGTTCTGCTGGGGACCTTTGCCATCCTTGCAGCCTTTGGGTTCTCGATAAACACCCTGACGATGTTCGGGATGGTGCTCGCCATCGGCCTGCTGGTGGATGACGCCATCGTGGTGGTAGAGAACGTCGAGCGCGTGATGGCGGAAGAAGGTTTGCCGCCGAAGGAAGCCACCCGTAAATCTATGGGCCAGATCCAGGGCGCACTGGTCGGTATTGCGATGGTGCTGTCCGCGGTATTTATCCCGATGGCCTTCTTCGGGGGCTCTACGGGTGCGATTTACCGCCAGTTCTCCATTACCATCGTCTCCGCGATGGCGCTGTCGGTACTGGTAGCGTTAATCCTGACGCCAGCGCTGTGTGCCACCATGCTGAAGCCGGTTCAGAAAGGCGGTCACGGCGAGCATAAAGGGTTCTTCGGCTGGTTTAACCGCATGTTTGATAAGAGCACGCACCACTATACCGACAGCGTGGGCAATATCCTGCGCAGCACCGGTCGTTATCTGCTGCTCTATATCATCATCGTAGTGGGGATGGCGTTCCTGTTCGTTCGTCTGCCAAGCTCGTTCCTGCCAGATGAAGACCAGGGCGTGTTCCTGACGATGGCACAGCTTCCGGCAGGGGCGTCGCAAGAGCGTACCCAGAAGGTGCTGGACGAAGTGACGGACTACTATCTCACCAAAGAGAAAGCGAACGTTGAATCCGTGTTTGCGGTTAACGGCTTTGGCTTTGCGGGTCGTGGTCAGAACACCGGTATCGCCTTCGTTTCTCTGAAAGACTGGGCGGATCGTCCTGGCGATGAGAATAAAGTTGAAGCGATCACGGGCCGTGCCATGGGCACCTTCTCGCAGATTAAAGATGCGATGGTCTTCGCCTTTAACCTGCCAGCGATTGTTGAACTGGGTACGGCGACCGGCTTCGACTTCCAGCTGATCGACCAGGGCGGTCTGGGTCACGAGAAACTGACGCAGGCGCGTAACCAGCTGTTCGGCGAAGTGGCTAAACACCCTGACCTGCTGGTCGGCGTACGTCCAAACGGACTGGAAGATACGCCGCAGTATAAGATCAACATCGATCAGGAAAAAGCGCAGGCGCTGGGCGTGTCCATCAGCGACATCAATACTACGCTGGGCGCGGCCTGGGGCGGTAGCTACGTTAACGACTTCATCGACCGTGGTCGCGTGAAGAAAGTGTACGTCATGTCCGAAGCGCAGTACCGTATGTTGCCGAACGATATTAACAACTGGTACGTTCGCGGCAGCAACGGTCAGATGGTGCCGTTCTCATCCTTCTCAACGTCACACTGGGAATACGGCTCTCCGCGTCTGGAACGTTACAACGGTCTGCCGTCGATGGAAATCCTGGGTCAGGCAGCACCGGGCCGAAGCACCGGTGAAGCCATGAATCTGATGGAAGAGCTGGCTAGCAAACTGCCTGCGGGTATCGGCTATGACTGGACTGGTATGTCCTATCAGGAACGTCTGTCCGGTAACCAGGCCCCTGCCCTGTACGCCATTTCCCTGATTGTGGTCTTCCTGTGTCTGGCGGCGCTGTACGAGAGCTGGTCAATTCCGTTCTCCGTTATGCTGGTGGTTCCACTCGGGGTTATTGGTGCGCTGCTTGCGGCAACGTTCCGTGGATTGACCAACGACGTGTACTTCCAGGTAGGCCTGCTGACAACCATTGGCTTGTCGGCGAAGAACGCGATACTTATCGTTGAATTCGCCAAAGATCTGATGGAGAAAGAGGGTAAAGGCCTTATTGAGGCGACGCTGGAAGCGGTGCGTATGCGTCTGCGTCCAATCCTGATGACCTCTCTGGCGTTCATCCTCGGCGTAATGCCGCTGGTTATTAGCTCCGGTGCAGGCTCCGGTGCGCAGAACGCGGTCGGTACAGGTGTAATGGGCGGTATGATCACCGCGACCGTACTGGCTATCTTCTTCGTCCCGGTGTTCTTCGTGGTGGTGCGCCGCCGCTTCAGCCGGAAGAATGAAGATGTTGAGCACAGTCATTCGGTAGAACCTCACTGATACCGGTTTCATATAATAAAAAGGCCGCATTTGCGGCCTTTTTCATTTTCAGAAAAAATCATAAAATAAGCTTATTGAGGTCCTATTTATTTTCTGTCATCTTAAACAGACATATCATATTTAACTGATAACTTAATAGGTGAACTCAGGATTTTTTTAAATCTATTTCCCTGCTTAAGTTGTTAGGAATATTCCTAATTAAAAGTTAAGACAAACGGAACTCCGGATGTGAACTTTTCTTATGGCTGTAAGCTAAGCCAATGAAATGTAAGGAAGCGAAAAAAACTATCGTTAATCCTGATAAAAAAGTTCAGTTTCGGATGAACATTTGCGTAGACGCTCGCAGCCTGCGGTTTTATTTGTAATTTTTCGTAATAGCGCGGTGAAATCCAGGAAGGAGTGGCTTATAGTTAGGTTATCAGGAACACAGCGCTCATGTAGCTAAGTCAGATGTATCCATCCCGACAATGATGTTCGGTGAGTAAGAAATCACTCAGAAGGGGATGCGCTATGGACGAGTACTCGCCAAAAAGGCATGATATCGCGCAGTTGAAATTTCTCTGCGAATCCTTGTACCATGACTGCCTTGCCAATCTTGATGAAAGCAACCATGGCTGGGTAAATGACCCAACGTCTGCCATCAATTTACAGTTGAATGAGCTGATAGAGCATATCGCTACCTTCGCACTTAATTATAAAATTAAGTACAATGAAGATAATAAGCTCATTGAGCAAATTGATGAATACCTGGACGACACCTTTATGTTGTTCAGCAGTTACGGCATTAACACTCAGGATTTGCAAAAATGGCGTAAATCGGGAAACCGGCTATTCCGCTGTTTCGTCAACGTGAGCAGAGCTAACCCGGTTAGTCTTTCCTGTTAAAATTATTACAATTACTAAGGTGAATTTATGTCTGATAAACCACTCACAAAAATCGATTATTTGATGCGCTTACGACGTTGTCAGTCAATTGACACCCTTGAACGCGTCATTGAAAAGAATAAATACGAGCTTTCTGATAATGAACTGGCGGTATTTTATTCAGCCGCTGACCATCGCCTTGCAGAGCTAACGATGAATAAGCTGTATGACAAAATCCCTACTTCTGTATGGAAATTTGTCCGTTAATCTTTGAAGTGTGTCTGTAGAGTTTCTACGCCACGTTATAAGCTGTATTCACCTGTCCCGTTATGCTCCCTGCGCGAAAGCCAGGTCTCCGTGTTAAACGCGCTCATCAGCAACAATGTTGTGACTGTGGTCACATCGGCCTTCCGGGAACGTTCCCCTTAACGCCTGTTGCGATTACCCTTCAGGAATAACATCCAGAGAGGTTTCCGATGAGCATAGAAAAACAGAAGATGATTTCAGGTGAACATTACCGCCCTGGTGATGAGACGTTACGCGCCGACCGGCTTCGGGCGCGCCATCTGCTTCACCGCTATAACCACACCGCGCCTGACGAAAAAACAGAACGCCAGAATATTCTGGCGGAACTGCTGGGACAAAGCGAAGGGGCGTATATTGAGCCGAGCTTCCGCTGTGACTATGGATATAACATTTATCTGGGCAAAGACTTTTACGCCAACTTCGATTGCGTAATGCTGGATGTCTGCCCTGTACATATTGGCGACAACTGCATGCTCGCGCCGGGCGTTCATATTTATACGGCCACCCATCCGCTGGATGCGCAAGAACGTAACAGCGGAGTGGAGTTTGGTAAGCCCGTCACCATTGGCAATAATGTCTGGATTGGTGGACGTGCGGTCATTAACCCAGGCGTCACCATCGGGGATAATGTGGTTGTGGCTTCCGGTGCCGTCGTGACGAAAGACGTGCCGGCTAACGTCGTCGTGGGCGGCAACCCGGCGAAAATCATCAAAACGCTGTAACGATCCGGGGAGCCAACTGTTATGGTCTTTTAGCGCCCGACTGTTACTTTTTTCAGTCGGATGGCTCCCCTAAAATTGGCAGATACCCTGTATTGTCAACTCTCAAAAGGCCAAAAATGACCGAGATACAGCGCCTGCTTACCGCCACCATCGACGATCTTAACCACCGCGAAAAGCGAGACAATCGCCCGCGCTTTAGCATTAGCTTTATCCGCAAACATCCCGGGCTGTTTGTTGCCATGTATGCCGCCTGGCTGGCGACGCTGATTGTCATGCTGAAGTCCGAAACGCTGGTGGACTCCGTCTGGCTGCTGGTGGTGCTGTTTGTCGTGTTTAACGCCTTTTTCTTTTTCGACGTGAATCCCCGCTACCGTTACGAAGATATCGACGTCCTCGATTTTCGGGTCTGCTACAACGGCGAATGGTACAACACGCGTTTTGTGCCAAATGAGCTTATCGACAGCATCCTGCACTCTCCGGCTGTCGAAACCGTGCACAAAGAGAAGCTGCAGAAAATGGTCGCAACGAAAGGCCAGCTCTCTTTTTATGATGTTTTTACCCTTTCCCGCTCTGCTGCTGCGTAATTAACGCCTGCAGGCGTCGGATACCCGGCGCAAACTGCGAAGCAGAGGTGTTGCCGTAACCTAAAACCAGGCCGGTTTGCCCCTGCTTCGTCTCCAGGTAATAGCCGCTCAGCGCAGCGGGTGCCAGCTGAAATGCCCTCGCTTTCTCTACCAGCCGCTGGTCGTCGATACCGTCAATCGCCAATGCCAGGTGCATTCCCCCTTCACCGGCAAGAACACGGTGCGGAGTATAAAGCTCTGCGCTCAGCACCTCCCGCAGCTGGCGGTAACGCTTACGATACAGGCGACGCATGGCGGCAAGATGACGGGCATAGTGCCCCTCCTCGATAAACAGCGCCAGGGTGCGCTGTTCTGCGCGATGCCCGCCGCGCAGCAGCGAGCCGATGGCCGGACGCGCTGCTTTCGCCAGCGCTGGCGGTAACACCATGAACCCCATTCGGAGCGACGGAAACAGCGTTTTACTGAACGTCCCCAGATACACAACGGGCGCATTGTTAACCATGCCCAGCATCGCCGGTACGGGCTCGCCGACATAGCGGAACTCGCTGTCATAATCGTCCTCAATGATCCACGCCTTGTGCTGGCGGGCCAGTTCCAGCAGCGCCAGACGCCGCCGCGCGCTGAGCACGCTCCCGTAAGGAAACTGATGCGACGGCGAAGTGAAAACGAGCGCAGGTGAAGGCGCATGCAGCCCTTCCCAGCACATTCCCTCGTCATCCACCGGTATGCCGATCATCGCAAGGCCGGTTTTGACGAAGGCGCTTTTGGCCCCGCTGTAGCCGGGATTTTCCACCCAGGCGACATCCCCCGGCTCGCTTAACAGCATCGTGCACAGATTGACGCCCTCCAGCGCCCCTTCGGTTATCACAATCTGGCTGGCGTCGCAGTCAATGCCGCGAGAAATCGCAAGGTGACGGGCGATGGCTGCCCGCAGCGACGGCTCACCGGCCGGTTCGCCATAGCCCAGCAGAGCGCTCCCCTCCTCCCGCAGGACGCGATCGTACAATCGCCGCCACAGCGGCAAGGGGAAATAGTTGATGGCGGGCGTTCCCGGCGTAAAGGCCATCACCGGGGTGTCGCGCGGCACAGGCGCAGGCAGCTGGACGACACGTTTTGCCAGCCTGACCTCAGGATCGGTCAGAACCCGCGGGCTGGCACGATGGGCGAATTGCGCCACCCGCGTCCCCTGACGGTTACGCAGCAAATAGCCTTCGAGCGTGAGCTGGTCCAGCGCCGCATTGACGGTGTTCCGTGAAACGGAAAGCTGCTGCGCCAGCGTTCGCGAGCCGGACAGCTGGCTGCCGGACCGAAGCCTTCCGCCCAGTATGGCCTCCCGCAAAGCGAGATAGAGCGCGCGCTGGAGCGTCTCTTCCCCACGCGTTTTAAGCGCAGCATGGAGCAAGGTATAAAGTTCATCGCCCGGTATGTTCATCTCATCTCCTTGTGGTACCACCAAAACATAGCCGAGTGGTTCTTTTTAAGGAACCAGTAATTTTCTAATCTGGAACTCTTCTCAACGTCACGGAAATAAAGATGAAGACATTCAATGAGTTTGGACAACCTGTGGGCGAAGCCCTTATCGACTGGCAGCCTCGCCCTCATCCGTCCCGGGTGGTACTGCAGGGGCATTATTGTCGGCTTGAACCGCTGCGCGTGGAGCATGCCGGGGCGCTGTTCTCCGCCTATGCTCTGGCCGGAGACACCCGGAGCTGGACGTGGCTACTGCGCGAACCCGATGCCACGGCCGCTGAGTTTACCGAATGGGTGGCAAGCGTGTGTGAGTTATCTGACCCGATGCACTTTACCGTTATAGATAATCAGACCCAGGCCCCGGTCGGGACGCTGGCCCTGATGCGGATCGATCCTAAAAACGGCGTTGTGGAAGTGGGACACGTTCACTTCTCCGTGCTGTTAAGCCGCACGCCCATGTCAACAGAAGCGCAATATCTGCTGATGCGGTACGCGTTCGATACCCTGGGCTACCGGCGATATGAATGGAAGTGCAACAGCCTGAACGAACCATCACGCAAAGCGGCACTGCGTCTGGGCTTTCAATTTGAAGGCCGTTTTCGCCAGGCGCTGGTCATAAAAGGCCGTAACCGGGATACCGACTGGTTTTCGATTCTCGACAAAGAGTGGCCGGCGCTGGCGAGCGCCTTTGAAGGCTGGCTTGCCACCGACAATTTTACTGCCGATGGCAAACAGAAAAGATCCCTGGAAAGCTGGCGAGAAACGCGCTTCTAGCGTCTTTTTTTACGTCCCTGCACCGCCTTAAAACGCGGATTGGATTTGCAAATCACGTATAAGCGTCCCTTGCGTTTGACTATCTGGCAATCCGGGTGACGCTGTTTTGCGCTGCGCAATGAGTTAAGCACCTGCATGGTTAGCCCCGCTTCGCATTAAGAAAACCGCCAAAACGCTTGCGGAAGCGCGCTGCGCTGCCATCCGTGGAAAACGTTTTTTGCTTACCGGTATAAAACGGATGCGATTTTGAAGAAACCTCGATAGTGATGTACGGATACGTTTCACCGTCGAGCTCAATTTCGCGGTCGGTTTTAATGGTTGAACCCACTTTAAAGTATTCATTGGCACTGGTGTCGTGGAATACCACGGTGCGATACGCTGGATGGATGTTTGGTTTCATCATAAATCCTTTGTGTTTTGTTATAACATAACAAATAATATCCAGGCAAGGTTGAAAAAACAACCCTCTCTCTCCTGAGGATATTTTCTGATTTGCTTTAGATAACATGAAAACCCTGCCCCCACGTGCTATAACTATTTCATTTCGCGGTAAAATCTTTCTCTTCAGGCAGGAAACTCAGCGTCCGGATTCGGGCATATGGGAAAGGAAACGACAGCATGAAAACCCGACATCTGGTCAGTCTGGTGACTGGCGTACTTATCTTTTCCGTGCTGGTTCCCATTTGCCTCAGCATCTGGCTTGCCCATCGCCAGGCGGAAGAGAAATTTGTTGATGCGCTGGATAGCTATGCTTCTCGCGTGCTGATGCGCACCGACAGGGTCGTGGATCAGGCTAAAGAAGCGTTAAATCACCTGCAGGGATTTAAGGGCGTTCCCTGTAGTCCGCTGCATTTGAGGGAGATACGTCGGGTCGCGTTCTCGTGGCGCTATATCCAGGAGGTGATCTATATCGACAACCTCACACCCCTCTGCTCTTCGCTTGAGCAGGCGAGTAAATCCGCCGCTTATCCTCCTCCCATGCGTATCACCGAAGATGGCTACAGCGCGTGGCTTACCGCACAGAACGATCTTGGCTTTCACCGCTATATGGCCGTGCTCGGGAAGGGCCATTACCTTGTTCTGGTCGATCCTGCCTCGCTTGTGGATGTGATCCCTTTCGGGGCGATTGCCATTGATGCCGCTCTGGTGGGAAGCGCAACGCATCTTATTTTCGCCAGCAGTAACACGCTTGATCCGCATATCCGCGATCGGATCAACGATCTAGGCGTCTCCAGCGTTCAGTACAAGGGCTCCATGTACGTCATGAAGCCGGTACCTGAGCTTGGATTTACTGTCGTCACGTGGGCATCGCTCACCCCCCTGGCTGAAAGCTGGCACCGACAGCTGCTTTTCTGGCTGCCGTTTGGCGTCATGATAAGCCTGCTGGCGGCACTGTTTGTCCTGCGGATCCTGCGACGTATCCAGTCGCCGCGCAATCGCCTGCTGGACGCCATTAACAGCCGCGATTTTGTGGTTCACTATCAGCCCATCGTGGCGCTGTGCAGTGGAAAAATCGTGGGTGCGGAAGCGCTTGCGCGCTGGCCCCAGCCAGACGGAAGCAGTCTCTCGCCTGATATATTTGTGCCGCTTGCCGAGCAAACCGGCCTCATCTCGCAGCTGACGCAGTTAGTTATGGAAAAAGTGTTTGAAGATATGGGCCACTGGCTGCGGCTCCACCCCGATCAGCATATCTCCATCAACCTCGCCCCGGCCGATTTGACCTCCGGTAATCTGCCGCCTTTACTGAGCCAACTCCTGAATAAGTGGCAGATTCATCCCCGACAAATCGCTCTTGAGTTAACCGAGCGTGGCTTTGCCGACCCCAAAATCAGCGCGCCGGCTATCGCCGCGTTTCGCCGTTCGGGCCACCCTGTCTACATTGATGATTTTGGCACGGGCTATTCCAGCCTCAGCTATCTGCAGCATCTCGATGTCGACACGCTAAAAATTGACAAATCGTTCGTGGATGCACTGGAGTACAAAAACGTAACGCCGCACATTATCGAAATGGCGAAGTCGCTGCAGCTGGCAATGGTGGCGGAAGGCGTGGAGACCGAAGGGCAGCTTACCTGGCTGCACCGCCACGGCGTGCAGTATGGGCAGGGGTGGTTCTACAGTAAGGCGCTGCCCAGGACGGAATTTATCCTTTGGGCAGAGAACAACCTCGCCACGCGCTCTACTTAAGATAGGATTTGATCACCTGCAGCACAACGCCAAGATCGGCTTCACGCTGCGCCTCTTCGGGCTCTTTCACGACATGATCGGTAAGATGCCCTTCAATCACCTGCATCATCATGCCATTGACCGCGCCACGGATCGCCGCCAGCTGTTGTAACACCTCGGCACATTCGTGATCGCTGTTGAGCATCTTCTCCAGCGCGGTGCTCTGCCCCTGAATTTTCTTCAGGCGAGTCAATAACATCTTCTTATCGCGAACGGTATGTGACATCTCTGTCTCCCTCAGTTTTGGCTTTTAAAGCATATCACGCTCTACTCCCCCTGAGTATTTTTCTACTGGGGGGTAGTATTAACCTACTGGGGGGGAGTACTATTTGCGCACGCTTTCCATACTGGAAATTTCAATGAACGATTTTGCCTCACTCCTGCAGCAGGGCAATGCCTGGCTGTTTGTTCCCAGCGCTATCCTCCTCGGTGCGCTGCATGGCCTGGAGCCGGGCCACTCAAAAACAATGATGGCTGCCTTTATCGTGGCTATCCGCGGCACGCTGAAGCAGGCGGTGTTGCTCGGTCTGGCGGCTACGCTTTCCCATACGGCGGTAGTCTGGATCATTGCCATGGCAGGACTATGGTTTGGCCGCGGCTGGGACGTACATACGTCTGAACCCTGGTTCCAGCTGATCTCCGGGGTGTTGATCGTTGCAATCGCCCTGTGGATGGCGTGGCGAACCTGGAAAGAGAGCCGGCCGCACGATCATCATCACGATTGCCACCACCATCATGACCATGACCATGACCATGACCATGACCACCATGATCATCCCCATGAACACCCGCTGGTTGAAGAGGAGTGGCAGGACGCCCACCAGCGCGCGCACGCGCAGGATATCAACCGGCGTTTCAACGGACAAAACGTGACGACAGGACAGATCGCGATGTTTGGCCTGACCGGCGGGCTTATCCCCTGCCCGGCGTCTATCACCGTTCTGCTGATCTGCCTGCAGCTGAAGCATTTTGCGCTCGGCGCGACGCTGGTATTCAGCTTCAGCATTGGTCTGGCGTTAACGCTGGTCGCTTCCGGCGCAATTGCCGCCTTAAGCCTTAAGCACGCGACAAAACGCTGGCCCGGATTTAGCGAACTTTCCCGCAAAGCGCCGTGGATCTCCGCTGCGCTGATTATCGTGGTAGGAATTTACATGAGCTTGCATGGCCTGAGCGGCATTCTGGCGTAAGCAGGCGGCCACGCCCGGTGGCCGCCTCTCTGGTCAGGTAAGAGTCTGCTGCCAGCTAAAGGTATAACGAAGCTGGCGCGTCTGCAGGATAAATTCCGGCGAAACGCTGGGGCTCCAGGAGTCATCGCCGCCCACCCCCATATGAAACGCATCCAGGTTGAGCCAGCACCCCGGCTCTTCCCGCAGCAGATGATGATGGGTTGTCTCACGCAGCTGCTGCTGGCTATAGCGGCCCACGGAGAAATGGAACGCGCCATTCAGCTGATGCGCACCCAGCACAAGTTTGCGGGTATCGCAGCGCAAACCATTTTCCGTCGGGAAGATATACGGCGTGTGCATGTCTGCCAGGGGCAGTGTCCAGTGCCCCTGCTGCGCCGCCAGCTTTCTGTCCGGGTAGTTTTCATGCGGCCCCAGCCCCAGCCAGTCAACCTTTTCTGGCGTTTCAGCGAGATGAACGCTCAGGCCAATGCGCGCGGGCTCCGGGATATCAGACGCAATATCGACCTGAATGTCGCCATACAGAACCCCCTGCTCGTCCACCCGCCAGATTTTACGGCTCAGGAACAGCGCCCTGCCGCGATGCTCCAGGACATTAAGCGTGGTAACCACCACCTCACGCGCATGCTGCTCTGCCTCACAGTGCAGCATGCGCGAGGTGAGATCGTACATGCCCGCCGCTTTCCAGCGTTCAACCCACGCGTTTGGATCGATGCGCGTCGCTTCGCTCACCCCAATGTCGTTGTCCAGCGGCGCGCGGCTGACGTTATCCGTCACGGGTGAAAGCAGCGTTTCAACGCCATTTCGCCACCATTGAGTCAGGTATCCGGATGCGCGATCGAACTGCCATCGCTGTTGACGATGCGTGACCTCCAGGATGCGATCGTTTTGCGTTAAAACTGGCGGCTCGCCCGTAGAGGCTGGCGGTGCAATAAAGAGTGGAGCGGGAAGCGGCCACTGCTCCCACGCGCAGCGATGGCCTGCCGGTGACCACGGCGTTGCCCGCGGCTGGCGAACCTCAACGTTCAGCCAGATTTCACCCGGCCCGGCCTTCAGCTCCGGCAGGTCGAGCTCCAGACGCCGGGCGCCTTCAGGCGTTATCGCGAGCGTCACCTCACCTGCGGCCAGCACGTCTCCGCCACGTACAACCGTCCAGCTCAGCACCTCGTTATCGGTAGGGCGGAACAGGTAGCCGCTTTGCACCTCAATCACCAGCGGAGAGGTACTGACCAGCGTAAAGGTAAAGAACTGCTGGGCGCGCTGCGCCTCGTACAGCGCCGGGTGCGGCGTGCGATCGGGGAAGACCAGTCCGTTAAGGCAAAACTGCCGATCGTTCGGCGTATCGCCAAAGTCCCCGCCGTAGGCCCAGAACGCGTTGCCCTTTTCGTCTTTCTTCGTCAGTGCCTGATCGACCCAGTCCCAGACAAACCCACCCTGCAGGCGAGGATGGCTGCGAAACGCCTGCCAGTATTTCGCAAACCCGCCGAAGCTGTTTCCCATCGCGTGGGCGTATTCACAGAGGATCAGCGGACGCGTTTCGTCGGGCATGCCGATCCATTTCTTGATTGACCATTTAGGCACCGCCGGAAAAGGCTGATCCTGATCGACCCGGGCGTACATCGGGCAAACAATATCGGTCGCCGCCGTATTCGCCCCGCCGCCTTCGTACTGCACCGGGCGCGTGGGATCGGTGGTTTTCAGCCAGCGGTACAGCGCATCATGATTCGCACCGTGGCCGGACTCGTTACCCAGCGACCAGATGATAATTGAGGGATGATTGCGATCGCGCTGCACCATGCGGGTCACGCGCTCGCTCATGGCGGGCAGCCAGCGCGGATCGTCAGCGAGGCGGCTCATCGGCACCATGCCGTGGGTTTCAATATTGGCTTCGTCAACGACGTACAGCCCGTAGCGATCGCAAAGCCGGTACCACAGCGGATGGTTCGGGTAGTGCGAGCAGCGCACGGCGTTAAAGTTATGCTGCTTCATGATTTCGATGTCGCGACGCATGGTCGCCTCGTCCATCACCTGACCGTTTTCCGGGTGATGCTCGTGTCGGTTAACGCCGCGGATCAGCAGCGGCTTACCGTTAAGCTTCAGCAGGCCGTTGCTGATGTCAACGCGGCGGAAGCCCACATCGCACGCCTCAACCTCCAGCACCTCACCCTGTGGGCCGAGAAGCGCCATCGTCAGGCGATACAGTTCCGGCGTTTCAGCACTCCAGAGCGCGGGGCGGTCAATGGGGATCGCCACCGTTAAGCGTTCGTCCCAGCCGCCGCGCTCGTCCACAACGGCAGACCCCGGACGCCGGGAAACGCTGGCGCATTTTTCACCCTTGCGCCACAGGGTAAAGACCACCTCGCAGTCTGCAAAGCCCCCCCCTGCCAGCGCGACATCTGCCTTAAGCACCGCGCGGTCCAGCTCCGCATTCAGGTCCGTCACCACGCGATAATCGGCAATCTGCGTTTCGGGTTTATGCAGTAGCGTCACATCGCGGAAAATACCGCTCATGCGCCACATGTCCTGATCTTCCAGATAGCTGCCGTCGCACCAGCGCAACACCATGACCGCCAGGCGATTCTCACCGGGCCGCAGGACCGTCGAGAGATCGAATTCGGCAGGCAGCCTGCTGTCCTGGGAATAGCCCATCCACCGCCCGTTGCACCACAGATGAAACGCAGAGTTCACGCCGTCAAAGATGATGCGGGTCTGCCCGCTCTGAAGCCACGCGTCATCCACATTAAATGTGAGCGAGTAACAGCCGGTTGGGTTTTCCTGCGGCACAAAAGGCGGATTAACGGGGATAGGATAGGTGACGTTGGTGTAGATGGGCGTGTCAAACCCCTGCATCTGCCAGTTCGACGGCACGGGCATCGCAACAGCGTCCGCACAGTCTTCGGTTACCCACGCCTCCGGGATTTGCTCGGGTGCAGGAAAGTAGTTAAATCGCCACACCCCATTGAGGGAGCGTCTGCTGGCGGATCCAGCATCATCCAGGGCAGGCTGTTCAAGACGCCAGCTGTGTAACGGCGCATGTGCCTCCAGACGGTTCCACTGGGTGACACCCGGGTTTTCCCAGTCCCGTCGGGCCAGAATGGCGCTGAGAGTCAGCGATAAAGTGTTGGGCATATTAACCTCTTTGCGAAGCGCTCACAATTTTGGTTAACATGCCCTGGCACCCGGCGACGGTAAAGCACGCAATCGCGGGGTAGCGAGTCCGATCACAAAGTTTTATTTGCGGGCAAGCTGCCCGGCAAGGAGGGCCAGGCTTCTGAGCTGCTGCGCCAGATCCTCGCGTTCGGCCTGCTGCGGGGTACGGCGCGCGCTGGAATGGCGGGTCACCAGCGTTACCGGCAGCTGAACCTGCCAGCACTCCTCCCCCCCGCTGGGGGACAGAAGCCACTCCACGCTGCGCTCGCCCGCCTCGCGAAACGCCTGACGAATGGTCGTCAGCGGCGGAGAAAACCAGGCGCTGTCGGCCGTATCGTCAAACCCGACCACCGATATCTGGCCAGGAACAGCTATCCCTTTTTCCGCACAGGCGCGCATTACCCCAAGCGCCATCTGATCGTTCGCCACCAGAATGGCATCCGGCAGTACCGCCCCCGAGAGCAGCACATGTCCCTTCTCATAGCCGCTGGCCGCGCTCCAGTCGCCGTAGGCCACCGCAGCCGCGTCAAGACCCGCCTGCGCCAGCGTCGCTTTCCATCCCGCCAGACGCGCGCGCGCAGAGACCGAGCTTTCCGGCCCGCTCAGCAGGGCAATATGCTGATGCCCCAGCGAAAGCAGATGCTCAACGCCCAGGCGTGCCCCCTCCTCGGCGTTAAACACGAGGCTATTTACCTGCGCTGAAGGTGACACGTCGAGGAACAGCACCGGGACGGGCGTCGCCAGCGACCTGAGCGCTTCGGCGTGCGGATCGTCAAGCGGCACATTTACCAGCAGCGCGTCTACCCGCTGCGCCAGCAGCGCCTGAAGCGCCGCCTGACACTGCTGCGGCTGCTCCACCATGGAAATCAGGACGCTCGCCCCCTGCCCTGCAGCCCGGGATTTTACCGCCGAGACAATTTGCGAAGGCGCGTGCAGCGCCAGATCGGTGGTAATGAGCCCCAGCGTACGGGTGCGTTTCCCCGCCAGCTGCTGCGCCCGCAGGTTGGGAACGTAATGCAGCTCCGCCATTGCCTGCTGCACCTTTTCCCGCGTGCGGGCAGAGACGTGCTCCGCGTCGTTAATCACGCGGGAAACGGTCTGATAAGAAACCCCCGCAAGGAGGGCGACATCATAAAGAGTGATTGCTTTCATGCGTTCTGGCATCGCGATTTTCGAAGCGTCTATTCTGGCACAGCGACGCCGTTAAAACATGTGAGCGCTTCGCAAATTAAACAACCCGCTCCGGCTGCGTCATTTTTTCACCGCGCGGCTTCTGGCGGAACCAGGGCAAACAGAGCTGAATAAGCGGGCCAATGGTCAGAGCATACGCCACGGTTCCCACCCCAAACGAGCCACCCAGCACGCACCCAATCAGCAGGACGGACACTTCGATGGAGGTACGCACGCTGCGAATGGACCACCCCAGCCGGGCGTGAATGCCGGTCATCAGGCCGTCGCGCGGACCAGGCCCGAAACCGGCCCCGATGTACATGCTGGTGGCGATCGCGTTCATCACGATGCCCGACACCAGGAAAGCGATGCGCACGGATAACGAACTCAGTTCGGGGATAAGCGCCATGCTGGCGTCCGCCGCCAGACCGATACAAATCACGTTGCTGATCGTGCCAAGACCGGGCATCTGACGCAGTGGGATCCACAGTAAGAGCACCGCAGCCCCGGTCAAAATGATCACCGTCCCGATGCTCATCCCCAGCTGTATTCCTACGCCAAGGTGAAACACATCCCATGGATCGACCCCCAGATCCGCACGAATAAACATCGCGGTGGAAAGCCCATACAGCCCTAAACCGACATAAAGTTGTAGCAGACGACGTACCATTTTTATCTTCTCCAGTGAACCCGACTTTCATCCTGACCTAAAATGGCACTAAGATTAATGTCCAGTTTTTAAATAGTGGACTGCTTATGTCATCACGCCGCTTCGGAAGCCAGTCTTTGGTACGCCTTTTAGGGCACTGGCAGCAAACTTCATCCCGCACTCCGCTCTGGCGCCAGCTGGCCGACGCGCTGCGCTTATTAATCCTTGATGGCCGGCTGGCGCTGCATACGCGCCTGCCGGGTGAGCGTGAGCTGGCGACGGTGCTGAACGTCAGCCGAACCACCGTCAGCAGCGCCCTCGCCCACCTGCGTGAAGAGGGTTATCTTGAAAGCCGCCACGGCAGCGGGTCGCGCGTCATCCTCCCGGATGCACGCGCCGTTCCCACCCTTTCCGCAGCGAGCGTCGCCCTGGATCTTTCCACTGCCGCCCTCAGCGCCGGGCCGGAGATCCACCAGGCTTACACCCATGCACTTACGGCTATTACTCAACACCTCTCGCTGACGGGCTACGAGCAGCTTGGGCTGCCGGCGCTACGGGAGGCCATCGCTGCGCGCTATACCGCGCGAGGTCTTCCAACCCGGGCAGACGAGGTGATGGTGGTCAACGGTGCCGTCAGCGGGTTCGCGCTGGTGCTGCGGATGATGGCCGGACCGGGGGATCGCGTCGTGGTCGATCACCCCACCTATCCGCTGGCGATTGCCGCTATTCAGGGAGCACAGTGTCGGCCAGTAGGAGTGTCGTTGCCGGAAACGGGCTGGGATACGGATGGCTTTGCGGCTACGCTTGCCCAGACCGCGCCGCGCCTGGCCTACCTGATGCCAGATTTTCACAACCCAACCGGTCGATGTATGGATATCGCCACCCGTCAGGCAATCGCTGATATAGCAGCCCAGACCCGCACGGTGCTGGTCGTGGATGAAACGATGGTCGATCTCTGGTTTGATTCGCCACCGCCGCCACCGCTGGCATCGTTTAACCCGCAGACCAGCGTGATTACGCTAGGCTCTGCCGGAAAAAGCTTCTGGGGCGGGCTGCGTCTCGGCTGGATCCGCGCCTCCTCGCGGACTATCGCCACGCTCGCCCAGACGCGCGATACGCTGGATTTAGGCTCGCCGCTGCTTGAGCAGCTGGCGACGCTGTGGCTTATCGACAACAGCGAGCGTTTTCTGCCCGCTCGCCGCAAGATGCTGGCGGAACGGCGCGATCGATGCAGTAACCTGCTGCGAGAACATTTCCCGGAGTGGACGTTTCATGAGGCGGAGGGCGGACTATCTTACTGGATCGAACTTCCTGGCATGCTGGCGACACAGCTTGCCGCACGGGCAGAAATCATCGGGATTAACCTGGGAACCGGGACGCGGTTTGGCTTATCGGGGGCGTTTGACCGCTTTTTACGTATGCCCTTTTCGCTGGAGCCAGCGGAGCTGGAAGCGGCATTGCTGCGGATTAAACCGTTATGGCTCGCGCTAAATTCAAATACGCCAGCAGTAAAACGCCGCCTGGTTTAATATTAAAATTTTGAACTGGATCATAAAATAAAAACTGCTGACTGTAATATATGCAGTCAGCAGTTTTCACTGGTCAGGATTTAGTGCTGAGGAGGAATGGGGAAACCTTTCAGGGAAATAACGAAATTATCACCGTCTTTCTTTATTTTTGCACCGGTATCACACCAGTCAGACGCAATACGAAAGAACTCATCGCTTCCAACATTCCAGCCAAGACGTACATGCTTCACGTAGCCTGAACGCAACAGAGCGCAGGCCTCGTTGTAGTCACTGGCAGTTGACAGTTGTTGTTTCATTTTCTCTTCTTCAGAAGTTTACGTAGAGCCTTGATTTCTTTAGGAGTAAAAGGAGAAACATTCTCTTCTTCCGTATGCTGATTATCAATATCCTCTTCCGATACTCCCGCCTCTTCTACTGCTTCAAACGCCAGCAGCAGCAGTTTCTCTGTGGTCACGCTTAAATTTTCGTTATTTACTTCCGCATAGTGGCGGAGTCTTTCTTTTAGCGCTTCGTCAATTTTAACATTTAAAACTGCAGTAGCCATGTTTGTCACTTCCCTTCGGAATAAGTACTTTATTTAATACACGAAGTTATCACTGTTATCCAGATCTATATTTTTTGAATTTTGACGAAAATAGACGTCCAATTATAAAATGCCAGTCTATTATTACAGGTTTATTACAGTAATATTTCAGAGCGATGAAATATATATTACACGTTATAGGCATTATATTATTGTGGAATAAAGGCTAAAAAGAGATGGAAACAGGAAAGATGGATGAGGCCAGAAATGGGTGGGGGCCCTGCCAGCTACATCCCGGCACCCACGTCGTCTGCCCTGGCTGCTTCCTTCCGGACCTGACCTGGTGAACAGAGTAGCGTTGCGGGAGAACCAACAGAGCCCCCATTGAGAGCGTTGATAACCAACGCGCTGGCGCATTATCCCTGTGCGAAGAGCCAATTGCAAGCGACCAGGAACCGGATGCTGGTTTCTTGCGCAAACAGGCGCAGCAATCAGGACGATCTTCGTTTACCATGACGGTCCAAACATCCCCACAGGTGAAGGTATGGACGAAAACGACTCCTTTCCCCAGCGCGTATGGCAAATCGTGGCCTCGATTCCGGAAGGCTATGTCACCACCTATGGTGATGTGGCAAGGCTGGCAGGCTCTCCGCGCGCGGCGCGACAGGTCGGCGGCGTCCTGAAGCGGCTGCCGGAGGGAAGTACGCTGCCCTGGCATCGGGTGGTGAACCGTCATGGCGCTATCTCGCTGACCGGGCCGGATCTCCAGCGTCAGCGTCAGGCATTGCTTTCAGAGGGTGTGCAGGTGTCGGGCGCAGGACAGATAGATTTGCAGAAATACCGCTGGGTGTACTAAACCCTCCCCCGAAGGAGAGGGTAAGAGCAACAGTTACATCTGGGTCGGTGGGGTTGGCAGGGACGGCTGATTGGTCTGTGGAGCAACCGGGACTTCGGTTTGCTGCACCGGCACCAGATTCAGGTCGATTTTGGTTCCACCGTGGTTAATCGCTTCCTGGACCGTATCGGTGATAAAGACCAGCTTGCCGTTGATGGTTACCGCTGCGCTCAGAAGAATACGGGCATTCGGCTGCACGTCTGACGGGTTATACGGCAACACGAAGCTAAACGGAGCCTGCTTACCTTCAGTACGGACCGCGCGCTGAGCCAGCACCTTCGACGGCGCGTCCGCCAAGGAAGCATCAGACAGCGTGACCGTTAGTACCGCATCCGGCGGCAGAGCGACTCTCTGTTTAATCCAGATTGTACCGGAAACGTTAGGCTGCTGAATGGATTGCTGTGAAAGGGTATTAATCCCGTTCGGATCTGCAGCTGGTACCGGCACCTGGGCGCTCTTACCGGCACAGGCGGACAACGCCACCGCAATAGCTACACCACTTAGCATGGGCACGAGTTTCATTGAAGTCTCCTTATCATCAATGCACCAGCGGGATCGATCCCATCCGATGTCGTTTCAATCACATAACGTTTTTAAGTGTGGCACAGATCACCGATTAATGCCTAAAAACGTGCCGACATTCAGATTATTCTACCCATCGGACCACTTTCATTTCTGCGTTATACTCTGCCTATCTTTCGCTACGGCGTTTATTGAGGACAATTATGAGTCAGGCACTGAACAATCTGCTGACATTACTGAATCTGGAAAAAATTGAGGAAGGACTCTATCGCGGGCAGAGCGAAGACCTCGGCTTACGTCAGGTTTTCGGCGGCCAGGTCGTTGGACAAGCGCTCTACGCTGCAAAGGAGACCGTCCCTGCAGACCGCCTGGTGCACTCATTCCACAGCTATTTCTTACGCCCTGGCGACAGCGCAAAACCGATCGTGTATGACGTTGAAGTCCTGAGAGACGGTAACAGCTTCAGCGCACGCCGCGTGGCGGCCGTTCAGAACGGTAAGCCTATCTTTTATATGACCGCCTCTTTCCAGGCACCGGAACCGGGGTATGAACATCAGAAAGTGATGCCGCCAGCACCGTCGCCGGACGAACTCAAATCAGAGACCGATATCGCCCGCGCGCTGGCGCATCTGCTTCCGCCGCAGGTCAAAGAGAAGTTTCTCTGCGATAAACCGCTGGAGATCCGCCCGGTTGAGTTCCACAACCCCATGAAAGGCCACACCGCCGAGCCGAAGCGTCAGGTCTGGATCCGCGCCAATGGCACCGTGCCGGAAGATTTCCGCGTGCATCAGTATCTGCTGGGCTACGCGTCTGACTTTAACTTTCTGCCGGTTGCGCTACAGCCGCACGGCGTTGGTTTCCTTGAAAAAGGGATGCAGGTCGCAACCATCGATCACTCCATGTGGTTCCACCGTCCGTTCAATATGAATGAGTGGCTGCTTTACAGCGTGGAGAGTACGTCAGCGTCGAGCGCTCGCGGGTTTGTGCGTGGAGAGTTTTATACCCAGGATGGCGTGCTGGTCGCTTCTACGGTGCAGGAAGGGGTAATGCGTAATCGCGGGTGATGGTGTGCGGCCTGATGCCCTCACCCTGCCCCTCTCCCATGGGAGAGGGAATAAACATTAAAAACGGCAACCGAAGTTGCCGTTTTGCTTTTTATTAGGCGTTATACGCATTCTCGCCGTGGCTGTTGACGTCCAGACCTTCGCGCTCCTGCTCTTCCGGTACGCGCAGCCCAACGGTCATATCCGCCAGCTTATAGCCGATGAAGGCGACAACGGCAGACCACACCACGGTGATAGCGATACTTTCCAGCTGCACCAGCACCTGATGAACCATGGTGACACCTTCTGCGTAGCCCACGCCACCCAGTGATTTCGCGGCGAAGATGCCGGTCATGATACAGCCGACGATGCCGCACACGCCGTGGACGCCGAACACATCGCAAGGGTCATCCACGCGCAGCACGCGTTTCAGTGCGGTGACGCCCCACAGACCTGCCAGGCCCGCGACCAGTCCCACCAGCAGCGCACCACCGACACCCACATAGCCACACGCCGGGGTGATACCGACCAGACCGGCAATCGCCCCCGAACAGGCACCCAGCAGGGAAGGTTTACCGCGTACCGCCCACTCGCCGAATACCCAGGAGAGAATTGCACCCGCCGTCGCCACAACGGTGTTTACGAAGGCCAGCGCGGCGATTTCGTTCGCGGCACTTGCGGAGCCGGCGTTGAAGCCGAACCAGCCAAAGTAGAGGATAGCCGTACCGGTAAACACCATCGGCAGGTTATGCGGTTTGAACGCCTCTTTACCGAAGCCCACGCGTTTGCCAATCAGGTATGCGCCCACCAGACCCGCTACCGCGGCGTTGATATGTACAACGGTACCGCCCGCAAAGTCCAGCGCGCCGTGCGTTACCAGCAGACCACCGCCCCAGACCATGTGCGCAATCGGCACATAGGAGAGGGTCAGCCAGACCACCACGAAGATCAGAACGGCAGAGAAACGGATGCGCTCCGCCAGCGCGCCCACAATCAGCCCGACGGTAATGCAGGCGAACGAGCCCTGGAACGCGACGTGGATGTACTGGTAGAAGCTGCCCATCAGCGCGGTCAGCTCAATATTTTTCAGCATTACCCAGTCGAAGTTACCAAAGAAGGCGTTGCCGGTACCGAAGGCCAGCGAGTAACCGTAAACCACCCACAGCACGCAGACCAGCGCGAACGTCACGGCAACCTGCGTCAGCATGGAGAGAACGTTTTTGCCGCGGATCAGGCCGCCGTAGAACAGCGCAATGCCCGGGATAGACATGAACAGCACCAGCGCGGTGCTGATCATCATAAAGGCGTTATCGGCTTTGTCTGCCACGGCAGGAGCAGCCAGCGCCAGGCCCGGCAGCAGTGCCAGCGAACCCAGACCCGTTTTAAGTGTTGCTATCTTCATTTTCTCGATCCCTATCACTGTGTGCCAGGCGTTATTTACAGTGCCGCTTCGTCAGATTCGCCGGTACGAATGCGAATGACGCGTTGCAGTTCGGCAACGAAAATTTTGCCGTCGCCAATTTTGCCGGTGTAGGCCGCTTTGCTAATCACATCAATCACTTCATCAAGCTGATCGTCAGCAATCGCGACATCAATTTTTACTTTTGGCAGAAAGTTAACGCTGTATTCCGCCCCGCGATAAAGCTCGGCATGACCCTTCTGACGACCAAAGCCTTTCACTTCGGTGACAGTCAGTCCCTGAATACCCATTGAGGACAATGCTTCACGCACGTCTTCCAGTTTGAATGGTTTGATTACCACCGTAACCAGCTTCATAGATCCCCTCCAGTCAGAATTCGGTAATGGCCGCAGCTCACGCAGAAGGTATTGCAAGGGGTGTGCCAGAAATGAAATGGAGGGAGAAAAGCGGTGCGACGAGCGTTATGCCGTCTTCCTTAATGAACCGGCGAAAAAAAACGCACCATGTCGGTGCACGGTGCGTTTCAGTATTGCACCAACAGGAATGACTGTTAGCGCGTTGCTTTGTTTTGGTGCATCAGGCGCTGAGCGACTCTTCCTCGCGCACGCTGGCCGCGAGCTCTTCGCCCGCCAGCTGAAGCTGATACATCTGCCAGTAACGCCCTTTGGCTTCCAGCAGCTCACGGTGCGTCCCGCGCTCCACGGCTTGTCCACGATGCAGCACCAGAATGGTATCGGCATCGACAATGGTGGAAAGGCGATGGGCAATCACCACCAGCGTCGTATGGTCGCGTACCGCGGCCAGCGCCTGCTGGATGGCCTGCTCGGTGCCGGAGTCAATGCTGGCCGTCGCTTCATCCAGAATCAGCACCTGCGGGGTTTCAATCAGCACCCGCGCCAGCGCGAGAAGCTGCTTTTGCCCAACGGAGAGGTTGTTTCCCTGCTCGCCCAGCCGGGTATTAATCCCGTCGCTAAACCCGCGCGCCAGGTCTGCCAGCTGCACTTTTTCCAGCACCTCCCATACCTGCTCCTGAGAGTAGTCTCGCCCCAGGGTCACGTTGGCGTAGAAGGTATCGGCCAGGACGACCGGATCCTGCTGCACCATCGCGACGCCTTTACGCAACACGTTGTGGCTGAGAGACGCGAGCGGGCGTCCGTCGAGGCGGATTTCGCCTTGCGTGACCGGGTAGTAGCCCATCAACAGGCTGGCGAGCGTGCTCTTGCCGCTGCCCGTATGTCCCACCAGCGCCACGAAACCGCGCGACGGAACATCCAGCGTAATGTCCTGCAACACCAGCCGGTCATCGCGATAGGCAAACGAGACGTTATCAAAGGCAATGGCGCCGCTTTGCAGAGGTCGCTCGTCATGACCGTAGGCCTGGCGCGGTCTGTCCATCAGCTCAAACACGCGCTCGCCGGCGACGACCGCCTGCTGCAGCATCGATTGCTGGGTCGTGAGCTCGATCAGCGGCTCGTTAAGGCGCCCCAGATAGCTAATAAAAGCGTACAGCACGCCCACTTCAATCGTACCGCTTGAGCTCAGGCCAAAGAGCATCAGTAAACCGCAAAGCACCAGCGCAGAGAAAAGGCTGAGCAGCGGACGCAGCAGGAAGCCGTCGAGGCGCAGCGTCTGCATACGCGCCATGTAGTGCGATCGGCTGGCTTCGCCCATCCGCTCGCCAAAGCGCGCCTGCTGGCGGAACTGCTGGATGACGCTCATGCCGTTAATCACTTCGTTGAAGCCATCGTTAATGTCGGCCAGATAGGCGCGCACCCGACGCACGATTGGCGTGCTGTAGCGCTGGTAGATGATCATCACGATCAGCACCGCCGGGAAGATGGTAATCGCCACCAGCGCCATGCGCCAGTCGAGGCTGAACATCGCCACCAGCATCGCGCCGATCAGCGCCGCACTGCGTAACACCGTCGCGACCACGGTGACGTACAGGTCGCGGATCACTTCGGTATCGTTGGTCACGCGCGAAATCACCTGCCCGACCGGCTGGATATCAAACTCGCTGAGCGGCTGGCGAAGCGCCGCGTCCATTACATCCGTGCGCAGCTGCTGAACCACGCCCACGGCGGCACGGTTAAACAGCAGCGACTGCGCATAGTGCAGCCCTGCCGCCGCCAGCTGCAACCCAACGTAGGCCACGCCTAAGCCCGCCACCAGCCCCAGCGGCAGGTAGCTTTTGGCGACCATATTGTCGATGAAGTAGCTGATGAGCAGCGGCCCGCTCACCTCAGCAATCGCCGCTATCCAGAGTAAAAGCACGGCCACGGAGAGGGGTTTGCGCCACGGCGAGCCGTAGGCCAGCAGACGTTTGAGCGTCGGCCACATCGTTCCGAGCTTACGCATTGGTGGCCTCCTGATCCTGTTCCGGCGCATCGTCCAGCGCCGCCTCAAGCTGTTGATAGCGGTACATATCGCGATACCAGCCCGGCTGCTCGGCAAGCGTTTCATGCTGCCCGCGCTGGGCAATGTGTCCGTGCTGTAAGACCAGAATTTCGCTGGCCTCGGTGAGCGCTGACAACCGGTGGGCGCTGATAATCACCGTGCGTCCGTCGCCCCACTGGCGCAGGTTGTGCAGAATCTGATGCTCGGTACGACCATCCACGGCGGAGAGCGCATCATCCAGAATGAGGATTTCAGCATTCAGCAGCAGCGCGCGGGCAATCGAGATTCGCTGTTTCTGCCCGCCGGACAGCATGACGCCACGTTCCCCGACTTCCGTTTCGTAGCCCTGCGGCAGACGCAAAATATCGTCATGTACGCTGGCTAAGCGCGCCACGTGTTCGATCTCTTCCTGCGTCGCCGACGGGTGACCAAGCGCAATGTTATTCGCCACGGTGTCCGAAAATAAAAACGGCGTCTGGCTGACTACCGCCAGACGGCCACGCCACTCGTCCAGCAGCAGGTTCGCCAGGGGGATATCATGGAAACGGATATCGCCCTCGGTGACGTCAAAGTGGCGCTGAAGCAGAGAGAGCACGGTACTTTTTCCGGACCCCGTCGGGCCGCAGATGCCCAGCATCTGGCCCGGCCGCAGCGTAAAGCTAACGTTCTCCAGCACCGGATGTTCCGTTTGCGGATAGACAAATTTGCGAACGTCGACGTTCATAACGCCGCGCCCTTCCGGCACCGCTTCGCTGCCGTCATTGACCACCGGCGCTTCGGCCAGCATGGCGCGGATGCGGCTGTAGGCGGCGCTACCGCGCTCTACGATGTTGAACATCCAGGCCAGCGCCAGCATCGGCCAGATCATCAGCCCCAGATACATCGCAAAGCTGGTCAATTGCCCCAGGGTCAATGTGCCCTGCACCACCATCCAGCTCCCGCCGCCAATGGCAAGCAGGTTTGCCATGCCGATTGCGACATAAATCGTTGGATCAAATCGCGCATCAATACGCGCGACGCGCATGTTTTTCGCCCCCGTGTCTGCCGCATCGGCCGCAAACAGCGCGGACTGCCTATCTTCCAGGCCAAACGCTTTGATCATGCGGATGCTGGTCATGCTCTCCTGGGTGCGATCGTTCAGAGAAGAAAACGCCGCCTGCGCCAGCTTGAAGCGCTCGTGCAGCTGTTCGCCGTAGCGATTGATCGCCAGCGCCATGATCGGCATCGGCAGCAGGGCGAGCAGGGTTAATTGCCAGCTGATCTGCGTGGACATGACGATCAGCACCGCGCAGCCCATCACCAGCGAGTCCACCAGCGTCAGCACACCTTCCCCGGCGGCAAAGACCACGCGATCGACGTCGTTCGTCGCGCGGGCAATGAGATCCCCGGTGCGATGACGCAGATAAAATTCGGGATGCTGTCGGCTCAGCTGGCGGTAAAAATCTTCACGCAGCTCAACGGCCAGCTGATAGGACGCACCAAACAGCAGCACGCGCCAGACGTAGCGCAGGAGATAAACAATGACCGCCGTCAGCACCAGTGTGCCAACCCACATCAACACCCGTGCGGTGGTGTAATGCTGTTCAGTGACGCCATCCACGACGTAGCCCACCACCTTTGGCGGGATCAGCTGCAAAATGGCAATGATAATAAGCAGGGCGACTGCACCGAGGTAGCGTTGCCACTCCCGACGAAAGTACCAGCTTAATTGGGCAAATAATCGCACGCGGTTTGTTCCTGAAGGTATTTTACGAAGTTATTCAATGGGTAAGGCTGTGGTGTACTTAATCTGTTCCATGGCGAAGCTTGAGGTGACGTCCGACAAGCCCGGGACGCTGTTCACCAGTCGCTTGTAGAAATCATCATAGCGCTTCATGTCAGCCACCTGGACGCGCATCAGGTAATCGTACTCGCCGGCCATACGCCAGAAGCCGAGCACCTCTGGCATCTCAGACACCTGAGTGACGAAGCGGCAATACCACTCGCTGCTGTGGTGTTGGGTTTTTATCAGCACAAATGCCGTCAGCCCAAGCCCCAGTTTTTCGGGATCGAGTAATGCGACGCGCCCCAGAAGAATGCCGTCATCTTCCAGCTTTTTTAGGCGCTTCCAGCACGGTGTGGTGGTCAGATTAACGGCATCTGCCAGCGCCTGCAAAGAGAGGGTACAGTCACTTTGCAGCAATGAAAGGAGCTTACGGTCAATTTTATCTAGCATCCCCACCTCATAGAGAAAATTTTTCTCCCTTCATTCTATTTTAAAGGCCAGATAGCAACAATTTTTTCTGTGCTTTTCGCTATGCTGGGCACAAAATGACAAACGGATAACTACGATGAATAGCACCTGGGTTAAACATGCCATCAGCGAAATCAATGCCGACTACCAGCGCTCGGCGGATACCCACCTGATTCGCCTCCCCCTGCCGGGATTTGACGGTATTCAGCTCTACCTGAAGGATGAAAGCACCCATCCTACCGGTAGCCTGAAGCATCGCCTGGCGCGCTCTCTGTTTTTATACGGTTTGTGCAACGGCTGGATCAAAGAAGGCACGACCATTATTGAATCCTCATCCGGTTCAACGGCGGTGTCTGAAGCCTATTTCGCTCGTCTGCTGGGCCTGCCGTTTATCGCCGTGATGCCCTCCTGCACCGCAAAACGCAAAATCGAGCAGATCGAATTTTACGGCGGACGCTGCCATTTTGTGGAAAGCGCCTGCGAAATCTATGCCGCCTCTGAAATGCTCGCCCGCGAGCTAAACGGCCACTATATGGACCAGTTCACCTTTGCCGAGCGCGCAACGGACTGGCGCGGCAATAACAACATTGCCGACAGTATTTTCCGCCAGATGACCCACGAACCGCATCCGGTTCCGTCGTACATTGTGATGAGCGCCGGTACGGGCGGCACGTCAGCCACTATCGGACGCTACATTCGCTGTCAGGGCTACGATACCCAGCTGATGGTAGTTGACCCCCAGAACTCCGTGTTCCTCGACTACTGGCAAAGCCGCGATGCCGGCCTGCGCAGCCCGGTGGGCAGTAAAATTGAAGGAATTGGCCGCCCGCGCGTGGAACCGTCGTTCATTCCTGACGTTGTCGACGAAATGCTCCGCGTGCCGGACGCCGCCAGCGTCGCCACCGCGCACTGGCTGGAGACGCAGCTCGGCCGCAAAGTGGGTGCATCAACGGGCACCAACATGTGGGGCGTACTGCAGCTTGCGGCACGCATGCGCGAGGAAGGCCGTACCGGCTCCATCGTCACGCTGCTGTGCGACAGCGGCGAGCGCTACCTTGAGACCTACTACAATGCGGAGTGGGTACAGGCCAACATCGGCGACATCACTCCGTGGAAAGCGCAGATTGCGCAGCTGCTGAAATAAAAAAAAGCCAGACCGAGGTCTGGCTTGCTGGAAGGGTCTCACTATTCGGGGGAATATGGGAGGTTGTTGTTGTCCAGCCAATGCGTCAAAAAATGGGACACCGCTTCGTTGCCGCAGTGTCCGATAACCGGCAGATGAGGAAGCTCTGCGATCAGCTGCGGCATCGCATTCCCCATAATCAGGCCGCGCCCCACGCTGCCCAGCATTTCGCGGTCATTCATGGCGTCGCCAAACGCCATACACTCCTGCAGCGTTAAGCCCAGGTGGTCGCTGAGCACCGCCAGGGCTGAACCTTTGTTACAGCCCACCGGCAGGACTTCAAGACAATCCACCGCCGAGAAGGTCAGGTGCGCCCGGTCGCCCAGCGCCTCATTTAACTGAATGCGTAAGCGGCAAAGATCGTCGTGATCGCCACAGAAGCAAATCTTGGTCACCGCGTGGGCGGGGATCCGGCGCAGATCGATAAGCTGGTATTTGAAGCCGCTATAAACATGCGCGTGCAACAATTCGGGGATTTCGCTTCCGGTAAACCAGCCTTGATCGTTGAATACGTGGATACTGGCCTGCGTGTCCCACGTGCTGTGCAGAACAATATCCGCCACTTCCGGGTTGAGATCCTGGCGGTGCAGCACCTCTCCTTCAACGGTGTGAATGCGCGTTCCGTTACCCGTGATTAAAAACGCATCCAGGGAAAACGTGCCCAGCAGATGACGCATCTCCAGCACGTGGCGGCCAGTGGCAAACGTCAGGGTGACATCACGCTCGCGCAGCCGCTTCAGGGTACTCAGCGTTTTCTCCCCCAGACGGTGATCCGGCATTAACAACGTACCGTCCATATCAAATGCAGCGAGGCGGGCCATGATTACTCCTGAAATGTGATGCGATTAACTTGTGCATCAGTATCGTGTGAGATATACGGAAGTAATAGTGAATAGATGAAAATTATTGTTCCGGGTTTCTTATGCGCCAGCTGAACCGTCTTAACCAGTATCAACGCCTGTGGCAACCTTCCGCTGGCGCTCCACAGCAGGTCACCATAAGTGAGCTTGCCAGCCGCTGTTTTTGTAGCGAGCGCCATGTCCGCACCCTGCTGCGTCAGGCTCAGGAGGCGGGCTGGCTCAGCTGGCACGCGCGGTCTGGTCGCGGCAAGCGCGGTGAGCTGACGTTCCATGCCAGCCCGGAGTCACTGCGCAATGCGATGATGGAAGAGGCGCTGAAGAGCGGGCAGCAGCATAACGCGCTGGAGCTGGCCCAGCTTGCTCCTGAAGCGCTGAGATCGTTGCTGCATCCGTTTTTAGGCGGGCAGTGGCAAAACGACACGCCGACGCTGCGCATCCCCTACTATCGCTCGCTGGAGCCGCTTCAGCCGGGCTTTTTGCCTGGCCGGGCGGAGCAGCATCTGGCAGGACAGGTATTTTCAGGCTTGACGCGTTTTAACGGTAACAGCAGTGAACCCACGGGCGATCTCGCGCATCACTGGGAGGTCTCTGCTGACGGGCTGCGCTGGCATTTCTACATTCGCTCCACCCTGCACTGGCATAACGGCGATAAAATAGAAACGGCGCAGCTCCAGCGAAGCCTGACGGCACTGTTGACGCTTCCCCCCCTGCGCACCCTGTTCAGGAGCGTTTTACATATCGAAACAACACATCCACAGTGTCTGACATTTATGCTGCATCAACCGGACTATTGGCTGGCGCACAGGCTGGCAACCTACTGCAGCCGTCTGGCGCATCCCGACTATCCTGAACTTGGCTGCGGCCCCTTCCGGCTGGCCGCCTTTGAGCCCGACCTGGTTCGTCTGGAAAGCCATGAGCAATACCACCTGAGCCATCCGCTGCTCAAAGCCATCGAATACTGGATCACCCCCCAGCTGTTTGATTACAGGCTGGGCACCAGCTGTCGTCACCCGGTGCAAATCGCGATTGGCGAGGCCGATGAGCTTGAAACCCTGAGGCTGGTCAGCAGCAGCACCAGCCTGGGCTTCTGTTACCTCACGCTGAAACAGAGCGCGCGTCTGAGTGAGATCCAGGCGAAGCGGCTTATCAATATCATCCATCTCTCCAGGCTTCTGCACACGCTTCCGCTCAACGAAGGACTCATTACGCCCACCGGGGAACTGCTTCCCGGCTGGACAATCCCCGAATGGCCTGACTTAACGGGCGTTGCCCTGCCTGAGGCGCTGACGCTGGTTTACCATCTTCCCGTTGAGCTTCACACCATGGCCAGCCAGTTAAAGGCGTACCTGGCGCGACAGGGTTGTGACCTGACCGTCATCTTCCACGACGCCAAGACGTGGGACGGATGCCAGCAGCTTGCCGATGCAGACATCATGATGGGGGACAGGCTGATTGGCGAAGCGCCAGCGTATACGCTTGAGCAGTGGCTGCGCTGCGATGCCCTGTGGCCGCACGTGTTAAGCGCACCGGCCTACGCCCATCTGCAAGCCACGCTGGATGCGGTGCAGTCTCAGGCCGAAGCTCGGGACCGACACGCCGGTCTGCAAGCCATTTTCAACCGCCTGATGGAGAATGCGGTGCTGACGCCGCTTTTTAACTATCAATATCAAATCAGCGCCCCGCCGGGAGTCAACGGCATACGCCTCAACACCCGCGGCTGGTTTGATTTTACCGAAGCCTGGCTACCCGCCCCCAAATCGTGAAGAAGCTGGTCGCCGCCGTAGCCAGACGGTAACATAACGGTTTTACCGTAACAGTCGAGATGATTTATGAAACGTGCCGTCGTCGTGTTCAGCGGAGGACAAGACTCTACAACCTGCCTGGTTCAGGCTCTTCATCAGTATGATGAAGTTCACTGTGTGACTTTCGATTATGGCCAGCGTCACCGCGCTGAAATCGACGTTGCCCGTGAACTGGCCCTCAAACTAGGGGCACGCGCGCACAAGGTGCTGGACGTTACGCTGTTAAATGAACTGGCCGTCAGCAGCCTCACCCGGGACAGTATTCCTGTACCGGACTACGAACCCGATGCCAGCGGCATTCCGAACACGTTTGTGCCGGGGCGTAATATTCTGTTCCTGACCCTGACGGCGATTTATGCCTATCAGGTAAAAGCCGAAGCGGTAATTACGGGCGTATGCGAGACCGACTTCTCAGGATACCCGGACTGCCGCGATGAGTTTGTAAAAGCGCTCAACCACGCCGTCAATCTGGGGATGGCGAAAGAGACGCGCTTTGAAACCCCGCTCATGTGGCTGGATAAAGCCGAAACCTGGGCGCTGGCCGACTACTGGGGCAAGCTGGATTTGGTTCGCAGCGAAACCCTCACCTGCTATAACGGCATCAAAGGCGACGGTTGCGGCCAGTGCGCCGCCTGTAATCTGCGCGCTAACGGGCTTAACCATTACCTGGCTGATAAAGTCGGCGTGATGGCGGCAATGAAGCAAAAGACCGGACTTAAATAGCGTTTTTTGACCGTGCTGTCGCAAAACAGGAGTCGACAGCACGAGTGCGCCTTAATATGTCTTATACGATCATCAACTCCAGCTTTTCCCGCAATTCCCCTTCCAGCGGCAGCGCTTTCTGAGTTTTCAGATCGATACAGACAAAGGTGATCAGTGCATCAGCCACCACCTGCCCTTCTGGATCGAGCGTCACCACCTGGCTTAACACGCCGCTTTTGCCGTTTAGCTGTTGTACCTGGCTGGTCACGGTGAGCACATCGCCCAGCACGGCCGGACGGCGATAGTTGATGTTGATATTGACGACCACGAACGCGATGTTGTGCGCGGTCAGCCACTGAAAGCTTTCGCTGTTTTCCAGCCCGTCCCAGCGCGCTTCTTCAAGAAACTCGAGATAGCGAGCGTTATTGACGTGCTGATAAACATCAAGATGGAAACCGCGTACTTTGATTTTTGTCTGCATAGCGCAATAGCCTTTCATTGTTTTAGGATCAGAGGTCATAACTGGTATGACCTCTTTATCCTGGCAAACTTTTGCCGCAGTGCAAGAAATTGCGTTATTACAGTGTCAGGTGTGAGAGGTTGCGCTCAACCAGCGCGCTGCCCATGCCCGGAACCTGTTTGAGATCGTCGACCGTTTTGAATGGGCCGTACTCTTCACGATAGCTGACGATAGCCTGCGCTTTTTTCAGGCCCACGCCATTCATTGCGCGGGCGAGATCCTCTGCCGAGGCCGAGTTAATGCTGACCCGCGTACCGTCATCATCCGCATTTTTACCGGCGTCAGCCGCTTTGGTCTGCCCTTGTACCGGCGCGGCCGCGTCTGACTTGCTCTGCGTAGCCTGTGGTTTGGCGGCGGGCGTCGCCGCCTGCGCGCCCGCGCTCATCCCGGTGGTGGCAATAGCCAGCGTAATTAACAGTGCTTTGATTCCACATTTCATGCTGTTATCTCCTTGTTTGTTGACAGCCACGCAACGATAGCCGCCTGTGAAAACAGGCACAAACAGCAGATTGCAGAAATGGAAAAGGCCGCGAAAGCGGCCTTTAGTTTTTGCAGAGCGTTACGAAAATCTGCGAGCAGACACGTAATTACTGCTGCTGAGTCATGACATCGCCCAGCTTGATTTTGGCGTCTTTACGCAGGTTGCTCATCATGGCTTCGAAAGCAATCTGAGCATTGTTCTGAGTAATGCCCTGAACCATCGCCTTCTTCTGCGCTTCTGGCAGAGTGCCGGCTTTCACGTCGTCCAGCGCCAGCAGAACAACGTTACCCTGCATATCGGTGGTGGTACCGAAGCTTGGCTTGTCTTTTGCCGGCAGCGTCAGGCTAAACGCGGCCTGACTGATTGGGTCCTGACCGGTACGGCTCAGCGTTTTCGCCTCACCGAAGCTCAGACCTGCCGCTTTCAGCGCGTCCTGTTTACCCGCTTTCAGATCGGCCAGAATCTTCTCAGCGTCCAGTTTAGCCTGCTGTTCTGCTTTGTTGTGCTTAACCTGAGCGACGACCTGATCCTTCACTTCCGCCAGCGGTTTGACCGCTTCTGGCTTGTGCTCGCTGACGCGCAGAACAAAGGCGCGATCGCCGTCAACGGTAATAATGTCAGAGTTGCTGCCCGGCGTGCCGTTCTCGCCCACCAGACCACCGTTAAAGATGGCATCAGAAACCGGTTTGAAGTTCAGCTCTTCCGGCAGGTTGTCGCGACCAAACCAGCCGGTCTCAACCGCTTTCACACCCGCCGCCTGCTCTGCACCTGCCAGAGATTCGTTGTCGTTGCTGGCAGCATCGCTCACCTTCTGCTGCAGCGCGTAGTAGGCATCCAGGGCTTTTTCCTGTTTCACTTTCGCGGCAATATCATCACGAACCTCAGCCAGCGGCTTGGTTTTCGCCGGGGTGATGTCGTCCAGACGCACGACCAGGAAACCAACGGATGATTTAATCACACCAGACAGCTGGCCTTTCTCTTTCAGGCCGGCATTTTTCAGCTCGTCGGGCGTGGTTGCGTCTTCCAGCCAGCCCATATCACCGCCGTTTTTCGCAGAGATAATGTCGGTGGATTTCGCTTTCGCAAGGGTGGCGAAATCAGCGCCTTTGTTCAGCTCATCCAGTACCGCCTTAGCATCTGCTTCAGTTTTGGTCTGAATCACGCTGTAGCGGTTACGCTGCGGCTGAGTGAATTGATCCTGATGCTGGTCGTAGTAAGACTGGATCTCGGCATCAGACGCGCTTTCCTGCAGCGCAGCTGCATCCAGCTTGATGTAGCTGACGCGGAACTGCTCCGGAGAAACAAAGGCGTTTTTATTCTGCTCGTAGTAAGCATTAACGTCTGCGTCGCTCACCTGCTGTTTCGCCGCCAGGGCGTTCACATCAATGGTCGCTTCACGGACCACGCGCTGCTGTGCCACCAGCGCGGCCAGTTCGTCGGTTTCACCTTTAAGCATGAAATCGGTACCCACGACAGCGTTAATGAGCTGCTGGGTCGTCAGCTGGTTACGCAGCGCCTGCGCGTACTGATCCGCCGTCATGCCCATCTGGTTAACGATACTGTTGTAACGCGCGTTGTCGAATTTACCGTTAGACTGGAATGCCTGAGTGGCGAAGATCGCTTTTTTGACCTGCTCGTCGCTGATGCCAAGGCCCAGCTTTTTGGCATACTGATCCAGCAGCGCTTCGTCGATAAGACGGTTCAGTGTCTGTTGGCGCAGGGTTTTCATGTACCCTTCATTCGCCGCCAGTTCAGAGAATTGGTCGCCCAGCTGTTGCTGCATACGGTTACGCTCACCGGCAAAAGCATTCTCGAACTGACCACGGCTGATTTCCTGGCCATTCACTTTTGCGGCATAGTTCGCGCCACCGCCAATAAGGTAACTGCTCACGCCGGTCAATATGAACGACACGATAATGATACCGAAAATAATCTTGAGCACGAGACTGTTAGCAGCCGTGCGTAAGCTGTCCATCATGGTGTAACAACACTCCGCTGTAGGTGACTGGTTACCTGACGCTGACGGAAAATCCTGCCCGTCGCGCGTGAAGGCGTATTGTGACAAGAAAACGGGGCGATTGTCAGCCCACAACTCGCATAAACTCGCACAAATCAGGTCTGGACAAACAAAAAAGGCACATCAAACGATGCGCCCTTGTACTATCCGGCTTCCCTGAAACGGGAAAGCAATCAGTTTACTGCGTCTTTCAGCGCTTTACCTGCACGGAAACCCGGCACTTTAGCAGCAGCAATGGTGATCTCTTTACCGGTCTGAGGGTTGCGGCCAGTACGGGCAGCACGCTCTTTAACAGCAAAAGTACCGAAGCCTACCAGTGCAACGTCGTCCCCAGCCTGCAGAGATTCAGTAACAGAAGCAATTAATGCATCTAACGCACGTCCAGCTGCAGCTTTAGAAATATCAGCACCAGCAGCAATTTTGTCAATCAGTTGAGATTTATTCACTGTTCTCTTCCTCTCTTTATAATTTATATCGCGCCTGAGTCCTTCACAACGCGACCGCGCAGCAGTTATATCAGGCCTGCCATGACCTTACAACACCCGTTGTTGATGGCTGACCTAATCAGCAATCTAAATTAGCTATACAAAAAAAGGCTGGCAAGTGCGAAATGACTTACCAGCCTTGTTTTTATTGACGCTCTTTGCGCGAGGTCACTATTTTGCGGTTACAACCTGCATTCCGGAGGGCTCATTCTGCAGTGCGAGACTGAGAACTTCCTCAATTCGCTTAACAGGATGGATCTGCAGATCGGCAATCACGTTGTCCGGAATCTCTTCCAGATCGCGTTTATTTTCGTAAGGGATCAATACGGTTTTGATCCCACCGCGGTGTGCCGCCAGCAGTTTTTCTTTTAACCCGCCGATTGGCAGGACCTGACCGCGCAGCGTAATTTCACCAGTCATTGCCACATCGGCACGTACCGGGTTGCCCGTCAGACAGGAAACCAGAGCGGTACACATGGCAATACCCGCGCTTGGGCCATCTTTCGGCGTCGCCCCTTCAGGAACGTGAACGTGAATGTCGCGTTTTTCGTAGAAATCAGGGTTGATACCCAGTTTTTCCGCGCGCGCGCGCACCACGGTCAGCGCAGCCTGGATGGACTCCTGCATCACTTCACCCAGCGAGCCGGTGTAGGTCAGCTTGCCTTTGCCCGGCACACAGGCGGTTTCGATGGTCAGCAGATCGCCGCCCACTTCCGTCCATGCCAGACCGGTCACCTGACCCACGCGGTTTTCGTTATCCGCGCGGCCATAGTCGAAGCGCTGAACGCCGAGGTAGGCATGCAGATTGTCACCGTTAATCACGATGTGCTTCAGGCTCTTATCCAGCAGCAGCTGTTTTACCGCCTTACGGCACAGCTTAGATATTTCGCGCTCAAGGCTACGCACGCCCGCTTCACGGGTGTAGTAGCGAATGATGCCGATAATCGCGCTGTCCTCGACGGTCAACTCGTTGGCTTTCAGCGCGTTACGCTCAATCTGCTTCGGCAGCAGGTGCTGTTTAGCAATGTTCAGCTTTTCGTCTTCGGTATAACCGGAGAGGCGGATCACTTCCATACGGTCCAGCAGCGGTGCCGGTATGTTCATGGAGTTGGACGTTGCCACGAACATTACATCGCTGAGGTCGTAGTCCACTTCCAGGTAGTGATCGCTGAACGCCACGTTCTGTTCTGGATCAAGCACTTCCAGCAGAGCAGACGCCGGGTCACCGCGCATGTCCGACGACATTTTGTCGATCTCATCAAGCAGGAACAGCGGATTTTTAACCCCCACTTTCGCCATTTTCTGGATCAGTTTACCCGGCATAGAACCGATGTAGGTACGGCGGTGACCGCGGATTTCCGCTTCATCACGCACGCCGCCCAGCGCCATACGGATGTACTTACGTCCGGTCGCTTTGGCGATGGACTGGCCCAGAGAGGTTTTACCCACCCCCGGCGGTCCTACCAGGCACAGAATTGGGCCTTTAATTTTGTTTACACGGCTCTGTACCGCGAGGTACTCAAGGATGCGGTCTTTCACGCGTTCTAGGCCGTAGTGGTCAGTATCGAGGATCTCCTGGGCCTGACGCAGGTCTTTCTTGACCTTGCTGCGGGCGTTCCACGGAACCTGCACCATCCACTCAATGTAACCGCGCACGACGGTTGCTTCAGCCGACATCGGAGACATCATTTTCAGCTTCTGCAGTTCTGCTTCGGCTTTCTCTTTCGCCTCTTTCGGCATCTTCGCCGCGTCAATCTTACGCTTCAGCGCTTCGTTTTCGTCCGGTGCGTCGTCCATCTCGCCCAGCTCTTTCTGAATGGCCTTCATTTGCTCATTCAGATAGTACTCACGCTGAGATTTTTCCATCTGCTTTTTCACGCGGTTACGAATGCGCTTCTCAACCTGCAGCAGATCGATTTCAGACTCCATCATCGCCATCAGATATTCCAGACGTTCGTTAACGTCGGACATCTCCAGCACGGACTGTTTGTCAGCCAGCTTCAGCGGCATGTGTGCAGCGATGGTGTCCGCCAGACGCGCAGGATCGTCGATGCTGTTCAGCGACGTCAGCACTTCTGGTGGGATTTTCTTGTTCAGCTTGATATAGCCTTCGAACTGGCTAATCGCGGTACGTACCAGCACTTCCTGCTCGCGCTCATCAAGTTCAGGCGAATCAAGGTACTCTGCCTTGGCAGAGAAGTGTTCGCCATCGTCTGACAGCGTGGTAATACGCGCACGCTGTAAGCCTTCGACCAGCACCTTCACGGTGCCGTCCGGCAGCTTCAGCATTTGTAAAATAGAGGCCACGGTCCCGACGGTGAAAAGATCGTTTACACCCGGCTCATCCGTTGATGCTTCTTTCTGGGCCACCAGCATGATTTTTTTATCATGATCCATGGCGGCTTCGAGGCAACGGATAGATTTTTCCCGCCCTACAAATAAGGGTATGACCATGTGCGGATAAACCACCACATCGCGCAACGGCAATACGGGGATTTCAATGCGTTCAGAACGCTCAGGATTCATAGAGCTCTCTCTTAGTTTAGTGTCCGCCAGGTAAGCTGGTCATGTCACAGTGCTTCACATAACCATTAACATGTATCCAGTATATGGGGATGTTTCCCACACATTCAACGCTATGAATACGGAAAAAGTAAAGGGGAGATAAAATCCCCCCTTTTTGATTAACTGCTTGTATGATTTGGTGAATTATTCGCCAGATGCCTGCTGGGCTTCCGGTTTAGCGTAAATCAGCAGCGGCTTGGATTGGCCGCCGATCACGGACTCGTCGATAACCACTTTTTCGACGTCTTCCATCGACGGCAGATCGTACATGGTGTCGAGCAGTGCCGCTTCAACGATAGAGCGCAAACCACGCGCACCGGTTTTACGTGCCATCGCTTTCTTGGCAATCGCATCCAGCGCTTCGTCACGGAATTCCAGCTCAACGCCTTCCAGATTGAACAGCGCCTGATACTGCTTGGTCAGCGCGTTTTTCGGCTCTTTCAGGATCTGAATCAGCGCGTCTTCGCTCAGCTCATTCAGCGTTGCCACAACCGGCAGACGGCCAATGAATTCAGGGATCAGACCAAATTTGATCAGATCTTCAGGCTCAACCTGCGAAAGCAGTTCACCTTCGTTGGCTTTCTCGGACTTCGCCTTCACCGTTGCGCCAAAACCGATGCCGGAGCCGGTTTCAACACGGTGGGAAATGACTTTATCCAGACCAGCAAACGCGCCGCCGCAAATGAACAGGATCTTGGAGGTATCGACCTGCAGGAACTCCTGCTGCGGATGTTTGCGTCCACCCTGCGGCGGAACGGCCGCAACCGTACCTTCGATCAGCTTCAGCAGGGCCTGCTGCACGCCTTCACCCGATACGTCACGGGTGATAGACGGGTTGTCGGATTTACGGGAGATCTTGTCAATCTCATCAATATAAACAATCCCGCGCTGTGCTTTCTGAACGTCGTAATCGCACTTCTGCAGCAGTTTCTGGATGATGTTTTCAACGTCCTCACCCACGTAACCGGCTTCGGTCAGGGTGGTGGCATCCGCCATGGTAAACGGAACATCCAGCAGGCGCGCCAGGGTTTCCGCCAGCAGCGTTTTACCGGAGCCGGTTGGCCCGATCAGCAGAATGTTACTTTTGCCCAGTTCTACGCCATTGCTGGTGTCGCCGTTACGCAGACGTTTGTAGTGGTTGTATACCGCCACCGCCAGCACTTTCTTGGCCTGCTCCTGACCGATGACATAGTCGTCAAGGTGATGACGAATCTCATGCGGCGTTGGCAATGCGCTACGCTCACGGTGCGGCGCAACTTCTTTAATCTCTTCGCGAATGATGTCGTTACATAAATCGACGCATTCGTCGCAGATATACACGGACGGCCCGGCAATCAGTTTACGCACTTCATGCTGGCTTTTGCCGCAAAAAGAGCAGTACAGCAGTTTGCCCGAACCATCTTTGCGTTTATCTGTCATGAGTCCAAACCTCTTTTTAAGTTCTTTGTGCCGCACATGACGACGCAAATGCCATTCTAAGACGCGTGTGCTTTAAGCAGCGTGCCGCCCTACCTTAGTATAGCGGCACACTCGCGTCGCGGGCATCAATTACGATGGGTCAATACGGAGTCGACTAAGCCGTACTCAACTGCCTCTGGAGCAGAGAGGAAGCGATCGCGCTCGGTATCGCGCTCGATCTGCTCAAGAGATTGACCTGTATGCTGCGCCATAAGTTCATTCATGCGCGCTTTTACTTTCAGAATTTCGCGGGCGTGGATTTCGATATCCGTCGCCTGCCCCTGGTAACCCCCCAGCGGCTGGTGAATCATCACGCGGGAGTTAGGCAGGCAGAAACGCTTACCTTTCGCCCCTGCGGTTAACAGGAAGGCCCCCATGGATGCAGCCTGCCCCATACAGATAGTGCTGACATCTGGCTTGATGAACTGCATGGTGTCATAAATGGACATGCCCGCCGTAATCACACCGCCAGGCGAGTTGATGTACAGGTAAATGTCTTTTTCCGGGTTTTCCGCTTCCAGGAACAGCATCTGCGCCACGATCAGGTTAGCCATATGGTCTTCTACCTGGCCGGTCAGAAAGATAACGCGTTCCTTGAGCAGACGGGAATAGATATCGAAAGAACGCTCACCGCGTGAGGTCTGTTCAATAACCATTGGCACCAGCGCCATATGGGGTGCAAAGTTATCTCGTTCGCCACTGTATGACATTTCCGTCTCCTGGTTCAAAATTGAAAACACCTGCTGTACTGATTGTAACCTTATGGACGGATTATCAGCCAGTCTCAATCATCGTGATTACATACTTATGGGGTTCGCCACGCCCTATTTCAAGCATAACAACCTTTTGTTGTAACGCTAACACTGAAAGGGCGTTTTAGCACCCTTCCAGAACCCATGCCGCGATAAAAAAAACCCGTCGCCGGAAGGCAACGGGTTTTTTGTTCAAACTTTAAACCGTTAGAGCGAAATTACGCCTGCTGGTTCATCAGTTCGTTGAAAGAGGTCGCTTTTTCGGTCACTTTCGCTTTCGCCAGTACCGCTTCAACAGCCTGCTCTTCCAGTGCGACGTTGCGCATGTTGTCCATCAGCTCTTTGTTCTTACCGTAGAACTCGATCACTTCTGATGGATCTTCGTATGCAGACGCCATCTCTTCGATCAGGCCCTTCACACGCTCTTCGTCAGCTTTCAGCTCGTGGGTACGAATCACTTCGCCCAGCAGCAGGCCAACAACAACGCGGCGTTTCGCTTGCTCTTCGAACAGCTCGCGCGGCAGTTCCATCGCTTGCTGCTGGTTGCCACCGAAGCGCTGTGCAGCCTGACGGCGCAGCACGTCGATTTCGCTGTCGATCAGGGCAGCAGGAACGTCGATTTCGTTCGCTTTTACCAGACCTTCAATCGCCTGAGATTTCACGCGGTTACGCACAGCACCGTTCAGCTCGCGCTCCATGTTCTTACGCACTTCGGTACGCAGGCCTGCAACAGAACCATCTTCCACGCCGAAACGCTTGATGAACTCTTCAGTCAGTTCTGGCAGTTCGCGCTCTTCAACTTTCTTCAGGTTGATGACGAACTTCGCTGCTTTACCTTTCAGGTTTTCAGCGTGGTACTCTTCAGGGAAGGTCACGTCGATGGTGAACTCTTCGCCCGCTTTGTGGCCTTTGATGCCGTCTTCGAAGCCTGGGATCATACGACCCTGGCCCATTGCCAGTACGAAATCAGACGCTTTGCCGCCTTCGAACTCTTCGCCGTCTACAGAACCGGTGAAGTCGATGGTTACGCGGTCTTCCGCGTCAACAGCGCCTTCTTTCTCTTTCCAGTTCGCCTGCTGCTTACGCAGGGTGTCCAGCATGCCGTCAACGTCTTCGTCAGTCACGGAAACGATCGGTTTTTCAACTTCGATAGATTCCAGGCCTTTCAGCTCAACTTCCGGGTACACTTCGAACTCTACGGAGTAGGTGAAGTCTTCGCCCAGTTTGTATTCGCCTGGCACGTAGTTTGGCGCGCCGGCTGGATTGATTTTTTCTTTGATGATCGCGTCGATAAAGTTGCGGCTCATCAGTTCACCCAGCACATCCTGACGCACGGAAGCGCCATAACGCTGAGCAACAACATTCATTGGTACTTTGCCCTTACGGAAGCCGTCAATACGTACTTTTTTTGCTACGTTGACCAGCTCGCTTTTCACAGCAGTTTCGATGCTGTCAGCAGCGATAGTAATCGTTACACGGCGGCCAAGGCCTTGAGTGGTTTCAACTGAAACTTGCATCTTGTTACCTCAAAAAAATCACAGTGCTCGGTCAACTCTGAATCTGTCTGTTATACCGGGATGCTCTCTTAGTGCAGATTCACATTCCCTGTCGCCAGAATCATCCCGAAGACATTCAATAAGACGCGGCATTATAGCGGCATCACTTAGGTGAGTCGAGAACGGTTGGAGCATGTTGCTGCGGCTTTTTTCACACTTTAAGGCTATTTTTAGCCTTAAAATCGCACCATCCGCTCAAAACTCAGACAAAACAAAACGGCCCGGAGGCCGTTTTGAGGAAATCTGTAAGCAACATACTGGAAAAGCTCCAGCCGTTGCAAATCCGATTTATCAGGCGATGGTGCCTGCACCGCGACACGGCGGCGACGCAAAAACCGTATCCTGCAAGCCTTCCCATTCCTTAATGGTGTAGGTATGCAGTGCCAGCGCATGCACGGTCGTGGAGAGTTCTTCCGTCAAGGTGCTGTAGATCAGGCGATGTCGGTTCAGGAAACGTTCTCCCGTGAAGCGATCGCTAACCAGAACCACTTTAAAGTGGCTTTCAGAACCTGCCGGCACGTTATGACGATAGCTTTCGTCGACGACTTCGAGGAACACAGGGTTGAACGCTGCCCTTAATTTTTCTTCTATCTGTTCACGTATCATCATGAAATTACTCCTCCGACAACGCTAAGATGTCACCCATCCCTTTAAATGTTAGCCGCTTTTACCGTTTTCATTACACCTTGACAACAAATATTTAGCTTTCGTCTGATTTTCTCATTCAAATGCATGAAGTTCACTGTGAGACTCATACCTGTCGTCTCTGGCGGGAGGAGAAAAAGGATGAGCTGGTCAGTTTTCAGACAAGACGATGAATTTACATGCGTTGACCACTTCCCCTGGCCGTAGTCGATGATATGATGGCGGCAATTTTTCTCTCTTTAATGCTTACGATTCGTTGAGAACCTGAAAATGTTTAAAAAACTCTTCTTTCCGTTGGTAGCCCTTTTTATGCTGGCAGGCTGTGCGACTCCGCCTACCACTATTGATGTCTCACCAAAAATCACCCTGCCTCAGCAGGACCCAAGCCTGATGGGCGTCACCGTGAGCATTAACGGTGCCGATCAGCGTCAGGACCAGGCGCTGGCAAAAGTGACCCGCGACAACCAGCAGGTGACGCTGACCGCGTCCCGCGACCTGCGCTTCCTGCTGCAGGAAGTGCTTGAGAAGCAAATGACCGCTCGCGGCTACATGATTGGCCCAAGCGGCGCGGTTGATCTGCAGATTATCGTCAACAACCTGTACGCAGACGTCTCTCAGGGCAACGTGCGCTACAACATTGCGACCAAAGCGGATATCGCCATCATTGCCACCGCGAAGAACGGCAACAAGATGACCAAAAACTACCGCGCCAGCTACTCTGTTGAAGGCGCGTTCCAGGCCTCTAACAAGAATATTGCTAACGCCGTTAACAGCGTGCTGACGGACACCATCGCCGATATGGCGCAGGACACCAGCATTCACGACTTTATCAAGCAGAACGCACGTTAATCCTGCTCACTGGCCCGGTGCTTCACCGGGTCAGTTCATAAGAACATGTCCAGTCACTACTTACGCATTTTCCAGCAACCGAAATCAGCAATTCTGCTGATCCTCGGCTTTGCCTCCGGTTTACCCCTCGCGCTCACCTCCGGCACGCTTCAGGCGTGGATGACGGTTGAGAACATCGATCTCAAAACCATTGGTTTCTTCTCGCTTGTCGGTCAGGCGTATGTCTTTAAGTTCCTGTGGTCGCCGGTGATGGATCGCTATACGCCGCCGTTTCTGGGGCGTCGTCGCGGCTGGTTAGTGATGACACAGGTCCTGCTGCTGCTGGCGATTGCGGCGATGGGCTTTCTTGAGCCGACCACACAGCTCCGCTGGATGGCCGCGCTTGCGGTGATGATAGCCTTCTGTTCCGCCTCTCAGGATATCGTGTTCGACGCCTGGAAGACGGACGTGTTACCTGCGGAAGAGCGCGGTGCCGGTGCGGCGATCAGCGTGCTGGGCTATCGCCTCGGGATGCTGGTCTCCGGCGGGCTGGCGTTGTGGCTGGCCGACCGTTATCTCGGCTGGCAGGGTATGTACTGGCTGATGGCTGCCCTGCTCATCCCCTGCATTATCGCTACGCTATTTGCACCCGAACCGAGCGACGTCATTCCGGTTCCCCGCTCGCTGGAACAGGCCGTGGCCGAACCGCTGCGTGACTTTTTTGGCCGCAACAATGCCTGGCTGATCCTGCTGCTCATCGTCCTTTATAAGCTGGGCGATGCCTTTGCCATGAGCCTGACCACCACCTTCCTGATCCGCGGCGTCGGTTTTGATGCCGGTGAAGTGGGCGTGGTGAATAAAACGCTGGGGCTGTTTGCGACCATCGTCGGTGCGCTTTATGGCGGCGTATTGATGCAGCGCCTGACGCTGTTCCGCGCGCTGCTGATCTTCGGCATCCTGCAGGGCGCATCTAACGCGGGCTACTGGCTGCTGTCGGTGACTGACAAGCATATGTTCAGCATGGCCGCGGCGGTGTTCTTTGAAAATCTCTGTGGCGGCATGGGGACGGCGGCGTTTGTCGCCCTGCTGATGACCCTTTGCAATAAATCGTTTTCCGCTACGCAGTTTGCGCTGCTCTCGGCGCTCTCGGCCGTTGGGCGCGTGTACGTAGGCCCGATTGCCGGCTGGTTTGTAGAAGCCCACGGCTGGCCAACGTTTTATCTCTTCTCGGTCGCGGCTGCCGTGCCGGGGATTTTATTATTGCTGGTGTGTCGCCAGACGCTGGAATATACCCAGCGGACCGAACACTTTATGCCGCGTACTGAATATCACCGCGCCTACCGATTTGCGTTACGTCTGCTAATGGCGGGCTGCGGCGCGCTGGCGCTATGGCTTGTGGTACTTATCGTTAACGCCAGTACGTCTCTGGCGCTCCCCCTCGAAGCCCTTCTGCTGGATGCTGGAGCCCTGCTGGCCATCGCCGGGATCCTGACGGGGGGTCTGCTCGATTTTATGGCATTGCGTAAAACGCAGATGACCTGAAGAAAAAGTGAAAGGTTATTTCCCGTTGTAATCACTAACCGAAATTATAACGGTGAAATAGCCAACAGCCGCTAAAAAAATATTTGTTGTTTTGTGCGGGATAGGATTTGGAAATTATTGGAGCCAATTCCAAAACGCTATTTTTCATTAAACGATTCAGCATTGGAAAGTTTGATTTTTCGTTTTTTAGATGTCTTTTTATTGATAATTAATTGTTAATTTTTTGTATATTTTTAACAATGGTTATACCAATTGCCCCTTTTAGGGTATGCTTGGGGGTCCTTTCGTTATAAAGCCCATATCATGCGGCTTCGGTCATAAAAACCGACATAATCTGCAACACTTGTGACACGTGCGGCAGAACCCGGTAACACCTTCCTGACACAGGCCTAATGATGTTTACAGTAATGTAACCTTCCCGTAAAATGCCCGCACACTTTAAACGCCACCAGACTCCCGTGGAATTGAGGTCGTTAAATGAGACTCAGGAAATACAATAAAAGTTTGGGATGGTTGTCATTATTCGCAGGTACTGTATTACTCAGTGGCTGTGATTCTGCACTACTAGACCCCAAAGGACAGATTGGACTGGAACAACGTTCACTGATATTGACGGCTTTTGGCCTGATGTTGATTGTGGTTATTCCTGCCATTTTGATGGCTGTTGGTTTCGCCTGGAAGTATCGTGCGAGCAATAAAGATGCGAAGTATAGCCCGAACTGGTCACACTCCAACAAAGTTGAAGCTGTGGTCTGGACGGTACCTATCCTGATCATCCTGTTCCTTGCCGTGCTGACCTGGAAAACCACTCACTCACTTGAGCCAAGCAAGCCGCTGGTTCACGATGAAAAACCTATTACCATTGAAGTGGTCTCCATGGACTGGAAATGGTTCTTCATCTATCCAGAGCAGGGCATTGCTACCGTGAATGAAATCGCCTTCCCGGCGAACACTCCGGTTCAGTTCAAAGTGACCTCCAACTCCGTAATGAACTCCTTCTTCATCCCGCGTCTGGGTAGCCAGATTTACGCGATGGCCGGTATGCAGACGAACCTGCATCTGATCGCGAATGAAGCAGGCACCTACGATGGTATCTCCGCCAGCTATAGCGGCCCGGGCTTCTCAGGTATGAAGTTCAAAGCTATTGCGACGCCGGACCGTGCCGCTTTCGACCAGTGGGTTGAAAAAGCGAAGCAGTCTCCAAACACCATGTCTGACATGGCGGCGTTCGAAAAAGTGGCTGCACCTAGCGAATACAACAAGGTGGAGTACTTCTCTAACGTGAAACCAGATTTGTTCAAAGACGTTATTGGCAAATTTATGGATCACGGCAAGAGCATGGACATGACCCAGCCAGAAGGCGAGCACAGCGCGCACGAAGGTATGGAAGGCATGGACATGAGCCACGCGGAAACCGCTCACTAAGGGGCCGAGGAAGAAAATGTTCGGAAAATTGACACTGGATGCAGTGCCCTACCATGAACCGATTATCATGGTTACGGTGGCTGCAATTATCATTGGTGGCGCGGCCTTAGTTGGCCTGATCACTTACTTCGGTAAGTGGAGCTACCTGTGGAATGAGTGGCTGACTTCGGTTGACCACAAAAAACTCGGTATCATGTACTGCATCGTCGGTATCGTCATGTTAATTCGTGGCTTTGCGGATGCAATCATGATGCGTAGCCAGCAGGCACTCGCGTCTGCGGGCGAAGCCGGCTTCCTGCCACCGCACCACTACGATCAGATCTTTACCGCCCACGGCGTTATCATGATCTTCTTCGTGGCGATGCCGCTGGTAATCGGTCTGATGAACGTTGTCGTTCCGCTGCAGATTGGCGCGCGCGACGTAGCGTTCCCGTTCCTGAACAACCTGAGCTTCTGGTTCACGGTTGTCGGCGTTATCCTGGTTAACCTGTCACTGGGCGTGGGCGAATTCGCACAGACCGGCTGGCTGGCTTACCCACCGCTTTCGGGAATTGAATACAGTCCGGGTGTAGGCGTTGACTACTGGATTTGGGCGCTTCAGCTCTCCGGTGTCGGTACCACCCTGACCGGTATCAACTTCTTCGTGACCATCCTGAAGATGCGTGCACCAGGTATGACGATGTTCAAGATGCCAGTATTTACCTGGGCATCTCTGTGCGCCAACGTACTGATTATCGCGTCGTTCCCAATTCTGACCGTCACCATCGCGCTGCTGACCCTGGACCGCTACCTGGGCACCCATTTCTTCACGAATGATATGGGTGGCAACATGATGATGTACATCAACCTGATTTGGGCCTGGGGTCACCCGGAAGTGTACATTCTGGTTCTGCCTGTCTTCGGTGTGTTCTCCGAAATCGCGGCAACCTTCTCGCGTAAGCGTCTGTTTGGTTACACCTCTCTGGTGTGGGCAACCGTGTGTATTACCGTTCTGTCGTTCATCGTTTGGCTGCACCACTTCTTTACCATGGGTGCGGGCGCGAACGTAAACGCCTTCTTCGGTATCACCACCATGATTATCGCCATCCCTACCGGGGTGAAGATCTTCAACTGGCTGTTCACCATGTATCAGGGCCGTATCGTATTCCACTCAGCAATGCTGTGGACCATCGGCTTCATCGTGACCTTCTCCGTAGGTGGGATGACCGGCGTACTGCTGGCGGTGCCAGGTGCTGACTTCGTTCTGCACAACAGCCTGTTCCTGATTGCGCACTTCCATAACGTTATCATCGGTGGTGTGGTCTTCGGCTGCTTCGCAGGTGTGACTTACTGGTGGCCTAAGGCGTTTGGCTTCACGCTGAACGAAACCTGGGGTAAACGCGCGTTCTGGTTCTGGATCATTGGCTTCTTCGTGGCGTTTATGCCGCTGTACGTGCTGGGCTTCATGGGTATGACCCGTCGTCTGAGCCAGCAGATCGATCCGCAGTTCCACCCAATGCTGATGGTTGCAGCGGGCGGTGCAGCGCTGATTGCCTGCGGTATTCTGTGCCAGCTGATTCAGTACTACGTGTCCATCCGCGACCGTAACCTGAACCGCGACCTGACCGGTGACCCATGGGGTGGCCGTACGCTGGAGTGGGCAACCTCTTCTCCACCACCGTTCTATAACTTTGCCGTAGTGCCGCACATTCACGAGCGTGACGCATTCTGGGAAATGAAAGAAAAAGGTGAAGCGTACAAGCAACCTGAGCATTACGAAGAGATCCATATGCCGAAAAACAGCGCTGCGGGCATCGTGATTGCCGCTTTCGCAACGGTATTTGGTTTCGCAATGATCTGGCACATCTGGTGGATGGCGATTGTTGGCTTCGCTGGCATCGTAATCAGCTGGATTGTGAAGAGCTTTGACGAGGACGTGGACTACTACGTACCAGTCCGTGAAGTTGAAAAGCTGGAAAATCAGCATTTCGACGAGATTTCTAAAGCGGGGCTGAAAAATGGCAACTGATACTCTGGCGCACTCAACTGCCCACGCGCATGAACATGCGCACCATGATACAGGACCGACCAAAGTCTTCGGTTTCTGGATCTACCTGATGAGCGACTGCATTCTGTTCTGCTGTCTGTTCGCGACCTATGCCGTTCTGGTGAACGGCACAGCGGGCGGCCCGACCGGCAAGGACATTTTTGAACTGCCGTTCGTTCTGGTTGAAACTGCACTGCTGTTATTCAGCTCCATCACCTACGGCATGGCGGCTATCGCCATGTACAAAAACAACAAGAGCCAGGTTGTCTCCTGGCTGGCGTTGACCTGGCTGTTTGGTGCTGGCTTTATCGGGATGGAAATCTATGAATTCCACCACCTGATTATGGAAGGCTTCGGTCCGGATCGCAGTGGCTTCCTGTCCGCGTTCTTCGCGCTGGTGGGTACCCACGGTCTGCACGTGACCTCGGGTCTGATCTGGATGGCAGTACTGATGTTCCAGATCTCCCGCCGCGGCCTGACCAGCACTAACCGTACCCGTATCATGTGCCTGAGCCTGTTCTGGCACTTCCTGGACGTGGTATGGATCTGCGTGTTCTCTGTTGTCTATCTGATGGGGGCGATGTAATGAGTCATTCTAACGATCATGGCGCTTCCCACGGCAGCGTAAAAACCTACATGACAGGTTTCATCCTGTCGATCATCCTGACGGTGATCCCGTTCTGGATGGTGATGAGCGGTTCTGCGTCCAAGCCGGTTATCCTGGGAGCAATCCTGGTGACCGCGGTGATTCAGATTCTGGTGCATCTGGTTTGCTTCCTGCACATGAACACCAAGTCCGATGAAGGCTGGAATATGACTGCCTTTATCTTTACCGTGATTATCATCGCTATCCTGGTAGTCGGTTCCATCTGGATTATGTGGAACCTCAACTACAACATGATGGTTCACTAAGAGCGGCGAGTATGTTTAAGCAATACCTGCAAGTCACGAAACCAGGCATCATCTTTGGCAACCTGATCTCCGTAATCGGAGGGTTCCTGCTGGCCTCTAAAGGCAGCATTGATTACACCCTCTTTATTTACACGCTGGTCGGTGTGTCACTGGTGGTTGCGTCCGGTTGTGTATTTAACAACTACATCGACATGGATATCGACAAGAAGATGGAAAGGACCAAGAATCGGGTGCTGGTTAAAGGCCTGATTGCCCCTTCCGTCTCGCTGGTGTACGCCACCTTGCTGGGTATTGCTGGCTTTATGCTGCTGTGGTTTGGTGCTAACCCGCTGGCCTGCTGGCTGGGGGTGATGGGGTTCGTGGTGTATGTAGGCGTCTACAGCCTATATATGAAGCGTCACTCCGTCTATGGCACGCTGATTGGTTCTCTTTCCGGCGCTGCGCCGCCGGTGATTGGCTACTGCGCCGTCACGAACGAGTTCGACAGCGGTGCGCTGATCCTGCTGGCTATCTTTAGCCTGTGGCAGATGCCGCACTCCTATGCCATCGCGATTTTCCGCTTCAAGGATTATCAGGCAGCGAACATTCCGGTTCTGCCGGTCGTGAAGGGCATTTCAGTTGCCAAGAACCACATCACGCTCTACATCATCGCTTTTGCCGTGGCAACGCTGATGCTCTCTCTGGGCGGTTACGCCGGATATAAATATCTGGTGGTAGCGGCCGCGGTGAGCGTCTGGTGGCTCGGCATGGCCCTGCGCGGCTACAAGGTGGAAGATGACAAAGTCTGGGCGCGCAAGCTGTTTGTGTTCTCGATTGTCGCCATCACCTCCCTGTCCGTGATGATGTCCGTAGACTTCATGGTGCCGGACTCGCAAAACCTGCTGACTTACGTCTGGTAAGTTTATGTGATGATGAAAAGGGTGCTTCGGCACCCTTTTTTATTCACGAAATCTATTAATTACGCATGTAATATTTGTTAAATAAGCCTTTATTTACCCCGCCCCTTCCCCGCACTACACTATGGCCTGCTTTTGAACTGAGGTGGTAATGAACGATTATAAAATGACGCCGGGCGAGCTGCGTGCGACCTGGGGTTTAGGGACTGTTTTCTCGCTGCGGATGCTTGGCATGTTTATGGTCCTACCCGTTCTGACCACGTACGGCATGGCGTTACAGGGTGCCAGCGAAGCGCTGATTGGTCTGGCGATCGGTATCTACGGCCTGGCGCAGGCAATTTTCCAGATCCCCTTTGGCCTGCTCTCTGATCGGGTGGGCCGCAAGCCGCTGATTGTCGGCGGGCTGCTGATCTTTGTGCTCGGGAGCGTTATTGCCGCCCTCTCCCACTCCATCTGGGGCATTATTTTGGGCCGCGCCCTGCAGGGCTCCGGTGCGATTGCCGCTGCGGTGATGGCGCTGCTGTCAGATTTAACCCGTGAGCAAAACCGCACCAAAGCGATGGCGTTCATCGGCGTGAGCTTTGGCGTAACGTTTGCGATTGCGATGGTGCTCGGTCCCATCATTACGCACAAACTGGGTCTGCATGCCCTGTTCTGGATGATTGCGGTGCTGGCGACTATCGGGATCGCACTCACCCTGTGGGTTGTGCCAGACAGTAAAAATCACGTTCTTAACCGTGAATCCGGGATGGTTAAAGGCTGCTTTAGCAAAGTCATCGCCGAGCCGCGTCTGCTAAAGCTTAACTTCGGCATTATGTGCCTGCATATTCTGCTGATGTCCACCTTCGTCGCCCTGCCCGGCCAGCTTGCCGCAGCAGGTTTCCCGGCGGCCGAGCACTGGAAAATTTATCTGGTCACGATGCTAATCTCGTTTGTCTCTGTCGTGCCGTTCATCATCTACGCCGAAGTGAAGCGCAAAATGAAGCGCGTCTTCGTGGGCTGCGTGGCGTTACTGCTGATTGCCGAGATTGTGCTGTGGGGCGCTGGCCCGCACTTCTGGGAGCTGATCGCAGGCGTGCAGCTGTTCTTCCTGGCGTTTAATCTGATGGAAGCGCTGCTGCCGTCGCTGATCAGCAAAGAGTCCCCCGCCGGTTACAAAGGCACGGCAATGGGCATTTACTCCACCAGCCAGTTCCTCGGCGTGGCGATCGGCGGCTCGCTTGGCGGCTGGGTCGACGGCCTGTTTGATTCACAAACCGTGTTTCTCGCGGGCGCGCTGCTGGCAACAGTCTGGCTGCTGGTTGCCAGCACCATGAAAGAGCCACGCTACGTGAGCAGCCTGCGGGTAGAAATCCCGGATGACGTGGAGATTAGCGACGCGCTGAAGCAGCGTCTGGAAGGAAAAGAAGGGGTCACAGAGGTGCTGATTGTCCCCGAAGAGCGCAGCGCTTATGTCAAAATTGACAGCAAAGTGACGAACCGCTTTGAGGTGGAGCAGGCGCTGAAGGCCTGAAAAAAAGCCCGGTTGAACCGGGCTTTTTTGTCTTAATCGCGGAAGTTTTTAAACTGGAAAGGTTGACCCAAATCCCCGCCGCGCACCAGCGCCATCACGGACTGGAGGTCATCGCGAGATTTACCGGTCACGCGAATTTCTTCGCCCTGAATCTGCGCCTGCACCTTCAGCTTGCTGTCTTTGATAAGCTTAACGATCTTCTTCTGCACCGCGCTCTCGATGCCCTGCTTCAGTTTGGCTTCTACAAACCAGTTCTTACCGCTGTGGACAAACTCGTCCGGCACGTCCAGAGACGTTCCTTCGATGCCACGTTTTAACAGCTTGGCGCGCAGAATGTCGAGCAGCTGATTCACCTGGAAATCAGACTCGCTCAGCACCTTAATAGTCTTATTTGCGTCGTTCAGCTCAAACGACGCCTCAACGCCGCGAAAATCGAAACGTGACTCAACTTCGCGGGTTGCGTTCTCAACGCCGTTGCGAACTTCCTGGATATCAACTTCGGAAACAATATCGAAAGATGGCATCTTTTCTTCTCCCTTCACTTTTGTTGCGTTGCATAATACCCGCTACGAGGCATAACTCAACAGAAGCTTAGCTGTATAATTAAGCTGTAACACCTGGCGCAGTTGCAGGTGAGGAGGAACAATGAAAATTACGGTGCTCGGATGCGGAGCGCTCGGCCAGCTGTGGCTGACCGCGCTGTGCAAGCACGGACATGAGGTTCAGGGCTGGCTGCGCGTGCCCCAGCCCTATTGCAGTGTCAACCTGATTGGTGAAGACGGAAGCATTTTTAACGAATCCCTCACCGCAAACGATCCTGATTTCCTGGCGCAAAGCGACCTGTTGCTGGTGACGCTCAAGGCGTGGCAGGTCTCAGATGCGGTTAAGACTCTGGCCGCGCAGCTCCCCCCCACGTCCCCCATTCTGCTGCTGCATAACGGTATGGGAACCCTTGATGAGCTGAAAAGCGTCCCGCAGCCTCTGCTAATGGCGACCACCACCCACGCTGCGCGTCGCGACGGGACTATTATCGTGCATGTCGCCAGCGGCGTGACGCACATCGGCCCGGCCAGAACACAGGATGGCGACTACAGCTATCTGGCCGATGTTCTGCAAAAGGTCTTGCCGGACGTCGCCTGGCACAACAACATCCGCCCTCAGCTGTGGCGCAAGCTGGCCGTAAACTGCGTGATCAATCCGCTGACGGCGCTGTGGAACTGCCCGAACGGGGAACTGAAAAACCATCCGCAGGAGGTGGCGTCCCTGTGTGCAGAAGTCGCGTCGGTCATTGAGCGAGAAGGCCTGCACACCTCAGCAGAGGATTTACGCTGTTATGTCGAGCAGGTTATTGAGAGTACGGCTGAGAACATCTCCTCGATGCTGCAGGACGTTCGGGCATTACGCCATACGGAGATAGATTACATTACCGGCTATCTGCTAAAGCGCGCCCGCTCGCACGGCATCGCCGTGCCGGAAAACGCCCGTCTGTATGACCTGGTTAAACGTAAGGAGAGTGAATATGAGCGCGTCGGCACTGATTTGCCTCGCTCCTGGTAGCGAAGAGATGGAAGCGGTCACCACTATTGATTTAATGGTACGTGGCGGCATTAAGGTAACAACCGCCAGCGTAGCCAGCGACGGCAATCTGGCAATCACCTGTTCACGAGGGGTGAAAATCCTGGCAGACGCACCGCTTGTCCAGGTTGCTGACGGCGATTACGACATCATCGTCCTGCCCGGCGGCTTAAAAGGCGCGGAATGTTTCCGCGACAGCCCGCTGCTGGTTGAAACCGTGCGTCAGTTTCATCTGTCCGGCCGCATCGTCGCGGCAATTTGTGCCGCCGCTGGAACAGTTCTGATTCCGCACGATATCTTCCCCATCGGCAATATGACCGGCTTCCCGGGGCTTAAGGATACGATCCCGGAAGATCATTGGGTGGATAAACGCGTCGTCTGGGATCCGCGCGTCAACCTGCTGACCAGCCAGGGCCCCGGCACCGCGATTGATTTTGGCTTAAAGATAATTGATCTGCTGGTCGGGCGGGAGAAGGCCTACGAAGTGGCGTCGTCGCTGGTGATGCCGGCGGGGATTTATAATTACTATGAAGAGTAGTGCATAAAAAAAGCCGGGTGGTGCGAGGTAAAAGCAAAACGGCAACCTTTGGTTGCCGTTTTTAATGTGAGGGCACCAGGCCGCACGCTACGGACGATACACCTTCACATTCGCGAATCCCTGCTCGCGCAGGTACAGCGCCTGCAGGCGGCTCATCACCCCGCGCTCACACCACAGCAGATACGTTTTGCTCTGATCGAGGTCGCCAAACTTAGTGCTCAGCTTGTAGAACGGCAGAGAAACCACCTCTACGCCTTCAACCTTCAGCGGCTTGTCATCCTGCTCGTCAATGGAGCGGATATCCAGAATCGCATCGTTCGCACCGAAACCGCTCACGGTTTCCACTTCAACCACTTCCTGCTCGGTCTGCTGGGCAATCTCGCGGATGTCGATGTTGGACGCTTCTGCCACCACTCTTTCCAGGATGCTGAAATCGAAGTTCTCTTCTTCCGCTTCGATCTTCGCCTTCACTGCCTTGACGGTCGGGCTTTTTGAGATCACGCCGCAGTATTCCGGCATGGTGCGGGCAAAGTCTTCGGTGCCGATTTCGCGCGCCAGGTCGATGATGTGCTCTTTATCGTGGGAGATCAGCGGACGCAGGATCAGCGTATCTGATACGTTGTCGATCAGACGCAGGTTGGTCAGCGTCTGGCTGGAGACCTGGCCCAGCGCTTCGCCGGTGACCAGCGCCTGCACGCCGTAGCGCTCGGCGACTTTGGACGCCGCGCGAACCATCATACGTTTGAGGATCACGCCCATCTGGCCGTCATCCACTTTTTCAAGGATTTCGCCCACTACCGGCTCAAAGTTGATCGCCACAAAACGCACGCGGTGGGAGCTGCCGAAGCGGTTCCACAGGTAATGCGCCACCTGACGAACGCCAATTTCATGCGCCGCGCCGCCGAGGTTGAAGAAGCAGTAGTGCACGCGGCAGCCGCGACGCATCAGCATGTAGCTGGAGACGCCGGAGTCGAAGCCGCCTGAGATCAGCGACAGCACATCTTCCTGCGTGCCGATCGGGAAACCACCAATACCTTCATAACGGCCCTTAACCAGCAGCAGACGATCGTTCTCGATCTCAAGGTTAACGGTGACGTCCGGGTTAGTCAGGCGCACGCGCGCCGTCTCAACGTGCTGGTTCAGACCGCCGCCAACGTAGCGCTCGACTTCAATCGAGCTGAACTCGTGCTTACCGCGACGCTTCACGCGCACGCAGAAGGTTTTGCCTTCGATCTGATCGCGGTACTGTACCAGCGCCTTTTCGAAGATATCGTGCATATCGCTGAACGGAACGTCTTCCACTTCCAGAATATGGTGAATACCTGGAATACGGGTCAGCGCGTCGCGAATATCAAGGCGTTTGCTTTCGTCTTTCGCGCGGACTTCAACGTGGTCCCAGTGACGCACCACGGCGAGCGTTTCGTCGTAGTGTTTTAATACGTTACGAATGTTCCCGGTGAGAATTTTAATAAAGCGCAAACGCACAGATTGGCTTTTGATGGTGATTTCAGGGAACAATTTAATGATAAACTTCATGGCGGCAATGTTTCTTAGGCAAGCTTATAAAGGCTTGTAGTGGAAAATGATACAGCAGCCCACACCCGTGGCTGCATCCAGGCGCGCAAGTATACCACCATCGCGCCACTCGCGTTATTTGATAATTGCCCCGAGTCCGTTACCATGTTGGGGCGAAGAATATAAGAGTTAATTCACTATGCCGAAGAAGAACGACGCACCGGCCAGTTTTGAAACTGCGCTGAGTGAGCTTGAGCAGATTGTTACCCGCCTCGAGAGCGGCGATTTACCGCTGGAAGACGCCCTCAACGAATTTGAGCGCGGTGTGCAGCTTGCGCGCCAGGGGCAGGTAAAACTCCAGCAGGCCGAGCAGCGTGTGCAGATCCTGCTTTCCGACAGCGAAGACGCTAAAACCACGCCATTCACACCGGACGCCGAGTAAATGGATTTTACCAACGCGCTTCAGGCGCGCGTCGTTCGCGCCAACGACGCCCTACGCCGTTTTATTGAGCCGCAGCCTTTTCAGAACACTCCACTGGTTGAAGCCATGCACTATGGCGCACTCTTAGGGGGTAAACGCCTGCGTCCGTTCCTGGTGTATGCCACGGGCAATATGTTTGGCATCAGTGATAATACGCTGGACGCCCCGGCTGCCGCCGTGGAGTGCATCCACGCCTACTCGCTGATCCACGACGATCTCCCGGCGATGGATGACGACGATCTGCGCCGGGGTCAGCCAACCTGCCACATTAAGTTTGGCGAGGCGAATGCCATTCTGGCGGGCGATGCCTTGCAGACGCTGGCGTTCTCGATTCTCAGTGATGCGCCGATGGCGGAAGTGGCCGACCGCGACCGCCTGGCGATGATCTCCGAACTGGCAATGGCCAGCGGCGTGGCCGGCATGTGCGGCGGTCAGGCGCTGGATCTTGAAGCGGAAGGACGTCAGGTTAATCTGGAACAGCTGGAGCGTATTCATCGCCATAAGACGGGCGCGCTTATTCGTTCCGCCGTTCGCCTGGGCGCGCTGAGCGCGGGTGAGCAAGGGCGCAAAGCCCTGCCGATTCTGGACAGATACGCAGAAAGTATCGGTCTGGCATTCCAGGTTCAGGATGACATTCTGGATGTGGTGGGCGATACTGCAACATTGGGTAAACGTCAGGGTGCGGACCAGCAGCTTGGCAAAAGTACCTATCCCGCCCTGCTGGGTCTTGAGCAAGCCCAACGTAAAGCCCGGGATCTGATTGACGATGCCCGCCAGTCGCTGAATGAGCTGGCCGCGCAATCGCTGGATACCTCGGCACTGGAAGCGCTAGCGGACTATATAATCCAGCGTGATAAATAAACTATATATCTCGATGAGCCTTTGATGAGTTTTGATATTGCCAAATACCCGACACTGGCGTTAGTTGACTCCACCCAGGAGTTACGTCTGTTGCCGAAAGAGAGTCTGCCGAAGCTGTGTGACGAGCTGCGTCGCTACCTGCTCGACAGCGTTAGCCGCTCCAGCGGCCACTTCGCCTCCGGGCTTGGCACGGTTGAGCTGACCGTGGCGTTGCATTACGTCTATAACACGCCGTTCGATCAGCTTATCTGGGACGTGGGCCACCAGGCTTATCCGCACAAAATTCTGACCGGACGTCGCGATAAAATTGGCACCATTCGTCAGAAAGGCGGCCTGCACCCGTTCCCGTGGCGCGGTGAGAGCGAGTATGACGTGCTGAGCGTCGGCCACTCATCGACCTCCATTTCTGCGGGCATCGGTATTGCCGTTGCCGCCGAAAAAGAGAATAAGCAGCGCCGCACCGTCTGCGTGATTGGCGACGGGGCGATCACCGCCGGGATGGCTTTTGAAGCCATGAACCACGCGGGCGATATCAAGCCGGACATGCTGGTTATCCTCAACGATAACGAAATGTCGATCTCCGAGAACGTCGGCGCGCTGAACAACCATCTGGCGCAGCTGCTTTCCGGCAAGCTTTACTCCTCCCTGCGGGAAGGCGGGAAAAAAGTTTTCTCCGGCGTGCCGCCGATCAAAGAGCTGCTCAAGCGTACCGAAGAACACATCAAAGGCATGGTCGTACCGGGCACGCTGTTCGAAGAGCTGGGCTTTAACTATATCGGCCCGGTGGACGGGCACGATGTGCTGGGTCTGGTGACCACGCTTAAAAACATGCGCGACCTGAAAGGCCCGCAGTTCCTGCACATCATGACTAAAAAAGGGCGTGGCTACGAACCGGCGGAGAAAGATCCGATCACCTTCCACGCGGTGCCAAAGTTCGACCATACCAGCGGCTGCCTGCCGAAAAGCAGCGGCGGAATGCCGAGCTACTCAAAAATCTTTGGCGACTGGCTGTGCGAGACGGCGGCAAAAGATCACAAGCTGATGGCGGTTACGCCAGCCATGCGTGAAGGCTCCGGCATGGTCGAGTTCTCCAAAAAATACCCGGACCAGTATTTCGACGTCGCCATTGCCGAGCAGCACGCGGTCACCTTCGCGGCGGGCCTGGCGATTGGCGGCTACAAGCCGGTGGTGGCGATTTACTCCACCTTCCTGCAGCGCGCCTACGACCAGGTGATCCATGACGTTGCCATCCAGAAGCTGCCGGTGCTGTTTGCTATCGATCGCGCGGGCATCGTGGGGGCCGACGGCCAGACGCACCAGGGGGCGTTTGATCTCTCCTTCCTGCGCTGCATTCCGGACATGGTCATCATGACGCCAAGCGACGAAAACGAGTGTCGTCAGATGCTGTATACCGGCTACCACTATCAGGACGGCCCCTGCGCGGTACGTTATCCACGCGGCAATGCCCTTGGCGTTGAACTTCAGCCGCTGGAAAAACTGGAGATCGGTAAAGGTCTGGTGAAACGTCGCGGCGAAAAAGTGGCGATCCTGAACTTTGGTACGCTGATGCCGGAAGCGGCAAAAGTCGCTGAAACCCTGAACGCGACGCTGGTGGATATGCGCTTTGTGAAGCCGCTCGATGAATCTCTGATTCTGAGCATGGCGGAAAGCCACGACGTGCTGGTCACGCTGGAAGAGAACGCCATCATGGGCGGTGCGGGCAGCGGCGTTAACGAGGTACTGATGGCGAACCGTAAATTGGTTCCGGTGCTGAACCTCGGCCTGCCGGACCACTTCATCCCGCAAGGCACACAGGACGAGGCGCGTGCCGACATCGGCCTGGACGCCGCCGGTATCGAAGCCAGAATCCGCAGCTGGCTGGCCTGATCCCTCCCCTTTTCCGCTCCTGCTATGCTTAAACGTATTGTTTAAACAGCAGGAGCGGAACCATGCAATACACGACATTAGGAAAAACGGACCTCAGGGTGTCCCGGCTTTGCCTGGGCTGCATGACCTTTGGCGAGCCTGACCGGGGAAATCACGCCTGGACGCTGCCGGAAGAGAGCAGCCGCCCTATCATCAAGCGCGCCATAGACGGCGGCATCAACTTCTTCGATACCGCCAACAGCTACTCTGACGGCAGCAGCGAAGAGATTGTGGGCCGCGCTCTGCGTGATTTTGCTCGTCGGGATGAGATTGTGGTCGCCACCAAGGTGTATTACCCGTCAGGCGATCTGGCTGAAGGCCTCTCTCGCGCGCAGATCCTGCGCTCCATTGATGACAGTCTCAGACGCCTGAACATGGATTACGTCGACCTGCTGCAAATTCACCGCTGGGATTACAACACGCCAATTGAAGAAACCCTTGAAGCGCTGAACGATGTCGTGAAAGCAGGTAAAGCGCGCTATATCGGCGCGTCGTCAATGCACGCATCTCAGTTTGCTCAGGCGCTCGATCTCCAGGCGCAGCACGGCTGGGCACGCTTTGTCACCATGCAGGATCACTACAACCTGATTTACCGGGAAGAAGAACGCGAGATGCTGCCGCTCTGCTATCAGGAAGGCGTGGCGGTGATCCCGTGGAGCCCGCTGGCGCGCGGACGCTTAACCCGTCCGTGGGGAGAAACCACGGCGCGGCTGGTATCGGATGAAGTGGGTAAAAAACTTTATTCCGGTACCGAAGCCAGCGATGCGCTGATTGCCGAACGTTTAGCCGGGATCGCCGACGATATCGGCGCAACGCGCGCGCAGGTGGCGCTGGCGTGGCTGCTGGGCAAGCGGGGTGTCGCCGCACCGATTATTGGTACATCGCGGGAAGAACAGCTGGACGAGTTGTTAAGCGCGGTGGATTTATCGCTGACGCCGGAGCAGGTTGCCGAGCTGGAGACGCCGTATCAGCAGCATCCGGTGGTGGGGTTTAAGTAAACACTTGCCGGGTGGCGTACGCTTACCCGGCAATACTGAGCGCACAAACTTACCCGAAGTGATCGTACCCTTTCCAGTCCAGCGTAACGGGCGCACCGTCTTTCACAAACTTCAGCCCTTCACTCTCCGGCATGATCTGACCGATGCAGGTAAACTTTGCGCCAAGATGGGCCAATGCCACGTCCAGCGTTCCACGGTTCAGCTCTGGCACCGTGAAGCACAACTCGTAGTCTTCCCCACCGGAGAGCGCCCAGCGCAGCGCCTGCTCAGGCTCCACATGGCGAAGCAGTTGCTCCGACAGCGGGAACAGATCCAGGTCAACGCGCGCGCCCACCCCGCTGGCCTTCAGGATATGGCCGAGGTCCGAGATGAGACCGTCAGAGAGATCGATAGCCGAACTGGCCCGCTCGCGCAGCGCCTGACCGTGCAGAATACGTGGTGTCGGGCGCAGGTGGCGCTTCACCAGATACGCCGCATCGTCAGCGTCCTTCACGTTTAAGCGATCCTGAAGGATCGCCAGCCCTGCCGCGCTGTCTCCCGGCGTCCCGGTCACGTAGATCCAGTCGCCCGGTTTAGCGCCCGAGCGCTTCAGCGCGCGACCGAGCGGCACATAGCCGTGGATCGCCAGGGTCATCGACAGCGGCCCGGCAGTCGTATCGCCGCCAATCAGCTGCATATCGTAGTAGTTCAGCTGTTCAAACAGCGCATCGCTGAACGCTTCAAGCCAGGCTTCATCCACCTCCGGCAGCGTCAGGGCCAGCGTCAGCCAGGCCGGGTCGGCGCCCATTGCCGCCAGATCGCTGACGTTGACCGCCAGCGCTTTATACGCCAGATCGGCAGGATCGATATCACGTAAGAAATGACGTCCGCACACTAAGGTGTCGGTGCTGATTGCCAGCGTCTGCTTTTCAGGAATATTGAGAAGTGCACAGTCATCGCCAATGCCGGTTTCAACATCAAGACGAGAGGTTCTGACACGGTCGAAATAACGGGCAATCAGGGAGAATTCGCCGCATGCCATACGTTATGCCTCAGCAAATAAAAGAAAAAACCGGAGCCGCACTGCCCGTCAGGCAATGCAGAACTCCGGTTTGCGGATCACTTTTTGTGGGGACGGATCGCAGGTGCGGCTTTATCAAGTACGCCGTTAACGAACTTGTGGCTGTCTTCAGCGCCGAAGGTTTTCGCCAGTTCGATCGCTTCGTTGATGGCCACTTTGTACGGCACATCATCACGTTTAGACAGCTCAAACAGCGCGATACGCAACACTGCTTTTTCCACCTGGCCCAGCTCTTCGAGCAGACGGGACAGGTATGGCTTCATCAGGCCATCGAGATACGCGCTATTAGTCGCCACTCCCGACAGCAGTTCACGGAAGTACAGAACGTCAACGTCTTTCACGTCCTGTTCTGACAGGAACTGGTATTCAACATCAGCGATGTCGTTCTGGGACAACTGCCAGGAGTAAAGTGCCTGGACGGCACATTCACGGGCGCGGCGACGAGCAGCAGGTTTCACGGAATTCCCCTTACAAAAAAATCAGGCCTTAATGGCTTTCAATACATTGATCATTTCAAGCGCGGTCAGTGCAGCTTCTGCACCTTTGTTACCGGCTTTGGTGCCAGCACGTTCGATGGCTTGTTCAATACTTTCGGTGGTCAGCACGCCGAACGCGACAGGAATTTCAGCATCCTGCGCAACGTGTGCCAGACCGTTGCTTGCACCGCCCGCAACGTATTCGAAGTGCGCAGTGCCGCCACGAATAACGGTACCCAGCGCAATCACCGCGTCGTATTTACCGGTTTTCGCCAGCGCGCCCGCCGCCAGTGGCAGTTCATAAGCGCCTGGAACCCAAACAACGGTAATGTTGTCATCTTTAACCTGGCCGATACGTTTCAGGGCGTCAATCGCACCTTCCAGCAGGCTATCGTTGATGAAGTTGTTGAAACGCGCAATGGTGATGGCGACGCGAGCGTCCGGGGTAGCTACAGCAGCTTCAATAATGTTCATACTCTTCCTTTACGGGTTCATTTGGCCCCGCAGGGGGGCGGATTTTATCATAATACTTTGCGCACTGCTTCCCTATTTCGGGAGCAATTACGCTGTCGTTAAATGGAGGCAGACATCCGGACCCACCGGACGAATCTCGCTGAATGTGAGTTGCGGTGCATCGGCCAGTTTTTCAAGGCCAGGCAGCACAAACAGGCCGCGCGCGTCGTGACCTAACAGTTTAGGCGCAACGTAGACGAGCAGTTCATCCACCAGCCCCGCCTGGAGCAGCGCGCCGGCGAGCGTCGGACCGGCTTCGACCCAGATACTGTTCACCTGCTGCTTGCCGAGCAACATCATCAGCACCACGAGATCCAGATGTCCGTTATGCTCCGGCACCATAATGCTGCGCACGCCTTCCGGCCATTCGCTCGTATCTTCTTTGGTGCGCGCAATCCAGGTTTCACCCGGCTGCTGCACGATGCGGTGCGCCGGGGTCACGCGGTTCTGGCTATCAATAATAATACGCAGCGGCTGGCGCAGGTTCTCCTGCGGATAAAGCGCCTGGGTATCGGCATTCAGCTCATCCCAGCGCACGGTCATGGCCGGATCGTCAGCCAGAACGGTTTCACTGCTGGTGAGGATAGCATGGCTTTGCGCGCGCAGACGTTGCACATCGCGCCTTGCCTGCGGCGAGGTGATCCACTGGCTTTCACCGTTCGCCATTGCCGTACGGCCGTCCAGCGAGGCGCCCAGCTTAAGCTGAATAAACGGGAAGCCGGTGCGCATGCGCTTCAGAAAGCCTTTGTTGATGGCTTCCGCATCTTGCATCATCAGGCCGTGGCTGACGTCGATCCCTTCCTGTTGCAGACGATACAGGCCGCGGCCCGCCACCTGCGGGTTAGGATCCTGCATAGCGGCGACCACGCGCGAAACCCCTGCCGCAATCAGCGCTTCACAGCACGGCGGCGTGCGCCCGTGGTGGCTGCAGGGCTCCAGCGTCACGTAGGCCGTCGCGCCTCGCGCTTTCTCCCCCGCCATACGCAGGGCATGCACTTCAGCATGCGGCTCGCCTGCGCGATAGTGAAACCCTTCCCCCACGATCTCGCCATCTTTCACGATAACGCACCCGACGTTGGGGTTAGGATGGGTGGTAAAACGACCGCGCTGCGCCAGCTTCATGGCTCGCGCCATGTACTTCTCATCCTGCATGGGCTTAATCCTGTAAGCGGGCGATCTCTTCGCCAAACTCTTTGATATCTTCGAAACTGCGGTAGACAGAGGCGAAGCGGATATAGGCGACCTTATCGAGCTTTTTCAGCTGCTCCATCACCAGGTTGCCGATCATTTTGCTCGGCACTTCACGCTCGCCCAGGCCACGCAGGTAAGATTTAATGTGGTTTAACGCCATTTCGACATCATCCGCGCTGACGGGCCGTTTTTCGAGGGCCTTCAGCATTCCACTGCGCAGTTTCTCTTCGTTAAACGGCTCGCGCACGTCGTTACTTTTTACCACGCGCGGCATTACCAGCTCTGCAACCTCAAAGGTCGTGAAACGCTCGTTGCACACCAGACACTGCCGACGACGGCGTACAGAAGACCCTTCGCCCACAAGGCGAGAGTCGATGACTTTGGTATCCACAGCGGAGCAGAATGGGCAATGCATACGGTATCCCTGTTATCTGGTTAACTGATTTTCATTTTACCCTGATCTGGCCTGACAACAAAGGAGGAGCTTTTGAGATAAAGGATCTATGTCTGGCGGTACGTTGCTGGCTACCATTATGGGGATCCGTCATTTCAAGGAATAAACGCTATGACAAGACGTTACCTGAAAATTTTACTGGTGGGGAGCCTCTTCACCCTTAGTGCCTGTGCACAGCAAACCGAAGTCCGCCAGATGAAACAAAGCGTGAATACGCTCAACACGGCGATGGACAAACTGAACAAAGAAACGGTGAAGATCACCCAGCAAAACGCGCTGAACGCCAAATCCACCAGCGGGGTATATCTGCTGCCAGGAGCGAATACGCCTGCCCTGCTTAATAGCCAGATTGGCACGCTGAAGATGTCTCTGGTGAATGTGGCGGCGAATGCGGATGGTACGCGCGCAACATTACGTATTCACGGTGAGTCCAACGAGCCGCTGCCCGCCTTCAGCGGCACCGTAGAGTGGGGCCAGATCCAGGGCACCACGGAGAGCTACCAGGAGGTGAACGTGAAGAACCAGCTGTTCACCGCTCCGGCCAGCGTGTTAGCGCCCAGCGATGTGGATATTCCACTTCAGCTAAGCGGACTTACGCCTGAGCAGTTAGGCTTTATCCGCATTCACGACATCCAACCTGCCGCGCAGTAATCCCTTCCTTTTGAGCGGAGTGAAATGTCACTCCGCTAACATTTACATTTCGTATGGATTGGCAACAGAAATGATTGCCGCTACAATCCCGGCCGTTTAAAGTACGCAAACGTGAACGCAATCGATTACGCGTGTGAGAGATATGTGAAACAACACATATTTTTGTGAGCAGGGATTCCTATAATAGGCACCGCAGAAACACGAAATATTTAGAAACGCAATTCGCGCATTTTTCACTCCCGGAAGGGAATTTCAATCAGTGGCATGATTATGAAAAAAACATTACTCGCAGCCGGTGCAGTTCTGGCACTGTCCTCCTCTTTCACTGTTAACGCAGCGGAAAACGAGAAACCACAATACCTCTCCGACTGGTGGCACCAGAGCGTTAACGTGGTAGGCAGCTACCACACCCGTTTCGGACCGCAGATCCGCAACGATACCTACCTGGAATATGAAGCGTTCGCCAAGAAAGACTGGTTTGATTTCTACGGCTATATGGATGCGCCTGTGTTCTTCGGTGGTAACACCGATGCAAAAGGTATCTGGAACCACGGTTCCCCACTGTTCATGGAGATTGAACCGCGCTTCTCCATCGACAAACTGACCGGTACCAGCCTGGCGTTTGGTCCGTTCAAAGAGTGGTACTTCGCGAACAACTACATCTACGACATGGGCCGCAATAAGTCCGGTCGTCAGAGCACCTGGTATATGGGTCTGGGTACTGACATTGACACCGGCCTGCCGATGAGCCTGTCCCTGAACGTGTATGCAAAATACCAGTGGCAGAACTACGGCGCAGCGAATGAAAACGAGTGGGACGGCTACCGTTTCAAAGTGAAATACTTCGTGCCAATTACCCAGCTGTGGGGCGGTAATCTGAGCTACATCGGTTTCACTAACTTTGACTGGGGCTCAGACCTGGGCGACGACGATTTCCGTGACCTGAACGGCAAGAAAGCGCGTACCAACGATTCCATCGCCTCCAGCCACATCCTGGCGCTGAACTACGATCACTGGCACTACTCTGTTGTTGCGCGTTACTGGCACAACGGTGGCCAGTGGAACGACGACGCGAGCCTGAACTTCGGTAACGGCGACTTTAGCGTCCGCTCTACCGGCTGGGGTGGTTACCTGGTCGTGGGTTACAACTTCTAATCAGTGCGGGATTGTGCGGGCTGGTGCCCTCACCCCTTCCCTCTCCCATGGGAGAGGGTGCAAACACAAAAAACGGCAACATCGTTGCCGTTTTGCTTTTACCTCGCCACCCGGCTTTTTACTGCTTCACCTTGCGCAAAAAATCCGCCAAAGACCTGTCCGCACTCTCACTGAACCGCCTCTCCGTCATTACAACATTGAGACACCGGTCGAGCCGGAAACAGCGGTAGTCATCGCGCCGTTCACACCATGCCGCCAGCAGCCAGCGCTCTCCCCAGAAGAACAACCCCAGCGGTTGCACCTCACGTTTTGAGAGTAGCCCGGCTTCATCACGATAATGCAGCGCCAATACGCGCTGAGCGGAAATCGCCTGGTGAATCATGTCAAAATCGCTGCGGGAGTGGCTTTGCATGCAAAAATCCGGGGCGTAGATCCGCGTCTGCTCCGCCTTTCTGCGGCTCTCCTCGGGCAGAATAGCAAGCACCTTCTCCTGGGCCGACTCCAGCTCGCGCGACAGCGATTCACCTCCCCAGGTTTTGAGCAGGCGAATCGCGACCATCAGCGCTTCGGATTCCTTATTTGTCAGCATCAGCGGCGGCAGGTCAAAACCCGACATCAGCCGATATCCGCTTCCCGCCTCGCCTTCCACCGGGACGCCGGAAAGCGACAGGTCGCGGATATCGCGGTAGACCGTGCGCTCGGACACGCCAAGCCGGTCCGCCAGATGCGCAGCCGTTGTCAGACGCCTGCCCCGCAGGATCTGCACAATCTGAAACAAACGGTCAGCGCGTCGGGTCATAACGTCATTCGCTCTCAGGCAGGTTGATGAAGGCCGACGCGGTTACCCTCGCTGTCGGTAAACAGTGCGATAGTGCCGATACCATGCGGCAGTTCCAGCGGGCCAAACACGCACTCGCCGCCCGCAGAGGCAATGCGATCGAGCGTGGCCGCCAGATTGTCAGTATGCAGGTAAATAATAGCGCCCTGCAAAGAGGGCGTAACGCCGTCAAATTTTGCCAGCGCTCCTCCGGTGGCGGGATCCTCATGCGGGAAAACCGCCAGCTCGGCAATGTCCATTTTCTCGCGACGCAGCGCGAGCTGCATCACCTGCTCATAAAATTTGATGGCGCGATCCATATCCGAAACCGGAATTTCAAACCAGTTAATTACGCTTTTCATACATCCTCCTGCCTGTTGTGTGGGTTCAGAAGGAGTCTACGGCAGGGCTCCTGACAGCATACTGTCAGGAGTGTTTGTCAGGAGCAGATAAAAAAAATCCCGGTCAACAGACCGGGATTCCGATAACGCGCTAAACGTCGCCTTACGGCAGAATGGACGGCTGATCCGCCCCTTCTTTCTCGACCTTCTGCTGGAGCAGGTGCTCGCGCTTCATGCCAAGTTTCAGTGCCAGAGCGGACGCCACGTAAATAGACGACGCCGTACCGATGGAGACACCGATCAGCATGGTCAGCGAGAAGCCTTCCAGCACCGGGCCACCGAAGAGGAACAGCATCAGGATCACCATCAGGGTAGTACCGGAGGTGATCAAGGTACGATGCAGCGTCTGGGTCAACGACACGTTAAAGATTTCGTACGGCGTGCCGCGACGGATCTTACGGAAGTTTTCACGGATACGGTCAGATACCACGATACTGTCGTTCAGTGAGTAACCGATTACGGACATAAGGGATGCCACGATGGTCAGGTCAATCTCAATGTGGAACAGAGACAGTATGCCCATGGTGATCACCACGTCGTGCGCCAGGGCGATAACCACACCGGCCGCAAGTCGCCACTCGAAGCGGAAACCGACGTACACCAGGATGGAGATCAGCGCCACCAGCAGCGCCATGGCGCCGGTTTGCGCCAGGTCCGCACCCACGCTCGGGCCGACGAACTCAATACGCTTGACCGCCGCGCTCTGGCTGGTGGTCTCGTTAATGACCTGTACGACCTTGCTGCCCAGCTCCTGGCTGCCGTTGGCATCGTGCACCGGCGGCATACGCACCATGATGTCGCGGCTGCTGCCGAAGTTCTGCAGCAGCGGCTCTTCAAAGCCCGCTTTCTGCAGCGATTCGCGCATCTGGTCCATATCGACCGGTTTTTCCAGGGAGATCTCGATGACCGTACCACCGGTGAAATCGAGACCCCAGTTAAAGCCTTTCACGCCCATAATGACGATGGACAAAATCAGCAGTAAACCTGAAATGCCGAAGGCCCAGTAGTCCCAGCGCATAAAGTCCCAGACTTTACGGCCATGGTTCAATTGTTCAACAGTATATTCCTGTGCCACAACGCACTCCTCAGATAGACAGCTTTTTGACGCGCTTGCCGCCGTACAGCAGGTTCACGATGGCACGGGTGCCGACAATAGCGGTAAACATTGACGTTGCGACACCGATACCGGTGGTAATCGCAAAGCCTTTGATCGCGCCAGTACCCACTGCATACAGGATAAGAACCTTAATCAGTGTTGTTACGTTCGCATCGAAGATAGAGCTGAACGCGCCTTTATAACCTTCGTCAATCGCCTGCTGGACAGAGCGACCGTTGCTCAACTCTTCTTTGATACGTTCGTTAATCAGTACGTTGGCGTCGACCGCCACCGCAAGGGTCAGAACGATACCCGCAATCCCCGGCATGGTCAGCGTCGCCCCCGGCAGCAGGGACATAATGCCGATGATCAGCACCAGGTTTGCGATCAGCGCGGAGGTCGCAATCAGACCGAACTTCTTATAGAAGAAGATCATGAAGAGGATAGAGACCGCCAGACCGGCCAGACACGCTTCCAGACCCTGCTGGATGTTTTGCATACCCAGGGTTGGACCAATGGTACGTTCTTCAACAATCTGAATTGGCGCAATCAGCGCACCGGCACGCAGCAGCAGCGAGAGCTGACGCGCTTCGTTCGGGTTACTAATACCGGTAATACGGAAGCTGTTACCCAGACGAGACTGGATGTTGGCGATGTTAATCACCTCTTCCTCTTTCACCAGCACCGCACGACCATTTGCATCTTTCTTACCGCTGTCTTTGTACTCCACGAACAGGGTCGCCATCGGTTTGCCGATGTTGTCCTTGGTGAAGTTAGACATGATGTTACCACCCGCGCTATCCAGCGAGATGTTAACCTGCGGCTGGTTGTACTCATCCTGGCTTGAAGTGGAGTCGGTGATGTGGTCACCGGTCAGGATCACGCGCTTGTACAGCACAACCGGCTGACCTTCGCGGGTCTGTTTCACTTCGGAGTCACCCGGAATACGGCCAGACGCCGCGGCAGACTGATCGACATTGGAGTTCACCAGACGGAATTCCAGCGTCGCGGTCGCACCGAGGATCTCTTTCGCACGCGCGGTATCCTGGATACCCGGCAGTTCTACCACGATACGGTCAGCACCCTGACGCTGTACCAGCGGCTCAGCCACACCCAGCTGGTTTACACGGTTACGCAGAATGTTGATGTTCTGCTGAACGGCATATTCACGCGCTTCTTTCAGACGCGCATCGGTCATCACCGCACGCAGCTGGTTGCTGCCCTGAGAGGTGATCACCAGGTCACGGTGACGTTGGGTCAGGTAATCTACAGCCTGATCGCGCGCCGCGCTGTCGCGGAACGTGATGCTCATGCCGTAGTTATCTTCTTTACGCACGGTAGTGTATGGGATGCCTTTGTCGCGCAGATCGCTGCGCAGGCTGTCGATATTCTGTTCCTGCAGCTTGCCGAGCGCGGTATCCATATCCACTTCCATCAGGAAGTGAACGCCGCCACGCAGGTCAAGACCCAGCTTCATTGGCTCTGCGTTCAGCGCAGCCAGCCAGCGAGGGGTTGCAGGAGCAAGGTTAAGCGCCACGACATATTTGTCACCCAGCACGCCCATCAGCGCTTCGCGAGCGCGGAGCTGCGTGTCGGTGGTGTCGAAGCGAGCAAGAATTGCACCCTCTTCCAGAGCCACAGACTTAGCGGTAATTTTTTCTTCTTGTAACGTTTTCTGGACCTGGATCAGCGTTTGCTCACTGGCGGCGACACCGCGCGCGCCAGTGATTTGAACGGCCGGATCCTCACCATACAGGTTGGGAAGCGCGTACAGCAGGCCGACGATAATCACGACGACCAGCATGATGTACTTCCACAAAGGATAACGGTTTAACACGGCAGTTCCCTTTGGGAAAAGTTGGGATTACAGCGCCTTCATGGTGCCTTTCGGCAGAACGGCAGCTACGAAGTCACGTTTGATAACCACTTCAGTGGTGTCGTTCAGGGCGATAGCAATGTAGCCGCTTTCAGCCACTTTGGTTACGCGGCCGACCAGACCACCGTTGGTCAGCACTTCATCGCCTTTCGCGATGGAGTCCATCAGCTTTTTGTGCTCTTTGGTACGCTTCTGCTGTGGGCGCAGGATCATGAAGTAGAAGATCAGACCGAACACAACCAGCATCAGGATCAGAGACATCGGGCTGCCCTGCGCCGGAGCACCTGTTGCCGCTACCGCATCAGAAATAAAAAAGCTCATTCAAATTCCCTCATTATTAATATTAATCAACGTTCAACGGTGGAACATCCCGCCCCTGACGTTGGTAAAAATCGGTCACGAAGCTCTCTAATTTACCCTCTTCGATAGCCTTGCGTAAACCAGACATTAAGCGCTGATAGTAGCGAAGATTATGAATCGTATTGAGACGCGCGCCCAAAATCTCATTACAACGATCGAGATGATGCAGATACGCGCGAGAATAATTGCGACAGGTATAGCAATCGCACTCGGAATCGAGCGGGCTGGTGTCACTCTTATGCTTCGCGTTACGGATTTTCACCACGCCATCGGTAACGAACAGATGACCGTTACGCGCGTTGCGGGTTGGCATCACGCAGTCGAACATATCAATGCCGCGACGTACGCCTTCCACCAGATCTTCGGGTTTACCCACACCCATCAGGTATCGTGGTTTATCCGCCGGGATTTGCGGGCAGACGTGCTCCAGAATGCGGTGCATGTCTTCCTTCGGCTCACCCACAGCCAAACCGCCGACAGCGTAGCCATCAAAACCTATCTCTACCAGACCTTTAACAGAGATATCGCGTAAATCTTCGTAAACGCTGCCCTGAATGATGCCGAACAGCGCATTTTTGTTCTGCAGGGAGTCAAAACGGTCGCGGCTGCGCTTCGCCCAGCGCAGAGACATCTCCATAGAGCGTTTCGCGTAGTCCCAGTCTGCCGGGTACGGCGTACATTCGTCGAAGATCATCACGATGTCGGAGCCGAGATCGTACTGAATCTCCATCGACTTTTCGGGATCGAGGAAAATCGGATCGCCGTTGATCGGGTTACGGAAGTGTACGCCCTGCTCGGTGATCTTGCGGATATCGCCCAGGCTGAAGACCTGGAAGCCGCCGGAGTCGGTCAGAATCGGGCCTTTCCACTGCATAAAATCGTGCAGATCGCCGTGGAGCTTCATGATGTCCTGACCCGGACGCAGCCACAGGTGGAAGGTATTGCCGAGGATAATCTGTGCGCCCGTGGCTTCAACTTCTTCCGGCGTCATCCCTTTTACGGTGCCGTACGTGCCCACAGGCATAAACGCGGGGGTTTCCACCACGCCGCGATCAAACACCAGGCGACCGCGACGCGCGCGGCCATCGGTGGTATCGAGTTCAAATTTCATTTTTTCTCCGACGTCAGAAAAACAGTCCAACGTTGTCATACGGTGCCGCGGACTTATTCCCCGACACGCTCATTCAAAGCCAGCGGATTGTACGTGATAAACATCGCGTCCCCGTAGCTAAAAAAGCGATATTTTTGTTCTACCGCAGACTTGTACGCATTCATCGTATGCTGATAACCCGCAAACGCAGAGACCAGCATAATCAGCGTCGATTCAGGCAGATGGAAGTTGGTCACCAGCGCGTCAATCACTTTGTACTGATAGCCCGGGTAGATGAAGATCTGCGTATCGCCAAAGAACGGCTCGATAAGATCGCGCTTTGCAGCCTGCGCGGCGCTTTCCAGTGAACGCACGGACGTCGTACCGACGGCCACGACGCGGCTACCGCGCGCTTTCGCCGCCAGCACCGCGTCCACCACATCCTGCGGCACTTCGGCATACTCGGAGTGCATGATGTGGTCTTCAATGCTGTCCACCCGCACCGGCTGGAAGGTGCCCGCGCCGACGTGCAGCGTCACAAACGCCATCTCAACGCCCTTCGCGCGCAGCTTTTCCAGCAGCGGTTCATCAAAGTGGAGACCTGCGGTTGGTGCCGCGACCGCGCCTGGCTTCTGGCTGTAGACGGTCTGGTACAGCTCGCGATCGGCCTCTTCGTCCGGGCGCTCAATGTACGGCGGCAGCGGCATATGGCCGATGGCGTTCAGGATGTCGAGCACCGTGCGCTCGTCGTCGAACGCCACCTCGAACAGCGCGTCGTGGCGCGCGGTCATGGTCGCCTTGATGCTTTCGTCATCACCCAGCAGCAGCTCCGCGCCCGGCTTCGGCGCTTTGGAAGCGCGAATATGTGCCAGAATACGTTTATCATCGAGCATACGTTCGACCAGCACTTCAATCTTGCCGCCGCTGGCCTTACGGCCAAACAGGCGCGCCGGGATCACACGGGTATTGTTAAAGACCAGCAGATCGCCAGGGTTGAGCTTGTCGAGCAAATCGGTGAAAGTACCGTGCGTCAGCTCGCCCGTTGGCCCATCCAGTGACAGTAAGCGACAGCTGCTGCGCTCAGGCATGGGATAGTGAGCAATCAGGGATTCAGGTAGTTCAAAGGAGAAATCGGCGACGCGCATGACGTATACTCGTGACTTAAAAACAGGCGGCATAGTCTAGTGCTCACACCCTTTTGCTGCAACAACTAGCCGCCACTGGACAAATAAAACGCATGAATTTTCTCGCTCACCTGCATCTCGCACACCTCGCTGACAGCTCCCTTTCCGGCAATTTGCTGGCCGATTTCGTGCGCGGCAACCCCGCTGAAGCGTATTCTCCCGAGGTTGTCGACGGGATTTTTATGCACCGCCGCATTGATGTCATCACTGATAATCTGCCCGAGGTGACGGAAGCGAAAGCGTGGTTTCGCCCTGAAACGCGCCGCGTTGCGCCGATCACGCTCGACGTGATGTGGGACCACTTCCTGTCTCGCCACTGGGAACAGCTCTCGCCGGAGATGCCGTTGCCGGCGTTTGTGCGCTACGCCCACCAGCAGGTGTCGATCATTCTGCCCGATTCGCCGCCGCGCTTTGTGAATCTGAATAACTACCTGTGGTCGGAACGCTGGCTGGAGCGCTATCGCGAGATGGACTTTATCCAGAATGTCTTGAATGGCATGGCGAGCCGTCGCCCGCGGCTGGATGCGCTGCGGGACTCCTGGTACGACCTGGATGAGCATTACGATGCGCTGGAGAGCCAATTCTGGCAGTTTTATCCGCGCATGATGGCGCAGGCGAAAAACAAGCAGCTCTGACAGCACGATCATTGATAGGTAAAAGCTGGCGGAACGATTGTCACCACCTCTTTGTCTTATCCACGAACACTCTCTATACTGGCTCGCGTTGCGTTCCAAATAACCTTAGTATCTACAGGAGAATCATATGGTTCTGGTAACTCGTCCGGCTCCGGATTTTACAGCTGCAGCAGTTCTGGGCAACGGTGAAATCGTTGAAAACTTCAACTTCAAACAGCACACCAACGGTAAAGCGACCGTTCTGTTCTTCTGGCCAATGGACTTCACTTTCGTTTGCCCGTCTGAGCTGATCGCGTTCGACAAACGTTATGAAGAATTCCAGAAGCGTGGCGTGGAAGTGGTTGGCGTCTCCTTCGACTCTGAATTTGTACACAACGCATGGCGTAACACCCCTGTCGACAAAGGCGGCATCGGTGCGGTGAAATACGCAATGGTTGCGGACATCAAACGCGAAATCCAGCAGGCTTACGGTATCGAACATCCGGACGCTGGCGTTGCGCTGCGCGGCTCCTTCCTGATCGACGCAAACGGCATCGTTCGTCACCAGGTTGTGAACGATCTGCCGCTGGGTCGTAACATCGACGAAATGCTGCGCATGGTTGACGCGCTGCAGTTCCACGAAGAGCACGGCGAAGTGTGCCCGGCTCAGTGGGAAAAAGGTAAAGAAGGTATGGCTGCGTCCCCAGACGGCGTTGCTAAATACCTGTCTGAGAACGTATCCAGCCTGTAATCGGCACGGTTTACGAAGAAGGCCCGCTTATGCGGGCCTTTTTTTATGCCTTACGCTGCGTCTCTCGCCAGATGCGCCAGGCCATTCCCGCCAGCAGAATTACGCCCGCAATTAGCACGCCCCACACCAGCAGCGCGTTCATCCGGCTCTCCCGCTCGGACGCAGAGGTAGCGGTCAGACGCCCCTCGCCGCCTAACGCGACATCATCCAGAATGTCGGCCTGCGGCAGGTGATCCATATCATAGGTTTTGCGCAGATCGGCTGGGATCAGCATGTCAGGCTCCACGCTGGCAGGCTTTGCAGCGCCATTACCCCAGGCAAGCACGTATGGCGCTTTTCCCTGCGCGTTGAACACCAGATCATATCGGTCACGATGCCCGGTGACGCCCGGCAGGTATTCCGGCAGGCGCGCATTCAGCGTCGTGATTTTCACCGCCTGCACCAGGCCTCCGCTAAGCGAAACCGGTGGAGACGTGTTGCCCTCCAGACGGTAAAGCACCTCTTTTTTCAGGGGGTGCCATGTGTCTTTTTCCGTACTCCGCCACGCTATCTCCACGGGAAGGACGCCGTCGCCATTCAGTAAAATGCTGATAGCACTCAGCGGCTGCGGCTGCGCCCAGTGCCACTGCGCTTCGCTTGTCGATAGCTGCTCCCCTACCCCCTCAAGATCGATCGCGTCCGGCGTCGCCCGCGCAGGGGCGCTAATCGCGTTAACGCCGGTTAAGGTCACCCCCTGGCTCTGAGCATTCAGCACAACCAGGAGATAGCGATTCGTATCGGGAGACAAAACGATATCGGTATCGATCCGATCGAGCTTAAGACGATCCTGCCCGCTCATCACGTCCAGCAGCGGCATATCCTCGCGCAGGGTATACCAGCGCTTAAGATCCTCGCTGTAAAAGACCGACGCCGTTCCCTGCCACGGCGCCTGCGGGGTATTCCAGAGCAGCTGCAGCTGGGACAGGGCAATCTCACCCGTAGACTGCTCCGGCAGGGTCAGCAGATAATGCTGCCCGGCTGCGGCGGCTTTTTGCCCCTGCAGCACAATCTCTACGCCGTTTCCGGAACGGAGCAGGATCTTATCGCTGCCCTCATCCCCACGCGCAGGCGCAAGCGGTGAGGCGTCCAGAGGAAAGAGGCGCAGCGCCGTGGATTGCGCTGCCACCTGCGGACGCGTCGCGGTGACCAGGCTGAAAGGAACCGGCTCGCCCGACTGGTTAAAGACGCGAACGTCATGCAGATCCGGCGACGTGCTCTGCGTATAGACGGCGAGCGGCAGCGTCACCCGATACCACTGGGAAGGAGCAGACGTATCCAGCGAGCGGCCAAAGGCATAGTCCCGGGGCGATTCCGTTTGTACCTCGTCGCAGAACGCCGGGCCTGCAAGCGCCAGCAGAGCGATACAAGCTACCGCTTTCATCCATTTCATTTTTCATCTCCTGTTTTGGGCGGTAGCGGTGAGAAATACCCCACGATCAGCACCAGTATTGCCACGCCGATAAACGCCACCGCACGCGACAGACCGCCTCCACCCGCGCTGTCCACCAGCATCAGTTTAACCATCACCACGCCCAGCAGCGCGGCACCGCCAAGCCACTCCTGACGGGAAGCTCTACGGGTGGCGTGGACCATGATAACCAGCGCGCTCAGCATCCAGAACAGGGCAAACGAGGTCTGGATCAGCCGCGAATCCCACAGCGACGCCATATTCCAGGCCACGTCGCCGTACCAGGCCAGGGCGCGCATCAGCGCACCGTTAAGCCACCAGAAGCCAAACGCCATAATCGCGACGGCAGGCCACGGACGGGCCTGCAAGAGCTGCGTCGGGTAGTAGCGATCCACCGCCCGGTAAAAGACCACCAGCCCCAGCAGCGCGAACGCCGCGCCTTCTTCAAGCGGGTTCACCAGCGGCAGCCAGGTCTGACGATAAACCACGCCGTCCTGGAAATTGGTCACCACCAGCAATACCAGCAGCGCCGCGAGCACGGGGATCGGTGCTATGCACGCGTAGAGCGCGGGCCACTCCCGGAACGGCCACCCGCGACGGCGCACCGCCGCAGAGAGCGCCATAATCACCCCGCCGCCTGCGGCCATCGCCAGCCCGCTGCCCCAGGCCGCCATGCCCCACGGCAGCGACCGGGCAAACCAGTAAAGCTCCGCCGCCAGCGCCAGTAATATCATCCAGAACAGCGCCAGATGCAGCCCCATAGAGATGCGCGGCGCTAAACGGGCGCCGTCGCGCCGCAGCAGCATCAGCGCGGCGGGAAGCGCAATACCCCAGGCCAGATTTGACCAGCCGGCGGCGAACATCTGCTGGTGCGAGAGCTGATAGCCCACCATCACCAGCATCAGCGGCCACAGCAGCCATTTGCTGGCATCCAGCTCCCGCCACGCCAGACGAACGGCAGCCTGCCGCCAGCCCCAGACCGACGCCGCCGTCAGCGCCAGCACGCCTGCCAGAACAGGCAGTTCCTGCTTCAACACCAGCCGCGACGCGCCAAATAGCGCCACGAGCCAGAACAGCAGCCCGCCTGCCAGCAGCGCCCAGCTAACCGGCAGAAAGAGGTTCCGCCACAGCCAGGCCGCAGCCAGCCAGCAAAGGCTAAGGATGGCGAAGATAAGCAGCAGGCTCAGCGGCGTAACGCCGTTCATCTGCGCCCACAGCGCGCTGCCGAGCGCCAGCACCAGCAGCGCCGTCCCGCTATAGCTCATGCGCCGCTGGTGCTGCTGCACGCCCAGCCAGAGGATGCCCAGCCCCTCCAGCGCCCAGGCCATCGCCGTCCACCGCGCGGAGAGCGCGAGCGGAATCGCAAGCGTGGCAAACCCGCCGCCGATCGCCAGCGCCGCCATCACCAGCGGTCGCCCGATGGACGGATAGCGGCGCAGGGCAAGGAAAGCGAGGGCCAGATAAAATGCGCCGTATCCCAAAGCGCTCAGGGCCGGACCATATTCCCAGTGCCGGGTCATACCGTACTGCATCCCAAAGCCTATCAGCGGCGGGGCAAACAGCAGCACGCCGTCAATAATCTGCTTTCCTTTCTCCTGCGCCCGCAGCGACAGCGCCACGCTCAGCACGCCGAATATCAGCGTATTGGCAATCAGGAACAGCTGGCAGATCCAATAGTCTTCAGGCTGGTACTCACTCACCCCCCACAGGCCGCCCACGCCAAAGGTGAAGAGCAGCCCGAGCAGGTTGAGCTCGCGCCAGTGCTGCCAGATGCTGATGGCGAGAATGCCGATGGAAAGCAGGAGATAGAAGGAAAACAGCGCCACAAAGCTGCCGCCCCCGGTAGATAGCAGCAGCGGCGCAAGATACCCGCCGAGGCTCGCCAGCATAGCAAGGCTCAGCGCTTTCTGCAGCACGGCCAGCCCAACGCTCGCGGCGCAAATCACCACCAGTAGCGCAAAGGCCAGCGTCATCGGCAGCATCTGCCAGAGCCGGAAGGCGCCGAAGACCGTCAGGTAGAGAATGCCCGTCGCCCCGCCCTGTAAGATAAGCGCGTAGATCGGCTGCTTGTGCCGCAGCCGCCACCCAACCGCCAGCAGCACGATGGCAAACAGCGCCGTCGCCACCAGGCGTAGCTCAAGCGGGAACAGGGAGTGTTCAACGGTATAGCGCAGCAGGAAAGAGAGGCCGAGGAAGAGCAACAGAATGCCAAGCTTCGCCAGGGGATTACCCTGCATAAACCAGCGCGTCAGCGACGTCACAATGCCGCCAAAGGCAGATGGCTGTTTAGCCGCAGGCGCAGGGGCCGGAGCGGGTTTTGCCTCGGGTGCGGGAATGTCGGGACGCCAGGGATCGACAGACGCGGGCGCGTCCTCAGCCACCGGCGCGGTCACGACAGCCGGAGTGACCGCTTGCACCTGTTCTGTCTCCGGCGCTACCTGAGCTGCGCCGCGCTGCTCAAGCACCTCAATGCGCTGGCGTAGCCGGGCGATCTCCTGCTGCGCCGCCGTGCTTCGATTAAACCCGATAACCGCAAGCACGGGCGCAACCAGCAGCGCAAAAACCAGGAATAAACAGCCAAGGATGTAAAGCTCGTCCATGTTTCCACCTTCACCGTAAACGATCCGTTAAGATTGACACAAATCGTTGCATTTGCGCCATCTTAAAAGGGGAAACTTTAGCGCATTAGCTGCCGAGCCAGACCGTCGCGGATACCGCAGGCAGCGCGAGCACGCCATCCTGTATCGTTGCCTTGCCCTCTTTGTTCGTCCACGTCGCCACCTTAAGCAGCGGCGAATCCTCCAGCACTACTTCGCAGGCCTCGCCCCGGTTAATCGCCACCAGTACGCGCTGCTGATTATAGACGCGGACAAAGACCACCACATTATCGTGGGCGTACGCCACCTGACAGCCGCCGTAGCGCAGGGCGAGACTCTGTTTGCGCAGCTTCGCCAGCCGCTGATACAGGCTGAACAGCACCTTATCCTGTTTCTCTGCCTCCCACGGGAAGGTTTTGCGGCAGAACGGATCGTTGTTGCCGTCCAGCCCCACTTCGTCTCCGTAGTAAATGCACGGTACGCCCGGCCAGGTGAAGAGCCAGGTGACCGCCAGCGGCAGACGCGCCACATCCTTGCCGAGCAGGGATTTAAAGCGCGCGGTGTCGTGGCTATCGAGCTGGTTAAACATCCGCAGCTGCTGCTGATGCGACAGGCCAGCGCGATAGTTATCCATCCACGCGGCGCAGGTTTCGGCGTCGATATGGTTCGGATCGTAGGAGATATCGGTGTTAGCCAGGAATCCCCACAGCGGGAAGGTAAAGCCGCGATAGTTCATCGCCGCATCTTCGGCATCATTTTGCAGCCACTGGCGCGCGTCGCCAAAGTGTTCGCCAAAGACAAACGCCTCCGGCTGAGCCGCTTTCGCCGAACGCGCGATCCCGGCCACGTGCTGAAGGTTATTTCGCGCCCCGCCCGCTTCACCGAGCATATGCACTACATCCAGACGCCAGCCGTCCATATTCCACGGTGCCTTCAGCCAGTGACGCACGATGCTGTCTTCCCCGCCGTAAATCTCGTTCACCAGTGACGGCGACTGGAAGTCCAGCTTCGGCAGGCTCGGGTAGCCCAGCCAGTCCAGCGCGCGGCCCTCCTCGCTAAAGCTGTACCAGTCGCGCTGCGGCGAATCCGGGTTATGACATGCTCCGCCCATCGACTGGTTATGACGGTCAAACCACGCGTGCGAATCTCCGCTGTGGTTGAACACACCGTCCAGAATGAGGCGCATGCCTTCTTTTTGGGTGTTCTTACGCAGGCGCAGCAGCGCCTCGTCACCGCCAAACTGCTCGTCAACGTGACGATAATCTTCGGTATCGTATTTGTGTACGCTCGGGGCTTTAAACACCGGGTTGAGGTACAGCGCCGTCACGCCGAGTTTTTTCAGGTACGGCAGCTTTTCGCTGATGCCGTCGAGATCGCCGCCGTAGAACGTCGAGCCGCCCGCCTGCGCCGTCACCGGTTCATCCCATTTTTTCAGGATGATGTCGTGACCCGCGGCATGATGGTAATAGACCTTGTCCTGGCCGGCGGTGCGTTTTTCGCTGCGCGCAAAGCGGTCCGGGAAAATCTGATAAAAGACCTGATCGTTAACCCACTGCGGGCCGTTATTCGGGTAATCGACGGCGAACTGCTCCAGCCGGGCCGGTGGGAAACGGCTAAACCCCTGCGGGGTAAACCACAGCTGGCGGTTGTTCCATAAAAGCTTAAAGCTATAGCGACGGCGCGGCTGCCCGGTGCGCAAATCGATATTCGCCCGCCACGCCGTAATCCCCGGCTGCGGCTGGCTGCGCAGCTTGTGCATTTTCAGCCCGGTCTCTTCGTTATCAATTTCGGCGCGGAGCGTCACGCGTTCCGGCTGATTTTCCCCCGCCAGCCAGAGCGTAATCACAAGGTTGTCTTTGTTTTGCTTAACAAATGGGGCAACCGGAAGGTGCCAGGCATTTAACATCACGAATCCCCTCTGATGAAATTGACGTCACCTTGCCACAGGGTGGTTAAGGATAGCTCACCATGACGAAATTTATTGGGGGAGGAGGACGGGGGAGGAGGCAAAAATCCCCTCTCCCGGGAGGGAGGGGGGATAAAAATATTACTGTGCTTCTGCCAATTGACGGTCACGGCGGCACTTAAACACCCAGCCGATCAGCAGCAGAACGATCCACGCACAGCCCACGTACAGGGAAATGCGGGTATCCGGATGGTAGCCAATCAGGCCAATGATAAACACCAGGAAGATCAGCCCGACCACGGTCGTCGCCACCCCGCCCGGCACCTTAAACTTCAGCGCTTTCGCCTCATCCGGCGACAGACGGCGGCGGAAGGCAATCTGCGACAGCAGGATCATGATCCACACCCACACGGTCGCGAAGGTCGCCAGGGACGCAATCACCAGGAAGACGTTCTCCGGCATGATGTAGTTCAGGTAAACCGAGAACAGCAGCGCTACGGTCATCACCACCACCGTCACCCACGGCGTGCCGCGGCGTGAAGTTTTGGCGAATACCTTCGGTGCGCTGCCCTGCTCCGCCATGCCGTGCAGCATGCGGCCCACGCCAAAGACGTCACTGTTGATGGCCGAAAGCGACGCGGTCAGCACCACAAAGTTCAGAATGCTGGCAGCAAAGGCAATGCCCATATGCTGGAAGGTCAGGACAAACGGGCTACCATTAGTGCCCACCTGGTTCCACGGGTAGATGGACATAATCACGAACAGCGTACCCACGTAAAACACCAGAATACGCATCGGCACCGAGTTGATGGCGCGGGGAATGGATTTCTCCGGATCTTTCGCTTCCCCGGCGGTGATGCCGATAATCTCGATGCCGCCGTAGGCGAACATTACCATCTGTAGCGACATCACCATCCCGAGCCAGCCGTTGCTGAAGAAGCCGCCGTTGCTCCAGAGGTTATGGATGCCGGTCGGCTGGCCGCCGTTGCCAATCCCCCAGATGATGATCCCGAAACCCGCCACAATCATGATGATGATGGTCGCGACCTTGAAGAAGGAGAACCAGAACTCCAGCTCGCCGAACACCTTCACGCTCATCAGATTAACGGCGCAAATGAGCAACACCACGCTCAGCACCCAGATCCAGTGCGGTACCGCCGGGAACCAGACGCCCATGTAGATGCCGAATGCGGTTACGTCGGCAATCGCCACAATCAAAATTTCGAAGCAGTAGGTCCAGCCGGTGATAAACCCGGCCAGCGGGCCGAGGTTTTCCTGCGCGTAGCGGGAGAAGGAGCTGGCAGACGGGTTGTGAACCGACATTTCGCCGAGGGCGCGCATGATGATATACGCCGCCACGCCGCCGATGATGTACGCCAGCAGCACGCTTGGACCGGCCATTTTGATGGCATCTGCCGAGCCATAAAAAAGACCGGTGCCGATAGCAGAGCCCAGCGCCATAAAGCGGATGTGGCGCGTGCTCAATCCACGTTTAAGTTTGTTAGTGCTTTCCATTTAAATCTTGCCATTCAACACGAAAAAAACAAAAAACCACGGGGCCTTAAGCCCCGTGGTTAAACAGTTTGTTGCCGTTGATTAATGAGCGTTCGATGTGACCTGACGCCCTGCAGCACGGTCCCAGATAACCGCCAGAACCAGTGCAACAACGGTAGGCATCAGCCAGGCCAGGCCCTGCTCGGACAGCGGCAGACGCTGTGTCCAGGCTGGCAGAATTTCAGCGAACGCTGATGCTTTAATCCCGTCAAGGATACCAAAAATCAGGCTGATAAACATGGCTGGCGCAATAATTCGTGAGGAGTTATGCCACCACGGACGGGTGAAGCTCAGCACCACCAGCACGATGCACGGCGGATAGATCGCCGTCAGCACCGGAATAGAGACCTGAATCAGGTGGCTCAGACCGAGGTTAGACACCGCCATGGAGAAGATACCGAGGATAAACACCAGGGTACGGTAAGAGAGCGGCAGATACTGCGCAAAGAACTCTGCGCAGGCGCAGGTCAGGCCAACCGCGGTTACCAGACACGCCAGGAAGATCAGCGCCGCCAGCAGCATGCTGCCCGCCCCACCGAAGGTATGCTGAACGTAAGCGTGCAGGATAGCCGCACCGTTCGCGTTCTGATCAACCAGCATCGCGCTGTCAGAGCCCAGGCGGAACAGCGCCAGATACAGCAGCGTCAGGCCCACACCGGCCATCAGGCCAGCCCAGATGGTATAACGGGTCAGCAAACGCGCTTCGGTCACGCCGCGGGAACGCGCGGCGTTAACGATAACGATACCAAACACCATCGCGCCCAGCGTATCCATCGTCAGGTAGCCGTTCACAAAGCCGTTAGAGAACGCGGCGTTTTTATAGGCATCCATCGCGTCGCTAATCGGGCCGGCTGGCCAGATGATGGCCGCCACGGCCAGCACGATCAGCGCTACAATTTTCAGCGGCGCCAGGAAGTTACCTACCGTGTCCAGCAGCTTGCCCGGATAGAGGGAAACCAGAATCACGATGGCGAAATAAATCAGGCTGTAGATGAACAGCGGCATCGCGCCGTCACCGGTCAGCGGGGCGATGCCCACTTCGAAGGAAACGGTCGCGGTACGCGGGGTGGCAAACAGCGGACCAACGGCCAGATAGCAGACGGTAGCCAGCAGAACGCCAGCCACTTTGCCAATCGGGGTGCTAAGGCTATCCACGCCGCCACCGACTTTCGCCAGTGCGATAACGGTCAGTACCGGCAGACCCACGGCAGTAATCAGGAAACCGAACGCGGCGGTCCAGACGTGTTCACCCGCCTGTAAGCCAACCATTGGAGGGAAAATGATGTTGCCTGCGCCAACGAACAGCGCAAATGTCATAAAGCCCAGCGCGATAATGTCACGCGATTTTAAGTGATGGGTCATAAAACCTTACTGCCTGTGGATGTGGTGTTGAAAACGTTGAGATTTTTCGATTTCCCTGACGGGACGATACAGCCGAAAATTTGCTCAATTTCAGCGGGAAATGCTCCCGTCCTGGCGTGGAGAAGAATAGTTTTTCGATTTACCACGCAAATACAGTCGGTCTGACAGTATCTGGGGGGCAATTTAAACGCTTATAACGTTTAAAGGCAAGGAGGGATCGCAAAACCAGAACAATATGCCAGTATGAAAACGCGCACCAGAACAATGCGCTAATTATAGGAAAAACCCATGGCTAATCATGCGAACAAAAAACAGCCAACCGTATAAAATTCACACGCGTTTCGCTTGACTGCAAAGCAAACGGGCCAGCGATGGCTGACCCGTGGAAAGGTAAAATGACACGCCTGCCGTCAGGCGCTCTTTTTGGCAATTAATCGTTCCGGGATAACGAAACTAAAGCGGGTTCCCTTACCCAGGGTACTCTGGATATCAAGACGGCTTTCATGGTGATTCACCGCGTGTTTCACAATCGCCAGCCCCAGGCCGCTCCCCCCCGTCTGCCGCGATCGCGCTTTATCCACCCGGTAGAAGCGCTCGGTCAGACGCGGAATATGCTCCGGGGCGATCCCCGGCCCGTTATCCTCAACGCTAAACTCGGCACCTGCCGGCGTATGCTGCCAGCGCACCACGATATCCGTTCCTTCCGGCGTATGGTTTACCGCGTTGTACACCAGGTTGGAGATGGCGCTACGCAGTTCATCCTCGCTGCCCAGCACCTTCAGCGTGTTGTCGACGTCAAAGGTCAGCTGATGTTTTTTATGGCTTAACGTCTGCGCTTCACGCTCGACGACGCGCAGCATCATTGGCACATCAATGGTGTCATTCAGCGCAAGAGAAGGCGCCGCTTCAATCTTTGACAGCGTCAGCAGCTGCTTCACCAGCCCTTCCATACGGTGCGTTTGCTCGCGCATCGTATGCAGCGCTTTTTCACGCGGCGCGCCTTCCAGGGTTTGCTCCTGCATCATCTCCAGGTAGCCCTGCAGCACGGTCAACGGGGTGCGTAGTTCGTGGCTGACGTTGGCGAAGAAGTTACGACGCGCCCCTTCCAGCTGGTGCATCTGGGTGACGTCGCGCGCCACCATCAGCCACTGGCGATCGCTGTAGGGCATCACGCGGATTTCCAGATGGCGACCGTTATTCAGCTTCAGATTGTGGGGACGGGTGAAATCACGCTTTTTCAGATACAGCGTGAACTCGGGATAACGCAGAAGGTTGAGGATGTTCTGACCATTGTCATCCGGCCAGCGCAGGCCCAGCAGTTGCTGCGCCAGGCCGTTACACCAGAAGATCGTCCCTTCTTCGGTCGTCAGAATAACGGCATCGGGCAGCGACTCTGCACCGCTGCGAAAGCGTTTGATCAGGCTTCCCAGCTCGCGGCGACGCTTTTTATTACGCATCTGCATCTGGTGCAGGCCGTACAGCAGCGGCTCCCAGCTACCGCTTCCCGGCGGCGGGGTCATACTGCGGTCCACCCATAGCCACCAGGAGAGACGCAGCAGGTTCCAGAAATGCCAGGCTAACAGCCCGGTGACCGCCGCCAGCAGAAACCACGGCAGATGCCCAAGTAAGGCCCCCAGAAGAAGGGCCGGAATACAGCATAAGATCAGTTCAAAGACGAGCCTTTTCCATGACAGACGTTCCAGCACGCGTCACACTCCTGTCATTATTCAGAAACGGGTCGAGAAACGATAACCCGTACCGCGGACCGTCTGTACCATGCGATCGTGGCCGCTCAGTTCCAGCGCTTTTCGCAGGCGGCGGATATGTACGTCAACCGTCCGGTCTTCGACATACACGTTAGTTCCCCAGACGTTATTCAGCAACTGCTCGCGGCTGTAAACGCGTTCCGGATGGGTCATAAAGAAGTGCAGGAGTTTAAATTCGGTAGGCCCCATGTCGAGGGGATTTTCGCCGGTCATCACGCGGTGTGACGTTGGGTCAAGGCTGAGGCCCTGCATCTCGATCACCTCTTCCACCGCCATCGGGGAAATACGGCGCATGACGGCCTTAATGCGGGCAACCAGCTCTTTCGGGGAGAAAGGTTTGGTAATGTAATCGTCCGCGCCGGTCTCCAGACCGCGCACGCGATCCTCTTCCTCTCCGCGCGCCGTGAGCATCACCACCGGGATGTCGCGGGTCAGCGCTTCACGCTTCAGATGTTTGATAAACTGCAGTCCGGAGCCGCCGGGCAACATCCAGTCAAGCAGAATCAGATCGGGCCAGGGTTCATTCAGCTGGTTCACCGCGCTGTCATAATCTTCCGCTTCAACCGGCTGGAAGCCATTTTGTTCGAGCACGAAGCACACCATTTCACGAATTGGAGCTTCATCTTCTACGACCAGAATACGTCTCGCCATACTTTGCCCTGTCTTATCTTATTTAAGTTACAAGTTTGTAATGCGGCGCCATTATGCGTCAGATTTATGACAGATTTATGAAAAACAGTACCACTATAAATGGCAAACTGTTGTTTTATTACAGCGGTTATTTTCCTTTCCCTGACAGTTTATAATCGCCCGCATCGTTTTTCGCCACGGATCTCCTATGCGCATACTTCACACCTCGGACTGGCATCTGGGTCAAAATTTTTACAGCAAAAGCCGTGCGGCTGAACATGAAGCGTTCCTGAACTGGCTTCTGGAAACGGCCCAGGCGCACGAGGTGGATGCCATTATTGTGGCGGGTGACATCTTTGATACCGGTTCGCCGCCGAGCTATGCGCGTGAACTGTATAACCGCTTCGTGGTCAACCTGCAGCAGACCGGCTGTCATCTGGTGATTGTCGCCGGTAACCATGACTCCGTCGCCACGCTCAATGAATCCCGCGATATCCTGGCGTTTCTCAATACCACCGTGATCGCCAGCGCCGGGCACGCGCCGCAGATCCTGAAAAAACGCGACGGGTCGCCGGGCGCGGTACTGTGCCCGATTCCCTTTTTACGTCCGCGCGACATCGTGCAAAGCCAGGCGGGACTGTCGGGCGCGGAAAAGCAGCAGCATTTATTGCAGGCCATCACCGACTACTATCACCAGCAGCACGCGGAAGCCTGTGCCCTGCGCGGTGAACAGACCATTCCGGTCATTGCCACCGGGCACCTCACCACCGTCGGGGCCAGCAAAAGTGACGCAGTCCGCGAGATCTATATCGGTACGCTGGACGCCTTTCCGGCGCAAAACTTCCCGCCCGCGGACTACATCGCGCTCGGGCACATTCACCGCGCCCAGGTCATCGGCGGCTGCGAGCATATCCGCTACTGTGGCTCCCCTATTTCGCTCAGCTTCGATGAAACCGGAAAAGCCAAATCCGTGCATCTGGTGAGCTTTGATGAGGGCAAACTCAGCGCCGTCGAGACGCTGGAAGTGCCGGTCACCCAGCCGCTGGCGGTGCTGAAGGGCGATCTGGCTGCCATCACCGCCCAGCTTGAGCAGTGGCGCGGCGCTGAGCTTAACCCGCCCGTCTGGCTGGATATTGAAATCACCACCGATGACTACCTGCACGATATGCAGCGGAAAATTCAGGCGCTGACCGAAGAGTTGCCGGTTGAGGTGCTGCTGGTGCGCCGCAGCCGCGAGCAGCGCGAGAAAATTCTGCTCGGCGCCCAGCGCGAAACGCTTAGCGAACTGCGCGTTGAAGAGGTGTTCGAGCGCCGACTGTCGCAGGAAGAGATCGATGATGCGAAACGCGTCAGGCTCAACGAGCTGTTCAGCCATACTCTGCACGCCCTCAATGACGAGGAAGAAAACGCATGAAAATTCTGAGCCTGCGCCTGAAAAATCTCAACTCCCTCAAGGGCGAGTGGAAAATTGACTTCACCGCGGAGCCTTTTGCCAGCAACGGCCTGTTTGCCATCACTGGCGCAACCGGCGCGGGTAAAACCACCCTGCTCGATGCCATCTGCCTGGCGCTCTACCACGAAACCCCGCGCCTGAATAAGGTCTCTCAGGCGCAAAACGATCTGATGACGCGCGATACCGCCGAGTGCCTGGCGGAAGTGGAATTTGAGGTGAAAGGCGTTGCCTATCGCGCCTTCTGGAGCCAGAACCGGGCGCGCAACCAGCCGGACGGGAACTTGCAGGCACCGCGCGTGGAGCTGGCCCGCTGCGAGGATGGCAAGATTCTGGCCGATAAGGTGTCGGATAAACTGGAGCAAACCGCGGCGCTCACCGGGCTGGACTACGGCCGTTTTACCCGCTCAATGCTGCTCTCGCAGGGGCAATTTGCCGCCTTCCTGAATGCCAAACCTGCCGACCGCGCAGAACTGCTGGAAGAACTCACCGGCACCGAAATCTACGGCCAGATTTCCGCGATGGTGTTTGAGAAACACAAAGCCGCCCGCAGCGTGCTGGAAAAATGCGAGGCGCAGGCGGCGGGTGTCGTGCTGCTCAGCGAAGAACAACAGCAGCAGTTGCAGCAAAGTTTGCAGGCACTTACTGACGAAGAGAAAACCCTGCTGGCCCAGCAGCACAGCCAACAGAAAGATTTTCAGTGGCTTACGCGTCATGACGAGCTCGTGCGGGAGCAGCAGCGCGTTGCCGCCCTGCAGCAGCAGGCGCAACAGGCGCAGGCGAACGCGGCGCCGGAACTGGCAAAACTCCAGCTTGCCCAGCCCGCCGCCCAGCTTCGTCCGCTCTGGGAGCATCAGCAGGAGCAAACCGCACGTCTGACGCAAACCCAGCAGCGAATTAACGAAGTAAATACTCGCTTACAGACCAAAACCGCACTGCGCGCGCGGATCCGCAATACCGCCCTGCGTACCCATGAGCGGCTACAGGCCGAACTGACGGCGCTGGCGCAGTGGCTGACGGAGAATGAGCGTTATCGCCTGCTGGGCCAGGAAATTGCCGGCTGGCGCGCCCAGTTCTCACAGCTAAACCGTGACAAAAGTCAGCTCGTCGCGCTTGCTGCGCGGATGACTGAGCTACGTCAGAAGCTGGCTGAGATGCCGGAAAATACGCTGACGCTGACGGCGGATGAGGTCAGCGCGGCCATGGAGCAGCAGTCCCGGTCCCGCACGCTGCGCCAGCAGCTGACGTCGCTGCATGCCCGCTATCAGCCGCTGCAAAAGCGCCTAAGCCAGAACGGTGAAAGCGTGCAGAAAGCCCAGGCGGAGCAGAGCAAGCTCAATGAAACCCTGGCGCTGCGCCGCCAGCAGTACAAAGAGAAACACCAGCACTATCTGGACCTGAAAGCCCTGTGCGAACGTGAAGCGACGATTAAAAATCTGGAAAGCTATCGCTCACGGCTTGAGGCAGGCAAACCCTGCCCGCTGTGCGGCTCCCACGAGCATCCTGCCGTGGAGACCTACCGTTCGCTTGAGCTGACGGATAACCAGCGTCGCCGTGATGCACTCGAAAAAGAGGTCGCCGCGCTTAAAGAGGAAGGCCTGCTGGTGCTGGGGCAGGTTAATGCCCTGGCTCAGCAGATCCAGCGTGAGACAGACGACGCGCAGACGCTTTCTCAGGAAGAGCAAGCGCTCACTAAAGCGTGGCTGGAGGCGTGCGCGTCTTTGAATATCGCTTTGAATATTCAGGAGGATATCGCGCCATGGATGAACGAGCAGGAACACTACGAGCGCCAGCTTTACCAGCTCAGCCAGCGTCTGAACCTGCAAAACCAGCTGAACGAGCAGGAAGCGCAGGAACGCCAGTATCAGCAGCAGCGCACCGCAACGCGCCAGGCGCTGGAACATACTCTGCTCGCGCTCTCGCTTAGCGTTCCCGAAGAGGGCAATGAAGCCGACTGGCTGCACGCCCGCGAAGCGGAATTTGCCCACTGGCAGGAGAAGCAAACGCAGCACGGCGTGCTTCAGGAACGCATGAGCGCGCTGAAGCCGCTGCTCGACACGCTTCCGGCAACACACGGTGAAGAGGCTGAGCCGGCCATTCCTGATGACTGGCGCGCCATCCACAATGAATGCGTGTCGCTGCAAAGCCAGCTCGCCGCCCTGCAGCAGCAGGAGGCGCTGGAGCGCGAGCGCCTGCAGCAATCGCAGACGCAGTTCACCGCGGCGCTCTCCGCAAGCTGTTTTGCCGATCGGGATGCTTTCCTTGCCGCGCTGCTGGATGACGATGCTATTCGCCGCCTCGAACAGCTGAAACAGTCGCTTGAAAACCAGATACAGCAGGCCGCGGCCCTTTCCGGCCAGGCTAATCAGCAGCTGCAGGCGCACCTTGCGCTGCGCCCGGAAGAACTTGACGCGGATGTGTCTACCCTGCAAAGCCAGCTGCAGCAGCTGGCGCAACGGCTTCGTGAGAACACCACGCATCAGGGCGAGATCCGCCAGCAGCTTAAACAGGACAGCGATAACCGCCAGCATCAGCAGGCGTTAATGCTGCAAATTGAAGAGGCCGCGCGCCAGGCCGACGACTGGGGCTATCTCAACGCGCTGATCGGCTCCAGCACCGGCGACAAGTTCCGCAAGTTCGCTCAGGGGCTGACGCTGGATAACCTGGTCTGGCTCGCAAACCAGCAGCTTAACCGCCTGCACGGCCGTTATCTCCTACAGCGTAAGGCCAGCGAGGCGCTGGAGCTGGAAGTGGTCGACACCTGGCAGGCCGATGCGGTGCGCGATACGCGCACGCTCTCCGGCGGCGAGAGCTTCCTGGTGAGCCTTGCGCTGGCGTTAGCGCTTTCTGACCTGGTCAGTCACAAAACGCGGATTGATTCCCTGTTCCTGGATGAGGGATTCGGCACGCTCGACAGTGAAACGCTGGATACCGCGCTGGATGCGCTCGACGCGCTGAACGCCACCGGGAAAACCATCGGGGTGATTAGCCACGTCGAGGCGATGAAAGAGCGCATTCCGGTGCAGATCAAGGTGAAGAAGATCAACGGACTGGGGTATAGCAGGCTGGACAGGGAGTTTGCGGTGGGGTGAGTGTTGGGTCGATTCGGTCTGGTGCCCTCACCCTGGCCCTCTAAACATCAAAAACGGCAACGCAAGTTGCCGTTTTGCGTTTACTCCGGCCATAACCACGCCGCGCCGCGCACGCCGCTGGAGTCGCCGTGGACGGCTTTGCGGATCGGGGTTTCGCACTCGCCGCCGAAGACCCACTGTTTCACCAGATTTGGTACCGTGGCGTACAGCCGGTCAACGTTGCTCATCCCACCGCCGAGCACAATCACGTCCGGATCGAGAATGTTCACTACGTGCGCCAGCGATTTCGCCAGACGCATTTCGTAGCGGCTAAGCGCCAATTCGGCCACCGGATCCTGTTCTTCCACCAAACGCATAATCTCGTTCCCCTTGAGCGGCTGGCCGCTCAGGCGGTGGTAGTCGGTTGCAAAACCGGTGCCGGAGATAAAGGTCTCGATACAGCCCTGCTTGCCGCAGTAGCACGGCACCTCGGCGCGGTATTTGAGTTCATCTTCATCCATCCACGGCAGCGGGTTGTGCCCCCACTCACCCGCCGTGCCGTTGCCGCCAATATGTGAACGTCCGCCAAAGGCCACGCCCGCGCCGCAGCCGGTACCGATAATCACCGCAAACACGGTCTGCGCTCCTGCGGCTGCACCATCAACGGCCTCTGAGACCGCCAGGCAGTTTGCGTCATTCGCCAGACGCACTTCCCGGTTCAGACGCTGGCTCAAATCCTTATCAAACGGCTGACCGTTGAGCCAGGTAGAGTTGGCATTTTTCACCACACCCGTATAAGGCGAAATGGAGCCGGGGATCCCCATCCCGACCGTGCCCCTCTCGCCCGTCGCCTGCTCGGCCATATCAACCAGCCGGGCAATCGTCTCGATCGTCTGGTGATAATCATCGCGCGGCGTCGGCAGACGGTGGCGGAACAGCTGTTCCCCCTGCTCGCTTAATGCGATGACTTCTGTTTTGGTGCCGCCCAAATCAATCCCAATACGCACAAGACTCTCCTCATTATTTTGATTATCAACAGAGTAGAAGCACGCTTCCCGATTAGCAATGCAAGCGATGCGACAATTCGTTATCATGCCCGCTGATTTAACGACAAGGCCGTGGAAATTATCATGCTGTGGTTCAAAAATTTGATGGTTTACCGTCTCAGCCGCGACGTTTCGCTGCGCGCAGAAGAGATGGAAAAACAGTTAGCCGCTTATAGCTTTTCCCCTTGCGGTAGCCAGGATATGGCGAAAACCGGTTGGGTTCCGCCAATGGGTTCGCAAAGCGATGCACTGACCCACGCCAGCAGCACGGGTCAAATCATCGTCTGCGCCCGCAAAGAAGAGAAAATTCTGCCCACGCCGGTGGTTAAGCAGGCGCTTGAAGCAAAAATTTTCAAGCTGGAAGCCGAGCAGGGCCGCAAGCTGAAGAAAACCGAAAAAGACTCGCTGAAAGATGAAGTGCTGCACTCTCTGCTGCCGCGCGCCTTCAGCCGCTTCAGCCAGACGATGATGTGGATCGATACCGTTAATGGGCTGATCATGGTGGACTGCGCCAGCGCCAAAAAAGCGGAAGATACGCTGGCCCTGCTGCGTAAAAGCATCGGCTCTTTACCGGTCGTACCGCTGGCGCTGGAAACGCCGATTGAGCTGACCCTGACCGAGTGGGTCCGCAGCGGTACCGCGGCGCAAGGTTTCCAGATTCTGGACGAAGCCGAGCTGAAAGCCCTGCTGGAAGATGGCGGCGTGATCCGCGCGAAAAAGCAGGATCTGGTGAGCGACGAGATTGCCGTACACATTGAAGCGGGCAAAGTGGTCACCAAACTGGCGCTCGACTGGCAGCAGCGCATTCAGTTCGTGATGTGCGACGACGGTTCCGTGAAGCGTCTGAAGTTCTGCGACGAGCTGCGCGATCAAAACGAAGATATCGACCGGGAAGATTACGCCCAGCGCTTTGACGCGGACTTTATCCTGATGACCGGCGAACTGGCCGCGTTAATTCAGAATCTGGTGGAAGGTCTCGGCGGCGAAGCGCAGAGATAATTTCCCTTCACCCTGATCCTCTCCCCAAAGGGGAGAGGAAAGACGATTATTTCAGGTAGCGGCACAGATAAGAGGTCGGTTCAGCGACCTGCAAATGAAATTCGCTGTGGCCAGGGACGTTGAAAACTTGTCCGGCAGCGTAAACTTTCCATTCCGTTTCACCCGGCAGTAAGACGTTCAGCGCGCCGCTGACCACCGTCATCTCTTCCGCTTCCGCCGTGCCAAAGGTGTATTCCCCTTCAGCCATAACGCCCACACTGGCGCGGCCAGTGCTGCTGCTGGTAAAACCGATGGATTTCACTTTACCGGAAAAGTATTCGTTACTTTGAAGCATGAACTGGCCCTTATATTCAGAGATAAAAATTCACTATAGGGGCCATGCTCATCACCTGTCACGCAAAATCATTACGTCAGAAGTTCTGAGGCCAGGCGAGCCATCAGAACGTTGGATAACAGCACCGGCACGTCCAGCGCCTTTTGCAGTAAATCCCGGTGATGCTGGTGAAAACCAAGACAGTCCAGAATCAATACATCCGCCCCTCTCTCCAGCAGATCCTTCCCGGCAGCAATGAGTTTAGCCTCGCTGTCCCAGAAGGGGTTTGCCAGCGCATACAGGGGCGTTTTTTCGAGCACGTGCCACTTTGCTTCCTGATTGTCCATAAGCTCCTCGATGGGCACAATGACCCCCACCTGATGGCCGTCAACAATGGAGGCTACCAGCGGAGGAATAATGCGCATCGGCTCAAGCAAAATCGCATTGCGCGCGATGAGCCCCTTAATGGGGGCGGTGCTCATCAGCAAAATAACGTCATATTGCTGATTATCGAGTACTTCTATTACTGCCTGCAGCGAACGCTCAATTTTCTGCCGAGAAACATGCGCCAGTTTACCGTCGCTTAATAACGTCGCCAGGGGATCCTCCCCCGCCTCTACAGCGTAGTCTTCCATGACCTCTTCCCGGCTCATCTTACCCAGCAGGCTGAGATGCGTGATCTGTTGTTCAGATACATGCTCGGTTAAGAGCGGTAACACTTCGCTTACAGGGACCACACCAATGGTGAGGATCGCCAACGTTGCCTTCATCTTCTTCGCCTTCCATCACTACAAAAACGTATACACAGGTACAGGCTCTCTACGCTGTACAGTTCGTTTTTTCAACAAAACAGCACCAAGCGTAGCAGGCGATCTCTGCCCTGAAATGTAAAGATCGCCTGCCGATAACGGAGCTACCTGTAATAACTAAATATTAACTCCTGCTTAACATTTGCGATGAATAAAAAGTGTGATTCAGGCACGGTATTGGAGCGTTTAGGAAAACATTCACGACTTTTCGGGATCTTCGTAGCGCCGCTTGGCATCCAGCGCTTCCTGTTCAGTCTCATGCTCACTGATCAGCGAGTCCGGTTTGGGGTGATCGGCACGCAGCTGGTACCAGGTGACGGTCTGGTCGCCATTGCCTTTTTCAACGGTAACAATACGTGCTTCGCGCGGATAGGGAGGTCTGGTTGGCATAGCTCATCCTTTTTTTATGTCTGAGCTATCAGTATAGACGGCGGTTAGCTGGCACACGCCAGACGCAGGGCGGTAATAATCTGAATTACCACATCTTCCGGGGCCGCAGAGGCATCCACGACATGGTGTGCAGCTTCACGGTAGAGGGCATCACGCTCGGCCAGCACTTCGCTCACCTCTTCGCTGAGCGGTCGTGACGTCAGCGCCGGGCGTTGTCCCTCTTCAGGAAATGCTTCAAGTCGCCCTACCAGAGCCGCCACCGGCGCGCAAAGATAGATCACAATGCCTTTTTCGCGCATAAAGTGACGATTACATTCGGCCAAAACAATACCGCCTCCCGTCGCAATGACGGCTGACGGCGTGGTGACCGCTTTCAGCGCGGCCGCTTCGCGGGCGCGAAAGCTTTCCCATCCCTCTTGCTCCACGATGTCTGCGATGGTTTTGCCGGCCTCGGTCTGCAGCCAGTGGTCGGTATCAACAAACTGACGATGACATGCGCGTGCCAGTTCCACGCCAACGGTGGTTTTCCCACAGCCGCGGGGGCCAACTAAAAAGATGGGTTGGGTCATAGCCAGGTGTTCCCCTTGATGCCGAATGGCTGAAGAGTGTAAAGAAATAATTGCAGAAGATGTGTCGATTACTTTACTGCAAAGCGGTACGGGATGACAACCCTGTGGAGGCCACACTGTACCACATATTGACAATAATTATCATTACGCCGTACGGCGCTTCACTTCCAGCAGCCATTTATCCAGTTCGGCAGCAAACTGCTGGCGATCGCGCTGGGACAGGCTGTCCGGTCCACCGGTCTGCACGCCGCTGGCCCGCATCGTATCCATAAAATCACGCATAGTGAGTTTTTCCCGGATGGTTGAAGGCGAATAACGCTCGCCGCGAGGATTGAGCGCCGCTGCCCCTTTCTCCAGCACTTCCGCCGCCAGCGGAATATCGGCGGTGATGACCAGATCTTCCGCGCTGCACAGACGAACAATTTCATTATCCGCCACGTCGAACCCGGCCGGCACGCGGAGGGAGCGAATGAACCGCGAAGGCGGGACGCGAATATTCTGGTTCGCCACCAGCGTCAGCGGCATCTGAACGCGCTCGGCGGCGCGGAATAAAATCTCTTTAATCACATTCGGACACGCGTCCGCATCAACCCAAATCGCCATGTTGTCTCCCCATAATGACTCTGCCGACTATTGTCGCCTGCATTTCGTTGTTAAGCTATCAATCAGAGAAAACAACGCATAATGACGGAGAATCATGATGGACAAGAAAATCGGGTTTATCGGCTGCGGTAACATGGGCAAAGCCATCCTGGGCGGCCTGATCGCCAGCGGGCAGGTTCTGCCGGGTCAGATTTGGGTTTATACCCCGTCACCGGATAACGTCGCCGCGTTGCGCGATCAATACGGGATCAACGCCGCCGAAAGCGCGCAGGAGGTGGCCCAGGTTGCCGATATCGTCTTTGGTGCCGTTAAGCCGAACATCATGATCAAAGTGTTAAGCGACATCACCTCCAGCCTGAATAAAGAGACGCTGGTCGTGTCGATTGCCGCAGGCGTGACGCTCGATCAGCTGGCGCGCGCGCTGGGCCACGATCGTAAAATCGTCCGCGCGATGCCGAATACCCCCTCACTGGTCAACGCCGGTATGACCTCCGTCACCCCTAACGCGCTGGTGACTTCAGAAGAGGTGGCGGACGTGCTAAACATTTTCCGCTGCTTCGGCGAGGCGGAAGTGATTGCAGAATCCATGATCCATCCAGTGGTCGGCGTGAGCGGTTCAGCCCCCGCGTACGTTTTCATGTTTTTAGAAGCGATGGCGGACGCCGCCGTGCTTGGCGGTATGCCGCGCGCGCAGGCGTATAAATTCGCCGCGCAGGCAGTGATGGGCTCCGCCAAAATGGTGCTGGAGACCGGTAAACACCCGGGTGAACTGAAGGATATGGTCTGCTCCCCGGCCGGTACCACCATCGAAGCGGTGCGGGTGCTGGAAGAACGCGGGTTCCGTTCTGCGGTTATCGAAGCGATGGCAAAATGCATGGAAAAATCAGAGAAGCTGAGTAAATCCTGATGTCTGGCCGGGCGTCAGGCGGCCACTTCGGTGCGGCCGCGCCCGGCATTTTTCGCCTTATACAGCGCCACATCTGCCGCCTTCAGCCATTCCCGATAGTGTACGAACTGCGGCCCCCAGGGGGCCACGCCCACGCTGATGCGCAGAGGCTCCTTCGGCGCACACGGTAACGACAGCGTTTCCAGCCGCGCGTGAACCCGCGACATGACGGCGATGGCGCTTTCAGCGGCCGTCTGGGACATAATCACCGCGAACTCATCCCCGCCAAACCGGCCTATCGCATCGCCTGACCGTACCGACATCTGAAGCTGGCGGGTAATGGCCACGATGGCCTTGTCGCCTGCGTCGTGCCCCCAGGTATCGTTGATGTTTTTAAAGTGGTCGATATCAATCAGCAATATCGTGGCGGTGCAGTGGCTCCGGCGACAGTGCTCAAATTCATTGCGCAGCAGCATTTCCCAATGTCGGCGGTTAAAGACCCCGGTCATACCGTCACGGGTGCTCATCATTTCCAGCCGCCGCTTATGTTCCGCCAGCCTGACGGCCGTTCGATGGCTAAGCCAGGCAAACAGCATGGGATAAAGCATAAGGACAGGAAGCGTTAAGCCCCACTCCAGCGCCCCCGGATTAAAGGGCTGCGCTCTGCCAGCAAGCGGTAACGTAAGCAGCGCAGTAAGCAGGGTGAGCACGATCCCCGCGATAAAAAGGCGGCAGCCGCCAGAGCCCATCATATTCATCCCCACCATCATCACCAGCGCCGCTGTGGGTAATACATACATCCCCATCACGCCGATCCAGACCCCGGCGATAACGGCATCCATCTTGAGGTTAAAAATTTCCTGCTGATGAGGTGAAGCGGCGCGGCAGGATAACTGCCAGGCAAAGTGCGGCCAGATGAATGCCCACCCCACCAGCAACAACCACCAGCCGCCGGGTAAAAAATGGCTGACCAGAATTTCCGCCACCGGGACAAACATCGCCGCCAGCCCGACAACGCGCGACAGCCGGGCTCGCCTGGCAAACTGGATGCCGGTACGGTGAGGGTCATCCTGAGAAAGGGTTAAACTCCACTCTTCCCGAATGCGCTTTTTGTAGTAATAAATGTCATCATTCATCATTTTTGGGAATATTCTGAAACATTTTCCCAAATTATAGAGAGGGGGACTGCGGGGAAAGTATGAAATTTCGGGTGAGCCGCCGGAGCCGCTCACCCGTTAGAACTACACTTTTTTCTTCAGGCAGGCACTCATGAACTTGCTGCGATCGTCGCCCTTGAGGGACTGTTCGGTTGCTTTCGCATTACACTCGCGCATTTTTTGCTGCTGCGGCGTCAGGCTTTTTTCGCCGGGTTTCGCGGCGCCGTTTTTCAGGCAGTCGCTCATGTAGGTTTTACGTGCATCCCCCTTCAGACTCTGGGACGTCGCCTGTTGATTACAGGTGGTCATGCGTTGCTGTTGCGGCGTTAATGTTTTTTCTTCCGCGTTCGCCGAGGAGATCAGGAACAGGCCGGAGAGCAGAGTAACCAGTAATGTTGTTTTCATTGCACCATCCTTTTGTGAACATTCCCTGTAAGTCTGGTTCGTGACAGGAAAAAAACCACCCGGCAGATGTGATTTCGGCCGGGAATTTATCATTTCAGTTCCAGCGAGCAGGAATTGACGGTATCGGCATAACTGGCAGAGGTAATTAACAGGGAATGTAACGCGCTAAAAAGCGCGCTCTGTTTCAATTTATTTTCTTCATGTACAAATACAAAAATAAAACAGAGCGACTCCAGGCATCCTGCATGACAATCCTATGACATGTCAGTAACGGCTTAACTGCGCGGATGCCTCAACAGCTTCTTTACGTATTGCTGCAGCAACTCGGCATCTTCTGGCGGAACCTGCGTATCGGGCCGCGCCTTATCCAGCGCTCCTTCAATGCTTTCAATTAACGCCTGCTGATCCGATGTTGCCATCTGCCGCAGCAGCGCGGTGACAACTATTTCCAGCGCTTCGACCTGGGCGACCAGCTCTTTCGACTCCTCTTCCTTTTGTGCAAGCTTAACCAGCAACTCAGCAATGAGATTTTTCATCGTGCTATTTCCTTATGGGATTTCCTCTGAAATTAACACCAGGAATGAAATATGCAAAGCGGAGAAAAGTATTATCTTATGCAAAAGTGACATTGCCGCCAAATTAGCGCAGCGATCTTTTCAGCGAAACGTTTTCCTATAAAAAAACGCCGCATTTTGTTATATAAAAATGCGGCTACCATAAGAATATATAATACATCTGCGAAAAGATTATTTCGCTGATTTCGCCTCCGCTAATTGCCTGCGGCGACGCAGGGCAATAGCCAGCTGGATAATATTGATTAAAACGACAATCGCCGTCGCGGCAAATACCCAGCGAAAACCCGCCATTGCAGAAACGGACGCACCAATAAGCGGACCGGCGACGTTGCCTAAATACATAAACGACTGGTTATAGCCAAAAATACGCCCCGTGACCTGGTCGCTGGAATATTTGACCAGCAATGTCTGTACGGCGGGCAACATAGCGCCATCCGCAAAGCCGAGTAAAAACCGCAGCACGCCCAGCTGAAGCGGAGAGGTAACAAACGACATGGCGAAAAAGAGCACCACCGCAAATATCAGCGTCGCCATCAGGATGCGCGCCGTGCCGATCCTGTCGCCCAGTTTTCCCAGACGCGGGGCAGAGATCAGCGCGGAGACGCCCGGCACGGCGGCAATCATGCCGCTGAGAAAGGCGATATTGTTGCTGTCCGGCTCCATCGACTTGATAAACAGCGCCAGAATCGGGCCGACCGAACCGTTGCAGAGCTGGATCACCATGGTGGTGACAAACAGGCTAATTACGAGTCCCGGGTATGGCAGCGAGGCGAAGACGGCCTTGCCGCTCAGGTGCTCAGATTTACTGATAACGGGGCGGCCCCCCTCTTTGATAAGAAAGAGCGTAACCAGAAAGCTGATCACCAGCAGGATTGCGGTGATGATGAATACCGCGCGCAGACCGACATGGTCAGCCAGAAAGCCTCCCAGCAGCGGGCCGCCGATAACGCCGCTGATCTGGGCGGTGGAGAGCGTACTCAGCGCCCAGCCGCTGCGCTCGCGCGGCACCTGAGAGGCAACCAGCGCCATGGCGTTGGGAATATACCCAGACGTCAGCCCCATCACCGCCCGCAGGAAAAACAGCTGCCAGACGTTGGTGGCGAAGGCCTGGAGCAGAATAGCAATCGCCATCCCGAGGGAGGCGCGCAGCAGCATCAGCTTGCGCCCTTTCCGATCCGCCAGGCTGCCCCACATCGGTGACACAATGGCGGAGACCAGAAACGTGACGCTGAACGTCAGCCCGGACCACATGGACAGCGCTTCGTGGGAGCTGACCCCCAGCTGTGACACGTACAGCGGCAGGAACGGCAGGATCTGGCTGATGGCAAGCCCGGTGAAGAAGCAGCCGAACCAGACCGAGATGAGATTAACTTTCCAGGATTCCATACAGAAATAGTCTTCATTTTTAGGCGAATTCGCCGTCAGATTAGCAAGTTACGCGCCTTAACGTCGCACCAGAGATGCGGCCTCGCTGACTTTGGTGTTTTATCTTCCCAGTCATCATATTTGTGAAATAAGTCACAATTCATCCATTTTCTGGCGGAAGATTATGCTTCAGCGGCAGAGACCAAAGCCGCGCATTCCCAGATGAAAATGGCTGGCGTGCGCCGCGTTATATTCCGGCCCAAGACCGTTTCCGTAGTAACCGCAGCTTGCCGCCAGCAGAGCCTTCAGCCAGGGCTGCGTTTTTGCCGATTTCCAGCCGTTAAGTACCGTAACGCGCTCTCCGTTCGCCAGCCGAAAAGCGGCGATATCCAGCGCCTCTGCCGTGGCATGCTCGCTGCGCCGCGCATCGGGCCGGTGGTAGATATTGCGGCAGGCAAAGCTGCCGAGGTGCTCAATGCGCGTCAGTTCACTGCCGGTAAAGCGTTTAGTCAGGGGCCGGGCCTGCTGGCTGACAAACAGGGCTGAGCTGAGCGCCAGCGGACAGCTGGCAAGAAAACTGCCGTTCAGGCTCACCGGGCCAAAGTCACGCACGCGCACGACGTTGTTCAGCGGGCATTCCCCGCCGCTGTCAGCGACCGCCTGGGTGCGGATCAGGTTTTTTTGATTAGCCTGCGCTAACAGGCTCGCGCAGGCTTCGGGCGTTAAGTGCCGCAGCTTATACTGGGTAATGCGGCCAGGCGGGTCGTCCAGGTTCAGCGGCGTGAAAGGGTTGTAATAAGACGGCAGCCAGCGATAGCCCGCCGTTGCGATTGCCCCAAGGATGAAAATGGTCAGCAGCGTTTTTCCTTTCACTCTCCCCCCTCACTGTTCCCCAAAACATTATGGCAGAAGGCCGCGAAACCCGCAGGGCATCGTGGTATGTTATTGGCTTTTCGTCAGACTGGAAGAGAGTGAGATGGCAAAGCAGCGCGTAGGTATTGTCTTTGGGGGAAAATCAGCGGAGCACGAGGTGTCATTGCAATCGGCTAAAAATATCGTCGATGCGATCGATAAAAGCCGTTTCGACGTGGTGCTGTTGGGCATTGATAAACAGGGCCAGTGGCATGTTAACGATGCCAGCCAGTATCTGCTGAATGCCCACGATCCGGCACACATCGCCCTTAATCCTTCGGAAATTAGCGTCGCCACCGTACCCGGCGTCGTGAAGGGTCAGCTCATCGACGCAGGCAACGCGCAGGCTCTCGCCCAGATCGACGTAGTCTTCCCCATCGTGCACGGCACCCTCGGCGAAGACGGTTCCCTGCAGGGAATGTTACGCATGGCCAACCTGCCGTTCGTGGGCTCGGACGTGCTGGGCTCCGCCGCCTGCATGGACAAAGACGTTACCAAACGCCTGCTGCGCGATGCCGGGCTGAATATCGCGCCGTTCGTGACGCTCACCCGCGCCAACCGCGACAAACACAGCTTCGCGCAAATTAGCGCTGAACTGGGTCTGCCGCTGTTTGTGAAGCCAGCCAACCAGGGCTCCTCCGTGGGCGTCAGCAAAGTCACCACCGAAACAGAGTTCACGCAAGCCGTCCGTCTGGCATTCGAGTTCGACCATAAAGTGGTGGTTGAGCAGGGGATCAAAGGCCGCGAAATTGAGTGCGCGGTGCTGGGCAACGATTTCCCACAGGCCAGCACCTGCGGTGAAGTGGTCTTAAACAGCGACTTCTACTCGTACGACACCAAATACATTGATGATAAAGGCGCCCAGGTTGTTGTTCCTGCGGATATCGATCCGGCCATTAACGATAAGATCCGGGCGCTCGCCATTCAGGCCTATCAGACGCTCGGCTGCAGCGGCATGGCGCGCGTGGACGTGTTCCTGACGCCGGAGAACGAGGTGGTGATCAATGAAATCAACACGCTGCCGGGTTTCACCAATATCAGCATGTATCCAAAACTGTGGCAGGCCAGCGGGCTTGGCTACTCTGAGCTGATCACCCGCCTGATCGAGCTGGCGCTGGAGCGTCATGCCGCCGACAGCGCTCTGAAAAGTTCCGTTAACGGCTAATCGGCACCCTTAGCCGTCTCCTCCGCTGTCGTCTCTTCCGGACGGCGGCGGATTATCAGCCCTGCCAGCCAGAAACTGATTACCCAGGTCACCAGGCCCACGGCATAGGTTTGCCAGCCTTTTGCTTCAAATCCCAACAGCCCCACGACGCCGTTAAGAATAAAGATCAGCCCGATAGCAAAGGCGTAGTAGTGCCAGTCACGGCGAAGTTTGGACGTGAGCTTCATAACAACTCCGGCAGGAAAAAAGACATCCTCTCACAGTTTCACCGCCAGGTCTGTGGCAGATGCGGAAATTCTGAAATGCGGTGCAGTTTCATTTAAGTTAACAAATTGTGACATGCTGCAGAAATCAACAATCCAGGAGAAATCCTGAGCGAAAATTACCACGATTCTGATATTGACAAATGCGATGACCTGTCAAACTCACCCCGTAAGACGCGTATTAAAACAGAGTGATATTTCGGGAGGTCAACATGGCTGACTTTACATTGTCGAAACCGATTTTTGGCGGCAAACCAAAAACCTCCACGGCGGGTAATATCGCGTATGCCCTGTTTGTCCTGTTCTGCTTCTGGGCTGGCTCCCAGCTGCTTAATATGCTGGTGCACGCGCCGGGCGTTTATGAACACCTGATGCAGGTGCAGGATAACGGACGCCCGCGGGTTGAAATCGGCTTTGGCGTGAGCACGCTGTTTGGCCTCGTTCCCTTCCTCGCGGGGTGTATGATTTTAGGCGTTGTCGCGCTCGTCCTGCGCTTTCGTCGTCGCCATTAAAGCCCCATACAGCGAGCCCGGCGATCGTCCACGCGTTTTGCGAACCAGGCGGTGGTCAGGTTACGCGTGATCTTCGGGCTTTCCAGCTGAATCCCCGGCAGAATTGCCCTCGGCAACGTTTTCCCACTCTTCTTATCGGCAAGCGCAAACACTTTCTTGTAGAGATCCGTTTTCTCAAATGCCAGGCTGTCGCCTTTCTCAAGCTGACGGCGAATGTCGCTGTTGCTCATATCAAGCGTTGTCGATAATTTCCGGATCGCCCGCTCGGTGCTTCCCGCCTCGCTGCTGCCGTAGGCGATAAGATCGCCGTCCAGCGCCAGCTTGACGCCGCTTGCGCGGCTGACCGCGCTCTGAAACGCCGCGTTACGGCTGGCATACCAGCCCGCGTTAAAGTCTGCAAAGCGGTACAAGGGCTCGCTGTAGTTCGCCGGATAGTTCAGCAGATGATACGTGCCGAACCATAGCCCGCCGCGCAGGGAGAAGACCTCCTGACGCACCGTACCGTCAATTTCCCACGGGTAGCCGTCGGTATGCTTCTCGGCAAACGCAATGCTCACCTGCATCGGGCCGCCGGTGTGAACCGGGTTCAGTGAGCCAAACAGTTTCTGCCCCATCGGCACCATGTTAATGAAATCATCAAAGATGGCGCTGAGCTGTTTTTCGGTTTTCACCGTGTCCAGCCGCTCGCTGTAACTTTTGCCGTTTGGCGAGGTGATTTTCAGCGCGGTATGCACGAGGAACACCGGGATATGCATCGATTCCGCGCGGCGGTCGATCTCTTTCCAGGCAATTTTGTTAAGACCCGGCACCACCGGGTCTGACTGGTACATCGACTCCTGCTGCGCCACCGCCAGCACCGAGCAGATATTCTCCTCGGTTGGGGCAATCTTCTGGCTTTCAAAGGTTTTTGCCAGCGCATCCGCCCACGCATTTCGATCCTTCACGCTGGCGGGCATTTTTTGCCGCACAACGCTTGCGACATCCACGGGCTTCTCGCCCTTTTTAAGCGGAGCGGCCCCTTTTTCGGCGCAGCCCGCCAGAACGAGGGCAGCCAGCAAGGACAGCGGTAACGCACGCGGTACGGCAAAAGACATAGCAACTCCCTGTATTAGCTAAATGTGTTGGTGACTTCCTGCAGGTCCCGATCGTCCAGTTCATGTTCAAAGCTGCGCAGACGTTTGTAGATGGACATCAGCTCCACCAGCGTGGTCCAGGAGTTGATCAGATACTGGAACGAGTTTCTGACCTGATCGAACACGTTGGTAATCTGGGTCAGTAAGCCCAGCGTGATTGTTCCCGCAACAATAGACGGGAACAACAGGAATAGTCCAAAAACAGTATCGACCTGCAGATAGAAAATACGGGCAATATTGAAATACATGTAGTGGAAATAGAGCCGGAAATAGTTGAAACGGACGTTGCGGAACAGCTCTTTTATCGTCGGGGGCGCAGCGCGCGTTGGGTCGTCCTCTCCGTAGACCAGCTCCTTACGATAGGCAGCTTCCACACGCTGATTCTTAAACTCTAAGCCCGGCAGCTTAATCCCGACGACGGCAAGCAGGCCTGTGCCCATAAGCGACCAAATCAGCGCCGGGATGAGCAGGCCGTACGGTAAATGTCCGACAATCGGCAATGCTGAAATATGGGGAGAAAGGGCGACCAGAATCGGTAAGAACGCAAACAGTTTCAGGATGGCATTAAGCAGGCTGACGCCCATATCCTCAAGCGTTGACGCAAAACGCATGGTGTCTTCCTGAACACGCTGAGCAGCACCTTCAATATGGCGCAGACGCTCCCAGTGGGTCATGTAGAATTCGTTCATCGCCGTTCGCCAGCGGAAGACGTAATGGCTGACGAAGAAATTATTCAGCACCGCCACGGTGACAGCGATCATCGCAATGCCCATAAAAATTTTTAACTGATTATAAAGCTCGCCGATTGGCACCCTGTTAGGGGCGCTAAGCGCTTTCTGGATGAGATCGTAGAACGGGGCATACCACGCGTTAATGGCTACGCTCACTTCGACCAGAAACCAGGTGACAAAAATAATCAGCGACGTTCCGAGAATGGACCATGTCTGCCAGCGATGAGGGGAATAATTAAACCAGAACAGCGCAAACAGCCCGACGCACAGCGCGTAATAGGCATAAAACAGCAGATAGCTGAACGACCAGAAGCGCGCCGCGCTAATCGGCACCTCGCCTGTCGCCCCCACGATGCGTGTCAGCCATGCACCGCCGCCCGCCAGCCAGAACACGACTGCGATCAGTGCCCAAATAAATGCCGACAGGAAAAAAGGCCCCGGCTTTGGGAAAAAAGACTTAAACATGATACTTCCTTCTTGTTGTTATGGTTGTTGCTGTGCTCAACACATTACCACGCGAATACCTTGCCCGAGCCGGACCCCGGCTCGGGCAAAAAGGTCAGACCCGTGGGTTGATTATTAGTTCGCTTTCCAGTTTTCGAGAATTGTTTCGGTGCGTTTCACCGCGACAGGGTTCGCTGGCGCAATGAAGTTGCGCCAGACGTCGTTATGGTGGTGAATCAGGATCTGTGCTTCGGCAGCCGGGCGGTTGGCGGTGGTGTGGGCATCTTCCGCCACGGTAATGTGGTAACCCCGGCTGACGCCATTCTTGACCGTGGCGTCAACGCAGTAATCGGTGGCGCAGCCGCAGATGACAAACTCGCGAATGCCCTGCTCGCGTAACAGCGCCTCAAGCCCGGTGTTATAGAAGGCATCGCAGGCGGTTTTGGTCACGTACAGCGCGCCAGCAGGTTGATGGAGTTCAGGCAGCAACGCAAACCCGTCACTTCCCTCTTCCAGCCCCCCGGCCTCGGCATGCTGAATAAAAATCACCGTGTCGGCAGCCTGCGTAAGCTGGTTGATCAGAGAGACACACGTCTCGCGCTGATGACGCGGGGGTTCAAACACCCCGTTCTGCATATCAACCACCATTACCACACGCTTTTCAGACATACCGTTCTCCGCAAGATTGAGTAACACTGGTGCCTATCATAAGCCCGATGTCACAAAATGGGAGAGCGCTCGCAGGGAAATTCTTCATATTTACCCATGGTTACGTTTTTCTCGCTATGGTTATGCTATTCGGGGCATTGCACGGTGCCGATTAGTAGTATAAATACCCATTACTTTCCTCATTCACTTCATGGATGCTTTTCGTTGAAACGTTGTCTGCTCTCTTTTGCCGCGCTGTGTGCGGTGAGCTTCTCCACCGCCCAGGCAGCCCAGCCGCTGACGGCGCCCGTTTTGGCTTCCGATATTGCCGATCGCTACGCGAACCTTATCTATTACGGCAGCGGCGCGACAGGGATGGCAATGGTGGTCATCGACGGCAACCAGCGCGTTTTCCGCAGCTTTGGTGAAACGCGTCCAGGTAATAACGTTCGTCCGCAGCTGGATTCCGTTGTGCGCGTCGCGTCCTTAACCAAGCTGATGACCAGCGAAATGCTGGTGAAGTTGCTCGACCAGGGCGTGGTAAAGCTCGACGATCCGCTCAGCAAATACGCCCCGCCGGGTGCCCGCGTGCCGACGTATCAGGGCACGCCAATTCGCCTGGTGAACCTCGCGACGCACACCAGCGCTCTGCCGCGCGAGCAGCCGGGCGGCGCGGCGCACCGCGACGTTTTTGTCTGGCCAACGCGCCAACAGCGCTGGAACTACCTGAGCACCGCCACGCTGAAATCCGCCCCGGGCTCGCAGGCCTCTTACTCGAACCTGGCGTTCGATCTGCTGGCGGATGCGCTTTCAACGGCGGCGGGCAAACCTTACCCGCAGCTTTTTGAAGAGCAGATCACGCGTCCGCTGGGCATGAAAGACACCACCTTTACCCCTTCCCCGGACCAGTGCAAACGCCTGATGGTGGCAGAGAAAGGCGCAAGCCCCTGTAACAACACGCTGGCGGCCGTGGGCAGCGGCGGGGTCTATTCCACCCCTGGCGACATGATGCGCTGGATGCAGCAGTTCCTTTCTTCGGATTTTTACTCCCGCAGCAGCCAGGCCGATCGTATGCAGACCCTTATCTATCAGCGTACTCAGCTGCATCGCGTCATCGGGATGGACGTGCCGGGTAAAGCCGATGCGCTCGGCCTGGGCTGGGTCTATATGGCGCCGAAAAATGGCCGTCCGGGCATCATTCAGAAAACCGGCGGCGGCGGCGGATTCATTACCTACATGGCAATGATTCCGCAGTCCAACGTGGGCGCGTTTGTGGTGGTCACCCGTTCTCCGAACACGCGCTTCGTTAATATGAGTGACGGCATCAATAACCTGGTGGCCGAACTGAGCGCCAATAAAGCCCAGGTGCTTACTGCGTCTAACTGATCTTAATATTCCGTGGGCAAGCGGTTGATGCTGACCAGCTTGCCCCGGCTCATATTGATGTAGTTCCCCTGACGCAGCGCAGCCAGGACTTCTGCAACGACCGAACGTGAAATACGTGTGCTACGCTGAATATGATTCATAACGCCAATTTTTGAGCGCAGCGAGTCATCCCACTCGGCCATATTGATCAACATCGCCCGGATCTGACTATAAGAGTTATTTCCCACCAGCTGCAGGTCACGCTTGCCCAGAATATGGTTAATCCATGACACCCAGCAGAAAGCATCCTGCCAGAGATGATTTTGCTGAATAAGTTGACGCGTGGCAGAGGCCGGTAAATAAAATCCAGAACAGGTTGTGTGTGTCATCATGGAATATTCCAGATAACTATCATTTATCCATGCATTCAAACCATAGATAAAAGGTGCCTGCGCAATGCCCATCAGAAGTTCATCAGATTTACGATGGATAGCAGTAAGACCAGACTGTATTATAAAAGTAAATGGCTCATCATCATTATTGCCGGTTGTTATTAATTGCTGTGGTTCGATCTTAAAGGGGGTACCGGCGACTTCCAGACATTTTGCGAGCCGGCTTAATTCAGAAAGTGGTTTCGCATTAACGTTCATGCATACCTCAAAGCATCTGTATCTGTCGGTTCTTTATTATTTTTAAACCATATAAAAAAGCGGGGGAAAATATCCCCCGCGCTTTCTATTTACCAGGTATATTTCACACCCAGGTTTGCTCCCCAGTTCTGGTCAACGTCGCCGCCGCCCAGATAAGTCGCATCGGTGTAAGCACTGAAGTTTTTGGTGAAGCTGAACTGGGTGCCCAGCCCCACGCGAACCGCAGAGCCTTCGACGCCGTTATCAATGCTGTCAGAGTTGATATCAGCATTATTGTCAGCATCGTCATAGACGTAAGCCAGCTTGAAGTACGGGGTCAGAGCCTGTTCGCCGCCGTAGTTGAAGGTATAACCCGCATCCAGGCCAAGTTCATAACGCATGCTGTCGTAAGACTGACCATCGATACGCATGTCGTTGCTCAGCTGGTAGTCGTCGCCTGACTGGAACAGGCCGGAAATCGCCGCATAAGGGGTGATATAGCCTGAGAGGTTTGGTTTCCAGTCATAGCCCAGCTTCATCCCGAAGCCAACAGCGTCAGAGGTGGTGTCACCGTCAACATACTGACCGTTGCTCATGGTTGCAGAGAGGTCATTGTTAAAGCGGGTGTAGTTCAGTGAGCTGTCGAGGAAGACGTTGTTCGCAAACGTCGCAGACGCGTAGATCATCGCAGTCTGGCTGTCCTGATCGACCTGACCCGTACGATCGCTGATATCGCCTTTCGCAAAACCAGCTGCACCACCGACGATCCACTTCGCATTATTACCGTCAATCTGCGTGTCCAGACCGACCATAATGCCGCTTACGTCCTGATCGTAGCTGACGGTGCCGTTATCCGCGTCAAAATTGCCGCCGAAATAGCTCACCCACGCTCCGCCGTTGTCTGCCAGGCCATGACGGCTATTGGTCAGACGCGTACCCACGGTATCCTGCTGGAGATTCCAGATATTGGTGTTGGCAGAAGGAATGCTCAGCGCCATGTTGGCGTAGTCAGTCAGCTCTTTCTGCTGAAGAACAACGGTGTCACCCTCCTGCTGCGCCTGATAGGTGTAAGCACCTAAATCAGCTTTGTTTGCAGCAGTAAAGCTGGCTGCGGTATCTGCGTTATTGTCGTAGACGCGAATGATCTCTTTGTTTTTGTAGTCGGCAACTGAACCAGCGCCGGTTGCATCGTCGATGCGCACCTTGTAGTTACCGGCAACGTCACCGTTCACCGCCAGATGGCCGTCGGAGTTCAGCGCGACAACACCGTAGTCATACTCCGCGTTGTAGCGATCGTTGGTGATATAGCGTGCGTTGTTCAGATCGCTGTTCAGCACATAATCGCGGCTGGCAACGTTGAGCACGCCGCCATCGGTCAGTACCATATTGTGCGTATCAACCTGACCCAGACCCAGCGCCAGCTCGGCACCGTTGTCTACGGTAATGGTGTTGGCATACAGCTCTGCTGTCTCTTCAGTCAGTGCCGCACGGCTATAGCTGTCCAGATACAGGCTGTCGGTTGCCACGGCTCCGCTGTCGCCAATATTCATGGTTGAAGCATTGGTCAGGGTGATTGAATCCGCCAGCAGGCCGGAGTTTTCAACATTGACCTAAGACTGGTTGTTCACCGTCAGCGCATCAATGTTGGAGACCTTGCGGGTATCCCACTCGGAACCGTTATCCAGCGCCACATTGAACAGGCCGCTTTGGTACACCTCTTCACCGGCAACGTGACCGTTGCTGTCGAAGGTAGAATCAGGCCAGATGCTGTTCGGGGACAGAGCGTGCCAGTCAACGTTGCTGTAGCCCTGGCCATACATCTGCGCAGTGCCGATAGCTTCAACGCTGGACTGCGCTGCACCGACCCACTTACTGCCGTTAGTCAGCGTAACATCCAGTGTATCGGTACCGTCCCAGCCGTTGGTGGTTGGGTTATAGACACCATCTTCAGTGGTATCCGTTGCCGGATCGCCATTCTCGTAGAAGTTGTTATCAAAGGTGCTGGAGAAAAGAATGTCACCCGTTACGGTAGAGTGATCGAAGGTAGCGGTGGTCTGCATGGCGTTATCAGACGCGCCGGCCGCAACGATCAACGCCGCATCATCCGCAGCCGAGGCGTTGGTTTCACCGTAGTCGCTCGGCTTCGCCGTTTGACCGTAGAACCCGTTGGTGCCCAGATCGCTGTACGCACCAGAGGTCAGCACGGAGTCTTTCACCACCAGCGTATCGGTAAAGACATTGCTGCTGTTAGCAACGCCTTCAACGCCGTCGTATGGTGTGTTATCCAGTTCCTGATAACCCTGCGTCAGCGTGATACCCGCGACGTGGGAGTTGTTCTGAATAACGATATCAGATTCAACGTCCAGGGTAATTGCGTTACCCAGACCATAGGTGTCCAGATAATGCGTTTCAGTATTCTCGCCATTGACGACATCATACGCGTAATGCTCGTAGGCATCGTTGATGGTGGAGTTATCAACGGTCAGGCTAAAACGATCGTACTGGGTATGACTGGTGCCGTCAGTATCCACGCCATCTGCACACGTCGTGGTCATACACTCTGACGTGATCATGCCGTTAATGGTGCTGTTAGAAATACTCAACGCGTTCGTACGGCCATTGACCCCATCATCCAGATAGTAAGTCGAAATAACACCGTTTACGGTTGATTTATTGATGACCGGATAAATGTCACCATCATGGGTGGCATCCGAGTAATCCCAATCTGCGTAGCCATAATACCACGGCGTAGATGCGGTATTATCATATCCAAAAGTATTATATGTCGTACCGGAAATATCTTTCGCATTAGCCTGAGAAGCGATAGCCAGCGTACAAGCTAATGCAAGTTGAGATACAACCAGTTTCTTTTTCCATGTTTGCATTGGGTCATCCCTCCTCAGGGACGTAAGCATGTTTGTCCGTAAATCAATTAGCAATGTTTAATTGCGGAGTGAATTATGCAGTTTCATTCAGAAAAGGTTCAATGAATGATTCATTTAAGTCCGTATCCAGACAAACAGCAGAAGTAAAACGAGAAAAAAGGAGCGCTAAATATAAATACTATAAAGAAAAATTCAAAATAAACAAAACAAGCAAAGGTGATATAAGTTTTATAAACAGATCATTTTTATTTATACATTCCCTTCGTAATAGAATTAACATCAATAATTCGAACCGACATTCCGCAGGATTAGTTAATTATATATATTTCACTGGCAATCATAGACAGGCCGCATTAATCGGTATCAAAATGCCCACTTTAGTAAAACACCTCACTTCACTTTGAGGTACACTAACCTTCTTTGTTCCACAAACATCAGGCATACCATGACCGATTTAATTGCACGTCCCCGCCGCCTGCGTAAGTCACCCGCACTGCGCGCTATGTTTGAAGAGACAACACTGACCTTAAACGATCTGGTGTTGCCGATTTTTGTTGAAGAAGAGATTGATGACTACAAAGCCATCGAAGCCATGCCGGGCGTGATGCGCATTCCTGAGAAGCATCTGGCCCGCGAGATTGAACGCATTGCCAACGCGGGGATCCGCTCGGTGATGACCTTCGGCATCTCCCACCATACCGACGCCACCGGCAGCGATGCATGGAAAGAGGATGGCCTCGTGGCCCGCATGTCCCGCATCTGCAAAGATACCGTGCCAGAAATGGTGGTCATGTCCGACACCTGCTTCTGCGAATACACCTCCCACGGGCACTGCGGCGTGCTGTGCGATCACGGCGTGGACAACGATGCCACCCTGCTGAACCTCGGCAAGCAGGCGGTCGTGGCTGCCGCTGCGGGTGCGGACTTCATCGCGCCGTCTGCGGCGATGGACGGACAGGTTCAGGCTATCCGTCAGGCGCTGGATGCGGCAGGCTTTACCGACACCGCCATCATGTCCTACTCCACCAAGTTTGCCTCCTCCTTCTACGGTCCGTTCCGTGAAGCAGCGGGTACGGCGCTGAAGGGCGATCGTAAGACCTACCAGATGAACCCGCTGAACCGCCGGGAAGCGATTCGTGAATCCCTGCTTGATGAAGCCCAGGGCGCAGACTGCCTGATGGTGAAACCTGCTGGCGCCTATCTCGATATTCTGCGCGACATTCGCGAGCGCACCGAACTGCCGCTGGGGGCATACCAGGTGAGCGGTGAATACGCGATGATCAAATTCGCCGCGCTGGCCGGTGCCATCGACGAAGAGAAAGTGATCCTCGAAAGCCTGGGCGCGATCAAACGCGCGGGCGCGGATCTGATCTTCAGCTACTTCGCGCTGGATCTGGCCGAGAAAAAAATCCTCCGCTAATCTTCACCAAACTGCAATACAACCGACATCTGCTCCTTCTACTGTCTTCGCAAGACGGCAGGAGGAGTAATCATGTTTAGCCTCGATAGCGTTCTCGACGATCTTTGGCCTCAGGCGAGGCCTGCACCCTGGCAAAAAAGTCTGTTAAAAAGGCTGTTTTACGAAGAAGAATTCCAGCAGTTTGCCGCCGCTCACCGCCACCTGAAAGGACTGGATATGGTGGAGCAAGTTCTGGAGCACCTTGATATTCTCTGCACCGTTTCCGCCCGCGATCTCGAACAAATCCCCGAACATGGCCCACTGGTTATTATTGCCAACCACCCGACAGGCACGCTGGACGGGCTGGCGCTGATGTACGCCGTCTCCCGCGTGCGGCGCGACGTTAAAGTCGTGACCAACCGGATGCTGACCCACCTTGAGCCTCTCAGTTCGCTGTTTATTCCGGTGGACAATATGGGCGGCAGGACGGCGAAATCGTCTCTGGTTCAGATGGAGCAGCATCTGCAAAACGCGGGCGTGCTGATCTTCTTCCCGGCGGGTGAAGTTTCACGCCCCACGCGCAAAGGCATTCGAGATAAAAAATGGCACTCCGGCTTTATCAAACTCGCCAGCAAGCTGCGCGCCCCGCTGCTGCCGGTGCATATTCAGGCGCATAACAGCCTGCTCTTTTATGCCAGCACGCTGGTGTCACCGACATTGTCGATGCTGCTGCTAATGCAGCAGATGTTCCGCCGCCGCCACAGCCAGCTGCCGATTAAAATCGGCCAGCAAATCGCCTGGCATCACTGGCATAGTGCCACTCTTTCGTCACGTGAGATGGCCGAGCAGTGCCGTCAGCACGTGATGCGTCTTGGCAAGGGATTGCCTGGCGTCTTCAAAACCCAGTGCGCCATTGCCCGTCCGGAAGACCGGGCCACCCTGAAACGCGAGCTGGCGCAGGCGGAGTGTCTGGGTAAAACCAGCGACGGTAAAACCATCTACCTGTGGCAGCGCAACGGGCAGGAAGAGGCACCTCTTCTGCGCGAACTGGGCCGCCTGCGCGAGATTGCGTTTCGCGCGGTGGAGGAAGGGAGCGGTAAACGCCGGGACACCGACAGCTACGATGACGATTATCTGCACCTGATCCTCTGGGATGAAGAGGATCTGGAGATCGTCGGGGCGTATCGCTTTATGCCGACGGCCATGCAGATCCAAAAACGCGGCGTTGAAGGTCTGTACAGCTACAGCCTGTTCCACTACGACGACAAAATGCATGACGTGCTTGAGCACGGCATTGAGCTCGGGCGCAGCTTTATCCAGCCGCGCTACTGGGGGCGTCGCGGTCTGGACTATTTATGGTCCGGCATCGGGGCTTACCTGGCGCGTTACCCACATTATCGCTACCTGTTTGGACCCGTCTCCATCTCCGGCGGCTTACCGCCTGCGGCACGGGATCTGCTGGTCGCCTTTTACCGCCTGTGGTTCCCCGCGACGCATCCGCTAGCCGCGTCACGTCAGCCGTATCCGGCATCCTTACCGGACGTGCTGGCACAGTTTGGCGGCGTGGATTACGTGGACGATCTGACGAAGCTGAAATCCCTGCTCGGCAATCTGGGCTGCGGCATACCGCCGCTGTATAAACAGTATTCCGAGCTATGCGAGCCCGGCGGCGTGCAGTTTATTGATTTTGGCAGCGACCCGGCGTTCAACAACTGCGTAGACGGTCTGGTGCTGGTGGATTTGTGCTACCTGAAGGCGAACCGCTATCAGCGGTATATTGAGGCGCACCTTTAATTGGCCGCGGATTGGTAGGCCGGGTAAGGCGAAGCCGCCACCCGGCAATTGTGCACCGTTTTCGCCGGGTGCGACGGAGTTAAGGGCGGTAAAACGGCTTATCCCCCAAAATCGTCGCCCGCTGCATAATCCTTCGCTGCGGCAGATAGTCCGCGTTGGCGTAGTGCTGCGTCACGCGGTTATCCCAGATCGCCAGGTCGTTCTCCTGCCAGCGCCAGCGCACCTGAAACTCCGGTTTAGTGATATGTGCGAACAGGAAACCTAACAGCGCGTCGCTCTCTTTTTCCGTCACGTCCACAATGCGCGTCGTGAATCCTTCGTTCACGAACAGCGCCTGCTTGCCCGTGACCGGATGGGTGCGCACCACCGGGTGCAGCAGCGGCGGATGCTTCGCCACCGCTTCCAGCCAGCGCTGATGCTCCTCTTCGCTTTTACGGTACTTATATTCCGGGAACGATTTTTTGAAGTCGTGCTCCGCCCGCAGGCCGCTCAGCAGTGCCCGGAACGGCGCAGAGAGCGCCTCAAACGCCGCAATCCCGCTCGCCCACAGCGTATCGCCGCCGGTCTCTGGCAGTAATTTTGCTGCCAGAATTGCCCCGGCGGGCGGCGTTTCGATAAAGGTGACGTCCGTGTGCCAGTTGTCATTGTCCGGCGGGTTATCGTTGTGGGTATCCAGAACGATAATCTCCTCCACCCCTTCCGCATGCGGATAGACCGGGTGAATATGCAGGTCGCCAAAACGCAACGCCAGCGCGCGCTGCTGCTGCGGGGTGATCGCCTGCTCGCGAAGGAACACCACCTGATGGCGCAGCACCGCGTGGTACAGCTGCTCAAACTGGTTATCGCTCAGCGGGCGGGACACATCCAGGCCCGATACCTGCGCGCCAATGTACGGCCCCAGCGGGGTGATGGTCAGTCGTTCACTCATTGTATTTCTCCATGCCAGGGCGTCAGGCGGCGCTGTAGCGCGCGCAGCCCCAGTTCTAATCCGAAGGCGATCGCGGCAATCACCGCGATCCCTGCCAGCACCACGTCAGTCGCCAGGAACTCTCCCGCCGACTGCACCATAAACCCTAATCCTCGCGTGGCGGCGATCAGCTCTGCCGCCACCAGCGTGGACCAGCCCACGCCGAGGCCGATGCGCAGTCCGGTTAAAATCTCCGGCAGCGCGCCGGGTAGAATCACAAACAGCAGCACCTGCGTACGGCTGGCCCCCAGCGACTGCGCCGCACGAATGCGCACCTGCTGGGCACTCTTCACGCCCGCCAGCGCCGACATGGCAACCGGCGCGAAAATCGCCAGATAAATCAGCAGAATTTTCGACGTTTCGCCGATACCGAACCAGATTACCATCAGCGGCAAATAGGCCAGCGGCGGCACCGGGCGGTAAAGCTCAATCAGCGGGTCAAGGATGCCGCGCACCGTCGGGCTTAGGCCCATCGCGATCCCGACCGGGATACCGATAACCACCGCCGCCAGCAGCGCCACCAGAATGCGCGTCAGGCTTGCGCCGAGATGCTGCCAGAGCGTCGCGTCCATAAAGCCCTGCGGCCCGGCGATGGAGATGAGTTTCGCCAGCACCTGTCCCGGCGGCGGCAGAAACAGCGGGCTGACCCACTGCTGGGCCGCAACCGCCCACCACGCTGCCAGCAGCACCAGCAGCGTACCGACGCTCAGCGTAATTTGACGTGAGAAAGGCCAGCGCAGCGCCAGACGCGTGCGGCGCGTTTTTTCACTAAAGACGATGCTCATGAGAAGGCCTCCCGCTGTTCGAACACGCGGCTTAAGACGTATTCACGCTGCTCAATAAACCGCGGATCTGATTTGATGCTGCGCACCGGCTCCCCCGCGACGTAGCGACGGGCGAAATCCAGCGGCAGCCGCTCCAGCACGCGCCCCGGCCCCGGCGAGAGCAGCACCAGCTCGGTCGCCATAAACACCGCCTCTTCGATATCGTGGGTAATTAACAGCACCTGCTTGCCCGTCTCATGCCACAGGCGCAGCAGCAGGGTTTGCATCTGCTCGCGGGTAAAGGCGTCCAGCGCCCCGAACGGCTCGTCCAGCAGCAACAGCTGCGGATTCGCCGCCAGCGCGCGGGCGATCCCGACGCGCTGACGCTGGCCGCCGGAAAGCTGCCAGATAAAGCGTTTTTCCGCCCCTTCCAGCCCCACTTTTTTCAGCATCGCCCGCGCGGTTGCCAGCCGCTGTTCACGGTTCACACCCGCAAGCTGTAGCCCAAACGCCACGTTCTCCTGCACGTTGCGCCACGGAAGCAATCCTTCGTTCTGAAAGACCACGCCGCGCTCGGCGCCAGGGCCATCCACCTTTTTGCCTTCCAGCTGAATGGTGCCGTGCTGATACGGTACAAACCCGGCAATCAGATTCAGCAGCGTGGTTTTTCCGCAGCCGGACGGGCCGAGCACCACCAGCAGTTCACCGCTGCCCAGCGTCAGGTTGATGTCCTCCAGCGCGGGTTTACCACCGTAATCGGCATACAGGTTCGTAATGTTCAGCATGGCGGACTCCTTATTTCACAAAGCGGTCGGTGACGTACTGACTGTAATCCGCCGCGACCGCAGGCACTTTGCCCTGCTCTTTCAGGAAGGTGGCGGTATCTACAATCGCTTTGCTCACCGGCCCGTTTAGCTGCTGCACCTGCTGCGCGGGGGTCAGATAGGTATTGCCCCTCACCAGCCCCGGCACGTCCGCTTCCTGCACGCCGCTCAGGCGGGAGAGTTTTTCCAGATTGGCGGGCTGCTTCAGCCACTCATCCGGGTTGCTGATGTACGGCTGCTGGGCGTCAATCGCGCTTTTCGCGAAGGCTTTCACCACCTCAGGATGTTTCTCGGCAAAGTCTTTGCGCACCACCCACACGTCGAGGGTCGGCGCGCCCCACTGGCCCACTTTCTCGGAGTCGGTCAGCACGGTGCCGTCTTTTTCCAGCTCGTTTACTGCCGGTGCCCACACGTAGGCCCCGTCAATATCCCCGCGCTGCCAGGCGGCGATAATCGCCGGCGGCTGAAGATTGATGATTTGCACCTGCCCCGGCTTGATGCCCCAGTGTTTGAGCGCCGCCAGCAGGCTGTAGTGGGTGGTGGAGATAAACGGCACGGCGATGCGTTTGCCGATCAGATCCTCCGGTTTGGTGATGTTTTTCTTTACCACCAGCGCTTCAGAGTTACCGAGCTGCGAGGCGAGGAGGAAAACCTCAATCGGTACCTGCTGGGTGGCCGCGACCGCCAGCGGGCTGGAGCCGATATTGCCAATCTGCACGTCGCCGGACGCTAACGCACGCACGACGGACGCGCCGCTGTCGAACTTGCGCCAGTCGACTTTCGCGCCGCTCTCTTTCGCAAAGGTATTATCCGCCTGCGCAACCTTCGCCGGCTCAGCCGACGTTTGATACGCGACGGTAACGTCCACCGCCTGCGCCTGAAATGCCCACAGCGCCAGCGCGCCGAGAAGTGTGATTCGCGATGAAATTGCCATAGTGCCTGCTCCCCTGTTGTTATGAGGGCAGTATTTCCGGCGCGGGAATTTTGATAAAGGAATAAAAAAGAATCGCTAATGACGATTCGTTTTTAGAAAAAAAGCGGGAAAGGATAGTTGATTTTGTGCGGTTGGTTTGTGCCGGGTGGCGCCTGCGCCTTACCCGGCACAAACTCAGCGCTGCGCGTTCAGCTCTGCAATATCCTTTGGCGTGGTGCGACAACATCCGCCGATTAACTTCGCTCCCGCCGCCAGCCACTGCGGCAGATACCCCGCCAGCGTCTCGCACGCTTCGCCGTGGTGGTGCCAGGTTTTGGTTACCGCATCATAATGCTCGCCCGAGTTCGGGTAGACCACCAGCGGCAGCGGCGTCAGGCTTTGCAACTGCTTCAGCGCCGCCGTGGTGTTTTCCAGCGCGATACAGTTGATGCCCAGCGCGACGACCTGCGGATAGTCCTCCAGAGAAGAAACCACCTCCCGCAGCGGCGTGCCGTCGCTCAGGTGCTCGCTGTCGCGCAGGGTGAAGGAGAACCACGCCCGCGCGCGGGGATACGCCGTCAGCAACGCGGCCAGCGCCTTTATTTCCGTGAACGACGGCAGCGTTTCGCAGGCCAGCAGGTCTGCACCCGCGTCCAGCAGCGCTTCCACGCGCGGGCGATGGAATTCTGTGAATTCTTCGGCACTGCGCACGTAGTCGCCGCGATACTCTGAGCCATCCGCCAGATACGCGCCGTACGGCCCTACGGAGCCCGCTACCAGCAGCGTGCCCGCGTGCGGGTTTTCGGCCAGGTACGCTTCGCGCGCCTTACGCGCCAGCTCCACGCTTTTGCCAATCAGCGCGCGGGACTGCGCCTCATCCAGACCGCGTGCCGCAAAGCCCGCAGGCGTGGCCTGGTAGCTGGCGGTGATCGCCACCTGCGCGCCCGCGCGGTAGTAATCAAGATGCACTTCACGGATAAGATCCGGGTTTTCCACCAGCACTTTGGCCGACCAGAGGCTGTCTGCAAGGTTACAGCCGCGCGCTTCCAGCTCCGTTGCCATTGCGCCATCCAGCACCACAAACGGCTGTTTTTCAAGGATGGCGGTAAGCGGATTATTCTGCGACATGTTCAGGCTCCTGCGATGTCATATTTCGGGTCAGGTAGTAGGCACCATAACACAGGGCGACGAACGGAAGCCCGCAATAAAGGGCAATGCGCTGGCTGGGGTCAAACCACAGGCCGACGCAGGCCACCACGCAGAGGATAAAACCGAGCACCGGCACCAGCGGATACCACGGCGCGCGGTACTGCAGCGCAGAGAGCGGCTGGCCGGACTGCAGATGACGGCGACGGAAAACGAAGTGCGACGCGCAGATGCTGATCCACACCGCCACCACCGCAAAGCCAGAAATGGCCGAGAGTGCGACAAACACCGTGTCCGGGGCCACCACGCTTGAGAACAGCGCCAGCACGCCGCCGAGCATGGAAACCGAGAGCGCCGTCAGCGGCACGCCGTTTTTGTTCACGCGGGCAAAACAGCGCGGGAGCGTTTTCTCATTCGAGAGCGACCACAGCATGCGCCCGGACGCATATAAGCCAGAGTTCGCCGCCGAGAGGATCGCCGTCAGGATCACGAAGTTAAAGATATCAGCGGCATAAGGAATACCGACCTTTTCAAACACCAGCACGAACGGGCTTTTTTCCACGCCCGCCTGCTGCATCGGGATCAGCGCCGCCAGCACAAACACGGTGCCGATAAAGAAGATGATCAGCCGCGCGATGGTGGTGCGGATCGCAACCGGAATGACCTTGTGCGGATTTTCCGTTTCACCCGCCGCGATACCGATAAGCTCGGTCCCGGAGAAGGCAAAATTCACCGCCACCATGGTCATCAGGATCGGCAGACCGCCGTGCGGGAACCAGCCCTCGGCGGTGATGTTGCTTAAGCCCGGCGCGGGTGAACCGTCCTGCATCGGAATGAAACCAAAGACGGCCGCCCCGCCGAGGATGATAAAGGCGATGATGGTGATGACCTTCACCAGCGAGAACCAGAATTCCCCTTCGGCAAAGAAGCGCGTGGAGATGACGTTAAGGCCGAATATCACCACGCAAAAGACCACGCACCACGCCCAGACGGGCACCTGCGGGAACCAGTACTGCATACAGAACCCGGCGGCGGTAAAGCTCGAGCCGAGCGCCACCGTCCAGGTAAGCCAGTAGAGCCACGCCACGGTATAGCCCGTCGCCGGGCCGAGATATCGGGCGGCATAGACGTGGAACGCGCCGGTTTCCGGCATCGCCACGGAGAGTTCGCCCAGACACTGCATCACCAGCCAGACCACCAGCGCGCCGATCAGGTACGCCAGCAGCGTGCCCGCCGCACCGGTGGTGGAAATGATGTATCCGGTATTGAAGAATAACCCTGTCCCAATCACGCCGCCCAGCGAGAGCATAATCAGGTGGCGTGTTTTCATGGTGCGCTTAAGCTGTCCATTTTCTTGTTGTGTTTGCATATTACCTTCTATACGTATGGACATCTAAACATCCAAAGAAGGTGTTATACCGCGATTGTTAATAAAAAGCTAGATGACCAGACGCAAACGGGCGCGCCGCGCGCTGAGTCTGGGGTGGGTTGTGAGGATGACATAAAGAATGGGACGCCAGGCCATAAGCACCTCCGCAAGCAGATACTAACAGCATGGTGCGGGAGCGTGCGATCTTCGGTCAGTCGAAAGTGCTATCCGTGAAGCGCAAATTCATACTGCGATATTGCTGAACTGGCCGCCGGGTTGGTAATTCTCGCAATCGGTTCTATAGTCGTCACAGTTTCTTAGTAACCAGGACTGACTGATGCGCTTTAACGGACTGACTAAAGGTTTCTTTATTTTCATTCTCGCCCTTGTGACCTGGGCCTTCTTTGACGTGCTGTCGCCCTACTTCTCCGCGATACTGTGGGCCGCCATTCTGACCGTCATCTTCAACCCGGTAAAAAACAAGCTGCGCACCGCGCTGGGGGAGCGCAACGGGCTGGCCTCGCTGCTGACCATCGGCATTATCTGCCTGATTGTCTTTATCCCGCTGATGGTGATCCTCTCCTCGCTCGCCATTGAGCTGAACGTGGTTTACACGAAGCTTCAGGAGAACAACACCCAATTCCCGGAGGTAGTGGCGAGCATCTTCAACCACTTGCCGGACTGGGCCAGCGGCTTCCTGGCGGATCACAACCTGACCAACGCGGCGCAGATCCAGAAAAAACTCTCCGACGTTGCGCTGCAGGGCGGGCAGTATCTGGCAGGCAGCGCGTTCCTGATCGGCAAAGGCACGTTTGGCTTTGCGATTAGCTTCGGCATCATGCTTTACCTGCTGTTCTTCCTGCTGAAGGATGGACCGTATCTGGTACGCCAGATCCTCGACTCCCTGCCGCTGTCTGATTTTGTTAAACAGCACCTGTTCGCCAAGTTCGTCGGCGTCTCCCGGGCGACGGTGAAAGGGACGGCGGTGGTGGCCGTCGTTCAGGGCACGCTCGGCGGGATCGCGTTTGCCATCGTGGGCATCGACGGCAGCGTGCTCTGGGGTGCGCTGATGGCGTTCCTCTCGCTGGTCCCCGCCGTCGGCTCGGCGATTGTCTGGGTGCCAGCCGCCATTTACCTGTTCGCCACGCACCAGATCTGGCAGGGGCTGTTTATTGTTGGCTTCTTCGTGATTATTGTCGGGCTGGTGGACAATATCCTGCGCCCGCTGCTGGTGGGAAAAGACACCAAAATGCCGGATTACCTGATTTTGATCACTACCCTCGGCGGTATGGAGCTGTACGGCATTAACGGCTTTGTGATTGGGCCGCTCATCGCCGCGCTGTTTATCGCCTGCTGGAACCTCTTCTCCGGCCGCGATCACGCGGGGAATGCCGAAGAGCTGGACGCCGAGTTCATCGAAGAGGGAAAAAACTCTCCAGATTTGTAGGGACGTGACGATAACGACCACATCAGGCGGCGCTGTGCCGCCTTTTTTTTCGCCTTAAATCATACGTTTTCTATAATTTGAAGAACGCCATCCTCTTTATGCAGTAAAAGGATCTCCAGGTGCGAATCGCGACAATAACCAACTGGGCCTACGGTGCCACGGTCTGCCTAACTATCGCCTCCGGCATTATCATGCTGATGGCCTCCGGTGCTGACACCGCCGAACGTCAGGCCATTGAACAACGCCAGCGTTTTGATGAGCTTACAGAAAATATTGAAACCGACGCCTGGATACAGTCCGATTTAGCGCGCCTGTATGTCATCAAAAAAAATCCGCAAATCCTGGATGAGTACAATGCGTCAGAGAAAAAACTGAAGAGCATCGAGCTGAAGCTGGAGAAACTGCAGGACACCGGCGCTTCAGATGACGAGCTGGCCCTGCTGCATGATGGTTTAAAAATCATTGATGCACTGCAGGATGAGCAGCAGGCGGCACTGACGAGCGCGGCCCGGGGTGAAGATGCGCAGGCCGTTGCCCTGCTCTATGGCATGCCCTACGAGCAGGAGCTTGAGCGCGCACAAACCCAAATCGATCGCTTTCGCCAGATACTCGACAAACGTGTCATTGCCTCCGTGCGGGAGGCGACGAAAAAATCGAAAGCGCTGCGCACGGCTTCTGAAGTGATGGTTGGCCTGACCGCCCTGCTGTTCTTGTTTGTGCTCGGCTTTATATTAAAACGCCGCGTGCTGCGCCCGGTGGTACGCCTGAGCGACGTGGTTCACCGTCTGGCCTCTCAGGACTTCGCCGTTGAAACGCCCAACTTTAACCAGATTGATGAGATTGGCGATATGGCCCAGGCCATCCGCATCTTTCGTGAAAACGGCCTTGCGCGACAGCGTCTGGAAAAAGAGCGCGACGCCGACTGGGCCATCCGCGAGCTGCTGGCGCGCATGACCCAGCGGCTGCAGGGGTGTGAAAACTTTGACGATGTGATCAACGTGGCGGAGCTGTTTGCGCCCAATATCGCGCCGGGGATAGCGGGCCGGCTCTACGTTTTTGACCGCGATCCGTGGCAAATGCGCTGCGTCGCCCAGTGGCTTTCACCGGCAGATGATAAGGCCACATTCCACCCCGATGCGTGCTGGGCCGTGCGTCGCGGTCAGAGCCACCCGCCGGTTAACGGTGAACCGGATGTCGCCTGCTATCATCTCCCGGCATCACAGGCGGAAAGCGCGCTGTGCGTACCGCTTATCGCCCAGGGCGAGGCCATTGGGTTGCTCTCGTTCCAGAACATCACCCCGGAAAATGCTCCTGCACGCGCGTATCTGGAGCTGATGGCCGAGGCGCTCGGACTGGCGCTGGCGAATCAGCGCCTGCGCGACGCGCTGCTGGAAAAAGCTTTGTTTGACCCGCTCACCGGCCTGCGTAACCGTCACCATCTGGAAGACACCCTGCACACGCAAATGACGCAGGCCATGCGCAACGGCGAGCCGTTAAGCTGCATGATGATCGACATCGATCACTTTAAAAGCATTAACGACCGCTTTGGTCACGAGGCCGGCGATCAGGTAATCAAAAACGTGGCGACGATTGTTCAGCGGGCCGCGCACGACGGCGGGCTGGCATTCCGCTACGGGGGCGAGGAGTTTCTGGTTCTGCTTCCCGGGGCCGGTGAAGCAGAAGCGCACGCCTGCGCGCAGAAGATTTACAACGGCGTGCATGCGCTATCGCTTCGCTACGGGCTGACCGAGATTGGGCCGGTGGATGTGTCGATTGGTATCGCCAGCTATCCAGAGCATGCTCAAAGTGACAACCTGCTGCGCGCCGCGGACGTGGCACTGTACCGGGCGAAAGAGCTGGGACGCTCGCGAATTGTGAGTTTTGGGATGCTGGAGGCGGGTTAGACCGCCCGCCGGGTGGCGAACGCGAAAATATCTGGCATCAAAAATTATAAACTTTTCGTGATATTCTTTTTTAATAAAGTTTACCTTATATACTCTTCTCAGAGCGTAAAACGCACGTTATAAAAATAGTGGCTTTTCAGTCTATTATTCTTTAGCGCGTCTATAATCGCCTCATCATAAAAATATCCTCTGGCATATTACCGCGATTATAAAAAAATAATCGCCTCAACTTTATCCCTGTATTAATGCGTGGCTCGCCGATGTTCGTGCGCGTGACAGGTATTATTCTTTCACACTGGAAAAACGTCTATGTCTAATGTGGATTTACGATCCAAAAAATCCTGGGGAGCGCTGGCCATCATCGCCGCGATCGTGGGCGCGATAGCATCCGCATTTGCGTGGACGGCGGGTTGGATCGGTTCTCGCACCACCAGTCAGGCATTAGTCTCGGAAACACCAACGCCGTTTCCTCCCGGATTTCGCCGGGCACACGGCAAAGGAATGTGTTTTACGGGAAACTTCATTCCAGCCGGTTCAGCAACGTCTTTGTCAACCGCGCGCCTTTTTTCCCAGCAGCATACCCCTGTTGTCGGACGGTTTTCCATCGGCACTGGCGACCCCCACGCGGCGGATAGCTCAACGAAAACCCTGAGCATGGCCCTGATGTTCAGAACAGACGATAACCAGCAGTGGCGTATGGCGATGAACAACGAACCCTTCTTTGCGACCCGGGACCCTGAAGGATTTCTGGCGCTGCACCAGGCAACCGCGCCAGACCCGGCCACCGGCAAGCCGGATCCACAGCGCCTCGCGGCATTCTTAAAAGCCTATCCGGAAGCAGAGAAATACCTCAAATGGGCGGCACAAAAGCCCGCCCCCGGGAGCTTTGCCGGCGCAACGTTCTACAGCATTAACGCCTTTTACCTCGTGGACGGTCTCGGAAATCGCCAGGCGGTACGCTGGATGATGCGCCCGCACGATCCTTTTGTGTCGCTGAGCGAGGAGCAGCGCCAGAAGGCCGATCGCAACATCATGTTCGAGGGCGTCAGCCAGAGGCTTGCTCAGAAGCCTCTCTACTGGGATTTTGTTCTGCAACTCGCCCAGCCGGGCGATCCGGTGGATGACCCTTCCCGGCCGTGGCCTAACGATCGCAGGCAGATCGTGGCCGGTACGCTGGAAGTGGTGCGCGTCGAAGCCCAGGCTGACGGTCCGTGCCGCGACGTTAACTTCGACCCCTCGACGGTTCCTTCGGGTGTGAACGTGTCTGACGATCCGGTGTTAAACGCGCGTTCCGCCGCGTATTCACACTCCTTTAGTCGCCGGGAACGGGAAATTGGTTACGGCAAAGCCACCGAAGCTGTTGAAAAGCAGGAGATAAAATGAACCCGAATCAAGAACACGGAAAAGCGCCGCAGCATTTCAACGCCCTGGCAAGAGGACTACACTGGCTAATGGCGGCGATGATTCTGGCCATGCTGTTTATTGGTACCGCAATGATGACGACGCTTCATCACCGGATTGCGCTTATCGACCTGCATCGCCCTCTGGGGATTGCCATATTACTGCTGGCGCTGCTCCGTCTGGTGAACCGACTTCGTAGCAAGACGCCCCGGCTGCCTGCTGATTTACCCTTCTGGCAAGTGCTTGCGGCTAAAGCGTCGCACTGGCTGCTGTATGCGCTCATGCTGGCAATGCCATTTTTGGGCTGGGCGCAGCTGTCGGCAGCAGGCTTGCCCGTCGTCATGTTCGAGGGATTTAATCTCCCACCGATTTTGCCAGTAAGCCCAACCCTTTTCGCCTGGTGTCACGATGCGCATAGCCTTCTGGCAAAACTCCTTTTTGCCGTGGTGCTATTACATATTTCTGCTGCATTAGTACATGCCTGGATCTACCGGGATAGCGTTTTTGCCAGCATGACGAAAAGCGGCAACCAGAAAAATTAAATAAAAAAAAGGCCTTTTTATCCGCTCTCGAATAAAAAATCGCCGGAGTGTGATAATTAAACGGCACAATTAGCGCGACATATAAATTGGCGAAAAATAACCAGGCGTCGTTGTCCCGGTAACCTGCAGTCTGGGGCATCCGACGTTATGGTTAGCAACGCTGCCCGGGCGATGCCTCGTGCGCGTCAATAAAAAACGATCGTTTTTTAGCCGAAAGCGACTTTATTCACATAATGGTCGCGTACTTAAAAAAAGAAGCACTCACAGTGCTGTAAAACCCGCTCGCACCAAACCACTTCAACTCGATGATTTTAAAACATTTTCCTGCAACGCATATCCAAAAACGGTAGCGTCTCAACAAAATACATAAACTAGTAGGATAACTAAATTATAATTCATATACTTCTGTGCAAAAGTGGAGGCCATAATGCGATTAATCCTAATGCTGGTATGCTGTCTGGTTCAGAGTTTAGCCTGGGCGGGTGAACTGCCGAAACCCGCCGGAAAACCCATTTTGACGATTTACGGGAATATAGAAAATACTAACGAAGATGGAAAAGCAGTGTTTGATCTCGCAAGCCTTGAAAAACTCGGCATGGTGAGTTTCGAGACGACATCTCCCTGGTATACGGGCAGGACGAAGTTTGAGGGTGTTCCAATGAACAAACTCATGGATTATGTTGGAGCAAAGGGTTCTGTCGTTAATGTTATTGCCCTTAATGATTACGCTACCGCTATTCCTCTCAGCGATTTTAAGAAATATAATGCTATTCTTGCCTTAAAGATTAATGGCGAATATATGCGTATCCGCGATAAAGGCCCATCATTCATTGTATACCCTTATGACAGTCTTCCTGAGTTGAATAATCAAATTTATTACTCGCGTTCAGCATGGCAGGTTAGCAAAATGAAGATTGAATAGCAGTTCAGGAGAACATAATGAACAGGATACTGGTTGGTATCATTTTTTCTCTTTTTATCACGACGGGATATATTGCATTTCTTGTTTACGATCGTCAGCAAGAGCTGCAAAAACTGACTCACTACACTGAGTCCTGGTCCGTGGCTCAACTGGTATCAGAGTACTACCGATTTGAATCATGGCTTGGTCTATACGCAACCGATACTGATGACGTTACGATAGACCAGGCCCGCATGCGGCTCGAAATTATGCTCAGCCAGGGCGAGTTACTGAACGGGGGAGACTTAGGCCGCTATATTGAGAGCGATAAAACGCATCAAGAAATCGCTGCACGCCTGAAAGAAATACTGGCGTATCTGGACAGTAACCTGGAAAAAATGAGCCATGAAGAATTAAAAAAGTACCTGGCAAATATGCATCTGCTCGACGCGCCGCTCAGTCAACTGTCTTCAAGCGCATTAACCAAAGATATTAACACAATTAATGAATCTAACCATAAAATACAGATCCTATATTATATTTACTCTGTACTTTCGTTACTTCTGGTGATATTAAGCTTTATTCTGGGGTTCTTAATGATCTATCAGAATAAAAATATTCTTAAAGCCCACATGCAGGTTAAAACCCTCGCTGACGAACTTCAGCGTTCAAAAGAAACGCTGCAAATACAGAATTCGAAGCTGGAATATGATGTGTATCATGACTCCCTTACCGGCATGAAAAACCGTCTGTTCTTCTGGGACGATCTCAATAAAATTACCCTTCAGGCAGATAAAAACCATACCCCTGTCACGGTGATGTTATTTGATTTAGACCGGTTCAAAGAGGTCAACGATACCTATGGCCATGACGCCGGCGATTTACTGTTGAATCAGGTATCCCGACGGCTTACCTCAATGAGTAACGCGACGGATACGTTTTACCGCCTGGGCGGTGACGAATTTGCACTTCTCTCCAGCGGCCTGACCGAGAACGCAGCGGTTTCGCGCGCCAAAGAGATCAGCGCTCACATCAGTCTGCCCTATACAATCAATAACCAGCTGATAAAAATTGCCACCTGTGTAGGTATCGTCTTATCTGATAATGAGCGGCGCTCGGATTATCTCTATAAATTTGCCGATCTGGCCCTCTACGAAGCCAAAAAAGAGGGCTCACAGCAGATAAAAGTCTTCCGTCAGTGGATGCTGCAGAAGCTGCAGGAAAGCAGAACCCTTGAGCATGATATGGCTCTCGCGATCAGCAACCATGAATTCGTTGTTTATTACCAGCCTATTGTCGATTCATTCAGCAATGAAATTTACGGCTATGAAGCGCTTATTCGCTGGATACACCCGGTAAAGGGGATTTTGTCGCCTGATTACTTTATTTCTGTTGCTGAAAAAACAGGGATGATTAATGAGATTGGCAAAAATGTGCTTGAACTTGCCTGCCGGGAGGCAGCTTCCTGGGCGGTTCCGGCCAGAATCTCGGTAAACGTCTCACCTGTTCAGCTGGGGACTAAATCATTTACTGCAATGGTTCAGTCCATCCTGAAAGAGACGGGCTTGCCGGCCAGCCGCCTTGAGCTGGAAGTTACGGAGTCTTCGCTCTTCAGTGACAGCAACACGCCGCTCACTATTCTCAAAAAGCTCAGATCGCTGGGGGTAAAAATTTCCATTGATGATTTCGGAACGGGTTATTCCTCGCTCTCGAGGCTGAGTGAACTCAATTTTGATAAAATTAAAATTGATAAATCCTTTGTGAATCCGATATCCACCCAAGACGATGCGCTTAATATCGTTAAACTGATTACCGGCATGGCGAAGAGCCTCAATATGCGGGTCATTGCAGAAGGTGTGGAAACCGAAGCGCAGCTTGAACGGCTTCAGGCGCTGGGCTGCGATCTCGTGCAGGGCTATCTGTTCGGAAAGCCACAGGCTGAAATCGATAAAAATATAAAAAACGGTACAGTGTGATCTTACCGGGATCACACTTTTCAACCCTGGGTATACACATACAATGACCGGGTGTTATCATTCACCCCGTAAATACCTTTCAACTCAATCCGAGGCTTTGATGCTGGAGAATGTAATCATCCGATAATCAGCTCCCCGACCTTTTCAGGCCGGACTGATTATCAATGCGCCGAAATCGAATGCGGACACCGCTGTGTGTTTGCACGTTTTGCACATGATGATTAAACAGGTTTTCCAGTATGAATTTATCCCGTCAGGAACAGCGTACCTTACACGTTCTCGCCAAAGGTGGCCGTATTGTGCACGTCCGCGATACGTCCGGCCGCGTCACCGCCGTTGAATGTTACAGCCGCGAAGGGCTATTGCTCAGCGACTGCACGCTCGCCGTCTTCAAAAAGCTCAAAACCAAAAAGCTGATCAAATCCGTTAACGGTCAGCCCTACCGTATCAATACTACCGGGCTGAACAACGTCCGTGCCCAGCCTGATAATCGTTAAGGAGAGGATGATGGATATCCCACGCATATTTACTGTTAGCGAAAGCGAACACCGCATTCATAACCCCTTCACGCCAGAAAAGTACGCCACGCTGGGGCGCGTGTTACGCATGAAGCCAGGCGCGCGCCTTCTCGATCTCGGCAGCGGTTCGGGAGAGATGCTTTGCACCTGGGCGCGCGATCACGGGATTACCGGTACCGGTATCGACATGAGCCCAATCTTTACCGCGCAGGCAACGCGGCGCGCAGAGGCGCTCGGCGTCAGCGAACGCGTCCATTTTGTGCATAACGACGCGGCGGGCTACGTGGCTGATGAACAATGCGACGTGGCGGCCTGTGTTGGCGCCACATGGATTGCGGGCGGCGTTGCCGGGACGATGGACCTGCTGGCACAAAGCCTTAAGCCCGGGGGAATCATGCTCATCGGTGAACCTTACTGGCGACAGGTTCCCGCAACGGAGGAGACGGCTCGGGCTTGCGGCGTCTCGTCCACCGCAGACTTTCTCACCCTGCCCGACCTTGTCGCGTCTTTCGATCGCCAGGGCTATGACCTGGTCGAAATGGTGCTGGCAGATCAGGAAGGCTGGGACAGATACGAAGCCGCGAAATGGATGACCCTGCGCCGCTGGCTGGATCAAAACCCCGACGATGATTTTGCACAGGAGGTGCGCGCGGAGCTGACGGCAGCGCCTAAGCGCCATGTGGCTTACACAAGGGAATATATTGGCTGGGGCGTGTTTGCGTTAATTGCACGATAGGAGGGAGTGGCGGTATAGCCTTTTGGGGCTATACCGGCCTTAAGCATGAAGCGCTCAGCATTGTGAACGCTACGCTACGCCTGGCATGAAAAAACTTCTATCATTGCTTTTTCCGTTACCGCATTCACAGGCGCTTTATGGACACCCCTTCTTTTCTCTATTTATTGCTTTTCCCGGCCAAAAAGATGATGAAAGTGGGTAAAGCCAATAATATCTATAACCGCATTCAGTCGCTAAAACGGGTCTGGGGCGATGTGGATTATGCCCATTCTTACCGCATTGCGTTACCGCAGTCCGAGGTCTTTAAGCTGGAAAAAATGCTGCATTTTCTTTTGGCCAAATATCAAACGGGCATTGATGCCGGCGACGGCTATACCGAGCTGTTTTCCATTGAGGCGCTGGAGCCCGCCATTAAGCATATTCATTACGTCATTGAGCATGGGGTCATTGATGCTCAGCTCCTTCAGGGAATCGAAAAGCCACAGCTTCGGCCCGGCAAAAGCGCGGCGCATCGCCACGCGAAAATGAAAAAACAGTCAGATACTATGATTAACAACGTTGTCAGGGTGACGGAACAGTTCAGCAGGATAAATCGTTTACTGCTTATCTTGCTATTTAAGCAGCACCGCCTTCGTTATCAATATGACATTGAAGGTAATACCATACTGTTTCGGATAGCAGACAACCGCACTGACCAACGCGATGCTCACAAAATAATGCGCATGTTCAGCTTTTTTATTGAAGACTTCAGATATTTGGGCGGGACCAACTACTGCTCGGGGGTCTTTGGTGAAGGCACGGTCACGCAATACAACGTGGAGTTGATTTCAGGCGACCCTGACGCACATCCTCTGGTGGCCTATCTCGCCTCGCAAACAGAGCGCTTGTTTAATAAATTGCCATCGCGATCAGCGTTATTAATGGAAGATCTGCCGATACTGGAATCGAGCCGAATCCTGCGTAGGGTATTACAGAATGATGACGAGGATTAAGTTGCTTATGCCGCGACACTTATTGCTATTCAAGGGCAAGACGACGTACTGTCATCAAGACAGATGCCCTCTGGTGAATCCTGTATCGCGCTGTGGGAAGTCATGGATTATCGTTACGCCAGTTATATCTGGTGCTAGAAATCGCAGCTGAGGGCTTCTGGTGAAGCGTAGAAGGGATTGATGGGACTGCATGCGCTGGTGTGGAAAAAGATACGCATCTATGACCGCCAGGACGGGAGAATTTCGCCAGGTGAGGGTAGACCTTCTACCCGTTGTGGTAACGTCGCCGTGGTGACTTTGCATCTGCTGGTGAATAGAAAAATATGCTTTTATGGCGTTTAATGCTCTGGCAGGATCAAAGGCCTGAAACCCGAAGTTGTGGGGTGACCAGATAAACTCATCCAAAATCCTTGAACAAGTAAACTCACCTCAAATCCTCCCGAATGCTATCCTTCTGTTGATCAAATCGCTGTTGTATACCCCGCTTCACGCCAACGCGCCGAAAAGCAATACCTGACCAAAAAAGCCAAGTACTTATAAGATACAACATGTTAAATTGCTGTACAATTAGTGAACAGATGCACTTCAAAACATCAAGTTATCTCCCTTGCGTCAGCCCAAAGCAGCATTGTGTAACTGCACTCCTTGTTGCAGTGAGGCGTGTCGCTGAAGGCATCACGTAGCGATATTTGGCGAAGAAAAGCGCTTTTCACCGAGAGCCTGGGCTGACGGTCTAGCAGATCACCAACAGAGCCGGGGATATTTTGAACAGGAGAATGTAAACTGGAAGGATAAAGGAACGGGACACCCACAGTGGCGGGTTGTGAAAGTATTTCCTGTTATCTTCGACTTTATTGCACGTAAAATGACCAGACACATTTTGGGAAGGAGTCTTTAATGGATATTGCGCTGCTCAACAGGGGCTGGAACAGAACATGGTCAGATACCATGGTAAATCTGGAAGCCCGGAAACTCGTCGAAACTGCAAATCGGCTATCAGCATTCTATTTGCAAGATGGGATAACACGTATCAAGTTTGTCGAAGAGATAAGGCAGGTCGTAGAGAAAGAATTTGAAACTGCACGACGGGCCAAAACCGATGAAGAATGCATTGCATGCATCAAAAATCTGCGTGCCGAAACAGATAATCTGCAAGAACAAGAACGCCTGTTAAGAACCAGAGCCGCCCAACTTTATGCAAAGGTCGAGTTTGTCAGGGAAAACAATAAAATCGTCGGATACGTTATTTCGGCAATCCATATAGTGGTATCTGGAGCAGCATTATTTGGTGGGATGGTTATGATGTCCACTATGACCCCTGTTGGAGTTCTTGCAGGAGCCGTTTTATTTGTTGATGGTATTAACGGTATAACAAAAGAAGCAAGCCATCTTCGCTATGGTGAACAATCCAAATCGGAAGGAATTTTTGCTGATGGCGCAATGGAGACCGCACAATTTATGGGGTTTAGCCCAGAAAGTGGATTAGCTCTTTATAATACGGTGACTCTAGGGGTGAGTGTCTATAGTATCTTCGGCTTAGCAAGGAAACCCGGAGCTTGGCGATTATTCCGTTGGCTGCCGCGTGATTACTACCGAAAAGTTGACACAATGAGCAAGCCTAAGCTAACGATGAAAATCGCTGGATATGGTGTCAAAGCGAAAGTCATTTTTGATCTTCTGGCTACTGATAACAGTACTAATTAAGATTTGTTCGCTCTACAGAATCGCCAAGATTTATAAGCAAGTACAGGCGGTTGTATAAAAATTGCAACCGCTGCGCCACAAGAAAGGCCAATAGCACCAGAGAAAACACTCTGCTCAGATGCGAACATCACAAGAAAAATGAATACAGCAAGGCAACCGGATACAACCCACACGGCTAGAATAAATCGCCTGGCCAGGTCCCTGATTGCATTCCCCAACGTTCCACCATAGCTTTCAACGTTGTTCTTTATCTTCTTCAAATCCGATGGTGTAAAGCCAGAACTCAACAAAGCCTCATCAGTAACATCCATATTGTCCTCTCCGCATTTCTTAACTGGCAATGGCACACATAATCATAATGATGAACTTTACAGTAATCCATATGATGTTTGTGCAATGTAGCAGATTTCAGACAATAGAAGCCATAAAGCCCCGTTAGTGGTAAGAAGACAAGCGGAGCGTAGCGACTTCATCTGGCCAACCTGGTTGGTTTCGCTTTGCGGAAGTCACCAGTGACCAAATCAGATTGTCAGAGGGATCAACCTTATCAGGGTGCTCGTGTACCTTTCGGAGCGTGAGCGAAACGCTGGCAGAGCCTGCATGTCGTGTGCAGGTACGTTTACCACTATTCACCTGTTTACGTGGCTCATACGGCCACACATCGGGCTTAAATGCGTGTGATCAATCTGTTTCGGGAGGTTTTAGAGACGTTGGCAGCGTCATCAGCTTCGAGTTGATAGCGGTTCGTGGGGACTGTTCACGCTTTGTACCTGTTCGAGCTTTACAACTACAGGCCGCTACATGCTAACATCCCTGAATAGCCACTGTTAACCATAGCGGCAACTGTTGGTCATAGAATCCCTTAAAAAAAGACTGTACCTTGAGAGCGACAATCGCCTTAAGTCATTGTTTTTATAGGATTTTGTTGTGTGAGTGCCGATAATAGGAGTCGAACCTACGACCTTCGCATTACGAATGCGCTGCTCTACCAACTGAGCTATATCGGCCCTGAGAGGCCGGTTACGAGTGTAACCACGGGGCAAAAGGTTAGATCTAACCGGGTGATGCGTCAATGCCCTTTTGAATCAAACGGCTATTTTTGCATCACCCGTGACTATTTACGCACGAATCGTATCGTCACCGAAGCCGATCCACTTATAGGTGGTCAGCGCTTCAAGGCCCATCGGACCGCGCGCGTGCAGTTTCTGCGTGCTGACCGCCACTTCTGCGCCAAGTCCGAACTGGCCGCCGTCCGTGAAGCGGGTGGAGGCGTTCACATATACCGCAGAGGAATCCACTTCATTCACAAAGCGATCGGCATTGCGCAGCGTACGCGTCAGGATCGCGTCAGAATGCTGCGTGCCGTGTTCACGAATGTGCGCAATAGCGTCGTCGAGATCCGCAACCACCTTTACGTTCAGATCCAGCGACAGGAACTCGTCGTCGTACTGCTCCGCTTTTACGGGAACCACGCTAGCCGGGCCCCCCTGGAGCAGCGCGAGGGCATTGGTATCAGCGTGCAGCGTCACCCCGCTCTCCGCCATCTGTTTGCTCAGGGCTGGCAGGAAGGCGCTCGCAATCCCCTGGTGCACCAGCAGCGTTTCCACGGTGTTACAGGTGCTTGGGCGCTGGGTTTTGGCGTTGACGATAATCTTCAGCGCTGGCTCAATTTCGGCGCTGTCGTCCACCACGATATGGCATACGCCGATGCCGCCCGTGATGACCGGAATGGTCGACTGCTCGCGGCACAGTTTGTGCAGGCCCGCGCCACCGCGTGGGATCAGCATGTCGATGTATTTGTCCATGCGCAGCATCTCGTTGACCAGTGCGCGGTCAGGGCTCTCAATCGCCTGCACGGCACCAGCCGGCAAGCCGCACTCTTCCAGCGCCTGCTGGATGACTTTCACCGTCGCGGCGTTGGTGCGCCAGGTCTCTTTCCCACCGCGCAGAATGGCGGCATTACCGGTTTTCAGGCACAGGGAAGCGACGTCAACCGTCACGTTTGGACGGGCTTCATAAATCACGCCGATGACGCCGAGCGGCACGCGGCGACGCTCCAGACGCAAACCGCTGTCGAGCAGCCCACCGTCAATCACCTGTCCTACCGGGTCGGCCAGGTTACAAACCTGACGGACATCGTCGGCGATACTTTTAAGACGCGCCGGGTTCAGCGCCAGGCGGTCGAGCATCGCTTCGCTCAGGCCGTTTCGACGCGCTTCCAGCAGATCCTGCTCGTTGGCAAGCAAAATGTCCTGAGACTGAGCTTCCAGATAATCAGCGATTTTTTCCAGCACGCGGTTTTTCTCGCGGCTGGAAAGGAGCGCCAGTTTGTAAGAGGCGGCCTTCGCGGCTGCGCCCATTTGTTCCAGCATGTTCTGGCTCCTTAACGAATAATCATGTCATCGCGATGCACGGCAACCGGGCCATATTCATAGCCCAGAATGGCGTCGATCTGCTGCGAGTGGTGGCCCGCAATGCGGCGCAGGGCATCGCTGTTATAGCGGCTTACGCCATGCGCGATGTCGCGACCTTCAAGGTTACGGATGCGGATCACTTCACCACGGGAGAAGTTTCCTGTCACGCTTTTAATTCCTTTAGGAAGCAATGAACTCCCTCGTTCCAGAATCGCCGCGGTTGCCCCTTCATCAACGGTGAGTTCACCGGCAGGCGGCGCGCCAAAGATCCAGCGCTTGCGGTTCTCCAGCGGGGATTCCTGGGCGTGGAAGCGGGTGCCGACGGAAATGCCTTCCATCACGTCGCCAATCACGCCAGGGCGGCTGCCCGCGGCAATGATGGTGTCGATACCGGCGCGGCACGCCACGTCGGCGGCCTGCAGCTTGGTCCCCATCCCGCCCGTTCCGAGGCCGGACACGCTGTCACCGGCGATGGCGCGCAGCGCATCGTCGATACCATGAACATCGGTAATCAGCTCGGCTTCCGGGTTGGAGCGCGGGTCCGCGGTGAACAGCCCCTGCTGATCGGTCAGAAGCAGGAGTTTATCGGCACCGGCCAGAATGGCGGCCAGCGCAGAGAGGTTATCGTTATCGCCCACTTTTATTTCAGCGGTAGCAACGGCATCGTTCTCGTTAATGACCGGAACGATATTGTTGTCCAGCAGCGCGCGCAGGGTATCGCGGGCGTTCAGGAAGCGCTCTCTGTCTTCCATATCCGCACGCGTCAGCAGCATCTGCCCGACGTGAATACCGTAGATAGAGAACAGCTGTTCCCAGAGTTGAATGAGTCGGCTTTGTCCCACGGCGGCCAGCAGCTGTTTAGAGGCGATCGTCGCGGGAAGTTCGGGATAACCCAGGTGTTCACGCCCGGCGGCAATCGCCCCGGAGGTCACAATCACAATACGGTGCCCTGCGGCATGCAGCTGAGCGCACTGGCGTACAAGCTCAACAATGTGGGCGCGATTTAGGCGGCGCGATCCGCCTGTTAACACACTGGTACCGAGTTTTACCACCAGCGTCTGGCTGTCACTCATGATTCTCTGCCGTTCAACGATAAGGGAAAGTAATGTCGAACGAACGTTTTAACAGGAGTCAGCCCGGTTGCCAACTGCCTTAGTGCATCACCAGGCACTTTGTTGCGCGGGATCAGGAAGCGTAGCGGCAGAATTTGACAAATTTATTACCGTAATAATAAATCACAGTTTTTTAAAATTATTCTTAGTTTGTCATAAAAGTTTCATTCCAGAACGATAAAACCCTTCCTGTTTTTTCACGGGACTTAAGCATCAGCTTATCGTCCAGCGAATTTTTAAAGCGCGTTTATAAGACAGGATCGAAAATGAAAAAGAGCACTCTGGCATTAGTGGTTATGGGCGTGGTGGCTTCCGCATCTGTTCACGCAGCAGAAGTTTATAATAAAAACGGTAATAAACTGGACGTGTACGGCAAAGTCAAAGCTATGCACTATATCAGTGATGATGACACCAAAGATGGTGACCAGACTTACGTTCGTTTCGGTTTTAAAGGCGAAACCCAGATTAACGATCAGCTGACGGGCTATGGCCGTTGGGAAGCTGAATTCGCAGGTAACAAAGCTGAAAGCGACTCCTCGCAGAAAACACGTCTGGCGTTCGCCGGTATTAAACTGAAAGACTTTGGTTCACTGGATTACGGTCGTAACCTGGGCGCGCTTTATGACGTCGCGGCATACACCGATATGTTCCCTGAGTTCGGCGGTGACGGCCTGGCACAGACCGACAACTTCATGACGAAACGTGCCTCCGGACTGGCCACCTACCGCAATACCGACTTCTTTGGCATGGTAGACGGTCTTGATATGACCCTGCAGTACCAGGGCAAAAACGAAAACCGCGACGTGAAAAAGCAGAACGGTGACGGCTTTGGTACGTCTCTGGCCTATGACTTCGGCGGCAGCGATTTCTCCGTCATTGGTGCTTATGCCAGCTCCGATCGCACCAACGCGCAGAACCTGCAGGCGCGCGGTGAAGGTAAAAAAGCCGAGGGCTGGGCAACCGGTCTGAAATACGACGCGAACGATATTTACCTGGCCACTATTTATTCTGAAACCCGCAATATGGCCCCTATCTCCGGTGGTTTTGCAAATAAAGCGCAAAACTTCGAAGTGGTTGCACAATATCAGTTTGACTTTGGTCTGCGCCCATCCGTGGGTTATGTACAGTCCAAAGGTAAAGATATCGAAGGCATTGGCGACGAAGATATCGTGAAATATATTGACGTGGGCGCCACGTATTACTTCAACAAAAACATGTCCGCGTTTGTTGATTATAAAATCAACCAGATTGACGACGATAATAAGCTGGGCGTGAGCAGCGATGATATCGTTGCGCTGGGTGTGACGTATCAGTTCTAAGATTATCCAAATAAGAAAATCCCGGCATACAAGCCGGGATTTTTTTGCCCAGGGTAAATGCGGTCTGCTGCCCTCACCCCGGCCCTCTTTCACAGGAAGAGGGAGAAACCATTACGCGGTCAGCTTCACCGCTTCGCTGGAAAAGTCATCCGCAGGCTCGAACTTAAGGTCCAGGGTGGCCAGCAGCGCGCTCGCTTTGTCGTGGAACTCTTTCAGGGTGTATTCCAGGCGATCGATCACTTCCTGATCTTTGATGGTAGTAGCCTGCCAGTTGCCGTCTTTGTTAAACAGGCCAAACTGATAGCTATACGTAAAACGTTTCTCCTCTGCTTCCATTTCCATCCACCAGCCCCAGAATTCACGTTTTTCGGGTGCAGGCTTCACGTTGACGCATACAGCCAGGCAGTCGAAAAAAAAGCGATTCTCTTCACACTGCTCTTCTCGAATATACGGGCCGAGAGCCATAAATTTCTTAATCAGCCTACTTTTCGGGTGTCCACTCGGTAACGTCATTGCGATCTCCTTTTGTGAAGCCACTGTTTTACCAAACCAGCGAAATTTAGCAATCTATTAACACACTCTCTGGGCGATCCAGCGCGTGATCTCTTTCAAGGCTTTGTCAAAATTCTGATACACCGGGCTGAACGGCACCTCAAGCAATTTGCCATCCGCAGATGACGAAGTGATTAAGCGCGACTCTTCCTCCGGGCTGAACGGATCGTTTTTCCAGAAACCGGACAGCATCGGCGTCGGGCAGCGGCGTCCAAGCAACCCTTGCGTTTTTAACGAGTAGCGATTGAGTTCGACGCGCAGCGCTTCGTCTGAGGCATCATGCATGCCAAGTCGACTGGCAAGGACGTCCAGATACATCTCCGGCACGCTGCCCTGACGGGCAGGATCGCTGAGCAGGGCGTGAACCACCGGGCCCAGGCAGGCGACGGCCTTCAGACGTGAAGATTCAAGGTAAGCCAGACGCACCGCAACGTTGGCACCAAAACGGAAGCCGAACGCCGCGACGCGGGTGTGGTCAACCCACGGAACATTTTCCAGCGCTTTAAGCGCATGCTGGTGCAGCAGGCTCGAATCCTGCGTTAACTTCCACTTTGATGAGAATCCAATAGAAGGCATATCGAGCGTCAGCATCGCGATCCCTTTTGGTGCGAAGTAGCGCTCATACAGGCTGTAATAGTCGATTTGCAGGGAATCCAGCCCGCCGCACATTAGCACGGTCGGGAACGGGCCGTCGCCTTCAGGCATGTGGAGGAACCCGGTGACGGGCGCACCGCCCGGAACGGCGAACTCAAGCTCGCGCATCTGACCCGGCAGACGTTGAGCAGCTTCCTCATAGGCACGATTCGCCAGCGCCTGAGCCTGCTCGGCCAGCTCATCCCCTTTCAAATGCGGATAGGCGGCGATGGCGTAGAGGTTGGCCGCGTGCAGCCAGTGCTTGCCGCTTCGCGTGGCATCCTCTTCCTGGCTGGCTTTTTGCTGCCAGAGCATCGCCTGTTTAGACCATTCGTAGATCCAGTTCCCGCCCCGGTAGCCCACCACCGTGTCGTAGAGCTCGCTGTCAGTACGCTCCGACTCGCTCATTACGATACGCGCCTGCACGTCGAGGATTTCACGGGGATCGATACCGCGCCAGATCCACATCAGGCGGTTAATCATGCGATACCAGTGGGGCACGTTTTTACCGTCTAACGCAGACTGGACGGCAGGCATGGTTCCCGGATTAAACCGACGGACCAGCGTCGACGTTTCAGGGTGTTTGAAACGGGGTTTGAAAAGCGTCTCGGTGAGATTCGCCTGCGTCATTGCGTTGCCTCCATGGATACGTCATATAGTGCCCATTGTAACGCGTGGCAGGCCAAAAAGAACAACGCCCGGCATAGCCGGGCGTGTAAAGTTACGTACTGGTATTAACGGCCTGAGATAGGCGGCACGAAGACCACGCCCATATCCCATGGCTGTTCAATCCAGGTATCCTGCGGGATATCAATGACGTAATCGTCAACCAGTGGGCGACCCGCTGGCTTAGCGAAGATCGTCACGAAGTGCGCTTTTGGATACATTTCGCGAATAGCGACCGCAGTACCGCCGGTATCCACCAGATCGTCGATAACGATGAAGCCTTCACCGTCGCCTTCAGCGCGTTTCAGCACTTTCAGCTCACGCTGGTTATCATGGTCATAGCTGGAGATGCAGACGGTATCGACATGACGAATACCCAGCTCACGTGCCAGCAGCGCCCCCGGTACCAGACCGCCACGGCTGACGGCAATAATGCCTTTCCACTGTTCGGAAGGCATCAGACGCGCAGCCAGTTTGCGTGCGTGAATCTGCAACATGTCCCAGGTGACGACGTATTTTTCGCTCATGTGAAGTGTCCCAGCCTGTTTTTATACGGCTTAAAAAGTGTTCGAGGGGGAAATAGGTTGCGCGAGATTATAGAGATCTGGCGCACTAAAAACCAGTGTTTAGCGCTCCCTGCCTGAGTTTTTACATGCTTTATGCTACCAGCCAGCAGAGAAAGTGGTATTCTCAGGTGCATCTCGCAAGCCTGACTTGTGGTAACTATTAACCTGCTAACCCTGTGGCCTGCAACCCTGTTTGCAGCGCCTCGACAAGGAGACTTATCGTGTCTGAACTGTCTCAATTATCTCCGCAGCCGCTGTGGGATATTTTTGCCAAAATTTGCTCCATTCCACACCCTTCCTACCATGAAGAACAGCTTGCCGAACATATTATGGGTTGGGCGAAGGAAAAAGGTCTGCACGCAGAGCGCGACCAGGTTGGCAACATTCTGATCCGCAAACCGGCTACCGCAGGCATGGAAAACCGTAAACCGGTTGTACTGCAGGCGCACCTGGACATGGTGCCACAGAAAAACAACGACACCGTTCACGACTTCACTAAAGACCCAATCCAGCCGTACATCGATGGCGACTGGGTAAAAGCGCGCGGCACCACCCTGGGCGCGGACAACGGCATCGGTATGGCCTCTGCGCTGGCGGTGCTGGCTGACGACAGCGTTGAACACGGTCCGCTGGAAGTGCTGCTGACCATGACCGAAGAAGCGGGCATGGACGGCGCGTTCGGTCTGCAGGCGAACTGGCTGCAGGCGGATATCCTGATCAATACCGACTCCGAAGAAGAAGGTGAGATCTACATGGGCTGCGCGGGCGGGATTGATTTCATCTCTACCCTGCCGCTGTCACGCGAAGCGATCCCTGCGGGCTTCCAGACCTTCAAGCTGACGCTGAAAGGGCTGAAAGGCGGTCACTCCGGCGGTGATATTCACCTGGGCCTGGGTAACGCCAACAAACTGCTGGCACGCTTCCTGGCGGGCCACGCGGCCGAGCTGGACCTGCGTCTGGTGGACTTCAACGGCGGCACCCTGCGCAACGCGATCCCACGCGAAGCCTTTGCCACCGTGGCGGTGCCAGCGGCGAAAGCGGACGAGCTGAAAAAACTCTCCAGCGTCTACCTGGATATCCTGAAAAACGAACTGTCGGCGAAAGAGAAGAACCTGACCGTGGTGCTGGAATCCGTGTCTACGGATAAAGCCGCCCTGACCGCGCAGTCTCGCAACAGCTTCGTTCAGCTGCTGAACGCGACGCCAAACGGCGTGATTCGCAATTCTGACGTGGCGAAAGGCGTGGTGGAAACCTCTCTGAACGTGGGCGTGGTGACCATGAGCGACGACAGCGCGGAAATTATCTGCCTGATCCGCTCCCTGATCGACAGCGGTAAAGAGTATGTAGTAAGCATGCTGGAATCTCTGGGTGCGCTGGCGGGCGCGAAAACCTCCGCCAAAGGCAGCTACCCTGGCTGGCAGCCGGATGCAAGCTCTCCGGTGATGGCGCTGGTGCGTGAAACTTATCAGCGTCTGTTCAACAGCACCCCGAACATCCAGGTGATCCACGCGGGTCTGGAATGTGGTCTGTTTAAGAAGCCGTATCCGGACATGGACATGGTTTCCATCGGGCCAACCATTACCGGTCCACACTCGCCGGATGAGCAGGTTCATATTGAAAGCGTCGGCCATTACTGGACGCTGTTGACGGAACTGCTGAAGGCGATCCCTGCGAAGTAATTTGTCGTCTGTTGCCCGGCGGCGCTACGCTTGCCGGGCCTATGATGAGTGCAATCTACAATCCCAAAACCAGCTGACGCTCCAGCTGCGGATCCAGCAGCGTGACGTGCAGTCCCACCAGCCTCACCCCTCGTCCGCCTCGTCGTTCTTCCCACGCCTTTTTCGCCGTTGCGATAAGATCTTCTTTATTCAGGCGCGGCCAGACGTGCTCCTGCGTCGTCTGCTGAAAATCGTTAAATTTCAGCTTGATGCCCTGTCGGGCAATCAGTAAATCAGGCTTTACTTTGATCAGGCGTCGCTCCAGCTCCGGATAGAGCTGTTCCGTAATAATGGTTTCGCATTCTGACCAGTCATGGATGTCTTCGCTCAGCGTGCGCTCAACCCCGACCGATTTACGAAGCCGTTCGTTGTTTACATCGCGGTCGTCAATGCCCTGACTGCGCTCCCACAGCACGCGGCCAAACTTCCCAAAGCGCTTGAGCAGCATAGCCAGGTCGCTTCGCTGCACGTCTTCGCAGGTGCGTAACCCCATACTTTCCAGCTTCGCGGCGGAGACTTTGCCTACGCCGGGGATTTTGCCAAGCGGCAGCGTTTTTAAAAACGCCGGAACCTCTTCAGGGGTGATGACGTACTGGCCGTTGGGTTTATTTAAATCGGAAGCAATTTTGGCGAGAAATTTTACCGGCGCGACGCCTGCCGACGCGGTGAGATTCAGCTCGTTGAAAATGGTCTGGCGGATCTCCTGCGCCATCAGGGTAGCGGAGCCGTGACAGTGCAGGCTGTCGGTGACGTCCAGATAGGCTTCGTCCAGCGAAAGCGGTTCAATCAGTGAGGTGTAGCGGGAGAAGATTTCGCGTATATGGTTTGAGGCTTCTTTATAGGCGTCAAAGCGCCCTGGCAAAAGAGTAAGGTGCGGACACAGTTTCAGCGCCATCGCCGTCGGCATGGCGCTGCGCACGCCAAATTTGCGTGCAGGATAGTTGGCGGTGCTGATCACACCGCGCTGAACGCGGCTGCCGCCAATGGCGATGGGAATATCCCGCAGCGCCGGGTTGTCACGCATCTCCACTGCGGCAAAAAAGCAGTCCATATCGACATGGATTATTTTGCGCATCGGTCATACCACACATGTATTTATATACAGTATAACACAAGGCAAAAAATGCGTCAGCTATTTTCCTTACTCACGGTTGTCATATAAACGTGTTACAAACATTCTTAATAAAACCTTTATATACATACATTTAGAAAATCAATGGAGCGTAATTATTCATGAAGAAAATTCTCCCGATTTCGTTACTGTTTCTGGCGAGTGCTGCATCTGCTAGCCCTGCGATCGTTGCCCACCGGGGCGGGACTGCGGATGCACCTGAAAATACCCTGCCAGCCATTAAGCTCGCCCTCGAAAACAAAGCAGATATCGTCTGGATAACCGTGCAGCTCAGTCGGGATGGCGTACCGGTTCTCTATCGACCTGCCGATCTGAAAGCGTTAACCAATCTGCAGGGAAAGGTGTCACAGTATACCGCTGAAGAACTGGCAAAAGCGGATGCCAGCGTGAAGTGGAAAGATAAGGGCCTGCCGGAAAACCTGCTTAATTCCCCGATACCGACGCTGAAGTCGGTGCTGAGCACCTGGCCAGATACGCGGTTTTTTATTGATATCAAATCTCCGGATGCCGATCCGGCGACCATGGGCAACGCGCTGCTTAACGTACTGAAAGAGACCAACAGCCTTAATCGCGTTCGCGTTTATTCAACCGAAGATCGCTATATGGAAGCATTGCCTGTCGAAATCCCCCGCTTTGTCACGCGCAGCGAAACCCGCACGCGTCTGGCCACGATTTCGTTGAGCCATGAATGTCTGCCTCCTTCACAAAAAATGGACGATTACTGGTATGGGCTTGAGTTAAAACGAAAAGTAGAAGTGGTCGAGAAATTCACCTTAGGCGAAGGTGTCTCTCCTGCAACATTAACGTGGGACAAAGAGGCCGTTGACTGCTTCCGCTCTCAGGGCAATGCCCATCTGATTTTTATCGGCGTGAACTCTGAAGAGGATTACCAGAAGGCGAAAACACTGGGTGCCGAAGGGGTTCTTGTGGACTCACCAGCCAAAGCCAAAAGCTGGGCAAAATAAATGATAAAGGCCGCACGAAGCGGCCTTTTCCTAGATGATCCTCTGCTGGTCCCGGGCCATGCGCTTTTTACGTGCATCGCACGGTTCGGGGCAGTCGCACACCTTTTCCATTCCGATGGTAGAGATACCTCCACAGCTGCCCTGAATGCTTTTACGCTTGATGATCCAGCCTAAAGACATACCGAACACCACCAGCAAAAACACCGCAAAGGTTGCCAGAAAGGTCAACATAATCAGCCTCCGAAATCATCAAGGAGGATGTTTTCATCTTCCACGCCGAGATCTTTGAGCATCTTGATCACGGCGGCGTTCATCATTGGCGGACCACACATATAGAACTCGCAGTCTTCCGGTACCGGGTGCTGTTTGAGGTAGTTTTCATACAGCACGTTGTGGATGAAGCCCGTATAGCCCGTCCAGTTATCTTCCGGCTGCGGATCGGAGAGCGCCACATGGAAGGTAAAGTTCGGATTCTCACGCGCCAGCTGTTCAAACTCATCGTCGTAGAACATTTCGCGCAGCGAGCGCGCACCGTACCAGAAGCTGATTTTACGCTTGCTGCCGAGACGCTTGAGCTGGTCAAAGATGTGCGAGCGCATAGGGGCCATACCCGCACCGCCGCCGATAAAGACCATTTCCGCGTCGGTATCTTTAGCAAAAAACTCGCCGAACGGACCGGAGATCGTCACCTTGTCGCCTGGCTTAAGGGACCAGATATACGACGACATCACGCCAGGCGGCGCGTCAGGCACGTTTGGCGGCGGCGTGGCGATACGCACGTTGAGCATGATAATGCCCTTCTCTTCCGGGTAGTTAGCCATGGAATAGGCGCGCAGCGCGGGCTCTTTTACCTCGGAAACAAAGCGGAAGAGATTAAATTTATCCCAGTCGGCCCGGTACTCATCGGGCACGTCGAAGTCCGCATACGCCACGGTGTGCGCCGGACAATCAATCTGGATATACCCACCTGCACGGAACGGGACGCTCTCCCCTTCAGGGACACGCAGCTTGAGCTCTTTAATGAACGTGGCTTTGTTATCGTTCGAGATAACCTCGCACTCCCATTTTTTCACGCCGAAAATCTCTTCCGGCAGCTCAATCTTCATGTTCTGACGCACCGCGACCTGGCACGCCAGGCGGCACCCCTCTTTCGCTTCACGCTTCGTAATATGCGACAGTTCAGTAGGCAGAATATCACCGCCCCCCTCTTTCACCGTCACACGGCACTGCCCGCATGAGCCGCCTCCACCGCAGGCTGACGAGACAAAAATCCCGTTGCCCGAGAGCGTATTAAGCAGCTTGTCCCCTGCCGGAGTGCGGATCTGGTTCTGCGGATCGTCATTGATATCAATGATCACATCCCCGGAATTAACCAGCTTTGCGCGCGCCGCCAGAATCAGCCCTGACAGCACCAGTACTATCAGCGTGAACATCACCACGCCAAGAATAATTTCCATCTGTTAGCCCTTATAGCTGCACACCGGAGAAGGACATAAAGCCCAACGCCATCAGGCCGGTGGTGATAAAGGTGATCCCTAAGCCGCGCAGCCCCGCAGGCACGTTGGCATATTTCATTTTTTCACGGATCCCCGCCATGGTGACAATCGCCAGCATCCAGCCGATACCGGAACCGAAGCCGTACACCACCGATTCACTGAAGTTGTAATCGCGCTGAACCATAAACGAGACGCCACCGAAGATGGCGCAGTTCACCGCGATCAGCGGCAGGAAGATCCCCAGAGCGTTGTACAGCGACGGGAAATACTTATCGAGGATCATCTCCAGGATTTGTACAAGCGCCGCAATCACCCCGATGAAGGTGATGAAGTTCAGGAAGCTAAGATCGACGCCTTCCACCAGCGCGCCGTCCCGCAGCACGAAGTTGAACACCAGGTTGTTAATCGGAACCGAAAGCCCCAGCACAACGGTGACCGCCACGCCCAGGCCAAATGCCGTCGAGACCTTTTTAGAGACGGCAAGGAACGTACACATGCCCAGGAAGAAGGCGAGCGCCATGTTTTCAACAAACACCGCGCGCACAAATAAACTCAGGTAATGAGCCATTGTCGGTTACTCCTTTTCCTGCTGCTCAGGCTTCAACGTACGAATCAGCCAGATCAGCAAACCGATAATGAAAAACGCGCTTGGGGCCAGCAGGAACAGGCCGTTCGGCAGATACCAGCCGCCGTTCTGTACCGTATCCAGCACCTGAACGCCAAACAGCTTGCCGCTGCCAATCAGCTCGCGCAGGAAACCGACCGTCAGAAGGATCACGCCGTAGCCCAGGCCGTTGCCGATACCGTCCATAAAGCTCGCCAGCGGCGGCATTTTCATGGCGTAGGCTTCAGCGCGCCCCATCACGATGCAGTTGGTGATAATCAGCCCGACAAACACCGAAAGCTGTTTGGAGGTTTCATAGGCGAACGCGCGCAGCAGCTGATCGACCACGATCACCAGCGAGGCGATGATCGCCATCTGCACGATGATCCTCACGCTGTTGGGGATGTGGTGGCGGATCATCGAGATAAACATGCTGGAAAACGCCGTCACCAGCGTTACCGCCAGCGTCATCACCACCGCCGTTTCCAGCTTGGTCGTTACCGCCAGAGCCGAGCACACACCCAGCACCTGCAGGGTTATCGGGTTATTGGCTAAAAGTGGGCCAATCAGCACCTTTTTAACTTCTTTCAGTTCACCCGTATCAGCCATTGTTCAGCGCTCCTTCACGTACGTTCTTCAGGAAGGGACCAAAGCCCAGTTCACCCATCCAGAAATCAAAACTGTGCTGCACCCCGTTAGAGGTGAGTGTGGCGCCGGAAAGACCGTCAACGGCGAATTCATCCCCAGGACGCGCGCCTCCTTTCACCACCTTCAGCGCAGGCTGACCGTTATCATTGAGCACTTTTTTACCGATAAACTGCGCACGCCAGTTAGGGTTTTCCACTTCGCCACCCAGCCCCGGCGTTTCGCCCTGATCGTAATAAGTAATACCTTTGACCGTGCGGCCATCGGTATCCAGTGCCACAAACGCATACATCATTGACCATAAGCCGTTGCCGTAGATGGGCAACACGATTTCCTGTATGCGCTTCTGCTCGTCACGAACGAGGTAAATCTCCGCGACATTGCTGCGGCGCTTAATGCCAGCCGGATCCTGCGAGGCGTCAAGCACGGTGCTCATCTGCGGATCCTTTAATGCCAGCGCCTGGTTATATTTCGCCGGGTCTTTATCCATCAGCTCGCCGGTTTTTAAATCCACCAGCCGTGCGGTAATGCGTTCAGCAAACACGGCCGCGACGTCGTCCTTCGTCATGCCTTCCTGCATCAGCCCGGCCACGGCCAGGATGTTGCGCTGTTTATCCAGCGCGCGCTGTTCCTGCTGCAGCGGCTTTAACCCTACGGCGGAACCGGCAACCACGATGGAACAGACCAGACACAGTACCAAAACCACCAGCAGCGTTTTGCTGATGCTGTCGTTATTTTTAACCTCAGCCACGCGCCTTCCTCCGCTTAATGTTGGCGCGCACGACCAGGTAGTCGAACAGCGGCGCAAACAGGTTGGCAAACAGAATGGCCAACATCATCCCTTCCGGATAGGCCGGGTTGGCCACGCGAATCAGTACACACATCACGCCAATGAGCGCGCCGTAACACCATTTCCCCCTGTCGGTAAAGGAGGCCGAGACGGGATCGGTGGCCATGAACATCATGCCAAACGCAAAACCTCCCAGCACCAGGTGCCAGTACCACGGCATGGAGAACATCGGGTTCGTGTCTGAACCAATAAGGTTGAACAGCGTGGCGGTAAGCACCATGCCGAGCATAACGCCCGCGACGATGCGCCAGGACGCCACGCGGCCAAAGAGGATGATGGCCCCGCCGATCAAAATCATCAGGGTAGATACTTCGCCAATAGAGCCCGGAATGTTGCCAAGAAACGCGTCAAACCAGGTCACTGGCTGGCCGGTAGCATTGTTGACCAGCGTTTCGCCGCCACCTGCCGCCCACTGAGAAAGCGGCGTCGCGCCGGAGAAACCGTCCGCAGCCGTCCACACCAGGTCGCCCGAAATCTGCGCCGGGTAAGCAAAGAACAGGAACGCACGCCCCGCCAGCGCCGGGTTGAGGAAGTTACGTCCGGTGCCGCCGAAAATCTCTTTGGCAATCACCACGCCAAAGCTAATCCCCATCGCCGCCTGCCAGAGCGGCAGAGTAGGCGGAACAATCAGCGCAAACAGAATGGAGGTCACGAAGAAGCCCTCGTTGATCTCGTGTTTGCGGATGATGGCGAACAGCACTTCCCAGAAGCCGCCCACAATAAAGACGGTCATGTAGATCGGCAGGAAGAAGACGGCCCCCAGCGTCATCATGCTGACCCAGCCTGCATCAGCCGCAAAGCTGACGCCCAGCGACTGCGCCAGACGATAGTGCCAGTCAGACTGGATCACCTGCGCCAGCTGCTGGGCGTCGTACATATGATGCAGCGCCGGAATGGTTTGCAGACCAACGTTGTACATGCCCCAGAACATGGCCGGAAAAACCGCAAACCACACCAGGATCATCATGCGTTTCAGATCGATGGCATCGCGAACGTGCGCTGCCCCTTTCGTCACCAGACCCGGAGTGTAGAAAATAGTCGTCGTCGCTTCATACAGCGGGTAGTACTTTTTGAGCTTCCCGTCGGTAAAGTGCGGCTCAATTTTTTCAAAGAGGTGCTTTAATCCCATGGTTATCCTTCCTGCTCAATGCGGGTTAACACCTCGCGCAATACGGGTCCATATTCGTATTTACCCGGACACACATAGGTACAGAGCGCCAGATCTTCTTCATCCAGTTCCAGACAACCGAGCGCCTGCGCACCGTCGGTATCGCCTGCCAGAAGATCGCGCAGCAGCACGGTAGGCAGAATATCCAGCGGCATTACACGTTCGTAGTTGCCAATCGGAACCATCGCGCGCTCGCCGCCGTTCGTGCTGGTAGAGAAGTTAAAGAGCTTATGACGCAGGAAGTGGCCAAGCGTGGTGCGGGTGACGGAATATTTTTCTGCGCCAGGCAGAACCCAGCCGAACAGCTCTTTCTCACGCCCTTCCAGAACGACGCTCACCTGAAGATGGAAACGTCCCAGGTACGCGTGCGCATTGACAGCGCGGCGGCCGCTGAGTACCGAACCGGAAATGAGGCGGTTTTCACCCTCTTTCGTTTCCCCTGCCAGCAGTTCATTAATGTCTGCTCCCAGAAGCGTCTTAACCAGACGCGGGTTTGCGGCCTGCGGCCCGCCGATGGCGATAATCCGTTCAGCGCAGAGTTCACCCGTAATAAAGAGCTTACCGATGGCAATGACATCCTGATAATTAAGGTGCCAGACCTGTTTTTTAAGGCTCACCGGCTCAAGGAAGTGGATATGGGTCCCGACCAGACCCGCCGGATGCGGGCCGGAAAATTCATTAAACGTAACCTGCCCCTGCGGATGGCCGCCAAGCTTGCCGCCGCTGGCCTGGCAAACGTGCACTTTTCCGGGCGTCAGGCGAGTCAGAACGGTCAGCCCGGCATCAAAGGCTTTACGCTGCGCCAGGATAATGGGCTGCGGGTCTGCGCTGAGCGGGTTGGTGTCGATGGCCGTCACGAAAATGGCAGCCGGGGCGGTATCAGGAACGGGTGATTTGCTGAAAGGACGCGTACGCAGCGCCGTCCACAGGCCGGACGCGAGCAGCTGAGCCTGCACATCTTCGCGGCTAAGCGTCCCGAGGTCTGCCGCATCATAACAAGCAAACTCACGCTGTTCATCGCCTTCAATGCGGATTACCACCGACTGCAGCACGCGACGCTCGCCGCGGTTGATCGCTACCACGGTGCCGCTGGCGGGGGCCGTGAACATGACGCCGGGATTTTTTTTGTCTTCAAAGAGCGCCTGCCCTTTGATCACGCGATCGCCCTCCTGCACCAGCATTGAAGGACGCATTCCCAGATAATCGTCACCTAAAATTGCGACATGACGGACGCTTGCGCCACCCGAGACGTGCTGCTCAGGCACGCCTGCAATCGGCAAATTAAGTCCTTTTTTTATTTTAAACATGTGGTTAGCAGGTTTCCATAAACAACAATCCAGTGGGCGCAAAGTGTAACATTTTCCCCTTCTCTCGGGCAGGGGATCCACGGTCAGGCGCGCCAAAATGCGAGCTATTACGCAAAGTTCCTGGAGCCAGCGCGTTTTTGATGGTTTATAAAGTAAAACTAATTTGTAAACTCACCGCCCGGCTCTTGCGAAAATCTATAGCGGTGCTAATGTGAGCGCACCTAACAGAATAATCTGATTTCGGGTCTCTTTTGCCGTCCTGGCAAGTTAGTCCAGGTTTTATCAAGGAATTTGTAGTATGCGTAAAATCGCATTGTTCATTGCGATGCTTCTGATTCCGTGCATGTCGTTTGCCGGGCTGCTCAGCAGCAACAGCTCCACCACGCCGATCAGCAAAGAATATAAACAGCAGTTAATGGGATCCCCGGTTTATATTCAAATCTTCAAGGAAGAGCGCACGCTCGATCTGTTTGTAAAAATGGGCGAAACATATCAGCTGCTTGATAGCTACAAAATTTGTAACTATTCCGGCGGGCTGGGCCCGAAACAGCGTCAGGGCGATTTCAAAAGCCCGGAAGGTTTTTACAACGTTCAGCGTAACCAGTTAAAACCGGATAGCCGCTTCTATAAAGCCATCAACATCGGTTTCCCGAACGCCTATGACCGTGCTCACGGTTATGAAGGGAAATACCTGATGATCCACGGTGCCTGCGTGTCTGTCGGCTGCTACGCGATGACCGACTCCGGCATTGATGAGATTTTCCAGTTCGTAACCGGCGCACTGGTCTTTGGGCAGCCTAACGTTCAGGTCAGCATCTATCCGTTCCGCATGACCGATGCCAATATGGCGCGCCATAAGTACTCTTACTACGCCGATTTCTGGAAACAGCTGAAGCCGGGTTATGACTACTTTGTGCAGACCCACAAGCCGCCGGTAGTCTCTATCGTCGATGGCCGTTACGTGGTCAGCAAACCGCTGAGCCACGAAGTCGTCCACCCGCAGCTGGCGTCAAATTACACGGTCCCCGAGACAAAATAGCACCCACTCGCCTGGCATAATCTTTTGCCAGGTTTCGTTGCCCGTCAGCGGCTGCGTTGCAATAACGGTGACCACATCGTTCGGTGTGGTCTCCTTCTGAAAGTCTATCTCCACATCCTGATCGAGCAGCGTAGCAACGCCAAACGGCGCGCGGCGCGTGATCCAGAAGAGATTCGTCGAGCAGAACGCCATCACGTAGCGCCCGTCAGACAACAGCATGTTAAACACGCCTTTTTCACGCAATTCGGCTGCCAGCGTCGCGATGTATTTGAATACGGCGGCCATATTGCCGGGCGTGCGCGGATAACGTTCTGTCAGCTTATGCAGCAGCCAGCAGAAGGCCTTCTCGCTGTCCGTTTCGCCCACCGGACGGAAGTTGCCCGTTTCCAGAGATTTATAGCCCGTAAGCTGCCCGTTGTGCGCGTAGGTCCAGTTACGGCCCCACAGCTCGCGGGTAAAGGGATGGGTATTTTCCAGCGCAACTTCGCCGCGGTTTGCCTGGCGAATATGCGCGATCACCGAACAGGATTTAATGGGATAGTCCTGCACCAGTTTGGCAATCGGTGAGTTAAAGCTGGGCTGTGGATCTTTGAACGTGCGACACCCTTTGCCTTCATAGAAGGTGATGCCCCAGCCGTCTTTATGCGGCCCGGTTCCCCCACCGCGCTGAACCAGCCCGGTGAAGCTAAAGCAGATATCGGTTGGCACATTGGCGCTCATCCCGAGCAGTTCGCACATACATCACCTCCACAACAGCGGGGGGCACCGGTGCCCCCAGCGAAGTCTTACTTAACCATCTCTTTTTCGATCAGCTGGATCAGGATGTGGATCACTTTGATGTGAATTTCCTGAACGCGATCTGCATAGCCGAAGTGCGGAACGCGAATTTCGATATCCGCCGTACCGTCCATCTTACCGCCATCTTTCCCGGTCAGGGTGATGACCTTCATCCCTTTTTCACGCGCGGCGGCGATCGCTTTGATCACGTTCGCGGAGTTACCGGAGGTAGAGATACCCAGCAGCACGTCGCCTTCACGGCCTACTGCCTCAACGTAGCGGGAAAAGATGTGGTCGTAACCGAAGTCGTTGCCTACGCAGGAGATGTGGCTCACGTCGGAAATCGCAATCGCCGGGTAGCCCGGACGGTTTTCGCGATAGCGTCCGGTCAGCTCTTCGGCGAAGTGCATGGCGTCACAGTGGGAACCGCCGTTACCGCAGGAGAGCACTTTGCCACCGGCCTTAAAACTGTCGGCCAGCAGGACCGCCGCGCGCTGAATAGCGTGAATATTGGCATCATCTTTCAGAAAGTTCGCCAGCGTTTCCGCCGCTTCGTTCAGTTCGTTACGAATAAGATCCTGGTACATGAGGATAATCCTTCAGTATTGATGAAATAACACAGTGGAGTGTACCGGATAGCGGGAAAAGCGAGAAGCTAAAGCCATGCGAATCGTCCGGCGTTTTGATTTTTTGTGCCGGCGAAAACGCGAACAATGTGAACCAGGTTGTAATTATTTTGTAAACACATTGCTAAAGGAATTCACATCAACTACAACCATATCATCACAAGTGGTCAGACCTCCTACAAGCAAGGGAGCTTTTCTTTATGATGATTTTGAGCATTCTCGCAACCGTTGTACTGCTCGGTGTGTTGTTCTATCACCGCGTCAGTTTATTCCTGAGCAGCCTGATTCTTCTGGCCTGGACGGCTGCGCTTGGCGTCGCAGGTCTCTGGAATATCTGGATTTTGGTCCCTCTTGCCATCATTCTGCTGCCGTTTAACCTGGCCCCGATGCGTAAGTCGATGATCTCCGCGCCGGTATTTAAAGGCTTCCGCAAAGTGATGCCGCCGATGTCGCGCACCGAGAAAGAAGCGATTGATGCGGGCACCACCTGGTGGGAAGGCGATCTGTTCCAGGGCAACCCGGACTGGAAAAAGCTGCACAACTATCCGCAGCCGCGCCTGACCGCCGAAGAACAGGCCTTTATTGACGGCCCGGTGGAAGAAGCGTGCCGCATGGCGAACGACTTTGCTATTACCCACGAAATGGCCGACCTGCCGCCGGAGCTGTGGGCGTACCTGAAAGAGCATCGCTTCTTCGCGATGATCATCAAGAAAGAGTACGGCGGTCTTGAGTTCTCCGCTTACGCGCAGGCTCGCGTGCTGCAAAAGCTGGCAGGCGTCTCCGGGATCCTGGCGATTACCGTCGGCGTACCGAACTCCTTAGGCCCGGGCGAACTGCTGCAGCACTATGGTACGGAAGAGCAGAAAGATCACTATCTGCCGCGACTGGCGCGCGGTCAGGAAATCCCGTGCTTCGCGCTGACCAGCCCGGAAGCAGGCTCCGATGCAGGCGCAATCCCGGATACCGGCGTGGTCTGTATGGGAGAGTGGCAGGGCCAGCAGGTGCTGGGCATGCGCCTGACCTGGAACAAACGCTATATCACCCTGGCGCCTATCGCCACCGTGCTCGGCCTGGCTTTTAAGCTCTCCGACCCGGAAAAACTGCTGGGCGGTGAAGAAGATCTGGGCATTACCTGCGCGCTGATCCCAACCTCGACGCCGGGCGTTGAAATTGGCCGTCGTCACTTCCCGCTGAACGTGCCGTTCCAGAACGGCCCGACCCGCGGCCAGGATATCTTCGTGCCGATTGACTACATCATCGGCGGCCCGAAAATGGCCGGTCAGGGCTGGCGCATGCTGGTGGAATGTCTGTCGGTGGGTCGCGGTATTACCCTGCCGTCGAACTCAACCGGCGGCCTGAAGTCCGTCGCGATGGGAATTGGCGCTTATGCCCACATTCGCCGTCAGTTCAAAATCTCCATCGGCAAGATGGAAGGTATCGAAGAGCCGCTGGCGCGCATCGCGGGCAACGCTTACGTAATGGACGCCGCTGCATCCCTGATTACCTATGGCATCATGCTGGGCGAAAAACCGGCCGTGCTGTCCGCGATTGTGAAGTACCACTGTACCCACCGCGCGCAGCAGTCGATCATTGACGCGATGGATATTGCGGGCGGTAAAGGCATTATGCTCGGCGAAGGCAACTTCCTGGCGCGCGGCTATCAGGGCGCACCGATTGCCATCACCGTGGAAGGGGCCAACATCCTGACCCGCAGCATGATGATCTTCGGCCAGGGTGCGATTCGCTGCCATCCGTACGTGCTGGAAGAGATGGCCGCTGCGCAGAATAACGACGTGGACGCCTTCGACAAGCTGCTGTTCAAACATATCGGTCACGTGGGCAGCAACAAGGTGCGGAGCTTCTGGCTGGGCCTGACGCGCGGCCTGACCAGCGCGACGCCAACCGGCGATGCGACCAAACGTTACTACCAGCATCTGAACCGTCTGAGCGCCAACCTGGCTCTGCTGTCTGATGTTTCCATGGCGGTGCTGGGCGGTAGCCTGAAGCGTCGCGAGCGTATCTCCGCCCGTCTGGGCGACGTGCTGAGCCAGATCTTCCTGGCCTCTGCGGTGCTGAAACGCTACGACGACGAAGGCCGTCAGGAAGCGGATCTGCCGCTGGTGCACTGGGGCGTGCAGGATGCGATGTATCAGGCGGAACAGGCGATTGACGACCTGCTGGCGAACTTCCCGAACCGCTTCGTGGCAGGTGCCCTGCGCGTGGTGATCTTCCCGACCGGCCGTCATCATCTGGCGCCGTCAGACAAGCTGGACCACAAAGTGGCGAAGATCCTGCAGGTTCCGAGCGCCACCCGCTCCCGCATTGGCCGCGGTCAGTATCTGGCACCAACGCCGCATAACCCGGTGGGCCTGCTGGAAGAGGCGCTGCTGGACGTGATGGCCGCCGACCCGATTCACCAGAAAATCTGCAAACAGCTGGGTAAAAACCTGCCGTTTACCCGTCTGGACGAACTGGCGAAACAGGCGCTGGCCGGTGGCATTATCAATAACGACGAAGCTGCACTGCTGGTGAAAGCCGAAGAGAGCCGTCTGCGCAGTATTAACGTGGATGATTTCGAACCGGAAGAGCTGGCGACGCAGCCGGTAAAGCTGCCGGAGAAGCACCGCAAACCTGAAGCGGCATAACCCGCTTCGCTCTGACAAACCCCGCCCGGTGCGGGGTTTTTTATTGCCACATTTTCTCGTAATGACGTGCTACAGTGTCAAAAAGGGGTCGTTTGAGGAGTCTGTATCGTGCCTGGTTTGAAGATTTCGATTTTGCAGCAGCCTTTAGTGTGGATGGATGGCCCTGCCAACCTGCGCCACTTTGATCGTCAACTGGAAGAGATTACCGGGCGAGATGTGATTGTCCTGCCGGAGATGTTTACCACCGGCTTCGCGATGGAAGCGGCGAAACAGTCAGTGCCTCAGGAAGAGGTGGTCGCCTGGATGCATGCCAAAGCGCAGCAAACCAACGCGCTGATCGCCGGGAGCGCCGCACTGCAGACGGAACGCGGCCCGGTGAACCGCTTCCTGCTGGTTGAGCCGGAAGGAAAGGTGCATTTTTACGATAAACGCCACCTGTTCCGCATGGCCGATGAACATCATCATTATGAAGCCGGTAACGAACGCGTGGTGTTCGAGTGGCGCGGCTGGCGCATCCTGCCGCTGGTCTGCTACGACCTGCGCTTTCCGGTGTGGTCGCGCAACCGCAACGATTACGACCTGGCGCTGTACGTCGCCAACTGGCCCGCGCCGCGCTCGCTGCACTGGCAGGCGCTGCTGGTGGCTCGCGCGATTGAGAACCAGGCGTACGTGGTAGGCTGTAACCGCGTGGGGACGGACGGCAACGGCCACCACTATCGCGGCGACAGCCGGGTGGTGAACCCGCAGGGCGAGATTATTGCCACCGCCGAGCCGCATCAGGCGACGCGCATTGATGCGGAGCTGTCGTTGACGGCGCTGAAGGAGTATCGGGAGAAGTTCCCGGCGTGGCAGGATGCGGATCCGTTTAGCATTGGGTGAAAAAATGCCGGGTGGCGGCTACGCCTTACCCGGCCTACCAATGTTGCTCGCTTCTTTTAACTCACTAACGCCTGCCCGTCTTTGCGGCTCTCCGTCGCGGCCACGTAGTGCCCTTCCGGCATACGATAGATCACCTGCGCACCGCCGAAGTTGTAATCCTGGAGCGGATCTTCCACCACGATCTGATGCCCGCGCTCGCGCAGCGCGGCAATGGTGTTGCGATCGAACGTCGATTCAACAATCACCTCCCTGCCCTGCACCACGCGCCAGCGCGGCGCGTCGATGGCCGCCTGCGGGTTTTGCCCGTGCAGCATAATGCGCAGCGCCATCTGCATGTGCCCCTGCGCCTGCATCGGGCCGCCCATCACGCCGAAGGACATCAGCGGCTGGCCGTTGCCGTCCATCGCAAAGCCCGGAATGATGGTGTGGAAAGGACGCTTGCTGCCCGCCAGCGCATTCGGGTGTTTGGGATCGAGCACAAAGCCGCAGCCGCGGTTTTGCAGGCTGATTCCGGTATCCGGCACCACAATGCCTGAACCGAAGCCCATAAAGTTGGACTGGATAAACGAAACCATCATCCCGCTGGCGTCCGCGGTGCTGATGTAGACCGTGCCGCTCTGCGTCGGTGATCCGTACACAAAGTCAGAGGCGTTATCGCGATCGATAAGCGCCGCACGCGACTTCAGATAGTGGTCGCTCAGCAGCTCTTTTGCTGCGAACTCCATATGTTCTTCATCCGCCACATAGCGGTCGAGATCCGCCAGCGCCAGCTTCATGGCTTCAATGGATAAGTGCAGAGACTGCACGGAGTCCGGATGATGTTTCTCAATGCCGCACTGCTCCAGAATACCGAGCGCAATCAGCGTGGCGATCCCCTGCCCGTTTGGCGGCAGCTCCTGTACCGAGCCGCCCGCGAAGTCGCGCGACAGCAGTTCAACCCAGTCCACGCGATGGTTTGCCAGATCTTCCGCTGACAGGTGCGCGCCGTGCTCCTGGGCGAAGGCGGCGATTTTCTGCGCCAGCTCACCACGGTAAAAGGCTTCACCGTTGGTTTTGGCAATCAGCTCCAACGAATGTGCCTGCGCCGGGTTACGGAAGATCTCCCCCACGCGCGGGGCGCGGCCTTCCGGCGCAAAGCAGGCGCTAAAGCCAGGCTGATCTTTCAGCTTGTTATAGCCGCGCTGCCAGAGATGACCAATCAGCGGCGAGACCGGGAAGCCGTTGCGCGCGTAGTCAATCGCAGGCTGCGCCAGCGTGGTAAGCGGCAGCGTGCCGAAGCGTTCTGCCAGGGCCACCCAGCCCGACACCGCACCCGGCACCGTCACCGCGTCCCAGCCGATTTCCGGCACTGCGCTTTTACCGGCAAACAGATCCGCATGCCAGCTGGCCGGCGAGCGCCCGGACGCGTTCAGGCCGTGAAGTTTTTCACCGTCCCAGACGATGGCAAAGGCATCGCTGCCGATGCCGTTGCCGGTCGGCTCGACAACGGTCAGCGCCATGGCGGTGGCAATGGCCGCATCGACGGCATTACCACCCAGCTGCAGCATTTTCATTCCCGCCTGCGCCGCCAGCGGCTGCGAAGTAGCAACGGCGTTGTGGCCCATCATCGGCGGGCGGCGTGAAGCGTAACCGGATGTAAAATCAAGCGCTTTGGTCATTATGACTCCTTAGTCGTGGCGCGGATCGAGCGCATCGCGCAGCCCGTCGCCAAGTAAATTAAAGCCCTGCACGGCAAGGAAAATCGCCACGCCGGGGAAAACGGACATCCACGGCGCCTGCTCAAGGAAACCTTTCGCGGTATTGAGCATGGACCCCCAGGACGGATTGGGCGGCTGCTGCCCCAGCCCTAAAAACGACAGGCTGGCTTCGGCAATAATCGCCGAGGCAATGGCCAGCGTGGCCTGAACCAGGATCGGCGACATCACGTTTGGCAGAACGTATTTAATGATGATCCAGCGATCCGGCAGGCCAATCGCCCGCGCGCCGTCGATGTACTCTTCGTTGCGAATGGCGATCACCTGCCCGCGCGTCAGGCGGGCGAAGATCGGCATCGCCGAAAGACCGATGGCGATCATCGCGTTGGTCAGGCTCGGGCCTAAAAATGCCCCCAGCGCGATCGCCATGATCAGGAACGGACAGGCCAGCAGCGCCTCGATAAAGCGCGAGATGACGCCGTCCCACATCTTCTGGAAGTAGCCCGCCACCAGCCCCAGCGGCACGCCGATGACCACCGCGATAACCACCGACATACAGCCCGCCATCAGCGAGGTTCGCGCTCCCCAGATAATGCGGGACAAAATGTCGCGCCCCAGCTCGTCGGTGCCGAACCAGTACATCGCCGACGGCGCTTTGCGCACCGCGAGGAAGTTGGCTTTAACCGGGTCAAACGGGGCGATCCACGGCGCCAGCAGCGCCACCAGCACAAAGAAACCCACCACAAGCGCGCCAATCACCGCGCTTTTATTGGCGAGGAATTTCTTCAGCACCCGGTTCTGCGCGCGCGGCAGCGCGGGGGCTACGGTTTGCGTCGTCAGTTCCGCCATCATTAACCTCGCATTTTCGGGTTGATAAGGACATAAAGCACGTCGGCCAGCAGGTTGAGCAGCAGGAAGCCGATCGCCACAATCAGCACCACGCCCTGCACCACCGCGTAGTCACGGTTGAACACCGAGTCGACGATCATCTTGCCGAAGCCCGGAATGGTGAACACCTGCTCGGTCAGCACCGCGCCGCCCAGCAGCTCGCCGAACAGCAGCGTGGTGAGGGTGATCACCGGCACCAGCGCGTTGCGAAACGCGTGCTTTAGAATGACCGCCTTCGGCAGCAGCCCCTTGGCGCGTGCGGTACGGATATAATCCGCTTTCAGCACCGCAATCATCGACGCGCGGGTATGGCGCATCAGCGTCGCCGCCAGCCCGGTTCCGAGCACGGACGCGGGCAGCAGCAGCGTGCGCAGGTTCTGAAGCGGATCTTCACTGAACGGCACGTAGCCGGACGCGGGCAGCCACTGAAGGTTCACCGAGAAGACCAGAATCAGCAGGATCCCCAGCCAGAAGTGGGGAATAGAGATCCCTGAGATCGCCACGAAGTTCGCCCCGTGATCGACCCAGCTGTTTTTGTTCACCGCCGCAAGGATCCCCATGCTGATGCCAAACACCAGCGCAATAATCATCGCCAGCAGCGACAGCTCCAGCGTAACCGGCAGCTTGCTGGCGATAAGCTCGGTCACCGGCTCGTGCGTGCGCAAGGAGACGCCAAGATCGCCCTGCAGCGCCCGCGTCAGCCAGTGGAAATACTGAACCGGGATCGGCGCATCCAGGTTCAGCTCCGCGCGCAGCTGGGCGATCACCGCCGGATCGCGTTCCTCACCGGCCATCGCAATCAGCGGATCGCCGGGCAGCAGCTTTTGCAGCCCGAACACCATCATGCTCACCAGCAATAGCGTCGGGACGGCCAGCAGCAGACGTTTGCAAATCAGTTCCAGCATGGGTTCTCCTCAGGACGTTTATTTCGCCAGCGTCAAACCCGCCAGACGCACGATGCCGTCCGGGTAAGGCTTAAAGCCCTGCACGCGCTTGTTCAGGCCAAAAATGCGCGGCTCGAAGTAGAGGTAGGCAATCGGCATGTCGGTTTGCAGCTGCTTAACCACCTTGTCATACAGCGGCTGGCGTGCGGCCTGGTCGGTGCTCTGGCGCGCCTGCGTCAGCCACTCATCGACCTGCGCGTTGCTGTAACGGCCGTCGTTAAGCGTGCCGTTGCTGTGGATAAAGCCGTAGATGCTGCCGTCCGGATCCGGGCGACCCGACCAGCCGGAGAAGCTCAGCTGATAATCACCGCTCTGCTGGCGATCCAGCAGCGTGGCAAATTCGGTCATCTGCAGGTTCAGCGTGAAGCCGGCCTCGGCGACCATCGCCTGCAATACCTGACCCACCTGCTGCGAGGTTGGGTTGTTCGGCACCAGCAGGTTGACGGTCAGCGGCGCGGTGACGCCTGCCGCTTTGAGCAGCGCTTTTGCCTTGTCAACGTCACGCGGCGGCACCGGCAGGTTGACGTGATACGGGCTGACCGTCGAAAACGCCTGGTTGGCTGGCGTATACAGCTCTTCAAAGACCACCTGGTTTAACGCATCACGGTCGATGGCCTGAGAAAACGCCTCGCGCACGCGGGCATCTTTGAACGGATCGTTCGCCGGGACCTTGCCGTTATTAATATTGAAGGTGATCCCCTGATAGCCCAAGCCGGTGACCTTCGCCAGCGCCAGCTTGCTGTCGGCTTCGACGGTTTTGACGTCGCTGGCGGCGATGCCTTCGGTCAGATCCAGATCGCCCGCGCGCAGGTTCGCCAGACGCACGGAGGCATCCGGGATCGGCAGATAGATAATTTTGTCGAAGTGGTAGGCGCCTTTGTTCCAGTAGTTGTCGAAGCGGGTCAGAACGATGCGGTCCTGCGACACACGGCTGTCGAACTTGTACGGGCCGGAACAGACCGGATGGGCGGCAAAGTCAGGCTTTTTCGCGGCCTCGGGTGCCATCATCGCGCCCGCGCGGTCGGTAAGCTGCATCAGCAGCGCGGCGTCCGGCGTTTTCAGGTGCAGCGCTATCTGCATCGGGCCGGTGACCTCTACCGATTCCACGGAGGAGATCTCGCTTTTCCGCAGGGAGCCTTTGAGGGTCAGGGCGCGGTCCAGGTTGTATTTCGCGGCGGCGGCATCGAATTTCTCTCCGTCATGGAAGGTCACGCCTTCGCGCAGATCCATGGTCAGCGTTTTGCCGTCGGCGCTCCAGGCCCACGATTTCGCGAGACCTGGCACGACCTTCAGATGCTCGTCGACGTCCACCAGCCTGTCGCACAGGGAGGCAAACACGAAGCGGCCATAGTAGGTGCGCGCCAGGTGCGGGTCGAGCATGTCCGGGTCTGCCCCCAGGCCGATTCGCAGCACGCTTTCAGAATGGGCGGGCAGCGCCGCGCCAAGCAACATAACACTTCCCAGTACGGTCAAAAGAGAATTACGCATTGTCATTATCATGAGTTCCTTGAAGGAAGGGAGGAGTGAGTGGCCGCGTGTTCAAACAGCGCGCGGCGGCGCAGAAAGGCTGCGGATGGCGGTGCGATCTGGATAACGCTGCGATCGCGGTTAATTTCCTGCCAGCGGTGGCAGGCAACCTGACGCTCGCCGTCGAGCACCTGATTAATCGGCTCGACCTGGCGGCATTCGTCGGTGACGTACGGGCAGCGGGTGTGGAAGCGACAGCCCGACGGCGGGTTAGCCGGGTTCGGCAGATCCCCCTGCAGCAGCGGCGCGTCGCGCTCAATACCCGGCTGCATCTGCGGCGCCGAGGCGATCAGCGCCTGGGTGTAAGGGTGCAGCGGTGCGTCAAAGATCTCGTCGACGGTGGCAAGCTCAACGATTTGCCCAAGATACATCACCGCCACGCGGTCGCTCATGTGGCGGATCACCGCCAGACCGTGGGCGACGATCACCATCGTCAGCCCCAGCTGGTGCTTCAGGCTCTCCAGCAGATTAACCACCTGCGCCTGCACCGATACATCCAGCGCGGAAACCGGCTCGTCGCCCAGCAGCAGCTTTGGCCCCGAAGCCAGCGCGCGCGCAATGCCGATACGCTGGCGCTGCCCGCCGGAAAACTCGTGCGGATAGCGCCCGGCCCAGGCGGCAGGCAGGCCAACGGTCTTGAGCAGCTCCGCGACGCGGTACTGACGATCCGCTTTCTTCATGTTCTGGTGCAGCCACAGCGGCTCACCGACGATCTGCTCCACCGTCATGCGCGGGTTCAGCGAGGCAAAAGGATCCTGAAAAATAATCTGCAGCTCGCGCCGGAGCTGGTTTAGACGGGCGCCTGTGGCGTGGGTAATCTCCTCCCCCTGATAAAACACGCGTCCTTCGCTGGCGGCCAGCAGACGCAGCAGCAGACGGCCGAGGGTGGATTTCCCGGAACCGGACTCGCCGACAATCGCCAGCGTTTCGCCCGGCATCACGGCAAGCGAAACGCGATCGACCGCCGTGACAAACCGGGCCGGGGAAAAGAGTTTTTTCGGACCGGGGAAAAGCTTGCTGAGGTCCCGGGCTTCAAGAATGGGCGTGGTCATGCGGTCTCTCCCAGGGCAATGTGGTGTTCGAGCGGCACGCGGAAGCAGGCGACCTGATGGCCCGCGCCGAGCGTGGTGAGCTGCGGTTTTTCATCATGACAGCGCGACTGCGCAAACGGGCAGCGCGTCGCGAAACGGCAGCCTTTCGGCATGGACTCCGGCAGCGGGACCGATCCGGGAATGGTGGAGAGCTGGCCTTTGCGTGCGCCCAGCGAAGGGATCGAGCCCATCAGGCCGATGGTGTACGGGTGCTGCGGGTCAGCGAATATTGCCTCAACGCTCCCCTGCTCCACCACCTGCCCGGCGTACATCACCGCCACCTGCTGGGCGACTTCGGCCACCACGCCCAAATCGTGGGTGATCATCAGCACCGCCGTGCCGGTTTCCTCTTTTAGAGTGTTCAGCAGGGTCAGGATTTGTGCCTGGATGGTGACGTCGAGCGCGGTGGTCGGTTCATCGGCAATCAGCAGTTTAGGGTGGTTGATCAGCGCCATGGCAATCATCACGCGCTGGCGCATGCCGCCGGAAAGCTGGTGCGGATACGCCTTGAGGCGCATCTCCGCCGCCGGGATCTGCACCTTTTCAAGGATCTGCAGCGCGACCTTCATCGCCTCCGGGCGCGTAACGTTCTGGTGACGCATGACCGCTTCACTGAGCTGATCGCCTAACGTGAAGGCCGGATTAAGCGAGGTCATCGGCTCCTGGAAAATCATCGCCAGCTCGCTCCCGCGCAGGTCGGCATATTCCCGCGGCGAGAGCTTGCGCAGGTCGTGGCGGCGAAACTGCATCTCGCCGCTGACAATCTGCGCGCTGGCGGGCAGTAAACCCATCAGCGCCAGTGAGGTGATACTTTTCCCGCAGCCGGACTCCCCCACCAGCGCCAGCGTTTCGCCCGCTTTGACCGTCAGGGAAATGCCGTCCAGGACGCTGACCGGCGAGCCGGAAAACTTAACGTTGAGATTATTCAGCCGGAGTACAGGCGTGGAGTCCTTAAACGGGATCGTCGTCATAGCGTGAAATCGTCCTCAAGGTGGATCGCCTGAATCAGGGCGTTTTGCAGGCTAAGCAGGTGTTCGCGCATGGCGGCCGCTGCTTCATTAGGCTGGCGATGGATAATCGCGGACATGATCTTGTGATGGTGGTCGTTATAGCTGTCGACACGTTCGGGCGTGCGGGCTAATTCACGCAGATGCTGCCAGCCGGGTTCGCGCCGCACGGCGTCAATGGCGTCAAACAGGCCGAGCATCAGGCGATTGCCCGCCGCCTCGGCAATGGCGCGGTGAAAAGCGCTATCCCAGAGTTCATTGAGATCGCGGTCATCCGGGCTGACCTTGTCGATGCGTTCCAGCATGCGCTGCATGAGCGCGAGGTTTTCCCTGGTGGCACGCAGTGCCGCAAGCCGGGCTAAGCCGGGTTCGATCTGTATACGAGCTTCCATCACTTCCAGCAGATTGGTCTGCCGAACCAATCCCTGAAGGGCCAGCGGTTCAACAGGGGCAGCCGGACCAATAAAGGTGCCTTTGCCCTGTTTACGCCAGATCCGCCCTTCCTCTTCCAGCACGTCCAGCGCGCGACGCACTTCGCGTCGTCCTACGCCGAGTGTTTCCGACAGCTCACGTTCCGTGGGCAGCGGAGTGCCTGGTGTTGACTCATGCTGGTTGATTAGCCCGCGCAGTTGCTCAAGCGCGGTGCTGGAATTGGCCAGAAACCGTGACGGTTTTTCCATATTGGTTCGCTCACTATCATCGTTATTTTCTTTTTATGAACGATAAGTTATTGATATGGCGTGCTACTTATCGTGCTAATGATTAAGCAATAAACGAACCAATTTTTTAATGGTTCAAAAGAGATTTAAAAAAGCGGTAGTAAATGAAGGGGTTACAGCAACCTATTGTTACAGATGCAGGCGGCATCCTGAGACGACAAAGGCCAGAAAAGAACATGAAACGCACAAAAACAGTGCAAATATCGCACTACAATAGTGCTATTGTTAATTTTTTGCACTGTAAATGATAACAATAAGTTAACAAAAAAGTAATAAATAAGGCGTGCTTACGGCTGAAAGTGGCCCCCTTGCGAGGGCCGCGAAAGATTAAGGAACAGGCTGCCAAAGCGTCGCAGCCGCAGTCGGCGCCCAGTCGGACTGAGACGTATGCCCCTGCACGCAGCGATACTGTGTGCCGTGATACGTGACAATTTCTCCAGTCTTATAGCGCGTACCGACTTTCCACTCGCCTTCCGGCTCAGGCGTCACAGACCCCTCTTTCGTCGTGGCTTTAAGCGGTGTACTGGCGAGAGACTGATGACCTTTGGCATTTTCGGCGATCACCTGGTAGCTGTAGGTTGTTCCCGCGCGCAGGCCGCTGTCGAAGATCTGCGTTCCGCTTACGGTGAGTAACTCCGCCCCATCGCGTAGTACGTGGTATTTCACCGCGTTGTCTACCGCATTCCATTTCACCGTCAGGCTGTTTTCCGTCGAAGAAACCAGGGCCAGGCCGCCTGGCGCGTCAGGACGTCCCTCTTCGACCTGTACGGTTTCTACCTTAACCACGTTGCTGCTTTCAGAGATATTGTTCGCTGCATCACGTGCTTTCACGCTGTAGTGGTACACCACACCGCCGGTCTCTACTGCATTATCGGTCCACTGGGTGTCCGTTGAAGACCCGACTTTGATGTCATTACGGTAGATGTCATATCCCACTACGCCACGGTCATCGGTGGAGGGCTGCCAGGCAAGGGTGATAGTCAAGCCATTGTTCAGCACCTTCAGTCCTGCTGGCGCAGTTGGCGCGACGGTATCCTGCGGGCGTTCAGGCGACATCAGGTCCGCGCGCTCTTTCATTTCATTGAAATAGTCAACCTGCTGCGGGATGGACAGCTGCTGATCGTTTGAACCCAACGTCCAGATAAAGAACCCACCATAGCCGTTTTCCGCCTGCCAGCCCGCACGGTTTACGTTGTTCTGTCGGTTCTCAACAAAGCGACCTTCTGGCCCCCACTGGGAGTTGATGGTCTGACCGAGAACGATTTTGCTCTTATCACCCACCGCCCGGGCGTAGTTAGCCATCGCCACGTCATACTTAAAGCGTGGGCCGGCGTCATAGGCCATGACGTTGAAGAAATCGAAAACGTTTTTCCCCTGCGTCAGCAGCGGCAGAACTTCGCCATGGTGTGAAGAGCGAGCCGCCTCAACGAAGGAACAATTCTCGGTTACCGCGCTGTTGGTGCAGTTCTCCGGGTCAGCACCAACGTGATAGGTGGTCAGGCTCAGCAGCTTTTTGCTGCCGGACGCATTGAGCTTGCTACGAACCCGTTCAGCCAGATCCAGCAGGTTTGCGTTTTCCTCTGGCGTGACGCGATCGGGCTTTTCAAAGTCAAAATCGATGCCGTCAAGCTGAACGGTACCCGCCTTCTGGTAGTTCGCCATATTACATTTGCCTTGCCAGTCGGCGCTCAGGCATTCGCCAACCATCTCTTCCGGCTTCAGGTTCTTTTTATATACCGGGAAGTTGGTATTCAGCAGATTCACCAGATTCTGCGCCAGCGTTTCTCGCGTTTGCGCGTTATTCAGATAAGACCACATCGCGGAATACGTCTCGCCGCCGAGCGCCAGCATCATTTTTTTCTCCGGGTGCGCCAGCTTCAGCTGACTCCACACGACATAGGCTGGCGCATTAATGTACCAGGGATCATATTGTGGTACTGCAACAATATTATCGGAACTGGACAGCTTACCGCTAGCATCCCAGCCACCAAATGAAAGCAGGAACGTATCCGCTTTCACCTCTTTCATATCCTCAACGGACTCGACCGGAACGCCCCAGGAGGTCAGATAGGTGACCGCTCGCGGTGCCTGCGCCGCGAAAGCCGACTGCGCCATTAGTGCGCTACCAATTAACAGAGATAATGTAAGTTTTTTCATCAAAGTTCCTTATTGCTTTGTGATGATAGTCCTGTGGATTACCTCGCAAATTGTCTTTTTTTTTAGCGCCGAGATCGTTGGGGATAATAGAGTGGTGAATCAGGAAACCCTCCGCGTTAAATAAGAAATATCTCTCGCATTTATAATAAATACTTCAACGACAGCGCGGGAGAATTCTCGCATCCTGTAAGACGCTTCTTTATTTAATTTTCCCATCTTCACCAATTAAAAAAGATGGCATACCTGTGTTCCCGCTCTTTTATCAGGGAAAATTCAGGAATTAATCACAACTATTATCCAACTAGGGACGCTCTCAATGAAATATGCAACAAACGTGATGCGAAAACAGGGTGGTTTCACCCTGCTTGAACTGCTGGTCGTGCTGATGATTATTGCGCTGCTGGCAGGATTTGTCGGGCCAAAAGTCTTTTCAAATGTCGACTCAGCTAAGGAGAAAACCGCCATGCGCCAGATGCGCTCGCTTGCTGAGGCACTCGGGCAATATCGCCTCGATACCGGCAGTTATCCAACTGAAACACAAGGTCTGAAAGCGCTGACTGAAAAGCCTTCCAACGCGCAAAACTGGAATGGCCCTTATCTTAGCCAGCATGTGCCGTTAGACCCCTGGGGCAATCCGTACCAGTGGCATAACCCCGCCCGGACAAAAGACGCCATTAATGAAGTCGAAATAACCTCCGGCGGTAAAGACGGTAAGCCTGTCACTTACGGGTTCTGAATATGTTGCGCCTGTCCATATATTCGCTGTTTATCTTCAGCGTATTTTCCTGCCGGGCCGATTGCTGGCAGCTGGCGGGAGAACGTTACGGCATTGAGCCAGAGCTATTACAGGCGATAGCGATAGTGGAATCCAACGGTAATACCCGGGCCATCAACAAAAATCGTGATGGCTCAATGGATGTCGGTCTGATGCAGATCAATAGCATTCACTTCGATGCGCTGCGTAAATTTCGTATTAGTCAAAAAGATCTGCTAACCGACCCTTGCCAAAGTGTCATGACCGGCGCCTGGATCCTGGCAGGTCAAATCCAGCGCTTTGGTTATACCTGGGACGCGGTGGGGGCGTATAACGCCGGAACGGCAAATACCCCCCAGCGCCGCGCGCTTCGTCAACAATACATAAAAAAAGTGGCTCCGCATTATGCCCGCCTTAAAAGGCAGAGCCATACACTGTCGCCAAAATGAAACCATATACCGTCACCATCCTCCAGGGGGGGAAACGCGTCAATCAGACCGTACTTGCCGCGTCGCCTGATGATGCCAGCGCCCGCATTATTGCCGGCGGCGGCATCGTTTTGCAGGTACAGGAACGCCCCGCCCGCAAGGAGAAACGCTTTCCACTGAATCTGTTCTTGCAGGAGCTTATCGCTCTGCTGGAAGCCGGGCTGGTCGTGGTCGAGGCCGTCGAAGCGCTGCGCGAAAGCAGCCGCGACGGTGGCACCTCGCTGGTTCTGGATACGCTGGTTAAAAAGCTCTACGAAGGAGCGCAACTCTCCCAGGCGATGATGGCGTTACCAGCACTGTTTCCGCCTCTGCTGATTAACACCGTTGCCTCTTCTGAGCAAACCGGACACTTACCCGAAGCGCTAAAGCGTTTTCAGTTTTACGAATCAAGAATGGAAATTCTGCGCAAGCGGATTAAATCAACCCTGCTCTATCCGACGATTGTCATTGCCGCCGGCGGAATAATTCTGTTCTTTCTGCTCGGCTTTATTATTCCGCGTTTTTCCGTGGTGTTTGACGGGATGAAGAACCCGTCCGCCAGCGCACAGCTTATCCTCTGGTGGGGACGCCTGACGCAAACCCATGGCTCGCTGCTGCTGGCCGGTTGCGCGGCAGCGGTCGCAGGCATCGTGATGGCGGTGCGCAGCCCGCGCCTGCGCCAGCGCGCGCTCGGTTTGTTGCTGCGCATTCCCGCCTTACGCCAGCAGCATCAGCTTTCTGTGCTGGTGCGTTTCTACCGCACGCTGGGCCTGCTGTTACAGGGCGGCCTTCCCGCGCCAGATGCGTTAATGCTGAGCCGGGAGATCCTGCCCGCCACGCATCGTCAGCAGGTTGAACAGGTTATCCGGTACGTCGCCGCCGGCGAGTCGCTCTCCCGCATGCTGGAAGCCCAGCAGATGACGACTCCTGTCGCCAGCCGCCTGCTGCAGGTCGGCGAGCGCAGTGGCGAACTGCCTGCCATGTGCGAGCGGATCGCCGCTTTTTATGACGAATCGCTGGAACGCGCGATTGAAACCTTTAGCAAAATTTTTGAACCGATTCTGATGATGGTCGTTGGCGGCATCGTTGGGCTCGTCGTGTTTTTACTGTACATGCCCATTTTTGAACTGGCAGGAGGATTGCAATAATGTCTCACTCACCGTCTGTAGACCCCCTTTTCGACCTGCCAGACGAGCAGCGCTGTCAGGCGCTGGCGGAACTGCTGGACAGTTTCCCCGGCGCGTTAGAAGAAGCCGCCGGTTCCCTGGGGCTCACGCCGCTCTCACCCACACAGCTCGCCGACAGCGAAGAGGATTTCGAAGCCGTGCCGCTGACCGAATCGCTCAGCCAGCGAGCATTGCCGCTGCGCGTTAACGGTCAGCTCCACGTTGCGCTGGGCGATCCGTTTTCACTGGCACTGCGCCAGTGGGCTTATAACGTGAATGCGCTCCCCGCGCTCGCCCCGCTCTCTCAGCTTAATGCCCGCCTTGATGAACTGGCAAAACAGCAGCGCACGCTCGATCAGCTGGAGCAGCAGCAGAGTGAAGAGAATAAAGAGGCCCGGTGGCTGGAGATCACCCCAGCAGCCATCGCCAGTGAACCCCATGCCGTCATTAAGCTGGTTAACGCCACGCTGTTTGATGCCCTGCAGAGCCGCGCCAGCGATATTCATCTTTGTGCCGTCGCGGATGGGTTGATGGTGAAGTACCGCATTGATGGCGTCCTGCACAGCATTCGCCACTGCGCCGGACTTCAGCAGGCGGAACAGGTGATCTCCCGTCTCAAGGTATTAAGCTGCATGGACATTTCCGAACGACGCACGCCTCAGGACGGGCGCTTTAAGGCGTTGATTCTCCAGCGTCCCGTCGATTTTCGCGTGTCCATTATGCCGGGCGTCTATGGCGAGGATGCCGTACTGCGCGTGCTGGATAAATCTCACGATCAAAACCTGCGCCTGGAGACGCTCGGCTTTGATGAGCACACGCTGGGCGCGATTCGCCAGTTAACCCATCTGCCCCACGGTATGGTGCTCGTCACCGGGCCAACGGGGAGCGGGAAATCCACCACCCTCTATTCAGCACTCAGCGAACTCAACAGTGGTGAATGCAAAATTATCACCATTGAAGATCCCGTGGAGTACCAGCTCAACAGCGTGCTGCAAATTCCGGTCAACGATAAAAAAGGGCTCACCTTCGCCCGCGGCCTGCGCGCCATTTTGCGTCACGACCCGGACATCATCCTGGTGGGTGAGATCCGCGACGGTGAAACCGCTGGCATTGCCGTGCAGGCGGCGCTCACCGGCCACGTGGTGCTCTCCTCGGTTCACGCCAATGACGTCTTTAGCGTACTGGAACGTTTTTTATATATGCAGGTGGAGCCCGCCAGCCTGATCACCGCCCTTAACGGCGTCGTGGCGCAACGGCTGGTGCGCCAGATTTGCCCGGACTGTATTGATGACACCACGCCCACAGATGACCTTCTCGCGGCGTGGCAATCCGGACCGCTGCAGCAGCTCACGCCCCGCTGGCGTCGAGGGCGAGGCTGCGATACCTGCCGCGACAGCGGTTTTCGCGGCAGGCTGGCGCTGGCGGAAGTGCTGCATTTCAGCGATGCGATGAAAGAGGCAATGCTGGCGCGATCGCCCCGGCGCAAGCTAAAGGAAGTGGCGCTGAATGACGGTTTTGTTCCGCTCTCGACCATCGCGCTGCGCGCCGTGGTCGAAGGCAAAACCACCTGGGAGGAGGTGAACCGTGTTATCACTCACTAACACCTGGCAGTGCGATATCTGGCCTCATGCCGTGCGGTTGCGCCGCAACAACGTGGTTCTCGCCACCCATGAACGCCGGCCAGATGAGCCTCTTGAAGCCGCGCTCGAAACGCTGCTGCGCCAGCGCCCTTCCGTCTTACCGTGGCGTGACGCGGTGGAGTTTCACCTCGATACCGACGATCTGACGTTTTTAATTCAGCCCTGGCATGACGGCGTGACCACACCGCAGGAACTGCTCCGGCTCGCCCGACAGCAGGCGGTTCTTCGCGCGAGTCCGCCCGTCGACTGGCAGGTGCGCTTCGAGACCCTTAACTGGCAGCAGTCAGCGCTGGCCGCGTGCCTGAAGCAACCTTGCTGGCACCTGCTTGTCGCGCTGGCGCGTCGGGAGCGGCTGCGTTTTCGCGGTGTTGTCACGCCGTTTCAAAAGCTGTTTAGCCACTTCGCCGCCGCACTGCCGGAAAACGGCCTGTTTGTGGCGATGAGCCCCCACCATAGCCGGATTGCCAGCCGTCAGCACCACAGCTGGCGCGACGTCTGGACACTCACCCTGCCACAGCAGGAGATGGACGCCCAGCTGCGGGTTATCGCCCGGCTAAGCGGAATGCAGGACTGTCCTGGCTACGTCATTCATACCGACGGTGAGCATCACCAGGAAGTCGCGCTACAGGAGAGTCCTCATGACGCCGCTGTTTACGCGTAGTTCCCCGTGGGCCGTACGCACGCTGCTGTTAACCGGACTCCTCTGTTTACCGCTCACCGGTGCCGTGATGTATGGCCTGTTTGAGCACCAGCGCCTTGAGCTGGAGACGTCGCAGATACAGCAGCAGCTCGCCCAACGGCAGCAGGTGCTGCGCCAGCTGCGTGAAGCGGAGCAGCGCCGGTTGCGCCAGGCTAAGCAACTGCAGGCCGTCCCACCGGCCATCAAGCTGCTGGACAACATCGGCAGCGTACTGACGCCTGATATTGCGCTCCTGAGTATTGACGTCATTGCCAGTAAAGGCGATGCGCGGCTTACGGTGAATGCAGGCAATCTTGACGCCCTGCTCGCCTTTAGCGAGCGGCTACAGCAGTTGCCGGCGCATGTGGTGCTTGAGAACCATCGCCAGTCGGCGCAGGGCGATCCTGCCTGGCCGATTAACGCGGTACTCGACGTCAAGGTGACGACGGAGGCGCACCATGCGGCTTCAGAATAAACCCGCCGTGCTGCGCTGGCAGGCGGCGTTATTTGCCGGGCGCATCGGAACGGTTCCGCTCGTGCTCGCCGGGCTGCCCGCAGGACTGCTGCTGTTATGGCTTGGCGGCGTGCGGCCGCACACCATCCATTTGCAGGAGAACCTTGCCCGGATCCAGGCGCAGCTACAAACCACGCTGCCGCTGGATAAACAGCAGCCGGAACTGCAAAGCCGCATCAGCCTCGGAGAATATCAGCAGGTCAGGCTCATTTTTGAGCAGTTCAGGAGCCGAGGGATGAAGGTCGACGCCAGCCGCTATCAGCTGGAAAACGACGACGGCAAAACCGCGCTACGGCTGGATATTCCGCTGCGCGGTGAATATCTGCCGCTGATGGACGCCCTGGAAACGCTAAGCCGCACTTTGCCGTTACGCATTGAGCAGCTAAGCCTGCGGCGCGCCGGGCCATCGGAAAGCCAGCTCAGCGCCACCGTGCAGCTTCGCCTGTTGAAGGAGTCGCCATGAAACTGCCGCGCTATTTACAGCTGGCGCTGGTGCTGACCGCCGGTGCTGTTTTCTGGAGCCAGTTTGCCGATGACGAGATATCGCAAGCGCCGCTTGAGGCGCAGCCGGTCTCACGCCCGCGCCCCGCGCCAGCAAAGCCGGAGACGGCTCACGCAACGCGCATCGATCTCTTTTCAACGCCACATAGCAGGGCGCAAGACGCAGCAGAAAAGCCGCCGGAAAACGATCGGCCTGAAGAGGCGACACCAACCGCACCGCCGCTACCGCTTCAGCTCCTCGGTGCCTGGTGGGAAAACCGTCAGAGGATCGTTGTGCTGACGGATGGCAAAGAGACCTGGCCGGTCTGCGAGCGCTGCAGGGCGGACGGCAGGATCTGGATCGGCAGTTCGCCGGTTAACAACTGGATTTTAAAAGCGGTGGCGAACGACCACCTCCTGTTTGAATGGCAGCCCACCCATAGCCAGCAGCGGCTGGAACTGGATGAGCTGCAATCGGAACCGACACATTAATCATGAAAAAAACAATTGCTCTCACTTTTTTGTTGTCATGCGCGCTACTGAGCGGCTGTGCACAACGTGCGGCGCCTCCGGTCCGGGAATCAGTGACCGCCTCGCCGCAGGTGCTGGTTAAGCGGCTTAAGGAGATAGACCAACAGCGCATCGCCAGCCCACAGGATATTGCGCTTCGCGCCGAGCAGGCTGACATCAGCAAAAAGCTGGTCAATGACTACCTGAAAAACGCCGATCTCGCGGTGCGTCAGAACAATTACACCCTGGCGACGCAAATGTGGCGCGATGCGCTTACCTATGAGCCCGGCAACCTGCGCGCCCTGCAAGGCTTACGCAAACTCGATGCCCGTAGAGCGCTGGACGCATTGTATAAGGAGGCGGTGGCTAACAGCACCCGCGACCCGGCACGCGCGCTGCACAAAATCCAGCAGGTACTGGAAGAAGATCCCAACTGGCCCCAGGCGCGCGCGCTGCGCGATCACCTGATGCGTGAGGTGTCGCGGATCAACCAGCCGGAGCAGCGTCTGAACCGGGAACTGCAAAAAACGATAGCGCTTAATTTTCGCGAGCACAGCCTGATGGCCATCTTTAACACCATCAGCCAGATGACCGGGGTCAATATCATTTTTGACAAAGATATTTCTTCCAGCACTACCGGCAGCCTGATAGCCAAACGCACCACTGCGGAAGATGCTATCAACGTGCTGCTGTTGTCGAATAACCTGCGGAAGAAGGTGCTGAACAGCAATACGTTGCTGATCTACCCCGCCACCGCGCAAAAAGAGAAGATCTATCGCGACGTGGTCGTCAAAACCATCTTCCTGGGTTATGCGAAAGCAAAAGAGGTCAACGTCGCCCTGCGCAATATGGTCAAGCTGAAGGATGTGCACGTTGATGAGCGAACCAATTCCGTCACCCTGCGCGGGCCAAAAGAGAACGTGGAAAAAGCGGAGCGCCTGTTAGTGACGCTCGACCGGCCTGAAGCGGAGGTCACGCTGGCCGTTGAGGTGCTGGAAGTGAATACCAACGATCTCGAAGCGCTTGGCGTGAAGCTGCCGCAAACCATCAGTGCGGGTTTTGCGAAAAGTAAAGAAGGTGATTTAAAGGGAAGCGGGATCCCGCTGGGCGACCTGAGCGCCAAAAATATCATGGTCGATATCGACAATATGACCATTGACATGAAAAAGGTGTTGAGCAACGCCAGAGTGCTGGCCAACCCGCGGATCCGGGTGAAAAACAATAAAAAAGCGCTGGTTGATATTGGTCAAACGATCCCGGTACTGACCACAACCGTCAATGACGGGATTTCGCAACAGAAAGTGGATTATCAGGACGTCGGCCTGAAGCTGGAAGTCACCCCGGAAGTCAGTATGGATGACAATATCTCAATGGAGGTGAAGTTCACGCTCAGTGCCCTGGGCGCCGAAGAACCCGGTGAGAACGGAGCAAAGTATTACCGCACCACGAAACGCGAAGCCAATACCACGCTCAGCAGTATGAACGGCGAGACCCAGATGCTGGCAGGGCTGATCAAGCAGGATGAAACCACGACCCAAAAAGGAACGCCGTTATTAAGTGACATTCCGGGGCTGGGCCGCCTGTTTAGCAGCAATTCCGACAACAAAGAGCGCACGGAGGTGGTGCTGTTAATTACGCCGACCATTGAGCGCAACCTCGATTTACCGGGAAGCCACGTCAGTACCATTGAGATGGGCAGCGACGATTTAACGGGCGACAGCATTCAACTGCGCGACCTGCAGCGCGACGAGCCGGGCAGCGGGTTTACCGCACCGGCGCTAGCGCCGCCAGCCCATTTCCCTGACCGGGCGGCCACGCTGCCGCCACCGATCCTCGATGAGTCAGAGACGGAAAACGGAGCATCGTAATGCAGCGCCAGCGCGGTTTTACCTTGATTGAAATGATCGTCACGCTGGCGCTACTCGCCACGCTTGCCGCTGCCGCTGCGCCGCTGATGCGTAACTACCATCAGCGGCAGCAGGAGACGCAGCTACGTGAGTCGCTGCGCACGCTACGCGATGCCATTGACCGTTATCACCAGGCAAGCGTGGACGGCATCATTGAGAAAAAAACCAGCGAATCGGGATATCCGCCGACACTAAAAAGCCTGGTGGAAGGCGTCCGGGATAAGACATCGCCCACTGGCGCGATGATCTACTTCCTGCGCCATATACCGCGCGATCCGATGTGCGATTGCGAGGGAAAAAATGATGAAGAGACCTGGCGGTTACGCGCATCCACGCAGCCACCCGGCGATTTCAGCAGCGGCGGGAAAGACGTGTTTGATGTCAGTAGTACCAGTACGGCCAGCGGTCTGAATGGAGTACCCTATGCGCAATGGTGAAAAAGGTTTTACGCTCATCGAGCTGCTGGTGGTGATGGCGATCATCGCGACATTGATGACCCTGGTCGCTCCACGTTTTTTCCAGCACGCGGACAGAGCCAAAGAGGTGGTGCGCGAGCATAACCTGCATGCGCTGCGCAGCGCGATCGATCACTACCGCCGCGATCGCCTGGCGGGGCCATACAGCCTGGAGGATCTGATCGAGGCCGGTTATCTGCGCCAGATGCCGCTGGATCCCATCACCAACCGCCGCGATATCTGGGAGGCGAAGACCGATGACGAAGGGCAAATTATTGACGTCGAGACGCCACCTAAACCCGTTCAGGATCATCGCGATGCGTTCGATTAAACAACAGGGAGGTTTTACCTATCTGCTGCTGCTGATTGCGCTCTCCACGCTGGCGTTGTCGCTGCTGAAAAGCCGCGATGAGGTGCAGATGCGTTATCAGGCGCAACAGGAGGCTGAGCTTTTATTTCGCGGCGATCAAATCCGCGCGGCGATACAGGCCTACCGCGGCAACGGTGATGGCTGTTTTCCCGTGCGTTTCGAACAGCTACTTATTGATAAACGCGGGCGAAAACCGCTTTATCACCTGCGCCAGCACTACGCCGACCCGCTAACCGGGAGTAAAAACTGGGGGATGATCCTCGATCCTCAGGGACGCTGGATTGGCGTGCGCAGTCTCGGAAAGGGTACGCCACGGAAAAAAGTCGGCTTTCGTCACGATCCAAAACAGTTTGCCAAAGCGAAAACGTATTACGACTGGAAATTTCAGGTAGAGAGCGATCCGCAGGCCCCGCTGCCTGCGGCTTGTGGTCGCTAATGGAATGATGTGGCGAGACCTGATGTCCCTGTCACGCAGTCTGGTCTGCCCGGCGTAACGGTACGAATAGGGCAGGCAACAGGCTCTGTAAGATGTTGCCTGCCCGCTTCGCTAATAGACGGGAATAGTCACTTTGCTAACCACTAAGGTAATGGTCGCCTTTGCGTCCCCTGCTTTCAGCGGGATTTTATATTCATCCGGCTGGGTAAAGAGCGCCATGTATTTGTCATCTGGCATATCTATGATGACGTCATCGTCTGCGGCGGTGGCTTCGATCCGTCGCAGCAGCTCTGCTTTAGTCAGAGGTTTGTTCCATCCGGCAACAATACGATCGTTTTTAATGTGAATCTCATTACTCTCAAGGACGCAGAGCGCATTTTGCTCACCGCCCTGAAGGCGATAAAGTCGGTTTTCCGTTAAGGTGTCAAGAGACGGGCAGACGACCTCTTTTTGCGAACCCGACTCTGCCAGCGTGTAGCTAAACTTCACTTTCAGGTTATCCCCGTGACGAACGCCCTGTTTTTTCCAGTCGCCACTGTCCCCGGTGAACATGCGGATCCCGTTGGGGATGATCGTGCTGGCGGCAGCAAAAAAGTCATTCCCGTTAACGGAAAAATAGGGCCGAAGCGTTAAAGATGAATCATTAATAATGGTGATCACCGGAGAGTTAATGGAACGGTAACTCTTTTTCTTATAACGACAGTTTTTCCCGTTTGCCTGTAAGTTGACGCCGTTGTCTTTACTGACAATCATGGCATAGTTGCAGTTAAGGCCGTTTTCAATAGATTCGTTCAGCACCGCACCATTATCGACAATGATATTCATCACGCCGTTATCTTCGTTACCAAACCAGACATGAGGAATAAAATCGCTATCGTAACCCTCTTCATAAATAGCATTCTGAACCCTGATTTTCAGATGGTCAGGGTTTTCAATATTAATCATACGCGCATAATTACTGGCAAATACTGATGCCGTTGAAAAAGCGCTAAGCATGGCTAATGCTACGACGGTCTTTGTCATGAAAATGTCCTCTTTGAGAAAAATAAAAACAACAAGTTTACGCAACAGTGACCATATCTTAATGCGTCAGGCCGTAAAACATATCACCAGATAAAATCATCGTTTATTTATTTTTAACTCATAGATACAGAGAAGATTCTTATTAATCAGAAGACCAGCACCGTCTTATTTTATTCTGAGGAATGAATATAATGCCTTGCTACTATTCAGGCTGGAATAGTAGGCTTAATAGCCATCTCATATATTATACCCTGACGAGCGAGACATAAGATGGAACCATCAATTAAACAGACTCATGAAAAAATTCGGGTTTGCGTGCGAACAAACTCTTTTTTATTCGAAAAAGGGCTTGAAGAAATAGCGCGATTTTATTTTATCGCCAGAGATAAAATACTGTGCATTATCGATGCTGACACGTTTGGCACGAAGACGCATCTGGTGAAGTATCTGGAGTTCATCAGAAGAATTAAACCCGACATGCTTGTTTTGATCACGGGTCATCACACCCGAAGCGAGCAGCATGCATGGTATGTAAAAGCAAATGAATCCCTGTCGGGCTGGTGCGAAACCATTGATGCCATGAACTTTATGCGACCCAATCTCGACAGCGTTATCGATTTTTACAGAAGGCAACATGACTGAAAATCTTTTGCAAACGGAGGACTAGACGTGAAGTTAAGTTTTTGTATCAGGACGAATGTTTTGGCGAAAATGGCCGATGTCACCGAGGCTGAATTAGTGTATGCGCTCATGACGACGGGTGAGCTGTTCGGGGTGAAAATACCGGCACCGTTACCGGGCAGGCATAATGCCAAAACGCGTAGCTTTGATTACAAAGAAGCACTGGATTTTGCTGAAGAAGTGAAAATCGCCCGAGACAGTAAAAGGCAGATCTGAAAACGTAATAAGCCCATCCCTTAATCAAGTGATACCTCAATCCATTCCTTATATTTACAGCAGCACTGCCCGGATGACTTAGTGTTTTCCTTCAACATTGATAGCGCAATACATATGACTTCAGCGTACAAGCAATCATTAATACTCCGGGCATACTCAAGTTTTTTACCCAGATAATAACTAAGCGAAACATGATCAATATTAATCCCCTGCAAGGATAATTGCGTGGCGGCATCGCCAATGAGTATTGATGCTTGCTTTTCAGGATAGACATTATTCATGAATTTTAGCCCTGCACTTTGTAAAATATTCGACAGGTAGAGTTCAGGGGGCTTATGCCCCCTTGTTTACAAAAACACCTCAGAATGAATTAACGTGTTTACCAATCACAGCTACTTAAGCCCGTATTTTTAAACGTTTTTGATTCCGTCTTTCCTCTGATACCGTCCTTATTAACTGGCGTCACATAAAGCGTGACTTCCCCCCAATAGCCTAAAGTAACGCTTTTTATGTTGGAAACGACGGTGCTTCCCCACTTCCACTGAAATATCGTGTTGCCTTCAGATGCACCGCCATTAGCGTTGTAGGTGTAGGTTGCCGTTATTCTGTTACAGGCTCCGGTACTGCCGCTGTAACCCAGGTTTGTAACGAAAGGCGCAGGCTTAGATCTTATGGTAACAGCTCCACTAAAGGCCTGAGTGCCAGATAACGGCTGCCCTGAACCTTTAGGCGTCACGGCCACCCGCACGTCATAGCCCGCATAGCTGTCCGGCAGCGTGAACGTTTTTGCCGTTCCGCCTGCAACATTCCTCCACGTCTGGCCATCCTTCCACTGCCACTGGAAGCTGGAGACGTCCGTACCGGCCCCGTTTGCCGTGAAGGTGTATTCCGCCCTCAGGGTCTGCCCAACCTCCGGCGTGCCGGAGATCCTTAGCCCCGTCACAGACGGCATACCATACACCGCTACCGCCGGGCTGTTCTTTACCGCACCGGTCAGCGACGGCTGGCTGCTGCCCTTCGGCGTTACCATTACCCGCACGTTGTAACCCGCATAGCTGTCCGGCAGCGTAAACGTGCTTGCCGTGCCGCCTGCGGCATTCTTCCATGCTGCACCATCCTGCCACTGCCACTGGAAGCTGGAGATGTCCGTACCGGCCCCGTTTGCCGTGAAGGTGTATTCCGCCCTCAGGGTCTGCCCCACCTTCGGCGTGCCGGAGATCCTCAGGCCCGTTACCGACGGCGCGTCATAGGCTGCCATCGTCGGACTATCCTGTACCACACCGGTCAGCGACGGCTGGCTGCTGCCTTTCGGCGTTACCACCACCCGCACGCTGTAGCCCGCATAGCTGTCCGGCAGCGTAAACGTTCTTGCCGTGCCGCCTGCAGCATTCTTCCATGTTGCACCATCCTGCCATTGCCACTGGAAGCTGGAGGCGTCCGTCCCGGACCCGTTTGCCGTGAAGGTATATTCCGCCCTCAATGTCTGCCCCACCTTCGGCGTGCCGGAGATGTGCAGATCTGCCACCGATGGCGCACCGTAAACATCTAATGCCGGGCTTTGCTGCACCGCCCCGACCAGAGACGGCTGACTGCTGCCCTCCGGTATTATCGTTACTTTAATGCTGTAACCCGCGTCTCCCGCCTGGAGGGTGTATTCCCGGCCGTTGGCCCCCTCGATCGGCATCCAGCTGGTTTTCTCATATCTCGCCCAGATATAGGTTGAAGCATCCGCACCGGTTCCGTTCGCCTTGAAGGTATATTCCGCCCTCAAGGTCTGCCCTACCTTCGGCGTGCCGGAAATCTTCAGGCCCGACACCGACGGCGCGCCATATACTTCGACCGCTGAACTTTCCTGCGCCACTCCGGCCAGAGCCGGGTGACTGCTGCCCTTCGGCGTCACCACCACCCTCACGCTGTAGCCCGCATAGCTGTCCGGCAACGTGAACGTGCGTGCCGTATTGCCAGCGGCGGCCGCATTCTTCCAGGTCTCACCGTCCTTCCACTGCCACTGGAAGGTGGACGCATCCGCACCGCTCCCGTTTGACGAGAAGGTGTATTCCGCCCTCAGGGTCTGCCCCACCCTCGGCGTGCCGGAGATGTGCAGATTGGTTACCGACGGCGCCCCATAAGCGTCTACCGACGGGCTGCTCTGTACCGCTCCGGCCAGTGCTGGCTGGCTGCTGCCCGTCGGCGTCACCACCGCCTTAATGCTGTAACCCGCATCTCCGGCCTGGAGGGTATATTCCCGGCCGGTGGCTCCTTCGATCGGCATCCAGCTGGTTCTCTCATACCTCGCCCAGATATAGGTTGAGGCATCGGCACCGCTTCCGTTCGCCGTGAAGGTATATTCCGCCCTCAATGTCTGCCCCACCTCCGGCGTGCCGGAAATGTGCAGATCTGCCACCGATGGCGCACCGTAAACATCTAATGCCGGGCTGTGCTGCACCGCCCCGACCAGCGACGGCTGACTGCTGCCCTCCGGTATTATCGTTACTTTAATGCTGTAACCCGCGTCTCCCGCCTGGAGGGTGTATTCCCGGCCGTTGGCCCCCTCGATCGGCATCCAGCTGGTTTTCTCATACCTCGCCCAGATATAGGTTGAAGCATCCGCACCGGTTCCGTTCGCCTTGAAGGTGTATTCCGCCCTCAGGGTCTGTCCTACCTCCGGCGTGCCGGATGTACGCACGTCCTCCACCGCTGGCGTGCCGTAAGCCGTCACCGCCTGGCTCTCCTGTAACGTTCCGGTCAGCGACGGGTGACTGCTGCCCTTCGGCGTCACCACCACCCGCACGCTGTAGCCCGCATAGCTGTCCGGCAGCGTGAACGTTCGTGCCGTATTGCCAGCGGCTGCCGCATTCTTCCATGTCTCTCCGTCCTTCCACTGCCACTGGTAGGTGGACGCATCCGCACCGCTCCCGTTTGCCGAGAAGGTGTATTCCGCACTCAGGGTCTGCCCCACCTTCGGCGTGCCGGAGATATGCAGGTCTGTCACCAACGGCGCGCCGTAAATCTCCACGCCGGATTCGCCTTTTTTGCCGTTGACCGTGGCGCTCACCGTGATGGTTCCACCGGTATTTTTCGTGGTGACGGTCATTGTCCCCACGCCTCCGGTTCCGGTGATGGTGCTGGTCTCCCCCCGAGCCACCAGCTCCGGTTTGTCGATATCCCAGACAATCGCCTCGCCCACTACCGCACGGCCAAAGCGGTCCTTCACCGTGGCGGTGTAGGTAATGGTGTTCAGCCCGTTAGCTTCCACGCTGGCCGCACTGGCAGTGACCGTCACGGCTGACGCTTTCCCGGTGACCGGCTCCGTTTTTGATGACGCCTTATAGCCCTCATTTTTGGCCGCGTTGGTAGCGGTTACCGCGACAAACAGCGTTGCCCCTGTGTCCTGCTCTGTCAGGTGATAACTGTCCGACGTGGCGCCGTCGATCGCGCCACCGTCACGGTGCCACTGGTAGCTCAGCTTCACCTCACCGCCGCCGTTCTGTTCCACGTCCACCTTCTCAACGCTTACCGTGTCACCCACCTTCAGCCCGGCGGTTTGGTTCAGCGTGATGCTTTTGATCGTCGGAATCCCCTGCAGCGCCACGCCGGACTCGCCCTTTTTGCCGTTGACCGTGGCGCTCACCGTGATGTTTCCGCCGGTATTTTTCGCGGTGACGATCATCGTTCCCGTGCCTTCTGTACCGGTGACGGCGCTTGCCTCTCCCCGGCTCACCAGCTCGGGCTTGTCGATGTCCCAGACAATCGCCTCGCCCACAACCGCACGGCCGAAGCGATCCTTCGCCGCGGCGTTATAGGTAATGGTGTTGAGACCGTTCGCATCCACGCTGTCCGCGCTGGCGGTTACCGTAACATCTGACGCCTTCCCGACCACCGGCTCCGTTTTCAACGACGCCTTATCGCCTTCATTTTTGGCATTGTTGGTCGCGGTCACCACCACAAAGAGAGTCGCACCCGTATCCTGCTCCGTCAGGTGATAACTGTCTGACGTGGCGGCATCGATCGCGCCACCGTCACGGTGCCACTGGTAGCTCAGCGTCACCTCACCGCCGCCGTTCTGCTCCACGTCCACCTTTTCCACGCTTACCGTATCGCCCACCTTCAGCCCGGCGGTTTGGTTCAGCGTGATGCTGCGGATAATCGGGTAACCGTTGAGCGTCAGCTGCGTCGCTTGTTTTTTGCCGCCAATATCGACCTCTATTTGCGCATTGCCCCCCGCGGATGCGGTCGTAAACGTGGCCGTCGCTTTGCCTTCTGCATCGGTTTTTTCGATCGCGTTGCTTAGCGCGCCAAACTGCTGCGTGATTAACGACCACGTTACGGGTGCGTCCGGTACGCTATTGTTGTGCTCATCCAGCGCGATGGCGGTCAGCGTCGAAGTGCTGCTCCCATTGGCATTCAGCGTATCTGGGGTACCTTTAAGCTCAACATGATTCACTTTCCCGACAGTCACATTGACGATCTTCTGCTCATCACCGGCGGAGACTTTCACCTGCGTTGGCGCTTTTTCAGGTACTACTACGGTTGCACTGGCAATACCGTGCTCATCGCTGTCTCCGGTAGGCGCTTCCCGGAACTGACTCCCTTCTATCCGCCAGGTGATGGCCTGCTTACGGCTGATAACCGCGTTATCAAACCGGTCATACAGCTGCGCGCTGACGGTTTTATCCTGACTGCCTGCGACCGCGTTTTCCGGGACGTCCAGCACAACTTTTTCCACCGGCCCTGGCTCAAGGCTTACGGGCGCTGACGGGCTACTCACGGTATCTACCGTGGCGTTCACCACCCACTTCTCTGCTGCTTTTTGCGGCGCGATAAGCGCGATGGATGCTCTTCCCTCGCTATCCGTTTTGCCGCTCAGGGTTTCACCGTTACTGCTCCACGTGACGTTCTTCTCAACCGTCAGAGGCTTACCATCCTGATCGGTAACTTCAATAGTGAACGTCTTTTCCGTGGCAACTTCTGCGCGCTCGGGAGAGGCCACGAAGCGGATGGCAAGCGGGTGGGCAAAATCGACCACCAGCGCCATCTTCTCCTGCTGAACATTGTTATCACTGGCGGTGCTCTGGGTCTGGATCCCGCCTGGCGGGATCAGCGAGGCCGTAATTTCATCTTCACCATCCGCCATGATGTTTTCTATTTTTACCAGCGCCTGACCGTGCTCATCGGTGCGTACGCTGTTTTGCGACAACGAGCCAAGCGAGTTCCTGCTCTGCCAGTACACCATCTGATCGGTCAGAGGGGAGCCCTGACCGTCTTTCACCTCGGCTAACACCAGCAACGCACCGTGACTCTCTTCGAAGAACTTCACGCTGCCGTCACGGCGGATCTCACCGGGTGAAAGCAGATGATCGATACGCAGGGTGGTTATCGTTGCGCTCCCGGTAACTTTCGCCGTTCCGCTCTCCCCTGGTATCCCTTTTTTGTTGAACGGTGTGACTTCAAAGACCACGCTTCGGGCCATATCACGCGTTTGCACCTCATACGTAGCACTCCCTTCCTTGAGCAGTTCGCCTGAATCTGCGTCATACCAACGCATCCGGGTTTGTTCAGGGTCTTCATCCTCCCCTTCATTGCTTTTATAGAGATAACTCCCCTCCAGGATCTGGCCCGGGGACATGTCCCCCTTAATGGCAACGCCCTCGACGGAAGGGGCAAAATCGCCCGGCGTCACGGTCAGGTGATAGCTGGCGGAACTTAATACGTGCTCCGGATCGACAGGTGACGTTTCCGTCGCTGTGATGGTGACATCGCCCCGATGCGTTGGATTCACCAGTCCGCTGCCCGGCTCCACGGTCGCGATCGCCGTGCTGGAGGAGGTGTAGCGAATGACGCCCCCCTGCCCACCTTTCACCGCGTGCAGCAAAGGCACGCCAGCCTGCGTGGTTTTTTCCGTCGGGCTGAAATAGAGACGTCTGTCTTTTTCTTCCTGCTTATAGGCGAGAACGATGTTGTTATTACGGGTAACGAACTCCGTGCGGGACTGCATGAGCGATGGCAAAGCCGCCGCATTTTCACTTGCCAGCATCTCGGAAAGTTTTCGGCCAAACTCCCAGTGGAAATTCAGCCCCACAGAGAAGTTATCCCGCTGCCCACTAATCATGCTCTGCTCCGCGCTGACCCCTACCAGCGGCACAGGTTGCCACTTAAGCCCGAGGTTAAGCCCGTGAGGATTGTGGCTGGCTTCGCTGCGGCTGCCGTTAACGTCCACTTTGTCGCCATACCACTGGAACCAGCCCAATTTAAGCGCGACGTGCTGTGAAAGGGCCGTCTCCAGATTGAGATCCCAGCCGCGGGCGGCACGTTCATACAGTTCATAGCGGTCGGGATCGTCATTAAACATGCTGTCGTCAGAATGACGCCAGCCGCTCAGGGGCAGGTAGTAGTTCGCGGACGCACGAATCCCATCGCTCCACAGCTCGGCGCCTGCCCCCATTCGGTTATGGTGGCGCGTGACATCCTGATCGAAAAAGAGGTTTCCACCCGCCATCAGATGCGGGTTAAAGGTATGCCGCCAGCCCAGGCCAACGTTAAGGATATCGCGCTCGTTCCAGCGGTGTGCGCTCATCTGAGTGAACAGAATGTCGTGTTGCCAGATTTTAACCGGCCACAGATAGTCCAGCCCGAAATCGCGGCTATCGCTCCCGCCAATACCGACATCTGCCTTAACGCGAGCTTTCCCGCCGATATTGTTTAACCACGCTTCCACTTCCTGGGTTAACGCGGCATTCACCTCGCTATTTGCCGCACCGCGCAGGGCATCACCCGCGCCGTTTTGTTGGGCGCTTCCCCACATGCCAGCCATTTTATCCCGCAGGGGCTGATTGCTTTCGCTTTCAATGGTTGCGTGAGTTTCAGTTTGCGCCCGCGCGACGGGGGGAACCGTGAGCAAAAAGATGGAAAATAAATAATGTAAAAGGATTATCCACACGGATAATTTTTGACGTAAAGAACAGTACGAAACACTGGGCATTGTGACGCATCCCTAATTAATTAAACTCCCTGGTTAGCGATATTAAGATCCAGATAATTCCTAAACTCCATACAGTAATCAGGAGATGATCATGAGATTTTCCGTCCCTCATTAAATTCAATGCTTAGGCGTTGATGTTTAACAACTCTTTCAGCCTGCTTCATAAATTTCTCAGCCCAACTTCAGCCGTATATTTTCCGGAGCAGGTAATTCTTAACATGGAACAGACACCTCGCAATTTTATTGCTGCCCGTCTTCTTATGCAGGTTTTCCCCTAATGGCAGGATGATCCCATCAATACTCTGGATGTCATTTAATAAGGAAGATCGTTGACATGAATAAAACTGGACTGGCCCTGCTTATTTGTGCACTATTGAGTGCCCCCGCTTTTGCGCAAAATTCCGTCACGCACGAGCAAGCCTGGGAAGGCACTTCGTATCTCTCCGTTATCGTGAAATTAAAACCCGGTACAACGCTTAATAAGTCTTCACCCTTTTCATTACGCGACAGTACCCTCGCCGTGAGTCCGTTATTTACGGCAAATCATTTGCGCAGCAGTGAATTAAGCGAGATGGATGCGCTTAATGAACGCTACGGCTTTAACCGTTATTTACGTATAGCCCTGCCAGCCGATAAGCAACATGACGCGGCATATATCAATGACGTAATTAATGAACTGGCGGCGCGACAAGATATTGAGCTGGCTTACCCGGAATCCATGCCGGTGTCGCTGGAAAAGGGGGTCACTGTTCCCGACCTGCCGCCCTATTCCGGGCTGAGCTATGCCCTGAACAGTACCAGCCAGGCCACCGTCCCGGATTTTCGTGGATTGCAGGATTACACCAAATCGCCAGATGAAAAACGGCCCGGCTACTATATGGGTGGCGTTAATCGCGACAGCGTAAGTCAGTATTCAGGGCACGATGGTAGCGGCATTTCGCTGGTCTCGATGGAAAACAACGCATGGAATACCAGCCATGTGAATTTGCCGCCGATCGATTTCCATGAAGGTGATAAGCGCTATACGCCAGGCGAAGATCACGACACCAGCTCCGTCGGGATTATGGCGGCGAAAGATATCAATGCGGGCATCAAAGGCCTGACGTGGAACGCCCGTATGGGATACGTCAAATGGCAGGCCAATAATCTCTACAATATGATCCCCAGACTCCAGGCAGGAGATGTAGTGCAAATTGGTATGCAGACCGGCGGAGGAGATGTGACAGGTTGCACCTCCTCTTGCTATGTTCCCCAGGAAAACGCTCCAGCCTATTATGACGTGATAAAAGCGCTGACGGATAAGGGCGTGCACGTGATTCAGGCGGCAGGCAATGGCAATATCAACCTCGATCACGCCGGATTTAATGGAAAATTTGACGTTAAAAAGCGGGATTCCGGCGCGATCATTGCGGGCGCGTTTTGTGCAAACAATGGCAAAAAAGCCTCTTTCAGCACCTATGGCTCACGTGTGACCAGCGCCAGCTGGGGCTGCTGGGATGTGGTTACTACGGGTTACGGCGGTTTGCATAGCATAAAAAATGCGGAATACACCTCAAGTTTCTCCGGCACGTCCTCCGCGAACCCGATTATCGCAGGCGTGGTCGCCAGCCTGTCGGCCATTGCAAAAGCGCACAATATCACCGTCACGCCTCAACAGATGCGCTCCATTCTCCAGGAAACCGGTACACCTTTAGCTGCGGGGGATTCAGCGAAAGTAGGTACTCACCCCAATATGGCAAAAGCTGTAGCCAGGATTCTGGAACTCAAAGAGGAAGAGCAGGAGGAGGTAAAGGCAGTGCCGGGAGAAAGCTTTACCGTTACCGGCACGACCGATTCTTCCCGTGCGTACCAGTTAGACGGGAGCGCCAGCAAGAATGCCGTCTCCTGGAAATGGACTATCGACAAAAACAGTACTGGCACATTCTGGCTACAGGAGAAACATGCCGGAGGCTGGGTACGTGAAGTTTCAGGGCCTACCGCCCGGGCACTCATTCCTGCCAATACAGACGGAGAAGCAACCTACTGGTTAACCGTCACGGGCAAAGACGGAAGCGTGAGCGCTGAGAAGATCACCGTAACGGTGAAAAAACCACAGTTACCTGATATTCCTGATGACAGCTCAGAAGCGTATAACCCGCGGATCGCCTACCCGGTGAAATGTACCCGCGTATCGCATAACGGCAAAATCTGGCTGAATCAGTGGTATGTCAACGCAGGACAAGAAGAGCCAGGAAGCGGCGGTGAGTGGGGGGCATGGCGAACGTCGGATGCAGCTAATAATAGCTGCCCTTAAAAACCCTTTTGGTTAACATAATAGTAAAGCCTGGATATAAGCCAGGCTTTACTTTATTAATTCAACACTCAGGAAAAGCGTAAAAACGTCATTTCTTAAACTCCGTCCTCGCTCAGATTTTATTAATACGCGTCAAGGACTGAAATTGGCAGTACTATTTCATACTCTGTCGCGCTCCGCCCTCTTTACAGCACGAACGGTCGCTCTTCTCTGCCGAAACTCCCCGACTCTTAATTGCTCAGAGAAGTCTCTTATTCAAGCCGGTTGTCTCCTCCCGTTACTATTTGTCCCTGTTATCACACGGTAATAACGCCTTTTTACCTGCGCCGCAGGTGAGATTAACTTTTCGTTATTGTTCAGTAATAAATAAGGGAACTTATGAAATTAACAGGATCTGCTTTTGTCCTTGCCGCTTTACTGGCAGGGGCGGGCGTCAGCGTTTCAGCTAACGCCGCCACGACCTCGCCATCGGCAAACTGCGAACAGGGTCACCAGAACTGCATGAAAGAACTAGGCACGCTGGAACGCGCCGTCAACGGTGAGAAAGTGAAGGTCGTTGAAGGGCAAACGATTCGTGCGCGCTTCTTTAACGACGGAACCGAACTGCCAAATCTGGAAACGCGCGTCACCATTCTTGCTGGCGAAGAGGCCCACTGGTCCTACGCCCTCGCCCAGGCTATCAATCAGCAGCACCCCGAACTGCGTGCCGGTTTCAGGCACAGCAACGGCGAGATTACACCCGATGAGTCAGAGCCAAATAAGGTGTATGCCAAACAGAACAACCCTCTCAGTCACGTAGAAGTGTCCTTCAATTAATTCAGGGAAGATTATTTTGAAAATACTCAAGATGAATAATATTACGTCGGCGTTAGCCGTGGCATTGATTGGTATGTATTCCACGGGCGCACTGGCGCATGGCTATGTTTTTGAACCAAAATCCCGTTCGGTGATTCATTTCCCGCCGATGAACGATAAAGGTGAGCATAGTAACGTCTGGCCTGCTGACGCCGTGGAAGCGCCGAAGCTCCCGGCTGGCAACGATATGAGCCCAACCCCGATCGCCAACGAACAGCTATTCCAGTTCCCGCCGGATGGAAAACTGGCAAGCGGTGGTTCAACGGCAACTCCCGCCTTCAGCAAGCTTGATGACGAAAAGCAGAATACCTACAACAACCCGATGTCTGCGGGTCCGCACCAGTTTAAATGGCATTTACCGGCTAAGCACCGCACCACCTATTTTACCTACTACATCACTAAGCCGGACTGGCAGTCTGTTCCGGGTGCGGATTCGCGCCTGACCAGGGCGATGTTTGAAGATAAGCCATTCTGCCATAAGGTTTATACCTATGCGCCAGGCAACCCGTCGGCAGATATTTCGATCCCGACAGGCTTCGAAACCCACACTTGCGACGTACCGGAGCGTGAAGGTAAGCAGAAAATTTATGCCGTCTGGCGCGTGCGCGATACCGATAACGCATTTTATCAGATGGTCGACGTTGATTTCGGCGGTGAGGTCATTAGCAAACCGGTGGCCAGCGTCACGCCTTCCAGCCATAACCTGTCAACCAGCGCGCTGTCGCTGGACGGTAGCGCCTCTACCGGGAAAGAGCTGAAATATCACTGGGCCGTCACCAGCAATGCCGACAAGGTCATTCTGGAAAACAGCACCAGCGCGAAAGCCAGCATTCGCCTGAAGGCTAAACCTGAGAGCGATTTTACCGTTAATGTGAAGCTGACCGTCACTAACGATAAAAACGAGATTGATTCAAAAACCGTCACCCTGAATGCCAAAGCGGACGCAGGTAACACGGCACCGGTGGCGAAGCCGGGCAAAGACTTCACCGTGACCAGCAACAGCGGTTCCCGTGGTTATGACCTTAACGGTTCCGCAAGCGTGAATGCTGAAGAATATCAATGGACTATCGACTCTGGCCATGACATTGGTGCGTTGCAGGTCGCCGATGGCGGTGAATGGGTTTCAACCGTCAAAGCAGCGAAAGCCCGTGCGCTGATTAAACCCGGCAAAATCGGTGTAGTGACCTATCGCCTGACGGTTAAGGCCAAAAATGGCAAAACCAGCACCGACACTATCAAGGTGACCGTGAAGGAAGCGCAGCAGGCTTCTGATGTGCAGATCAATACGGGCAACAACCAGGACACCATCGTTGGCAGTGACGTTATTGCTGCCGCCGTCGTGTCCAAAAACAATGACTCGTTAAAAGGGGCAAAAATTGAATGGTCCGCACTGAATCACGCCGATAAGATTCAGATCTCGTCACCAAATAACTTCAGCACCAACCTCATGGGTAAACATCCGTATACCGACAATGTGGACGTGACGCTGCAGGTGAAAGTGACGGCGCCTGACACCGGTAAAGTCTCCACGGCGACGAAGGTGATCAAGCTGCGCCCGGCGCAAACCAATGTAAAAGCCTGGGATCACAGCAAGACTTACAAGACACCTTGTGAAAAAGTGAGCTATGAGGGCAACATCTGGCTGAACAGCTGGGAAACCCGAGGCGTTAAGCCTGGTTCCGATGGCGAGTGGGGCGTCTGGAAGAAAGAAGGTGCTGCCAACATGCCTAAAGAGTGCAAATAATACTGTAAGTTAACTCTGGCCGGGTCTTCACTGACCCGCGCCTCACATTATCATTCCCTGCCTACACTTTCGTTATCATTTTTGCGCCGGAAATCACCCCTTCGTTCCGGCGCTTTTTTATCGGTATAAGATCACCCACCCTATCGCGGCAATAATCGGATACGGGCCGAAAGGAAACGGTTGACCGGGCTTGATCCGCAACAGAATCAGCGCCGTGATCAGCGCCAGCAGGGTCGAGGCAACAAAAACATCCAGCAGCGCCAGCGGGCCAAGCCACGCCCCGATCGCCGCCAGCAGTTTCATATCCCCCATCCCCATCCCTTCATGGCCGCGCAACAAACGAAACAGCAAAGAGAGGGTCCAGGGCACGCCAAATCCCAGCAGAGCGGCGATTAATGCCTGCGTTGGCTCCACCCGGCTATAGCCGCTGACGGCAAACGTCAGAGACATCGCCAGCAGCGGGAGCGTCAGACGGTCGGGCAGGAGCATGGTGCGCAGGTCAATAAACAGCAGCGGCAGCAAAAACGTCACCGCCAGCAGGTCGAACAGGCTCTGCGGCGTGACGCCCTGCTGCCAGATAATCACCCCGTACAGCAGCGCCATAAGCCCTTCAACCAGCGGATAGCGCCACGATATCGCCTGACCACAGCTGGCGCAGCGCCCGCGCAGCAGCAGCCAGCCCATCAGAGGAACATTGTGGCGAAATTTAATGGGGTGTTTACAGCGTGGGCAGTGGGAAGCAGGCCACGATAAAGAGAGTGCTTCACCGTGGAGAATCAAGGGGAGCCGATAAATGATGACATTGCAAAAACTGCCGATAATGGCACCCAGAAAAACGCTAAAAACGAGTATTACACTCTCAACCATGGTTCCACACTCTAAGGGACATGCAATCTCCGATAATAGCAGAGACTACTCGTTATATTTAGGCAGCCTGTTTGCACGTAAAGTACAAAAGTCTCCGCGCAAGTTCGCCCATTCAATATTCAGATGCGTTTTTGCATACTGTGCCGCTTCTTTCCACAATAATGCCGCGATATGCCACTCCTTTCCCTGTTCATGTTCTGCCGCTCGTGAAGAAAGTGAAAACCACAGGGTAGCAGGGTCGCGTTTGTCGCTTTGCCAGTCCATCGTTAAGCCCTTTAGAAAAAATCCCAGCGTATCAATAGCGACGATAAAATAATTGAGCTTAAAATGATAAATACCTGAATAACGCTGAATGCCTCAGTGGGAGAACAACGCTGATTACCAATATTATCCGCTGGCTGGCCTTTTCGGGTCTCTATATCCTGCTGGCATTGCTGAGCTTTCATACGCGGGATAGCTGGAGCCTCTCCACCACGCTCTGGCTCCCGGCGCCGCTGCTTTTCGCCGCGTTATGGCTGACGGCCCCGCGAGAGTGGCCGCTGTGGCTGGCTACCGCGGGCTTGCTGCATGTGTTTGCTGGCGTCTGGATAGGCCGCCCGCTCGCGCTGGCGTGCCTGTTCGCCCTCTTCGACGTCGCGATATTTCCACTGTGCGTCGCCGTCTTTCGTCTGAATGCGCAACTGCCTGCGCTGCGTTTTGCGCGCAGGCCGATTATTGGTGAACTGATCTACCCCCTGCAGTTAATCTTCAGCATTTTTTGCGGCAGCCTGCTGCTTAATCTGGCGCTGTTACTCTCAGGGTATCCGATTGCGCCTCTGCATTTTTTTTCCTGGGTGCTGGCGGCATTAACCGGCATTCTCGCCATTCTGCCGCTGCTGCGTGAGAGCAAAATGCCGTCGCACCCGCGGTTTAACGGGCGGGAAGCGTTGCTCCTTGCCGCGAATACCCTGGTGCTGATAACGGGGTACTTTTTCCTGCCACCGCTCTGGCAGGGGCTAAACCTGCTGCTGGTGCAAACGACGGTGGTTTTACTGAGCGTGTTTGCGCTCTCCGGACGCGGCGTTGGCGCTCTGCTGCTTATTCAATACCTGATTGTGGTGCTGGCGACCCAGCAGCGGGAAGGGATTTTTTACACGCTAACGCCCGATCTCATCCCCGCAATCTGGCAGGCGCAGTGGTACCTGGTATTTTCGGCGATTTTTGCCAACTGTTTATATCAGTACCGCCGCTGGATCCAACAGCAACAGGCGCTCGCGGCCAGCACCAGTGCCATCATTATTCGCCTGTCGCAGACGGGTTCTTGCGTCGTGTTTCGCCTCTCGATGCCAGAGGAGGAGATCCTCTGGCAAGGCAGTACGGAAGCGCTGTTCCCTGATGAGGAAAAGACGCTGAGCACCCTGACGCTACTGGACGCACACTGCGATACGCCGTTCCTGCCCGGTTTTCGCGCCTGGTACTCACAGCAACGTGAAAGCAGCTTTGCCCGGGAAGTTGTTCTGCAAACGCTGCACGGAAGGCAGATGCGCGGGATGGTGATGTTTCACAGGATTGGCAATACCGCGCATCTGATGGGGGGAGTGAGCCTCTTTCTCACAGCATCCGCTGCAGAATCTCCCGCTGCCCACTAAAGGTGTACTTCAACACCGCCGCGACATGCCCAAGCAGAATCACACCCAGCAGAATGCAGCTATAGCGATGCACCTGGAAGAAAAACGCATTCACTTCGGCGATGGCAATCGGGCGGGAAACCGGCACCAGACCAAACAGGTTGTAGTCTTTTTGCAGCATCAGAAAACCGCTAACCAGCACCACCATAATGGTCAGATAAAACAGCTCATGAATAAATACCACCAGCTGTTTTTTACGTCCGGCTACCGTTGCCGGATAGGGCACCGAAGGGCGGAAGAAACGCCAGACGAAGCGCACCATCATGATAGGCGTGGCGATGGTACCCAGCGACATATTCAGCACGGAGAAAAAGGTAAACCAGCGGGTTCCTTCCAGCGCGTGCAGAATATAGCCCATGCACATCGCGTAGATAATGACGGCTGCGACCACCCAGTGCAGAAGGCGAGAAAACCGATCGTAACGTTTGGCAATAACCAGAGAAGTTTGCATAGTCGTTGTCCTGTAAAACAAAAAGCACGGCTCCCTGCGAAGCCATGCTGTTTAAAAAAGAGGTTATTCAGCTACCCACAAGTTGCGGGCCCGATCCGGCGACCAATGGCTGGCACCTGTATGGCCAATCTGACAGCGGTAAACATTGCCCTCATAGAGCACTTTATCCCCTACGGCATAGAGTTTGCCCGGCGTGAATGGGGTAACGTCGCCGCCCTGGCCGCCCTCTTCGCCTCCGCCATCGTCATTATCGGGCACGGTAACGTTGACCGGCTGGCTCGGCGTAGCGAAGTTGTTGGCTGCATCATAGGCGATGACCGTATAGCGATAGCTCATGCCAGGCTGGGTTTGGGTGTCGGTAAAGTTGAGTTCATGGGTATCACCGATCTTTTCCAGACCGCGCCAGATGGCATACCCCGCCACGCCCGTATTATCCTTAGCTGGCAGCCAGCTGAGCGAAACATCCTGCCCCTTCAGCGTGGCCTGCACGCCCTGCACCTGTGTTGGCGCCTGAGTATCCGTTTCGTCGCCCCCATCCGGCAGACTGCCGTCAAGGATGCTCTGGTAGCGGTTCAGAAATTCATAGCCGTAATGTTGACCATTTTTAGTGTTGCCATTGTCCCAGTTCACTGACCAGGTCATGAGCCCTTTTACCGCTTCATTTTTTGCTTCCAGTCGCGAAAGTGCGTTAAAGACACTCTGCGCGTCTCGCACATAGCCGGTTCCTGCCGCATCCGCATTGGCCGGGAGACCAATCACCAGCTTGTTCGCCGGGATCTTCACATAACCGCGCGTCCCGTTTGCCAGGCTGTCGGTGAGATAGTAAAGGAAAAGCTCTTTTTGACGGTCGCTATAGCCCTTCCCCCATTCCTGCGGCAGCCACCATTCACCGACTTCGTCCTTCTCCTCCTGCGTCATCATATTCACGCCGTCGCCCGCCTGGTTGTAATACTGTGGAGCGATAAAGTCATACACGCCCTCAAGATTTTGCAGGTAGGCTTTGTAGTTGACCCCGCGATCGGCCTGGAGATAGGGGAACTCTGGCGCCATGCTGATGATGAAGTGTTTGCCCTGCTGCTGATAATGGTCGCGCACCATTTTCAGTGCCGCCGGGATCACCGTACTGTTTTCAGCAGCGGTAATGGCCGTCTGCTCCAGATCGATATCAAGACCATCAAAACCATAGCGATCGGTCAGGCGAATAATCTCCGCCGCGAACGCCTCAGTCTGGTCTTTGTTCAGTGCAATGTGCGCGTCAGCGCCGCCCAGTGAAATCAACACCGCGCGCCCCTGCTCGTTCAGCTCTGCAACCTGAGCGCGGAACTCCTCATCGCTCGCGTTGTAGGGTTTGAAGGTGGGAATATTCCCGCTCTGGCCGTCCATAACTTTCATGAAGGAGACGTTGACGACGTTGTAGCCTCTCGGCACTTCACGCAGCGACATATCAGAAGGTAAACCTCCCTGATAGCCGCGCGCTTTGTCTATCTCTTCCGGGTTAATTCCCCAGTTGTGCCAATAACCTACGAGAATTTTTTTCTGACTGATATCCGGCATCTGTGAGGCGGCGTCGGTTGCGGCCGCATGGCTAAACGTGCTGACCAGCATTCCGCTTAACGCCAGGCCTGCGGCGATAGCGCTCAGAGATATTTTATTTTTCTTTAACATGGGAGATATCCTGCTCCAGGTTTAATAATGAAATCCTGTCCCGCAAGATAGGATATTCATCTTCCTGAAAACAGGAGAACAGCTCACTGCAGCAGCAGATTTAAAAACTCGTCAGCCTGGATATGTCTTATAATAAAATTATCGTGGGATTATTTATACTCACACATTGCTACCCAGTTATCATTAATTTTCATCAGCCAGCTATCTTTATTAATCGGCTTGAATAACAGGTTAATATACTGACCATCTTCACTTATCAGAAAGGTCTTCTCCGGCAGCTGATCGCCAACGGCAATTTTTAATTCTGCCACCCGGCCATTGATGACGTTTCCCTTCTGTGTCACCGATTTTAACTGCAGGGTTCGGTTGAATACCCGGTTACCGGCCTCATCGGTTTTTACACCAAATAGCGTTAGCCTGTGGAGTTTAGGCCACCAGGTGATCACACCATTAAACTGGTAATGCTGCAGGCTTTCATCAATAAATTTACCATTACGTATGACGCTGCTGCAGGGCTCGGCGGGCACTTTTCTGCTCTCCAGGTAGTTGCTGGTCAGGTAAGCCAGCGCGCCACCCAGCGAAACGCTGATGCAAACCATCAATATGACGAATAGTATTCGTAACCGCATTTTCCCTCCTGAGATAGTTCGCCTTCACATTGCGCAACGAACACTTTTGGACCGTTCGACGCGATGTACACGTTATTGATGCCCGCCGGCAGGGCATGCCGCTTTCTCGCCAGCGCCTGCCGATCGACACTGCGCAGCGAAGAGAGATGAAACATGACGCCATCTACGTAGATATTTTCCTGAAACGCCTGCGGCGTGTCCGCCGTGCAGACCACCACCAGCGTTGGAAGGATAATCAACAAGCTGCACAGCGCCGCCAGCAGAGCCCCGTATTGACGTGGGGGAGTTTTCATTGGCTCCGCCGTGATAGCAGGCAACGACGGGCAATCGACGGGAGTGGGACAAGACGCGTTATCAGGCTCTTCTGGCGGCGGGCAAGCGACCTCACTGTCCTGCGTTTCGCAGGGTGCCAGTACTACACCATAACGGGGAATGGTTTTAATGATCGAGCCCGGCAGGCCGGCATTTTGCAGCTTGCGGCGGAGCATTTTTATAAGCTGGTGATAGCTGGATTCACTAACAATCATGCCCTGGTTAAGCCAGATCTCTTCAAATATGGTCTCTTTTTTACATTTGCCGCTGAGGATCAACTCCAGCAAACGACGCTCGTTGGGCGTCAGATGTATATCACCATGATCCACGGTTGCCAGAGATGATTTTTCCGGTACGAACGTTACTGACGCTGAAAGAGAGATTTCTTCGTTATTCACGGGTAGGTCCTGGATAATAAAATTACAGCGTTTACATTGTTATGACGAAAAAGCGCAGGGATTAACAGTTACATGTCTGTTATCTAATTCAGGCACAAATTAACAACATATCCTTATAAATGATAGTACCTTCGCTCTTTGCGCTATTTCCCGTCCTGATTTTTCCACAACCAATTCATGATTTCAGAAAGTTTATTCTGAGTAACGCCTGAGTAATACCTGATATTCAACCTGAACAATAAGGAATTCCTTTCCGTACCTGAGAAATATCGTCCGCCATGCCGCTATTTCGCGATAAATAACAAACCATTCAGCTGCTCCGGAAAAAATCTCTATCATAGAATGTGAAAACGTCGTTACTTTACCTTTCGGTTTTCCATCAGGATCGGCTGATGCCCCCCAGCAACTATACAGCCCACCACTTTTTAGCTACTCTTTTTCACCTCACTCTGCTCTACACTGTAAGAGTGATGCTAAAGCGCCATTCGCTAAGATGTGCGGTGAACACCTGTCTTTTCCTTGCCGGATCGGATGTCATGCTAAAAACAGTTCTGATTGCCGACGACCACCCTGTCTATTTATTAGGCTTGCGCACATTGCTGCAGACGCGCCCGGACCTTTATCGGGTCGTTCACGAAGCGCTCAGTGCTGATGAACTCATGAATAAACTGGCGAGCGAGCCTGTCGATATCATCATCACCGACCTGAGTATGCCCGGCACGCGCAGCCCGGACGGATTAACCATGATCCGCTCGCTGATTCGCCATTATCCGCAGAGCATGATTGTGGTGGTCACCATGATCACTAATCCTGAGCTTCTGGACTCGCTGCGGCGCTGCGGGGTGCATGCCGTTCTCAACAAAGCCAGTTTGTCCAACAATCTGCTGCAGACGCTGCGCAGCACCCTGCGGGGGCAAATCGAACCGGTGAAGCCTCAGGCACAGTTGACCGAACGGGAAACAGAAGTGCTTCGCCTGCTGGTGCGCGGTTTCACCGTGAACGAGATCAGCGCCCAGCTTAACCGGACGAAGCAGACCATCAGTACGCAAAAAAAGAGTGCCATGAGCAAACTCAACGCCAGGAATGATTTCGAGCTGCTCCAGTGCGCGCAAAGTCTGGGGCTGGTTAGCTGAGCATGCGCAGAGGCTGGCTGGCGACATTATTTATCCTCATGCTGATAAGCGGGCACGCGGCGGCTGGCACGCTGCGCGTGGGCCTGCTGAGCGCCGCGCCGCCTTTTCTCGCTATCGATCGGCCGCCGGGCATTCTGGATGATGAACTCAGCATATTGTTTAGCAATACGACGCTGCCGGACGTCCAGCGTTTTAGCGACCCGGCAACGGCGCTGGATGCGTTGAAGCGAAAGCGCATCGATGTGTTAATCGCCGCCCGGCGTCCTGCAGCCGATCTGGTCGCCAGCGAGCCAATGTTCGCTTTCCCGCTGGCGTCCCTGAGCATAAAAGAGGGACGCGGCGGTACACTGTGCTTTCCGGAATTACCGTCAGAGGTCGCGACCCGCTGCTCTGTGACGGGTTCAGCCTCACCGGGAGAAAACGTCAGGCAGCTGGCAGCAGGGAAAGCGCGGGAATTCATCGCCCCGGAGTTTGTTTTACGTAACTGGCTGACCCACTCCCCCGCCACCACGCTGACCCTGACGCCGCTGGACGATACTCCCCCGCTACATTTTCGTGCCTGGGCTCTGCCTGAGCAGGCAAACACGCTGGAAATCTTCAACGAGCGTATTCACACCCTTAACCCGGAAGACGCTGAATGGCTGGAACAAAAGTGGCTTTTGCCGGACGGCAGCGTCTTTGACGCCCGCCATTCCCCCGTGAAGGAAAATGCGCCCAAAATCACGCTGCACGTTTTGCTTCCCGCTATTTCGCCGCCAATGGTCACACTCACGCCTGACGGGCATATTCAGGGGGTATGGCGCGATCTGCTGCTCAATCTGTTTCCGTCCAACCTGTATAGCCTGACCTTCAACCTTGATGCGCCCCCGCTTCAGTATGCGGAGAACACGTTGCGCATAGTCGCCAGCGCGACGCCACCGTCAAAGAGTGCCATCACGTTTGACTCACTGAGCTGGGCCCTGCTCAGTGAGGACAGCAACCCGCTTTCCGGCTCCTTGTCCGCATTACAGCATAAGCGGATTGCCGTCATACGCATCTCTCCGCTCGTCACGTTACTGCGTCAGGCGTTACCTGCGGATAACCTGGTGCTGGTTAACTCACTCGATCAGGGTTTTGAATTGCTCAAAGCCGGAGGCGCGGACGGGCTTGCGGGCGATGCGTTTATACTCCATCACCTGCTGCGCCAGCATAACGCCAGCAATCTGTCGCTGACGCCGCTGGCGCTGCCGGAAGTGCCGCTATGGTTTGTACCAAATATTTCTGACCCGGCGGATGCCAAAAGGGTGAATGCGGTCATGGCGTCCGTAACGCAGGCTGATATCTACGCGAGCCTTAACCTGTCGCAGGCCGTACAGACGACACCCACCGCCCCGGTGCAATCACTATGGCTGGTCATGCTCGCCGTGGTGGCGATTTGCGCGGCATTCGTCGCCCTGCTGACCTTTAGCGCCGCGCAGAGCCAGCGACGCCAGCGCGAGCGGGACACGGCAGAGCTGCACAACGCGCTCTCACTCTGGCAAACTCTGATGAACAATGTCCCGGTGCCGCTGTTTGTCTGCGATCCGACCGGGCGGCTGACGCGCTATAACGACTCCTTTATTCACTCACCGTTACTCACGGCACTGCCCGAAGAGGGCGCCCCCTTTTCCAGCCTGCCTTTGGGCGAGCTTGCCCAACAGTTTACGTTGCCGCATCGCCTCTCGCTGCTCCATGCCGCGTCGCCGTTAACGGGTGAAACCACACAGAACAATTCCACCCTTTACTGGTGGCTTTGCCGCTATACCGATACGCGGGGGCGGCCTCAGGGCGTGGTCGGAGGCTGGATCGATATCACTGAAAAAGCAGCGCTGACCGCTGCGCTCAATCAGGCGCTGGCGCAGGCGGAGCAGGCCAGCACTGAAAAATCGAACTTCCTCGCCCGCATGAGCCATGACATTCGTACCCCGCTCAACGCCATGCTGGGCCTGCTTGAGATGGAGCGCGACAAAAGCGAGTCCCTCAACATCGCCTGGCAGGCAGCCGGGTCATTGCGCGACGTGATTGGCGGCGTACTGGATTTGTCGCGCATTGAAGCAGGCGAGTTAAGGCTGGAGCCACAGGCCTGGCCCCTGTGGCAGACGCTTAACGCCAGCGCGGAGATTTTTGCCAGCAGCGCCAACGCTAAAGGTCTCCACTGGCGCAGCGAGTTGAACGTGCCGCACGACGGCTGGTTCCTGTTCGATAAAGCACGGCTGAATCAGGTCATCGCCAATCTGCTGGGCAACGCCATTAAATATACGCCGAAGGGAGAAATTGTTTTTCACGCCGAGCTCAACGGTGAACATTTGCAGCTGTTGATTCGCGACACTGGCATCGGTATCCCGGCCGATGCCCTTCCACACCTCGGCCAGCCGTGGTTTCAGACTGACAGCAGCACGCCGCAAAGCAGCGGGCTGGGGCTGGCGATCTGTTACCAGTTAGTCGAGCTGATGGGAGGCGTGCTGACGATAGCCAGCGAAGCGGGGAGCGGTACGCAGGTGACGGTGAGCATACCGCTCCATGTCGCCAGCCCGGCGGCAACGGCCGATGAGACACCTGTAATAACCCCACTGCCACCGCATCGCATCATGATCATTGACGATTTTCCGGCAAACCTGACGGTGTTAGCGCTCCAGCTGCAGGAGCTGGGTCAGGAGGTTATTCCTTGCGCCAGCGCTGGCGAAGCGCTTGCGCGCCTGGAAAACGAGCCGGTGGATATCCTGATAACCGACTGCCAGATGGCCCTCATGGACGGCTATCAACTCACATCGTTAATACTCCTGCGCGATATTGCCGGCAGCATCACCGCGCCCGCCGCTATTCTCGGTTACACCGCCAGCGCGTTGCAGAGTGAGGACGATCGAGCAAAACATGCCGGAATGGACGCGTTATTGCGAAAACCGCTCTCCCTCAATGCCCTGCATCAGGCGCTGGCGCAGCAATACAGCCTGCGCAATCAGGGGCCTGACCTCAGCGAACTCCGGCGTCTGGCCAACGGTCAACCGGAGATCATGACCCTGATGCGCCAGCAAATGCGCGAAGCCATTACCCTTGATATTCGACAGCTACGGGAAAACACCCCGTCACCGCAAACGCTAAGCCAGCTCGCGCATCGTCTGAAGGCCTCCTGGAGCCTCTTTGCCATGCGCAACGCCACCCGCACCTGTCAGGCAATTGAAGTGTTGCCGGAGATGCTGGCGACAGGTGTCATAACGGCTGAAGCCCTGCCTGCGCTGACATCGCGTTTCTGCGCGCGCATGGAAGCGAATCTGCAGCAACTCGATACCGCACTGAAGGAATTATCTGACAAGTACTAAAGAATGCTCTGCACAGGATTTGTATCTTTCTGGTCATCCGGCGGCGTTATCCCTACCGTCGCCCACATTTTCGAAGGAGAAACCATGAAAGTCCGTATCGCTATTGCCGATGAGCACACCATTATCCGTCGTGGCGTCTTATCCATGATCACCAATATGCCCTCTCTTTTCAGCGACGGCTCACCCCGCCCGGAGTTTTGCATTCAGGGCGATACCGCAACGCCATCTGAGCTGCTTTCACTGCTATCCCAACAGCCTGTCGACATTCTGTTCCTTGGCTTTTCTCTTGCCACCAGCCAAACCGTTAACCCGCTCAACGGAATGGACGGCGTATTACTGATTAAATGGCTCAGCCGTAAATATCCGCAGCTTAAAATCATTGTGCTTTCGCCCTACAAAAACACGCAGCTTATCCGCATGTCGCTGGAGGCAGGCGCCAAAGCCTATATTAGTCGGGACACCTGTGAGAAAACCCTGAACAGAACGCTGACGTCAGTGATCAATGGGGAAGTCTATATTGAGCGCGAGCTGATGCATTCCCTGTTCCAGACCGGCGCACAAACGGAGCAAGAGCTCTCGCCCCGTGAAATTGATGTGTTGCGTATGCTCTGCAAAGGGATGAGTCTGACAGAGATCGCCAGACAGCTGCATTTGAGTAATAAAACCGTCAGCGCCCATAAACTGCGCGCGATGGAAAAACTGGGGGTAAACAGCGACTGTCAGCTCTATTGCCTGCTGGCGAAAACACAAATGTTCGATATTGCTATCTGACATAAAAAAACCGCCTGTAAACAGGCGGTAGAGGCAAACGTACGCCTCAACGGTCGCTCTCAGCAATGACGCTCAGGATCAGAAATGGTATGTCATAGCCAGCCACCAGACGCGCCCCGGTTCAGGGATTTGCTGATTTGCGGCGTATCCGAACTGGCTGGCGCCCGCCAGGTTGAGGTGCTCGCTGTAGTATTTATTGAACAGATTCTCAATACCCACGCGGGACTCAAAATGGTCGTTAAATGTGTAGCCCGCGCTCCACGAAAGCACACCAAACCCCGCGCTCGGGCCGAGATCCTGGCCGGTGACGTTACCTTTGTTTTGCGCCACGCGATGCTGCGGCGCAACCACACGCCACAGTAATCCGGTGCGCCACTGTTGCCCGGTATAGTCCAGCGCCAGCCGCCCTTCGAGCGGCGGCATCTGCGGCAGCGGCTGTTTATCGCTACGATTCTCGCCCCAGGCGTAGCTCAGGCTTCCCGTCAGTGCCCAGTTGGGCGTCAGGCTCCAGCTTGCGCCCGTCTCCGCGCCCATTACGGCGGCATTGATGTTGCTGGCCTGCGACGGCGTGCGGCTATAATCAAACAAAATGTAATCGGTAGTTCGCCCGACATAGGCCGATGCCCAGGCGCTAACCTTGTCGCCGTGTAACTGCACGCCGCTATCCCATTGCAGGGTCTTTTCTGTTTTCAGCTGACGAAAGCTTTGTTCTCCAGCCTTGCCGGAAAATAGCTCCCAGTAATCAGGAAAACGTTCGGTATAACCGATGCCGCTATAAAGCATGACGGGTGCGTCAGGTACGCGATACTCATAGCGCGTGAACGCGCCGGGCAGGAGGTCGTGCCGGGAGCTATTTTGCGCGCTGCGCCGATCGTCCGCGCGAATGCTATCCAGTCTCGCACCCACGATGACCGTGTCGTCCGCCGTAACGGACTGGCGCCATTCGCTAAACAGACCCGCCTGGGTAAAACGGGCATCGTCACGCCACGATCCCGCGCTTTTTTTACGGTGACTTTTACGCATTACGTCCGCGCCGGCGGTAAGCGTGGTGGTTTCATCTTCCCACACGCCGGCAAGGCGGCTGCCCATCACCACGCCGCCAACTTCAGACTTACGCTTCGGTCCAACGGGCTGACGCAGGCTGTAGTTATCCATGATGTGGTCAGTATCATTGGCATAGAGCTGCCAGCTAAGTTTGCTGACGTGCTCGCTCAGGTGATATTTCTCCAGTTTTAGCGCCGCGCTTTTACGGGCAAAACGGCTACCATCCATCATCCGACCCGCATAGCGGGCTTTACCGTCGCTGGCTCCCACGCTTAGCTCCGCCAGCGTGTCCTCATCAGGCGTGAGCCCAACCGTGACGCCGCTGTTCCATCTGCGCCACAGGCCCGGCACACGGTTGCCATGACCATCCCGGTAGTCATCCGCCTCCGAATGATTACCGTCCAGGCGGACGTAGCCACGCGGGTCGCCAAACGCGAGATTAAGGTTTTGATCCGCGCGTCCGTTAGCGCCCCGCAGCAGCTCAGCGCTGCCTTTTAGCTCAGGTACGCTGAAATAGTCCGGCTGGCGTTCAAAAAGCAATGTTCCGGCGGACCCCATTGGCCCCCAGAGCACGCTTTGTGGGCCTTTGATGACGGTTATCGTGTCGTAACTTTGCGGAGTGATATAGGCCGTTGGGGTATCCATGCGCGAGCCGCAGCCCCCCTGTGTGCTGACGCCGTCTGCAAGCAACGTCAGCCGGGAACCGAACATCCCGCGCAACACCGGATCGCCGTTACTCCCGCCGCTGCGCAGTACGGAAAAACCCGGGATGTTTTTTAGCGCGCCCGCACCGTCGCTGGCAGGCAATTGTTGTGCTGGAGTATGAGCCGGAGCGATAAATGACGCGGGATCGCGATAATACCCCTCAACGGTCATCGACTCTTCAGCGTATGCCGGCAAAGCGGTGGCACAGCAGAGAACCAACAAGAGTGGACGGGAGGCGAGCAGGGAACGAAAACCGCTCGCGGTGATACCAGACATAGCACAATTCCGTTTCGGTAAAGAAAATAAGCAAGGCGCTTATTGTCTTCATCCCCAGCAGCGGAATACACGACCTGCGGGCAAGAAGGCCCTCAGGGAAATCAGGAAATATCTGGCGGATAACGGAAATCTCAGGGACGCAGTTCAGCGCGCTTCGCCCAGGCGTGCCGTTTGCTGTCGTAAAAAATCCATCAACCGCAAACAGGCCGGCGAAAGCGGCTGCCCGACGTTTTTGACGATGCCCACATCCATATAGGTAATGCAGTCGTCAATGGTGCGCCGGATCACGCGCTGACCGCCGAGCGCCCACGGGCGATAGACCAGATCGGATAAAATCGTCACCCCCTTTCCCTGCGCGACCAGACTTCGAATCGCCTCAAAGGAGTTGGTGCGAAAATGAATGTCAGGATGGCAGCCCCTGCTTTGCCAGTAGTCGGATATCACATCGGGATAATCGTCCGTCACCAGCAACAGAAATGGCACCTTTTCCACATCCTTTAACCGAAGCTCCGGCACGCTGAGAAGAGGATGGCCGATGGCGGTCCATAACCGGCGCGGCGAACGGATCCACGTTTCGACCTCAAGCGTACTATCGTGGCTGATATTGGAGGTCAGCAAAAGACAAAAATCGAGATCTCCCTGACGCAAGGCCTGAAGCAGCTGCGATGCGGGCGCCTCATGAAATGCCGTCTCCAGCAGCGGAAAACGCTGCGCGATATCGCCCCAGAGATTGGGCAGCAGATAAGCGGAAAGGGTTTCGGCAATGCCGATGCGCACGACGCCGTTAATCGCCTCAGGCTGCTGATGAAGATCCTCCACCGCCGCGCGGCTATCGTGGAGGATCTTGCGGGCATGATTGAGAAATCGCTCGCCGACGGGAGTTAACTGGATCCCTTTTGCATGCCGGATAAAGAGAGGGGCATTCACCGCCTCCTCCAGGTTGCGCATCGAGACCGTCATGGAAGATTGCGATATATGACAACGGCTGGCCGCTTTGGAAATTTGTAATGTTTCCGCTAACGCAATGTAGAACTCAAGTTGCCTGAGAGTAAACTTCATAGTTTCAGCCAATACCGTGAGATGAAAATATTATATTAGCATTTAATTCTGCACCGGCAGTACTCTAAAGGCAGACAAAATGTTTATTATCAGGAGCCTTTATGCCCTATTTTTTACTCAGTCTCGCGGCCTGTTTTTGGGGGGGTAATTATGTCGTCGGTCATTTACTGGTGGCGCATGCAGACCCGATTATATTATCCGCCGCACGCTGGATAATTACGGCTCTTCTTTTATCGATGCTTTATATCAGACAGATTCGCGCCCAGTGGCCGATGATGAAAAAGGCGAAAGGTACGATCATATTTCTTGCGCTGTGCGGACAGGTTATGTTCCCACTCACGCTGTATATCGGTCTGCAATATACTTCATCTCTTAATGCAGCTATTTATTTATCTACAACGCCTGCCCTGGTTTTATTGATAAATAAGCTGGTCTTTAAAGAGAAAATATCAGTACAGAATATTGCTGGCGTTGTTCTCAGTTCATTGGGCGTCGTCTGGCTGGTCATGCAGGGCGATCTGCTGCATCTGGATACGCTTAAAAATCTGAATCGCGGCGATATCTGGACCATGGGCTCTGCCGCCAGCTGGGCCGTTTATTGTGCTTTCTTGCGGATGAAGCCGAAAAGCGTCGGTGGGAATGCCTTTGTGGCCGTGAGCGCGGTCCTCGGTGCCCTGGTGTTGTTACCGGTACTGGCGATATCGTTGATAAAGACCGGCTTACCTGAGTGGACGGCCTATACCGCACCGGGCTTTTTAAGCGGGCTGATATACCTGGTGGTCTTTCCTTCCTGGCTCTCTTACCTGCTGTGGAATAAAGGCATTGCGGCTATCGGTGCAACCCGCGGGGAGATTTATTCCCACCTTATTCCGCTGAGCGGCGGTCTGTTCAGCGTGATGTTCCTGCACGTTACGTTGCATTCGTATCATCTGGTCAGCACGGTACTGATTCTGTTTGGCATTGCCCTCTGCTCTCGCGCCTCGCAAAGGAAAGTCGCGAAGATCGAACGCGCAGACGAAAAAGTACAGATATGAAAAAGGCCCACGTTATAAATAACGTGGGCCTGAATAGTGGCGGAACGGACGGGACTCGAACCCGCGACCCCCTGCGTGACAGGCAGGTATTCTAACCGACTGAACTACCGCTCCACTGTTCCCGCTTGGGGAACGAGGCGCATATTACGGTGTGCCTCCGATCTCGTCAACGCTTTTTCTCACGTTTTGAATCGTTTGCTGCAAAATTCACCCAACCGATGATTTTACAGGCATTGTGGCGTTTTTTCAGGCGCGCCACATACAGCTTCCGCCCTTCTTCTGCACCAGGTCGAGACGGGATTCATGGTTAAGTAGCTCTTCATCACTGGCTAAAACAACCCGCAAGCGGCTTGCCTGACGGACAACGCGCTGAATGCCCGCTTCGCCCTGCGTCTGCTGTGACTCATTTTCCATGCTGAACTTCATCGACGTCTGTCCGCCGGTCATTGCCAAATAGACGTCGGCCAGGATCTGGGCATCGAGCAATGCCCCGTGCAGCGTTCGCTTGGTGTTGTCTATTTCGTAACGTGAACAGAGCGCATCGAGGCTGTTACGCTTGCCGGGAAACATCTTCCTCGCCAGCGCCAGGCTATCGGTCACTTTGCAAAAGGTGTTTGTTTTCGGAATATCGCGATGGAGCTTACTAAACTCATAGTCCATAAAGCCGATATCGAACGAGGCGTTATGGATGATGAGTTCGGCGCCTTTGATGTACTCCAGAAACTCGTCTGCCACCTCTCCAAAGGTCGGTTTATCCAGCAAGAACTCATCGGCAATACCGTGAACGCCGAACGCCTCTGGATCCACCAGCCGATCGGGTTTGAGATACACGTGGAAGTTGTTCCCCGTGAGACGACGGTTCACCACTTCAACGGCACCGATCTCAATGATCTTATGCCCTTCGTAGTGCGCGCCGATCTGGTTCATACCGGTGGTTTCGGTATCGAGGACAATCTGGCGAGTAATTGCAGTGCTCATAGCGGTCATTTATGTCAGACTTATCGTTTAACTGAACGTTTCAAATACAGGAAGTCTACCAGAGATGCGTAAACAGGTAGAAATTTTCACCGATGGATCTTGTCTCGGCAACCCAGGGCCCGGCGGCTACGGCGCGATTATGCGCTATCGCCAGCATGAAAAAACTTTTAGCGAAGGCTATTTCCTGACCACCAACAACCGTATGGAGTTGATGGCGGCCATTGTGGCGCTGGAAGCCTTAAAAGAACACTGCGACGTGGTGCTCAGTACCGATAGCCAGTACGTGCGCCAGGGTATCACCCAGTGGATCCACAACTGGAAAAAACGCGGCTGGAAAACTGCGGATAAAAAGCCGGTTAAAAATGTCGATCTCTGGAAGCGGCTGGATGCGGCATTAGGTCAGCACCAAATAAAATGGGAATGGGTAAAAGGGCATGCTGGTCACCCTGAGAACGAACGCTGCGACGAACTGGCGCGCGCGGCGGCTTTAAACCCGGCCCATGAGGATGCAGGCTACCAGCCTGAATCCTGATCAGGGCTTTCTGTACTGCCGCGTTGCGCCAACGGTCTGCCGGATAGGCGTTTTCGATTTGCTCTGCTTCATCGGGTTAAGCGTAAGGGGGATGGTTCGCTTACGCGCGACGATAAACTGCATGCAGCCTAAGGCGGGCAAATGCGTGCTTAACAACACTCCCCCCTTCCGCGCCCACGGCAGTACCTGAAAACCGCCGTAGCAGAGCACTTCAAAGTTCAGCAGTGAAAGCCAGTCGAGCTGGCGCATCATGGTGAACATTCGGCTGTTATAGGGTGGCGTTCGGCGCAGCACGGGTACCAGCTTGCGCAGCCCCATCAGGCTCAGCGGATTGAATCCGCTGAGGATCAGCCAGCCGTCATCAATCAGAACGCGATCGGCTTCACGCAGCATACGGTGAGGATCGCTGCACCAGGGCAACGCGTGTGCAAGAAGGCATGCATCAACGGATTTCTCTGCAAATGGCAGATGCAACGGGTCTGCCTTCACCTGAACCGGCGATCCGCCGAGAGAGACGTTAACCTGATGTGAGATAGCGCAGCTTTCGGTATTGATTTCCGCGCTGAGATTGCCAATCTTAAGCAGGTGAAAGCCATACATTTTCGCGAGCCAGGGCTTCAGCTGCTGCTCCAGTGCTTCGCGATAGTATTCACCCCAGGGCAATTCCGCCCAACGTTCCGGTGCTGCGACAGTCTGAGGTATCCTTGCCGGTTTCATCAAAACACCCGCCACGCTATAAGAGGTAATGTATGAATCTTATCAGTATTCCCGCTTTTGAGGACAATTACATCTGGGTTTTGGTCGATGACGATCGTCGATGCGTCATTGTCGATCCCGGCGAATCCGCCCCTGTACTGCGCGCCATAAATGATAACGGCTGGCAGCCTGACGCCATTCTGTTGACGCATCATCATAACGATCATACTGGCGGCGTGCAGGAACTGCGCGCCCAATTTCCGCATCTTGTGGTGTACGGACCGGCTGAGACACAAAATAAGGGAACGACGCAAGTAGTCGAAGAAGGCGAAAATATCCTCATCCACGAGTGGGAGTTTTCCGTATTTGCTACACCGGGTCACACTTTGGGACATCTGTGTTTCTACAGCAAACCTTATCTTTTTTGTGGCGACACTTTGTTCTCTGGCGGCTGCGGAAGACTGTTTGAAGGCACGCCGGAACAGATGTATCAGTCTTTACAAAAGATAAGTGCGTTACCGGATGACACCCTTATTTGTTGCGCCCATGAGTATACATTAGGAAATATGAAGTTTGCTGCAAGCCTCTTACCTGAGGATCGGGCGATTCAGGATTATTATCACAAAGTGAAGGAGTTACGTGCAAAAAACCAAAATACACTGCCCGTAATTCTGAAAAATGAGCGCCAGATTAATTTATTTTTACGAACAGATGATATTGATTTAATTAATAAAATTAACCAAGAAACAAATTTGCAACAACCTGAACAGCGATTTGCATGGTTAAGGTCAAAGAAAGATAACTTCAGATAAATGCGGGTTGCCTTTTCAAAATTTCGCCGTTATCATCGCTCGTCTTTTAAGCAACTATTGACACACACATGAAGGCAAAAGCGATATTACTCGCCTCTGTCCTGCTTGTAGGTTGCCAGTCGCAGAACGGCAGCAACGTACAACAGCACGCACAGAGCCTTTCTGCAGCTGGTCAAGGGGAAGCAGGGAAGTTTACAAGTTCGGCGCGCTGGATGGACGATGGGACATCTTTCGCGCAGGAGCAAGACTTGTGGACCTCTATTGGCGACGAGCTAAAGATGGGAATTCCGGAAAACAGCCGGATTCGCGAACAGAAACAGAAGTATTTAAGAAATAAGAGCTATCTCCACGATGTAACGTTACGGGCAGAGCCGTATATGTACTGGATAGCCGGGCAAGTTAAAAAACGTAACATGCCTATGGAGCTGGTACTCCTACCCATAGTGGAGAGCGCTTTTGACCCACACGCGACGTCTGGCGCCAATGCCGCAGGCATTTGGCAGATCATTCCGAGCACCGGGCGAAACTATGGTCTGAAACAGACCCGCAACTATGATGCGCGTCGCGATGTTGTCGCTTCAACGACAGCCGCTCTCGATATGATGCAACGTCTGAACAAGATGTTTGACGGCGACTGGCTGTTAACGGTCGCAGCGTATAACAGTGGCGAAGGTCGTGTACTGAAGGCAATGAAAGCGAATAAAGCACGGGGTAAATCCACCGATTTTTGGTCGCTCTCACTGCCACAGGAAACGAAGATTTACGTACCGAAGATGCTGGCCTTGAGCGATATTCTCAAGAACAGCAAGCGTTACGGTGTACAACTGCCAACACCAGACGAAAGTCGTGCACTGGCGCGCGTGCGCCTCAGCAATCCGGTTGATATTCAACAAGTTGCTGATATGACGGGTATGTCGGTAAGTAAATTGAAAACCTTTAATGCAGGCGTCAAAGGCTCGACGCTGGGGGCAAGCGGCCCGCAGTATGTGATGGTTCCGCAGAAACATGCGGCGCAGTTACGTGAGTCTTTAGCATCGGGTGAAATTGCCGCCGTTCAGTCAACGCTGATCGCCGATGCTTCATCCGTTAGCAGCCGCAGCTATAAGGTGCGTTCAGGGGATACCCTTTCAGGCATTGCCTCACGTCTTGGCGTGACGGCGAAAGATCTGCAGCAGTGGAATAATCTGCGCAGCTCTGGGCTGAAGGTGGGTCAGACACTGACCGTGGGTGCAGGTAGCAGCGCACAGCGTCTCGCCAGCAACAGCGATAGCATCACCTATCGCGTGCGCAAAGGCGATTCACTGTCCAGTATCGCAAAACGACACGGCGTGAACATCAAAGATGTGATGCGCTGGAATAATGATACTGACAATCTGAAACCGGGCGACCAGCTGACGCTGTTTGTAAAGAACAGCGCCACGCCAGACTCCTGATAACACGATCGAAAGATAAAAAGGCACCGATTCCCCTCGGTGCCTTTTTTGTTTATCCCGCTTTTTGCGCTTCCGCCATGATGGTATCGCTGGTAAATGAGCCATCCGCCTGCAGTTCAAAGTACGCCTTCACCTCTGCGGACGCACTCTCCTGGTAAAGCCTAATTGCCTGGCTTAACGCCTCCGGGGTACGCATACGGGCTATCCAGGAGCTGAACTCCAGCGGTAAACGGTCTGTTATTAACGAACGCGCTATCAGCCCGGCTTCAGTGATAAACGATAACCACTCTCCGCTGGCGTAGTTTTGCACGTGCGAGGTGTCGCGCAGCGCTTCGACCGTTTGCAGCCAGATATTACGCACCGGATGTCCGGGAGACATCACGTCCATAATGATGAAGGTGCCCCCCGGCTTCAGAACACGTCTGACTTCGCGCAATGCCTGGCCGACGTCATGCCAGTGGTGTGCGGAATACCGGCTGATCGCGACATCAAACGACGCGTCATCAAACGGTAAAGACTCCGCATAGCCCTGCCGCGTATCAATATTGTTCAGCCCTTTCGCTTTCGCCGCCTCAGCAACGACGTCCAGCATCTGGCTCGATAAATCATATGCGATAACGTGGGCTACCTGCTGCGCAGCCGTAAAGCTGGCGTGCCCTGCCCCACATCCCAGGTCCAGCACGTGCGCCTGCGGGAATGCCGCCAGACGTTCACCGAGACGCACCAGATCGCGACCTGAAGCATGCACGGCGCTGCTCAGATAAGCACTTGCCTGAGAACCAAACTGTTTTTCTACGTTGTCATGATGGGAGTGTGTTGTTGTCATCGTACTGTCCTTTGTTGGTTAAAAATAAAAGGGCAGCACCCGCGCGGCCTGCCCCACGGCAGACCTGACACACCATTATTTATCAGGTTTGCCGGGACTGAATTCAACGAGTAGAGGGTTGTGATCCGAAGCGCGCGTCACCAGTACAGAGGCGTCGTGCACGCTCAAACCGCGATAGAAGACAAAGTCGAGAGGACGACCAAAAGCTTTTTTACGCTGGTCATCACTGAAGCGAACTTCACGCAGCGACATTTCGCGCGCAAAGCGATACAGCGCATTCATGCGCGGACGGCTCCAGGCATTAAAATCGCCTGCCATGATGATGGGCCCGCTGTGATGCGCAATCTGATCGCCAATAGGAAGTAACTGCTTACTATACACATCCACGCCGAGGCTAAAGTTTACCGCGTGGATATTGACGACCATCAGCATACGGGTATCCGGCAGAGGATAGACCGTCACCAGCGCTGATTTCGCCAGACGCAGGATAGGTTCGCGCTCGCGGAGCGGGCAACAGTAGACCGGATGGGCAGCAGAAAGCGTCATTACGCCAGAGGGATGCTGCGGCAGAACAAATGCCGGCACCTGGTCGGCAGCAAGGTAATTCGTGGTGGCAAACCGTACCAGTTCAGGGGTAGTTTGCGCCTCCTGGAGCAGAACCAGGTGGGCATCTTTTCCAAAATTTTTGAGTACCGATAACCACTCCGCGCGCTGCTGCTTGAAGATATTCCAGACCAGAACCCGGATTTTATCATCGCTGCTTAACGGTGAGCCGGCGGGTAATGCCTGGCTTATGCTCGCAAACGACCCCGGAGGTAAGATCCTCTCCGCGGGCATTCCGGCAACATAACGCATGGCATAGGTATTTTTTCGCACTTTTGGAAACAGCCCCTGTAACATGAACCAGCCCTGAAAACGGGCTGGTTCTAATGTTATAGGGACTTTAGGTCACACTTTCAACGCAATTTCTGAGAAACCGCTTTCCAGTTTTGTAAGCAAGCACTTACTGATGTTATCCCAGCGCTACGCGGGCTGGCTTATCGAGGCGTCCACTCAGGCCAATCAGCAGGAAGGCGACCAGGACAATCACCGCGCCAATCCATGGGGTCTGGGTTAATCCGAAGTGTTCGACGGTTTGTCCGCCAATAATGGAGCCCAGCGCGATACCAATATTAAAAGCGGCAATATTCAGACCGGATGCCACATCCACCGCATTCGGCGTATAGAGCTCGGCTTTCTGGACAACGTAAACCTGAAGCCCTGGCACATTACCGAAGGCGAAGATCCCCATCACCAGTACCGTGACCAGCGCGGCGTATTGCATTGAAGCCGTGAACTGGAAAATTATCAGCAGAACCACCAGGGCGGCGAAGATAAATTTCAGCGCCGGTACCGCACCATGCTTATCCGCAAGCTTACCGCCCCAGATATTGCCAATGGCCACAGAAATACCGTATCCCAGCAAAATCCAGCTCACGGCATTCGGGGAGAAGCCCGCCAGGTCCTGCATCATCGGTGCCAGGAAGGTGAAGGCAGTGAATACGCCGCCATAGCCCAGAGCCGTAACCGCATAGATGATAAGCAAACGCGGATGAGTAAGCACTTTCAGCTGATCGCGCAGGCTGGCGCTCGCCCGGCCCGGGATATTCGATGGTACCAGCAGCAGGCTAGTCACCAGAGCGATAACGCCCAGTAAGGAGACGGCCAGGAACGTTTCACGCCAGCCGAAATGCTGTCCGATAAACGTTCCCAACGGTACGCCTGTGACCAGTGCGACGGTCAACCCACCGAACATGATCGCGATCGCTGAAGCCGCTTTCTCTTTGGGGACCAGGCTGGTTGCAATGGTGGAACCAATCGAGAAGAACACGCCGTGTGCCAGACCGGTCAGCAGGCGGGCAATCACCAGCGTTGTGTAGTCCGGTGCCTGCCAGGCCAGAACGTTCCCGGCGGTAAACAGCACCATCAGCGCGACTAACAGCTGCTTACGCGGAAAACGTCCGGTCAGGGCCGTCAGCACCGGCGCGCCGACGGCAACGCCCAGGGCGTAGATAGACACCAGTAACCCGGCTGAGGGCAGCGAGATGGCAAGCTGGTTAGCGATGGTGGGAACCAGTCCCACGATAACAAATTCGGTCGTGCCAATTGCAAAGGCACTGATCGTCAGGGCAAGTAGCGCCAGTGGCATAAAATACTCCGTATCATCAGGATTAAGATGACAGGCAGTATGCGCCAGTGCTTAAATAACAAAAATGGTCAAAATATCAATAGAATTTTGCAGGTGGTGCAACAATGAAAGCAACGTCTGAAGAGCTGACAATCTTTGTCGCCGTCGTCGAAAGCGGCAGCTTTAGCCGCGCAGCCGAGCAGCTGGGACAGGCTAACTCGGCCATTAGCCGTTCGGTGAAAAAGCTGGAGATGAAGCTTGGGGTGAGTCTGCTCAACCGAACGACGCGGCAGCTCAGCCTGACGGAAGAAGGGGAACGTTATTTCCGCCGCGTGCAGTCGGTGCTGCAGGAGATGGCCGCAGCGGAGACGGAGATTATGGAAACCCGCAGCACGCCGCGCGGGTTGCTGCGCATTGATGCTGCCACGCCGGTTGTGCTTCATTTTCTGATGCCGTTAATCAAACCTTTCCGTGAACGCTATCCGGAGATGACGCTCTCTCTGGTCTCGTCCGAGACGTTTATTAACCTCATCGAGCGGAAAGTGGATGTGGCTATTCGGGCGGGAACCCTGACGGATTCCAGCCTGCGGGCCCGCCCGCTGTTTGCCAGCTACCGTAAAATTATCGCGTCGCCACAGTATATTGCAGAACATGGTAAACCGGAGACGGTTGAAGAACTGAAGCAGCATCTGTGCCTGGGCTTTACGGAGCCGGTGTCGCTGAACACCTGGCCTGTTGCCTGTCATGATGGCCAGCTTCATGAAATTACCTGCGGGTTATCGTCTAACAGCGGAGAAACGCTGAAGCAGCTTTGCCTGGAAGGGAATGGGATCGCCTGCTTGTCAGACTATATGATTGATAAAGAGATAGCGCGGGGTGAACTGGTAGAGCTAATGGCCGATAAACGTTTGCCGGTAGAGATGCCTTTCAGCGCGGTGTATTACAGCGACAGAGCGGTAAGCACCCGCATACGCGCCTTTATCGACTTCCTGAGCGAGCATATAAAAACAGCTCCCGGAGGAGCTGTGTGAGGGTTCAGGTTACAGAGGGAGGGTCTTATTAATCCCAGTCAGGGGCTAAACCTTCCGGGCTCACCAGGCGGTCGTTGCACTCCAGTGCTGCGATCGCTTTTTTATCATCGTCATCCAGATGAAGATCCAGCGCTAGCAGGTTGCTGGCCAGGTTTTCGCGCTTGGTTGATGATGGGATCACGGCATAGCCTTCACCCATTGCCCATGCCAGAATAACCTGCGCAGCAGTGGCGTTATGCTTCTCAGCGATACGGATAATTACCTCGTCTTTCAGCGCCTTACCGTAGGCCAGCGTCATGTAAGAGGTGATGTGGATCCCGTGCTGTTTTGCCCAGTCCACGACTTTGCGGTTTTGCAGGTATGGAGACAGCTCGATCTGGTTTGTCGCAATATTTTCTGCGCCAACTGCGGCAATGGCTTTTTCCATCAGCGGGATCGTGAAGTTGGAGATCCCAATTTCACGCGTTAAGCCCTGCTTTTTCGCTTCCAGCAGCGCCTGCATGAATTCTTCTACGGAGATGGCATCGTTCGGAGATGGCCAGTGGACCAGCGTCAGATCCACGTAGTCAGTACGCAGTTTCTTCAGGCTCTCTTTCAGGCTTGGGATCAGCTTGTCTTTGCTGAGATTCTCAATCCAGATTTTGGTGGTGATGAACAGTTCATTACGCGGTACACCGCTCTCTTCAAGAGCCTGTCCAACGGCAGCTTCGTTTTCATAGATCTGTGCTGTATCAACTGCGCGATAGCCAAGCTCAAGAGCGGTTTTCACTGATGCGATAACAACGTCGTCTTTCAGGCGGAAAGTGCCAAGACCGAATGCAGGGAGAGTCATAATATTCCTCAATCGTTATGTTCGTTAACTGAGGACGATTATCGCTGGCGGTGTTATAGAGAAAAAGATCGTAAAACGCAGAGGATTTTTGCTAATTTCGCAATAATTAATCGTCAGATATGAAGAAAGCCCTGAGCGTTAACTCAGGGCTTTTAATAAGTGGCGGAACGGACGGGACTCGAACCCGCGACCCCCTGCGTGACAGGCAGGTATTCTAACCGACTGAACTACCGCTCCACCGAAGACTGCTTGTAACCACCGGATTTATGCACCGGCTTACTACTTAATTTAATGCCTGGCAGTTCCCTACTCTCACATGGGGAGACCCCACACTACCATCGGCGCTACGGCGTTTCACTTCTGAGTTCGGCA